>JAFDMF010000010.1 GCA_019306065.1 Deltaproteobacteria bacterium
GGTTTTTGATCATGTTTTCTTTTTAGCTGAAAGGCTGAAAAAGATTCGCGCGATATATTCACTACCGCATCAGGATAGATCTCTTCGTTTTCTTCATCGGTCGCTTTTTTGTTTTCTCTTGCTTCAAGACTGAGCGTCTCTTCTCCTTCAAAGTTTTCTTCTGTTGTATTTTTATTGTTCATAACTACCGTCCGTTTATTCGATTTTACCTTCGGATAGGATGATTGTTCCGTCTTTGCCGGAATAGATACGTTTATTATCCGAATTAAATTCATATTTAACGTCTAATGATAAAGCCTCTATTGATAAAATTTTGTAATGTTTACATTTATATATATTTTTGTTTTCGCTTTCGCCGGCAATATAAATTTCAAAAGATAAAACAAGATGAGGGGCGTCATATATAACTTTGGATTCGTTGGACGGCGATAAATAGAAACTTCTTAGAGTAGTATTTATATTTTTAATATTATAAGTTTTACATTCTAAATAGTAGGGATTATTTCTATGCCGAAAAATTATATCGGGATAATCGACAGCTTTTTTATTTCCGCTTGGTCCCGTAGGAATTTTTGCATTTAACCCTAACGAATTTAATGCGGTTTTTATAAAATGCTCAATGTCATTTCCCACTTCGTTGGGTCTTGATCTTACAATTCCTTTTTTATTAATTTCCGTCCCCGCTTTTAAAGCGGCTTGTTTTAATAATTCCAAAACATCTTTATGCTCATCCTTTAAAATGTCGAATGAAATAACCTTTTTTCCCGTCATTGCCTCAATTGCAAGATTAAAGGGTATATCTTTCAAAGGACGAAGCATTTGCTTTATTATATTTTCGAGTTTTTCGGTATATTCAGGGTTATTCATATTTATTTTTTGAAAATTAAGATATTCTCTTTTTTCATAATATTATATAAACCGAAAATGATTTTGTTTATATTTTTAAACAGTTTGAAACCGATGCTTTCCATATAATCTATTGTAAACTCAACGGTTTTTATCTCTTTACTCTGATATGTGGCATTTCCTATTACAATAACGGCGAATTTGTTCGGTTTAAGTATTCTATACATTTCGGAATATGCTTTTTTCATATCTTGATTATAAAAATCAACTTTACTTTTGCCTGCGCTTCTGACTCCGATAAATTCATTTCTCATATCGGAAACATTAAAACCCAGGTCTTCCAATGAATGCTCGTCATTTTTAACATAATCAAGGGCTATGGAATAGGGCGGGGAAGTAATTATTCCGTCAACGGAATTATCGGGTAAATTTATATTTCTTGCATCTCCGATTTCTATTTGAACGTTTCCTAATGTAAGGTTGAGTTTTTTTTGATTTCGATCAAGTCTTTAACGGAAGCGATCATAATATTTATGTTTTTCATAAATGACGCCTCGAAATTTCTATTTCTTCTCGATTTGTCGCTGATTGCGACAAGCCTTGCCAGTTTATAAAAGTTTTTTACTTTTTCGTCGTCCGATAGACTTTCAATAAATTTATAATAATTTTTTTCTGTTCCTTCTGCGCCGGCAATAACGTTCTCAATTACTTTGCCTTTTATTTTTATTATATTATCCAAAACATAAATAGATTCTGTTTTTACTCTTCCTTGAATTGCGCAAAGCGGAGAAATATCTATTCCTAAAAAGTTGATTCCTAATAATTGAGCTTCAAGAGCGGTAGTTCCGCTTTCGGAAAAAGGTTCGAATACGGCATCTCCTTTTTTTAAACCGATAATATTTAATAAAGCCCGTATCATTTGAGGATGAAACTTACCTTTATACGGATAAATCCAGTGTGTTAAATATTGATTTACGGAACGAGTTTGATTTTTTTTAATTACATCAAAATAGTCGGTTAATTTATTATCAACGGTTTTAAAATAGGCGGTTTTTTTTTATGGTTTCTTTTAATTTTTCGGACTTATTTAATAATGTAAATTCTCTTAATCCATTTGTTGTTTCAAAATCCGCTCCAAAAGCTTTTAGCTCTAATTCCGCAAGCGATAATTCATAAATAAATTGAACATTATCCAATAGAGATAAATCTTTGCTTATATCTTTATTAAATGCTTGAGAAGCCCAAAAGTTATCTTCGGCTCTTTCGAGCATAATATCCCCTTTGGTTTTTACTTGTTTTGTTGTTTCTATGTTCAAAATCATTATCCGTTTATATTATTATATCGAAGTTTATAAATTACATACAGAGCAGCACATAAGCCGAATTTTGTATTTGACGATCATTCATCTAGGGCGGCTGTTGCCAGACGCCTCAAGCGACCTACCCGGAAGCTAGACGAGCAGCCTTAAAACGCTTCCCTATTTGGTCTTGCACCGGACGGGGTTTACAAAGCTTTTTCGGTCGCCCGAAAAACGGCGCGCTCTTACCGCGCCATTTCACCCTTACCGAGAACCCGTTGCCGAGTTTTTGGCGGTATATTTTCTGTTGCACTTTCCTTCGCGTCGCCGCGACTCTACGTTATAGAGCGTCCCGCTCTTTGGTGTTCGGACTTTCCTCCCGGCATTTTGTATGCCCGGCGATCATCTGTACTACTCTGTATTTTCCGAAGTATTATAATAGATTATCCTATGGCAGTTGGGACAAAATTTTATTGATTCGGATTTTTGAATTTTTATATACTCCTGTATCGGAATATTAAGATTGCATCCTTTGCATATTCCTTCTAATGCTTGAACTATCGCTCTATTTTTTTTTATTTTTTTTACGTTATTATATATGTTAAGTATATCGGAAGGAATTTTGGCAAGTTTTGCATTCTTTTTTTCAACGGTTTTATTAAGCTCCTTTTTTTTTTGCTCCATCTCTTTTTCAAGAACCAATTTTTTATTTTCGACTTTTTTAACTGCTTCGACAAGTTTTTCTTTGCTTGCTTTTAATTTTTTATTTTCGTCTTCCATTTGATCCAGATAAGCGATCATTTTATCTTCCGTATCCGAATTTGCAAGCTTAAGATTCTCTATAGCTTTTAAGATTGCATGATATTCTTTATTGGTTTTTACGGACATAAGATTAATATCGTTTTTCTTGATACGTTCTGTATTATCTTTTATTTTCGCGTCCAATTCATTATATATTTTTTTTGTTTGAGCGATGCCGTTTTCTATATTTTCGACCTCTTTTTTATTTTCGGATAATTCCTCTTCAAGCGCTTTGATTTGAATCGGTATTTTTTCTAATGAATCGGTTAAATTAAATATTATATCTTCAAAGGATTGAAGAGCTATTAACATTTTTATTTCATTTTTCATTTTATTTATCATATCCGATTGTTTTAAAAGATTCTTTTTCCGAATCGCATGCTTCTACGGTTATATCGAATCCTGCTTGAGCAAGTAGTTTGGAAAGCCTTTGCGTTAATTCTTTTGTTATAATTATTTCCGAGCCGAAATGTCCTATATCTATTATTCCTCGTCCATTATTTTCGGCGTCTTTTGCGTCATGGTATCGAACATCTCCAGTAATATATACGTCTGCGTCCGATTTTAAAAAATTTTTCATCAAACTGGAGCCGCTCCCCGCGCATATAGCGGCTTTATTTACCTTTATATCGGTTTTTCCGCAATATTTTAAATGAGAAAGTTTAAGTTTTTTTTTTATTTTGCGAGCAAGGTTATCAAGGGTTTCCGGTTTATTGAATTTTCCTTGTCTTGCTAAACCGTTTTCAGAAGAGGATGTGTATAAAGGATATATATCGTAAGCCATTACTTCGTAAGGATGCGCGGATTTAAGAGCCGCAATAATTTTGGAGATTTTATTTTTTTCGATTATGGCTTCTATTTTAATCTCTTTTACATGAGAGATTTTATCTGTTTCTCCTATAAAAGGCTTAGCGTTTTGATGCGGCATAAATGTGCCTGCGCCATAGTTTCTAAAGGAACAGCATGAATAATTGCCTATTTGGAAATCGGAGATTTCAAAGAGGCGGTTTAAAAGTTTTTCTTCAAAGTCTTCAGGGGCAAAGAATGCAAGTTTTACATATTCGCTTTCCTGTTTTGGCCCGAATATTTTAATATCCGTTAAACCGATTTTTTTAGCAAGAAGGTCGTTCAAGCCGTTTTTTACTTTATCGAGATTGGTATGGGCAACAAATATCGCCAAATCGCTTTTTATGGCGCGATATATTGATTTGCCCGGCGCAGCGTCTTCTCTTATTTGTTTTAAAGGAGCAAATATAAACGGGTGATGCGCTATAAGCAGATCGATATTATCTTTACAGGCTTTGTTTATTACCGAAAAAGAGGGATCAAGGGCTATTCTTATTTTTCGGACAGTATTAAAAGAAGAACCGATCTGTAAGCCTATATTGTCCCATTTTTCTGCCAGACTTTGAGGCGCTATTTTTTCCATTACGGATATTATGTCGGAAACTGTTGCTTTTTTCATAAAGTTATATTTGGCTATGAGCTGTCCAAGGTATTTTGTTTCGCTTTTTACTTTTTATGTATAAAATTGTTTTTTTTTAAGTTTCAGATTGGCAGCTATTTTATCGCTTATATCCTTCACAAATTCTTCAAATCTGTTTTCTGCAGCTGTTGATGGTTCTATAAGAATAGGGGCGTTGCATAACTCTGATTTTGGGGTTATTTCAAATTCTTTTGAAAAATTGTTTTGAAAGTATGTATCTGTAAAAACGGAAAATTTCAAAGCATGAGCAGTAGAATCTATTATTGCGGTTTCGGTTTCGTTTACGATTTTTTCTTTTTTTGCTTTTACAAGCCCTGCAAGCGTTTCGCCGCCATGTGTGCATGCTATATGTCCGTTTCTGTTTGCCATAAGCTGCCAGTCTATAATATCTTGTTCGGATGTTTGGACGAAAAATACTTTTTGTTTGCCCGCAAGTTTATTATAAAGGGCTTCAAGATGTATTACTCTCGGCATAGATACGGGATTTCCTATCATTGCGGCTTGGGCTACGCTTGCCCTTGCTTTTAAAGGTATAAAACGGCGTTTTACAGGATCGGATTCAGCGTAATATCTATATACAGGGTCGGCATGTTCTGATTGAACCCCTATTATTTTCGGAAGATTATCAATTATGCCCGCTTCGTAAAATTTTATAAAGCCGTTCATTACCGCAGTAATATTTCCTGCATTTCCTATCGGAATCACAACAACTTTATTTTTTAGGTTGTAGTTAAATTCCTGCGCTATTTCATAAGAGTAAGATTCCTGCCCTAATATTCTCCAAGCATTTTTGGAATTAAGAAGCGCTACATTGTAATTTTTTGATAGATTTTCTACTACCTTCATACAATCGTCAAATAAGCCGGGTATTTCGAATACTTTTGCCCCGCTTCCCAATGGCTGCAAAAGCTGCTGCGGAGTTACTTTTTTATAAGGAAGCAAAACAGCCGATTTTACGGCGTCCCCTATATAAGAGGCGTATAATGCCGCCGCAGCGGATGTGTCTCCTGTAGAGGCGCATATTGCAAGTATATTTTTGAATTTGCCCTTTTTTATAAGAAAATTGATATAACTGAAAGCGCTTGCCATTCCTCTGTCTTTAAATGATGCGCTAGGGTTTTGCCCGTCGTTTTTAAAGAAAAAGCGTATTTGCGCTATATTTTGCATATATGAGTTTGCTTCTATTACCGGAGTATGCCCTTCTCCGAGATATATTATAGAATCTAACGGAATCATTGAGCCGAGAAACTCATAATATCTATATATTCCTTTAAGCGCTTTGATATTAAGCATCTTTCTATAATCGAATACATCGTGCCATAAAGCAGACGGGGTATTTTTTAGTCTGTCGAAATTCTCGTCGTATATAAGCAGAACCTCTCCGCATTTAGGGCATGTATAAAAAAGTTCGTCGGTATTATATACGCTTTGGCAGTTTAAGCACCTGAAAACTAATTTTCCTTCCGGTTTCGGTATAAGGTATTCTCTTATTTTTTCGGGAAAGTTTGCAGTGTTCATTTTTCATTCTTTTATTTGAATTATATCTATATGTTTAAACTTTTATTAGTTCTTGAGCTTAAATAAAATTAAGCAATTTTTACGGCAACCATTTAATATTGTCAATGAATATAATAAAGGAAGAGAGATACAGATTTGCAATTAAAAAATCAAAAACCGCTTCCTTTTATTCTTTGCAGCTATCTTCCTTAAAATCTATAATCTATTTTAAGATTTTGTATAGCGGCTTTTGCTTCTCCTACCGTGTAAAGCGAACCGGATATACATATAAGCTCATTGTTTCCGGCGGTTTTAATGGCATGTTTCAAAGCTTCTTTTATGGAAGAGATTGTAAGCGGTTTTTGTTTTTTTTCGGCGATTTTTTGATATTCTTTTAAAAGAATATCCGGCTTTATAGCTCTTTCGATTTCAGGCATAGTAAATATTGTTTTGTCTGATACGGAAAGCAGCGATTTTAAAATCGATTTATAAGGTTTGTCGTCTAATATGCCGATTATCATGGTTATTTTTTTATGATTATTCTCTTTTAAAAAACCGGCGAGGTTTTTTGCGGCGGCAAGATTATGAGCGCCGTCTAATATTATTTCGACTTTGGAACTTTCGGATTTTATATTTTTGTTTATAAATATTCGTTCTAATCTTCCTTCCCATCTGTTTTTTTCAAGTCCTTCTTTTATATGCTTATGCGATATTTTAAATATATTTTTTTTATTCAAAATTTCGCATGCGGCTATTACCAATGCGGCGTTGTCGGTTTGATAATTTCCGATAAGGCTTGTTTTTATGTTTTCCATTACGCTGTTATCGGTTCCGAAGTATTTAAAGGTTCCTTTTTTTTTATTTCTTCTTACGGAAAAATTTTTTCCGTATATATACAAAGGGGCATTTTTTTCTTTGGCAAGTTTTTCGAATACCGAAATAGCTTTTTTTTGTTTTGCTCCGGTTATAACAGGGGTATTGTTTTTTATTATTCCCCCTTTTTCATACGCTATTTTTGCTATGGTACTGCCGAGATACATTTTATGTTCTACGGATATGTTGGATATTATGCTTAATTGCGGAGTTATTACGTTGGTAGCGTCGAGCCTGCCGCCCATACCTGTTTCTATAATGGCGGCATCTACTTTTTGGAGTCCGAATTCGTAAAATGCCATAGCCGTAGAAAATTCAAAAAAAGTCGGTTCTCTATTCGCATGGCAAGAGCGTTTTACGGCTTTGTAAGCTTTTACTACTTGTTCGTCTGAAATATTGGTTCTATTTACGGATATTCTTTCGTTAAATTTTATCAGATGAGGAGAAGTATATAGTCCTATTTTATATCCTGCACATTTAAG
Source organism: Deltaproteobacteria bacterium (assembly GCA_019306065.1). GTDB lineage: Bacteria > Desulfobacterota > Desulfobacteria > Desulfobacterales > JAFDMD01 > JAFDMD01. The sequence continues at coordinate 7,284 of JAFDMF010000010.1, forward strand.
AATTGAAGAAAGTCCCGAAGCTATTGAGCCTTTTCCGTTTGTTCCGGCTATATGGACGGTTTTATATCGGTTTTGAGGTTCTTGAAGCTCTTTTAATATTCCGGAAATTAAATCAAGCCCCAGTTTTATGCCGAATCTTCTCATTGAATACATTAATGCCAAACAATTATCATAGGTTATAGAGGAATTCATATTTTTATGTTTATCTGTTTATATTTGATTTAAAATATAAAAGCGTTTTAATTTGCGAGATTTCGGTTAGAATTTATAATGGATATTATATATATAAAAAGCCCGACTTATAACAGCCGGGCTTTTGGCTTTTTTGCTTCGAATTAGTTCCCGTAGAAAAATAAAAACGGTTTCTACAGGAACTATTTAATTAAAATCTATTGTCTATTTCTGGAAGACGCGATTCTTTGTCTTCGAACCGCTTCGCGTTCTTTACGACGTTTATTCTCGCTAGGTTTTTCGTAACTTTTTTTGAGTTTTAACCGTTTAAAAAGACCGTCATTTTGAAGTTTTTTCTTCAGAATACGCAAAGCCTTTTCAACATCATTATCGAAGACTCTAACTTCTATTTGTTGCAAACTGTTCGCACCCCCCTTTTTTATAATTATATTTCTTTACAAGAATTATTTTTTCTCATATAAAAAAAAAGTTTGATAATAGCAACTCTTTTTTTGTAAAAATATTAAATTTTATTTTATTTTGAATTACAACTATACGGATTTGCAAAGCGCAGGCTAATATTTCAAATGCCTGTAATATAATCCTACCTTGTTCTTTTAGCTAACGGTTTTATATTGAAATGATTTACATGGAAAAAGAATATATAAAAAAAAAAAAATTAGTCCCGCCAGATTATAGTACTTCTAAAGTAAAGTTTGAAATTTACGGAGAAGAGATGATCGAAAAGAATGTTAAGCTTAGCGGAAACAGCGGCAGGGTTTATCTCCCGCCGAACTGGGTGGGGCATAATGTAAAGATTATAAGAGTCGATTGATAATTGTTAATACAAGGAATTATTTTTGTGGATTCAATAGTTATAAGAAGATTAAAAGAAGAGGACGCAAAAAAGATAAGCGCTATTTATGCGTCTATTACCAACGAAACCGATAAGAAAGATTTTGAAGCCGCAATTAAAGAACAGGCTATAAGCCGAAATTCTTTAGCTTTTGTAGCGGAGATTGAAAAACAGGTTGTCGGTTTTATGATATGTTATATTTTAACGGGAGTTTTCGGATTAAAAAAGAGCGCTTGGATCGCCGATATGGGAGTTGATCCGAAATGTATGGGAAAAGGCATAGGCAGAAAGCTTGCCGAAAATATATTTGAATATTGCAAAAAAAAGGAAATTTGCGATATATATTCGTCGGTTCAATGGGATTCTACCGATCTTTTGTCTTTTTTTAAAACCCTTGGTTTCGGAAGAAGTAACTTTATCAATTTAACAAAAAAGTTATAGTCCGTTAATAAAAAAAAACGTGTAAAAACATCGCGCTTTTTTAATAGAATAGAGGTTTTAAATGAGAAGATTTATTGCCGTGTATATTGATCTTGAAAATGTATCGGGAATTTTAGATTTGGATACAATGCTTCAAGATATTATTTTGGAAGAAAATAAAGGAGACTCCGAAGAATACATTTTTGCCGTTAAGTTTGCCTGCGGACATACGCATGCAATATCAAAAGTTCGAGAACAGCTTGTCAATTATAATTTTGAAATTCGAGAAGCTCCGCATGTAACAGGGAAAAAAAACAGAGCCGACCTGATTATTAGCCTTGATGCGTTTGAAAAACTTTATTTGGAAAAACCCTCGATTGACCGATTTGTTTTTGTAACGAGGGATTCCGATTTTTCCGTAATTATGGATATTTTACGAAAACATGGCAAGGAGGTCTGGTTGATTACGCAGGAAGGAGACGAACAGAGGCCTATTTTTATGAATTGCACAGATAACATTATAGTTATCCCGCATACAAAGGCATCGCGGCTGATAAAGAAACAAGGCGAACGTAAACTAGATTTGACCCCGTTAGGAGCAAAAGATACGGGAGAAAATCGGAAGGGCGAAGACGAGAAAACAAGAGATAAGATTGCCGAAGAACTTTTTGTTAAAGTGGTTATAAGGCTTGATCCGAGCGAAGAGCATTTGCTAAACGGTATTGCAAATAAAATGAGACTATTAGATAAGTCATTTAAAATTAAAAATACCGGTTATAAAAAAATGAATATTTTGGCAAAAGAGTTTGAAAAAAAAGGCTGGTTTAAAACCAAGAAGAATAAAGACGGACATCTTATGGTTAAAGATTTGGAAATCGGAGTTTAATGTTGTAATCATATATTTCGAATAGCCCTTTTACTTTTATCCGTTTTGTATTATAGTTCTTGTATAAGCTCGTCTGCGGATGCAATTTTAAATAGCGGATACAACGGGTTTTTTGTAAAAATTTCAATCGTTTTTTCGTGTATGCTTTCCGAAAAAGCGGCGGTGCAGTCTTTTAATATTATAGTTTTGAAATCGTAGCATATCGCATCCATAGCAGTGGTTAGGACGCAAAAATGAGCGGCTATTCCTGCTATTGCGCAGCGAGTTACTCCTCTTTCTTTGAGCCATTGATTAAGATTCGTGCCGAAAAAAGCCGAAAATTTTGGTTTCGGAAGCCAAAGATCCTCTTTTTCCATATCCAAAAGTTCTGTTACTTCCGCCCCTTTTGTGCCGCGGATTGAATGCGGTTTCATTTTGCCTTTGAATATAAAATCTTTCTCTGTATAAGAATCGGTAGGAAATACGATCAGTCCGTTTGATTTTCTTACCTCTTTTATTAATCGGTTGATAGAGGGTATTATTTTTTTTGCAAAAGTAGTTATCGGAAAATTATTATTTTCGTCCAAGTTATCTTTTACCATATCTATTATTAATAATGCGGTTTTATCTTTCATTTGTCCTTTGTTACTATGCTACTCCGAATTTTTGTATCTTCTATTATAAGAATTTTATCGCCTACCCGAATAGCTTGTTCCTTTTCGTGGGTTGTCATTATTATAGTTGCGCCGGTTGTTTTTTTTAATTTTTTAATTATACCTTCAATCAGTTTTGTATTTTTATAGTCAACCGATGCGGTGGGCTCGTCTAAAAATATAAATTCCGGTTTAAAAGCGAGCGCTCTTGCAATTCCGAGCCTTTGAGTCTCGCCGCTTGAAAGGGTAAGGGCGTTTTGATCCTTTTTATGAAGCAGACCTACGAAATCAAGAGCTTCGCAAGCCGTTTCTTTAATTTTATTTTTTCCCATACCCCTTACTTTTAGTCCGTAAGCGGCGTTTTTATATACGCTGGTATTAAATATTCCTACTTTCGGCAGCAAAAGGGTTATTCTTCTTCTTGTTTCAATATCATTTTTTAATGCTTTATCCTGTTTATAATAAATAATTTTGCCCGCATCCGGATTTTCTATAAGAGCGCAGATTCTTAAAAAAGTAGATTTGCCAACCCCGTTTTCTCCCATTATTACATAAATAGAATCGCTTTTAAAAGAGTAGGTTAAGTTGTTAAGAATCGTTGTATTATTATAATTTTTATAAATATTTGAAACAGTTAATTTCATGTTTTATATAAGTTCTTTTTTACCTTTTTTTTGAATTATATTAAGAGAAAAATTTATGGTAAAAGATATTAGTATAAGTATAATTCCAAGAGCTACCGCAAGCTCGAAATCTCCTTTATCGGTTTCAAGAGCAATGGCTGTTGTCATTACTCTGGTAAGCCCCGCTATATTTCCGCCTACTATTAATATTGCCCCGACTTCTGCAAAGAGTCTGCCGGACGCTGCTATTAAGGCAGACATTATACCGTATCTTGCTTCGTTTATAATAGTTGCGGCAGTTGTAAAAGGAGATGCGCCCAAGGTTATAGAAGCCTGTTTTAATAAAGGATCAACTCCTACTATTGCGGAATGACAAAGAGATGCTATAATGGGAAATGCAAGAAAAGTCTGAGCCAAGATCATAGCATAAGGAGTATAAAGAATTCCGAGAAAACCTAACATTCCGCTTCTTGATAACAAAAGATAAAATATCAATCCTACCGCTACAGGCGGCGCGCCCATGAAGGTATTCATTATATTTATAAAAAGAGATTTTAAAGGAAATTTTTTAAAAGCTGTAAAAACCGCGATGGGAATTCCGAAAACAGAGGCGATTATAAGCGCAAAGCCAGATACTTTGACAGATAAAAAAATTATATCAAACAATTGCTTGTCAAAAGAAAATATCAGTTCTACGGCTTTTAAAAAAGGATTTGACATTATTATTTATTTTGAGTTCGGAGTGAAAAGCAGGTTGCCGTTTTTATCTTTAAAAGACGCTATTGTTTTTTGTCCTTTTTCCGAAATAATCCAGTTTATAAAAACAAGGGCTTTATCATATTTTGCATTTTTATGTTTTTTCGGATTTACCGCCATTATGCCGTATTGATTAAAAAGAATAGGGTCGCCTTCAAAAAGAATGCTCATATTTAGATTATCTTTTACCGCAAGCCATGTTCCTCTGTCCGTAAGGGTGTATGCCTGTTTTTCATTTGCGATTCTTTGGGTTTTTGCCATCCCTTGTCCCGCTTCCATATACCAATTGTTTCCCGCAGGAGTAATGCCGGCTTCTTTCCATATAAAAAGTTCTTTTGTATGAGCGCCGGATTTATCTCCTCTTGATATAAAAGGCGTCTGTTTTTTCGCTATTTTGGCAAAAGCCTCGGTTGCGGTTTTTGCTTCTTTGATTTCTGCCGGATCATTCGGCTCGCCTATTATAACAAAATCGTTATACATAACATCGCGTCTATCAACAAAATATCCCTCTTCTACGGCTTTAAGTTCAAGTTCTTTTGCATGAACAAGTATTAAATCCGCATCTCCGCGTTTGCCTATCTCTATTGCGGCGCCTGTTCCTACCGCCACAACGTCAACTTTTATGCCGGAATCCTTTTCAAACTCCGGCAAAAGATAATCGAAAAGTCCGGAATTTTGAGCGCTTGTGGTAGAGGCGCAAAGGATGCGGTTTTCTTCCGCATAAGCGCAAACAGTCATTAATAAGGTTAACAGAGCGGTTAATAGAAGATAAAGTTTTTGCATTATGTTTTCCTCTGTTTAAATTTTGGCAAATTACTTTGTTATCCGCCGAAATTAATCATTTATGTTTGTGATTAAAAATTGTTATTTGTCAGATAAATTAACAAACTGTTTTGTTATAAATCGAAATTCTATTATTATGTTTTGTAATTAAAAAATTTTTAATAATGGGGCGTTTCCTTAAGATTCCAATATACTTTTAAAAGGAATTGTAGCGCCTAGAATTAATCCGATTTTAATTTTTTCGCAATTTATCGTTTTTATTGGATTCGGACGAGTTTTTTGTTTATCAAATCTTTCGGCGCTTTTGTTCGCAATAATGATAAATTGATAATTGAATTTGTATTTTTGCTCAAAATGAGTTTCAAGCATTGATTTAATATAGTCAACTAACGGCAAGGAGGAGTATAGCTGCCGCTCGCCGTTGCCTTTTTTATATGTTTTTTTTAATTCGCATAAAAGGGCGGTAACTTTGTTATCTTGCTGCGGGATTAGTATCAGATAATCGCATATTTTATAAAATGCGTTTTTCTCTTTGTTGTTAATTAAACTGCTGTGTGGATTTTTGCCGAAATCAATTACGGATATGTTTTCTGTTTTAACGCCGGTCAGTTTAACGGTATATCTATTTTTTTTATCTCCGCCTTGAAGCGATATAACTTTGTCTTTAGTTTCTAATAGATGCTTGGGAAGCAATATTTTTTGTAGATTATAGTGTAAATTCATTATTTTTCTACAGATAAGGCAAGCTTGTTGGCAATTTTATTAATTTTATCAATTGTGCGGTCAAAGTTAGGCATATTTAAACCCAAATTATCAACTTCGCAGGCTGTCAGCGAGTTGTTTTCGGCAATATATGCGGCTACGGATTCCTTTTTTAAATAATCGTTTTTACCGTATTCGCCGGAATATTCTTTTAAAATTTCTTCTTTTCCCTCAAAATCTTGGCTTAGCATAATTAGGTTATTAAATTCTTTTATTATGTAGTCGCTATGGGTAGTAATTAAAACTTTAATTCCGTTGTTGTTTACGCAGCTTGCCAAAAGACGCGCCATTTTAATCTGATTTGCGGTGTCAAGATGGCTTTCCGGCTCGTCAATGATTAACAATTGATTTTTTTTTGCCGAATGTTTGAGAAAAAAATAAAGATCGGATAATCCTCTTGCCGAAGAGGATGCTTGATAAAGCGAAATATTAAATTTACCGTTTTTTCGCGCAGTTGAAACAAAACGAATTTCTCCGTTTTTATATTTAAAATAACCGCCCAGTATATTTTTAACCTGCTCAAAAAGTTTTTGGTCAAACAAAGGGGATTTTTTTTTACTAATCAAATCCAAATCGCGGGTATAATCAATATTATCTTTTATCGGCTGCGCATAGCGCGCGCTTGTTTTATCCATAAATAAAAAAAACGGATCAATATTTTTTTTCCCCTCTTTATCTTTTAGTTTCTGCAAAGTTTCAACAAGCCGATTTTTAGTAAAATCAAGCTCTTTATAAAAAAGAGAAATTCCGAAACGTTCCGCGGAAAGAATAAAAGGATTGGGAAAGTCTGATACGTATAGCCCGATAAATGAGTTTATTATCATAGCTTTTATAATTTCGGGCGGCGGAGATACTTTATAGTTTTGTAAGTTAAAGGATAAGAGGTTTTGTTTAAAAGAGGCGGAAATTTTATATTCTTCTTTTCTACCTACGTTAAACCCGATAGTGTTTTTGGATTCTTTTTCGAATGAATATTCCGAATCAAAAGAGAATGCGGCGTTCTTAAAATCTTCCGGCGGCGAGCTGAAAATATTCGATATAATGTCGTCTGATATTCGGCAGATGTTTTCTATTGTTTTTTTAATTTTGTCATTAAAATTTTCTATAGGAAATTCGGCGCTGCCGGAATCTGTTATTTTTTTTACGGCTTCGTCCAAATCAAACGGCAGTTTTTTGATAATATTTGTATGGAGATAGGGGGGCTGAATCAATTTTAAAAAACCGTAAAGAGTATAAGCTATATAGGTTTTGCCCGTATTGTTTGCGCCGGTTATTATTGTTAAATCTTTTAATTCAATTTCGGCTTTATTAATTGGCCCGATATTTTTAAATATTGCTTTCATAATAAATTTAAGCCTGCTTTTGTTTGATTTTATAAAATTAAGTTGTAATTTTTTCTACGGATAAAAATTAGATGGTAATTTTAACGATATTTGGTATAAAGTCAAAGAAAAAATATTTGCGTTAATTTTAAAATTATTAATAATTATTTGACAAAAGCAAAAGGTTATGAAAAGCGGTTGAAATTGTATTGATTTTAAGAATAAAGCTTTTCATAATAGCTTTTAATTGAATATGATTTGCTTTGCATCTTTTTTTTACAAAAACCGATTATATAATAAAAAAAGAGATATAATATGAAAAAAGTAGAAGTAACAAAAGCCGTAGGAATGGCTCTTTGTCATGATATAACTCAGATAATACCGGGGCAGTTTAAAGGAAGATTTTTTAAAAAGGGGCATATAATAACCGAAGAGGATATTCCGAAATTGTTGGATTTGGGAAAAAGATATATTTATATGTGGGATTTAACGGACGGTTATTTGCACGAAAATGAAGCGGCAATAAGAATAGCAAACAGGGCTGCCGGTAAAAATTTTCGTTTAACCGAACCTAAAGAGGGAAAGGTAGAGTTTATAGCCGAAACGGACGGGTTTTTAAAAATAGATAAAGAAAAACTTTTTGAAGCAAACAGAATTGAAAATATTATAATAGCAACTATACACGGAAACAGGCTGGTAAAAAAAGGGCAAAGAATAGCGGGCGCAAGAATTATTCCGCTTGCTATTGAAGAGGAGATAATCGAATCGCTTGAAAAGCTTATTTGCAAACCGTTTATTGAAGTTTTGCCTTTAAAAAGTTTTAAGGTCGGGCTTATAATTACCGGAACCGAAGTTTATAGCGGTAGAATAGAGGATAAGTTCGGGCCTGTTATCATCCGAAAAATAGAAGAGCTGAAAAGCAGGATAATAAAAAAGGAGCTTGTATCGGATTCCATAGAAAAAACCGTAAATGCAATAAATAATATGCGTAAAATCGGAGCGGATATGATTTTAATAACAGGCGGAATGTCTGTTGATCCGGACGATTTAACTTCTGCGGCAATAAAAAAAGCCGGAGCGGACGTTAAATTATACGGCGTTCCGGTTTTGCCGGGGGCTATGTTTTTGCTTGGCTATTTAGACGGAAATGTTCCTATAATGGGGCTTCCCGGATGCGTAATGTATTATAAAACAAGTATTTTCGATTTGATTGTTCCCAGAGTTATGGCGGGAGAGTATATAACAAAAGAGGATACTACCAAACTTGCTTACGGCGGTTTTTGTTTGAATTGCAAGGAATGTATTTATCCGAACTGCCCTTTTGGAAAATAATAAATTTCGCTGTCTAACAAAGTATTTTGCCTGTTTCGGGCGTCGGATAAAATTTTTAATCCTCGAATTATATTTAATAAGCCTGCGGTTAAAATTTTTATCTGCCTTCAAAACAAACAAACTACTTTGTTATCCGGTGAAATTTTATTATTATTTTTTGGAATAATTATAAATGTTTGATTTTTATTTTATTATTTTTTTCCGCAAGATATTCCGCTAATAATCTTCTATGGCAGTTATCCGGCGTAGGTTCGGAACATAATAAAACCGAATTGTTTAAAATATTCCAATCAATTTTTTCGGTTATATTTCTTTCGATAAGAATGTTATTATAAGCTTTTTTATATTCGTCCCAAGAGATAGCTTTGTTTTTATATCCTGTTAATAATTCTTTTGAAGGCGCAAACTCCGGTTTATGGATGTAATTGATGTTATGGATTTTTAAAAAATATGGAAAATCTCTGATATTGGTAAATCCCGCAAGCTGCGATTTATTATTAAGTCTTATATCTATAACTCGGATTATGTTATTTTTTTTTAGTATATTAAAGAATTGTTCCGCGCTTTTTTGGGCAAAGCCTATTGTATATAGATTCATATAGCAGCTTCCATTTGTTTTGCATTGGAATTGTATGCAACGAGCCTGTTGAGCCGGAAATATAGATTTGTTTGATCCGGTTTGTCATTGTTAAATAAGGTATGTTGTATCGGATGAGGTTGATTGATTTTATTAATATCAAACGATAATTTACGGCGATTATGATAGTAACAAAGAAGGTTGTTTTCCAATAGTTTATGGCTAAAAAGATTTTTATCTATTATATGATTAACGATGTATCCTTGTTGATCTAAAAAATGGGAAATTAAAGAGAAGCGGTGGCACTGCAGAGGATTTTTTTCGGAGCACATTAAAGCTATTTGATAACCTTTTTTTATTCCGTTTTCGATTCTTTCAATGCCTTCTTGAAACTGTTGCGTGTTTATTACCTTAGAAAAATTTACTTTGCCGTCTTCAAATAATAATTCTTTGTTTTCGTATCTTGCGCCTAATAATTCTCCCATTGAAATGTAGTTAAGCTTATTTTTTTTGATAAAAGCGGATAGGCGCTCTTTATTAAATTGATTTGCAAAACTACTGTAAGGAATGCTTCGGATATCTACAAGCGTATTGATTTTATTGGATTCTAAAAGGTATATAAAAGAATCCAAAGAGTCTATGGAATGTCCTATTGTAAATATTTTATTCATTATGTTTTTTTATCAAACTTTTATTAAAGAGGCTACAAATTTATAATAATAATTCTTATATGGAATTCCTCCGAGGCTTACGCATAAGTATATATTGTTTACTGATAACTCAAAAGAACCGTTATTTTTTTCCAAGTATTCTTTCTCAAGCGAAGGGTCTGTTACCGAAAGAGTATATGTTTTATTATTATATTTAAATTCAGCGCGAACTTTGCGTTTTGGGTTGTTAAACTCCGCTCCTTCCACAGCAACCTTTATTGTTAAAGAATTAGGTTGAATAAGATATACGGATTCTCCGTTTCCCGCGTTTATATCTTCCGGTATTCTATCGTTTATGCCTTGATAGCTTGGGCATCCTGATTCCCATAACTTTTCCGGCGAATCCAATAATAAGCCGAGTTTGTTTTTATTATATTCTCCTATCTTTTCCCAGCAATGCTTATCATTTATTAAATAGTTTTCCTGTTGATTTGGCGAAGGTTTATGTTTTTTTACGGGGATTTTTATAATATCAAGAAGGTTTGGAATACCACCGTTTTTATAGCTCATCTCCTCTTCCGATATTTTTTCCGTTTCGCGGGCGCTTATAGGTCTTATCCATTTTTTAGATTTAATCTCTTTTCCGACTATACATCTGCCGGACATTCTTCTTGAATTTGCAAGGCATACGATAATTTTTGTATCCATTTGATTTATCCTTTAAAAAACGGATATTATTTTCTAATTCTAATTTAAAATAAAACATAAAAAAAATTTACTTGCAAGCGGAAATGGAGGGTATAAGACAAACAATATTAAAACTCGGAGCTTCGGCAGACTGACAAACCGGCAGATACGCTTTTTTCATCCGCTATTTTCAAGGATTTATCTAATATTTCAATAGCTTCGTCAATAATGTCTTCTTCTATTATCAAAGGAGGCGCTATTATAAGGGTATCTTTCCATGGATTGACAAATAAGCCTTTATTCATAGCATCTGCCGCCACTTTGGCGGTCATTTTGATTTTATCGTCTTTTTTATCAAAAGATTCCTTTGTTTTTCTGTTTTTAACTAATTCCAGCGCCCAAAAGTGTCCTATGCCTCTAACGTCTCCTATGGATTGATGTTTGTCCGCCAATCGGTAAAGTTTTTTTTTAAGATATGAGGCTCCTTTTTGACAAATTCCGGAGTCCATCAGCCTTTTATATTCGGCAATTGCGGCAGGTATCGGAGAGGATGCAAGGGGATGATAAGAATAGGTATGTCCATGAGAAAATGGATTGTTTTCAAAAAAGTTAAATATTTTTTCGGAAGAGGCTGTAATCCCGAGCGGCGTATAAGCTGCGGTAACTCCTTTTGCGGTTGTAATAATATCGGGTATAACATTCCAATGCTCCATAGCAAAGGCTTTGCCTGTTCTAAACCAGCCGGACATAACCTCGTCCGCTATAAAAAGAATGTTATTTTTGTCGCATATATTTTTTATCATCGGAAAGTATTCGGGAGGCGGAACAATTCGTCCGTTTGTTCCCACTACAGGCTCCGCTATAAACGCGGCTATACTTCCCTCTTTTTTTATAATATAATCTATGTATGAGGCGCATAATATATTACATTTAGGGTAGGTCAGATTAAAAGGGCATCTGTAGCAGTAGCAATCCGGCGCAAAAACTACTCCTTGAGTAGCGCAGCGGGTTTTTTCCGATATAAAGCGTCTTGCCTCTCCTGTAAAGGCGGCTCCTGCGGAAGTAGAGCCGTGATAAGAATTATATCTTGATATTATTTTATATTCCGGCATTTTAAACTGCCGCGTCATTTTTAAGGCGGCTTCGTTAGCTTCTGTTCCGCTTGTAGAAAAAAAGAATCTATTTAAACCCTTAGGCATAACAGATAAAAGCGCTTCTATCGATTCCAATGCTATTTCGGTTATGAAAGATGGATTTACATACTGTAATTTTTCCGCCTGTTTTATAATCGCCTCGACTATTGCCGGGTTTTTGTGTCCCAAATTTGAGCAGACAAGCTGGGAAGAAAAATCTATATATCTTTTTTTGTTATCGTCATAAAAAAACACCCCTTCGGCATCCGTTATTATCTTAACGTCTCTGTCTTTTTTCTGAATACCCCAAGGGCTGTAGATATGTGTTATCAATTTTTTGACTTTGTCTTTTGATATGCTCATTATATCTCCTTATATAAATTCTTTTTGTAAAAAACGCGTTTTTTTACAGGAATTTTTTAAGCCGTAAATTAAAACTTATTATTCAATAAAACATTTTGTATAACCTGTTTTTTTGCAACTTATAACAGCGTATAGAATTTTTACATGCCTTTGAGTATGAATTAAATGGCGTGCAATGAGAAAATATTATATAAGGTTTTAAAAAAAAATTCAATTTGTGATTTGTATCGGTTTTTAAAATCATTGTTTAAGTTAAAATAGACGGGCGTTTTATAAAGTTTTTTACTTGTTTAGTTTGAAATGTTGTATTAAAAGAGAAAGTTATTATTATCCGAATATTATTTAATAAGGAGAATAGAATGACAAAAAATATAATTTTTACTATTTTTACCGCATTTATTTTAATTTTTTACGGTTGTGCATTTGCAGGCGATACTCATAGCGGGCAAGCGGCGGCGGAATCTGCCAAAGCGGGATCTCATGTCAGTAAAAGCGTAGCCCATGCCATTATGGGGACAGGACAGGTTGTTTCTGCGGCTTCTGCCGTTCCGTTAGCTATTAGCGGAGCTGTAGGAGGAGTATCTGCCGAATTGGCAAAGGATTTAATGGATGCGGCAACCCGTCCGATAGGAGAGCCGCTTGAAATTACGGATGAAACTGTATCCGTTGATCCCCCGCCTGATCAAGTTTTAAAAATTGATAAAGAATAACAACTAATTCAAAAGGAATATCTTTTATGAGACATATACTTGGAATATTAACCGTGTTATTTTATATTTTGTCCGCGTATCACCCCGCATATTCGGGAAGCAGTCAGGCATTAGGCGATATCTATTTTGAACCCGAACGAATAATAAAGTTTGCCAAAGGTTTTGAAAAATCTTTGGCAAAGAATGGCGCGCGAGTTGCAATAGTCGCGAGAGTAGGGCGTTCTCGAGATAAGCTGCCGGAAGGTATTAATTTTACCCATACGGCTATTGCCGTTTATTCACAAATTACTACGGTTAATGGCAGAAAAATACCCGGATATGCGATTTATAATTTATATCAAAGAGATAAACAGCCTGATATTAGCGATTTAATACAAGATTATCCCGTAGATTTTTTCTCGGGAGTTCAAGTTCTTGAAGCTGGAGTTATTATACCGTCTCCAGAAATTCAAGCAAGTTTATTAAATGTATTGATTTCAGATAATTATAAGAAGTTGCATAATTTAAAATATTCAGTGATTTCAAATCCTTTTACCCTTGATTTACAGAATTGTACAGAACATACTTTGGATTTATTATTTTCCGCAATTTATAAAACAAATGATATTAAACGAATAAAGAAGAATGAGGAGGCATATTTTGAGCCTCAGTCTATAAATATCAATCCTATTAAATTGGCATTAGGAACTTTATTTGCGGCGGACGTAACAACTTCGGATCATCCGAATAAGCCCGTAACTGCCACTTTTACTACAATCGGTAGATTTCTTCAAAAATATGACAAAAAAACGAAGGTATATATTATAAAAGAAGAAGCTCAAAACAATTAAGAACAAAGCGGTTATAAAATTAATTGGTTTTGACTTTTATCGTCAGTATTGCGTAAAAAACAAAATTTTTGGATTTAAGCGATTTGAATTAAGGATTGATATTTAATGCTATGAGTTTAGTGATCAATTCTATATTTGACATTCTTTTTTATCTGCTTTATTCATTACGTTTGTAATAATAGCAAGATATAAATATAAAAAAGGATATGCAGATGAATTTTAACAAAAATATAACGGTTATTCTTTTTATTTTAACGTTTATATTTTCAACCTCTTTGTTATCCTTTGCTTCTGATGTTGAATCTACTGAATCCGTATTAAATAGCGCTGTTCATCAAAAAGAGGATATTTCTAATGTAGGGCATGGACATATAAATCTGGGCGAAATTTTACCTATAGCCAGCTGCATACCTTTTGCTTTTATGCTGCTTTCAATTGCTTTTTTGCCGCTTATAGCCCCTTCTTTTTGGCATCATCATTTCGGGAAAATTTCCGTTTTATGGGCTTTGGTATTAGGGGTTCCGTTTATTTTTATCTTTAAACAGGATGCGGTTTATGAATTATTTCATATAATAATTGCAGATTATATTCCGTTTATTGTTTTATTATGGTCTCTTTATACCGTATCCGGCGGTATTTTGCTCCGCGGTTCTTTAAGAGGAACTCCTATAGTTAATACTATTATATTAATGATAGGCATTGGTTTAGCCTCTTGGATGGGAACTACCGGCGCGGCAATGCTTCTTATTCGTCCTTTGATAAGGGCAAATAATTATAGAAAAAATAAAACCTTTATAGTTGTATTTTTTATATTTTTGGTAGCAAATATAGGCGGTTCTCTTACTCCTTTGGGGGATCCGCCTCTTTTTTTGGGCTTTTTGCATGGGGTAAACTTTTTATGGACATTTAATATATTTTTTCAGATGGTTACGGTATCTCTAATCCTTATTGTCATATATTTTATAATGGATACTTACTATTATCGTAAAGAAAAAATAACTGCTTTTAAAGAAGAAAAAATCCCTTTAAAGTTAGAAGGAACATATAATTTTTTATTTCTTGCCGGTATAGTCGGCGCGGTTTTGGCAAGCGGACTGTTTGATTTGGGAGAGGTTAATACATTCGGGGTTCACAGAGCGGCGCTTGATTGGATAAGAGACGGATCTTTAATTTTGCTCGGTTTTTTTTCTCTTTTGGTAACTCCCAGAAATTTACGCGAAGATAATGAATTTACATGGTTTCCTATAATAGAGGTGGCGTCTCTTTTTATAGGAATTTTTATTACTATGGTGCCCTGTCTTCTTATATTAAAAGCAGGAGAAAAAGGCGCTTTGGCGTTTTTAATAGAAGCCGTTAAAGAGCCGTATCATTATTTTTGGGTTACCGGAATTCTTTCGGCTTTTTTGGACAATGCGCCTACATATTTAACATTTTTCAATACGGCTTTGGGAAGCTTTTATGCTAATATGCCGGAAAGCGAAGCCGTAAAATTATTAATGACGGACAAAGCTATATATCTTAAAGCAATATCTACGGGCGCCGTATTTTTCGGAGCATGCAGTTATATAGGAAACGCTCCGAACTTTATGGTAAAATCAATAGCCGAAGCATCAGGGGTTAAAATGCCTGGGTTTTTCGGATACATTCTAAAGTATTCGTTGGTATTGTTGATACCCTGCTTTTTAATAGTAACATTTATATTTTTTTAACATATCGGATTAAATTATGACAAATCAAAGAGTATATGAAGAAAGTCTTGCGGACGAACTACTTATATCTCAGATAATTGACGGCAGCACAGCGCCTACTTTTGTAATAAACAAAGAGCATATAGTAGTTCATTGGAATAAGGCGCTGGAAAGATTAACAGGCTGTTTGGCGGAAGAAATAGTGGGCACAGACCGGCAATGGAAGCCTTTTAGGAATAAAAAACGTCCTATAATGGCGGATATAATATTAGATCAATATGAAGCCGGAGAAATAGATAAATACTACGGTAAAAAATGGCGCAGGTCTCGTTTGATAGAAGGAGGTTATGAAGCCGAAGAGTTTTTTCCGAATCTTAACAAATGGATCTTTTTTACCGCCGCTCCAATAAAAAATACGGAAGGTAAAATAATAGGCGCCATAGAAACCTTATGGGATACTACGGAGAAAAAAGAGGCGGAAGATCAGCTTGAACGTAAGAATAGAAGATTAGCGGATCTTCACGAAAGATACATATCTCTTTTTGACAATGATCCGAATCCGATATTTATTGTAGATGCCAAAACATTAAGAATTTTGGATATGAACAGACGAGCTGAAATATGCTACAATTATTCCAAAGAGGAATTGCATAATAGTTTATTTTTAAAACTCGGAGATGAAAATGACGAAGAAATATTAAAAGGATTAAAAGAGCTTAAAGATGAGCAATCATTACTATTTTCAAAAAAGAAACATTATAAAAAAGGAGGAGTTCCTTTTCATGTAAATATTAGCGTCTCTTATGCAACTTATAAAAAAAATGACGTATTTATAGCATCTACTACAGATGTTTCGGAAATGGTTGAAAAGGATATTCAGCTTATACAGGCATCCAAAATGACAACATTAGGGCTTATGGCTTCAGGCATGGCGCATGAAATCAATCAGCCATTAAATGTGCTTCAGATATGCGCGGATTTTTTTATGAAAATGATCAATAAAAAAGAGAAAATCAGTTTTGAGCAGTTAAAAGATATAGCCGAAGACATTTCAAATAATGTGACAAGAGCCGCCGCAATAATCAAGCATCTCAGAGATTTTTCCCGTCAGTCTGATGCGGCAAGAAACAGAATAAATTTAAACGATCCTATTAGGGAAGTTTTTAACGTTTTAGGTTATCAGATAAAATCTCATAATATACAACTTATTATTGAACTTGATCCGGCTCTGCCATCTGTTATGGCGGATCATAATCGGCTGGAACAGGTCTTTATAAATCTTGTAACAAATGCGATAGATGCTATGGACGAAAAGGAGAGCGGCAGCAAAAAAGAGTTTAAAAAACTGCTTACCGTAAAAACATTTGCCGAAAACAACATTGTGGCGGCTACGGTTGCGGATACAGGCATAGGAATGTCTAAAGAGACCATAGGCAAAATATTCGAACCGTTTTTTACTACAAAAATGGTAGGTAAAGGAACAGGGCTTGGAGTCAGCATAAGTCATGGAATAGTGGAAGATTATGACGGCAAAATAGATATGACAAGCGAGATTGGCAAAGGAACTACGTTTAAGGTTACGTTTCCTGCTGTTTAAATTTCGTTGTATAACTTCTTAATTTGCCCGTTTGCGGCGTTATGCGAAAATTTTAATCCTCGAAATACTCCAGTATTCCTGCGGTTAAAATTTTTTTCGCCTTGAACTTGAACAAACCACTTTGCTATCCTGCAAAATTTAATCATTCTTTTTTGTATCTGATTTTAGTTATGGGGGTTTCCTCTGTTGATATTTTAATAAAGAGATTTATCCTTGCTGCGTTTGTCGAAATGACAAAAAAATTACTTCCGGTCATTTCGAGCGAAGCGAGAAATCCCTTTATTATTTTGGATAATTATTACTTTTTGCGTCTATAATGCGGAGACAGGTAAATTATAATTATAATCGGGTAAAATTATGGAAAAAATACTAATAATAGATGATGAGCAAGATATTTTAAAACTACTTTCTATGTCGCTTAGAGCAGACGGTTATCAAACCTTGACCGCTTCTTCCGGAAAAGAGGGAATTGAAGTATTTAAAAATAAGAATCCTGATATAGTTTTAACAGATATAAAAATGCCTGAAATGACAGGATTGGAAGTATTAAAAAATATCAAAGCGATCAACCCTCATTCGGAAGTAATAATAATAACGGGACATGGCGATATAGATTCCGCAATCGAAGCGCTGCAATACGGAGCCTCCGATTTTATAAACAAGCCGGTAAAAAGCGAAGCGCTTGCGGTGGCTATAAAAAGAGCGAAAAAAAAGATAGCGATAAAAAAACAGTTAAAATTATATACCGAAGATCTGGAATTAATGTGCGGTATTGCTACAAAAGAGTTTGAAAGGAAAAGCAAATTCCAAGAAAAATTAATCAAAAGCTCTACAGACGGCATAATAGCTACAGATAATGAATGGAAAATAGTAATATTTAACCCCGAAGCCGAAAACATTTTCGGATATAAAAAACAGGAGGTAATAAGAAAGCTTGACGCAAGGCAGCTTTTCCCTTTTGATTTGACAAAAATACTGGATAATAAGGTTTTTTCTTATAGAGAAACCATGGTAAAATCAAAAACCGGAGAAGAAATCCCTGTAAAATTTTCGGGACGAATCCTTTATGAACAAGATAAACTAATGGGAAGCGTAGGATTTTTTCAGGATTTAAGAGAGATAAAACGTCTTGAAAAAGAGCTTCTAAAATCCGAAAGACTTGCCGCTGTAGGGCAGACCGTAGCAGGAATGGCTCATTGCATAAAGAACATACTGCACGGACTTAAAGGCGGCGGCTACATATTAGATCTGGGTTTTAAAAAAGGGGAGACCAAAAAGTTTGAAGAAGGCTGGCGAATGGTTAAAAGCAATATAGCAAGAACTGCGGATCTTGTATTTGATCTTTTATCATATTCCAAAGAAAGAGAGCCGGAATATGAGCCTTATTCTCCGAAAAAACTTATAAAAGAGATATGCGATCTTTTACAAGCGATGGCAAAAGAGCATAAAGTTCAATTGTTATGCGAAGCCGACCCTTTGCTTCCGGAAATCTTAATTGATTCCAAAAGCATATATAGGGCATTATTAAATCTTGCTTCAAATGCAATAGACGCCTGCATATACGATCATGATCTTACCAAAAAACATAAGGTTTCTGTTACGGTAAAAAAAGAGGATGATAATACCGTAGTATTCGAAATAAAAGATAACGGCGCTGGTATGACCGAAGAGGTAAAGAAAAAACTATTCGGCTCCTTTTTTTCCACCAAAGGTTCCAAAGGAACCGGACTAGGGCTGCTTGTTACTCAAAAATTAATTCATGAGCATGAGGGAACTATAGAGGTTATCTCCGAAGAAGGAAAAGGCTCCTCTTTTATAATCAGGCTTCCTCTTAAAACAGGTTAGCAAAGTTTGTTTTTCTTGCGCCATCTTTTAATTTGTTTCCTATTATTTTATGCTTTTTTTTAATCTTTTGCTACATTTTATTAAATTCTTTAATAAATTTTTTAATATCGGGTAAAATAGACTTGAATCCTTTTTGAATATCCTTTTGAGCGATTTCCATTTTTTCTATTTGCTCTTGTGAAAACATATTACCCTCCTTTTGATTTTATATATTTTTATTAATAACAATCAAAAGGAGGGTAATATGTTTAGTCATCATCAAAAACTATAAATTTATACGCTTTTAATCGAAAGCCTTAATCGATCCATAACAACGGCAAATATAAGCAAAGCCCCCATTACAACCATCTGTAAATAAGAGCTTATATTTATTAAATCCATTCCGTTTCTTATTAAAACAATTAAAACAGCTCCGAAAATAGCTCCGATCAAATTTCCTTCCCCGCCTCTTAAAGATACGCCGCCTATGACTGCTGCGGCTATAGATTCCAAAGGAAACGCGGAGCCAAGATTAGGCTCGCCGGAAGCTACTCTCGCTGTAAGCATTATTCCCGCTATTCCCGTTAATATTCCGCATAAAACATAAGCCAAACATGTATATTTTTTTACCGGAATACCGGATAGTCTTGCAGCCTCCTTATTGCCTCCTATGGCGTAAAAATAGCGTCCAACCCTTGTTTTGCTTAACATAATATATATAATGGCAATAATACAACATGCCATTAACAAGGGTATCGGAATGCCGCCGATTTTGCCGATTCCCAATGTTTGATTCAGTTGACTTGGCAGATTGAAAATCGGCGCTCCGCCGGAAATAAGCAGGGCAAATCCATGAGCTACAGACATCATACCCAAAGTAACCACAAACGGCGAAACTCCGAAAAGAGCTATGGTTATGCCGTTTATAAGCCCTATAAAAGCGGCTACGCCAATACCTGTAAGAATACCTAATGTTATCGCAAGGATAGGATCCTGAATTGAAACCATAACCATTGAAGCCGCTATGCCGGTTAAAGCGACAGAAGAGCCTACCGAAAGATCGAAGCCCGCACAAAGTATTGTCATCATTTGAGCGGTTGTAACAATGGCAAGATATGTTGCCTGACGGCTTACGTTTAGAATATTAGAGATACTTATAAAACGGCTTTCCGCAATACTAAAAAGAATAAACAAAATTATGAGTAAAAAAGGAAGAATTCCTACTTTTACAAAGATTCGTTTTAATAAATTCATACTGCCTCCATACCGAAATAATTTGTTAAGATTTTTTCTTCGCTTGCGTCTTCCGACTGCATAATACTTGAAATTTCGCCGGAACTTATTACCATAATTGTGTGGCATAAGCGTAAAATTTCTGGTAATTCAGAAGAGATATAAATTACGGCGGCGCCTTTTAGAATCTGTTCTTTTAAAAAAAGGTAAACTTCATGTTTTGCGCCTATATCTATGCCGCAGGTTGCTTCGTCAAATATAAAGAGTTTGATCTTTTGGTTTAATCCTCTTGAAAGCACAACCTTTTGCTGATTTCCGCCGCTTAAATTTTTTATTTTTCTATCTAAGTCGGGCGGGTGAATACTCATTTTATCAACAACTTTTCGGACGGTTTCGGTTTCTTTATTTAAATTTATAAATCCGCGGCGTTCAAATAAAGAGATAGAAGCCAAAGTTTGATTCTCTTTAACGGATCTGCATAAAACCAAACCTTCTTTATGACGATCTGCCGGGGAATAGATAATTCCTTTTTCAATACAATTTTTCGGAGATATTTTTTTAATCTGTTTTTTTTCAAATATAATTTCGCCGGCGCAAATCTCTTCAAGACTGAAAATAGAGCGTCCTATGCGTGATTTTCCGGATCCAACCAGCCCGGCAACGCCTAATATCTCGCCTCTGCGAACATCAAAGCTTATATTTTTTAAGCCGTCGCGGGTTGATAAGTTTTTAACCGAAAGTATAACTTCATTTGTTTTAAACGGAATTTTAGGAAAAATATTTTTAACGCTTTGGCCGGTCATAAGGGTTATTAATTTTTCCTCTTTGGCTTCCGCCATATCGAGAGCGCCTACATTTTTGCCGTTTCTTAAAATAGTAATACGATCTCCTATTTTTTTAAACTCATTAATACGATGGCTTATATATATTATGCCTACTCCTTTTGCAGATAGGTTTTTTATAATTTCAAACAGACGCTTTACCTCCATATCTGTAAGGGATGCGGTAGGCTCGTCTAAAATCAGGATTTTAATGCGGTTTTTAAACGCTTTTGCAATTTCCGTCATTTGACGCTCCGCCCGTTTCAAATCGCCGACTTTTTTTTTCGGATTAAGCGGAAAATTCAATTCGTTTAAGATTTTTTCCGCTTTTTGCAGCATTTTTTTATCATCCAATATACCGATTTTTTTTATTTCCGCGCCTAAAAATATATTTTCTGCCACAGATAGTTGATTAATCAGACTAAACTCCTGATAAACTGCGGAAATTCCTTTTTTTCTTGCATCATAAGGGTTCCGAAAAGATACAGGGCTTCCTTTAAGCAGTATTTCTCCTTTATCCGGTATTAAAGAGCCTGCAAAAATTTTAATTAAAGTTGATTTACCTGCGCCGTTTTCTCCGAAAAGAACATGAACTTCTCCTGCCTGAAGTTCAAAACATACTTTATCAAGCGCTTTTACTCCGGGAAAATTTTTGGTAATATTTACCGCTTTAAGCAAAGATTCAGGCATTTTGTCTCCGTTTTTTTGCAGGCAGGATTATAAAAATTCGGCGTTAAATTTTTATATCCTGCCGGTATTGCCAATTTATAATCTATTTTTTAGGGTCAACATTAAATTTAGGTCTGAAATTTTTTTCGCCGAAAAGCATTTCGTAAGGATAATTTTTTATATTATTTGCGGTTATTATAGGAATTATAGGACCTGCTCTAAACGGAAAATCTTTTCCAGGCTCCTCTCCGTTTAAAAGCCTTACCATCATATCAACCGCCATTTGTCCCTGAGTTACCGTAAGATCCGAAGGAGAGGCGGCTACCAGTCCGTTTTTGATTTTTTCATAAAGAGGAGGAATAATATAGGTTGATACAACTTTTACCGATTTATTTCGTCCTGTTTCGGCAAGGGGACCTACCGCCGCATCTGCGGCAACCGCGTTGGCTACAATATAATCTATATTAGGAAAGGTTTGCAAAGCGTCTTCTATTAAGTTTAGCTGAACATTTTTTCCTGTATCTCCCCATTTTACCGCAAGCAGATTAACCTTTCCCGAAAAAGATTCCGCCGCTTTTTTAAATCCGTCTAATGTATCGGGCGCCCATCCGGAACCTGCAGGACCCGGTAAAAAGATCACATTTATTTCAGGCCTATCTTTTGCATCTTCTATAACGAATTTTCCCGCATTATATCCCATGTTAAAAAAGGATACGAGGGCCTTTGCTTTAATAGCGGGCGCTTGAATATCGTTAATTACTTCTATTACGGGAATTCCTTTGTCAACTATCTCGGCTACGGCTCCGTCTAAAGCCGCATAAGATATGGAAGCAAGAATAATTCCGTCCGGCTTTTGCTGCGCCAGATTTTCAACCTGATCTACCTGTTTTTGTAGTTCCGTATATCCTCCTGCGGCAACAAGCCTAATTCCTACGCCTAATTTTTTTGCTTGGGTAATAATTCCGTAATTAACGGCAAGCCAATACGGATCTTTAAGATGAGGAAACGATACTCCTATTATATATGGGCGTTTCGGGCTTGCGGGAGACGCCCATTCTTCTACTTTCGGGGCTTCGAGACTTCCTGACGGCTGCCCAGATTTTTTTAAAGACGCATCGTACGTTCCGTAATAACTGTTTACCTTTATTTTTGGGGAGGTTTTCTCCGATGCATTAGATAAGGTTATAAAAAAAAGGCTGCAAATAATAAATGCGGCGCAAATATGCCAGATTGAAAAATTTTTCATGTTCTTCTCCTCTGATTAAATTTATGTAATAATAGCGCTTTCCTCTGATTATAATTAAATTGCAAAAAATAGAGTAGAGACGCTGCATGCAACGTCTCTACAGATTGCTCCCCTTTTTTAATGGGGTTATAATCATTTGTTTTTGTGATTAAAAGGCTTCCTTCCTGACCTGTTAAGCAAAGCAAGACATCTCTTTGCCATATTTAATGGTTTAAAATTTTATCTATAAATTTGGTATCAATTTTTCCGGCAAGATAATCGGGATGATTTAATATTGCCAGGTTAACCGGTATTGTTGTTTCTATTCCTTTAATTCGGCAGTTTTGTAAAGCGGCTATAAGTAGCCGTGTAGCTTCGGCTCTATTTGTTCCGTAAGAGATTACTTTTGCAAGCAGCGGGTCGTAATACGGAGGTATATTAAGATTCTTTTTTAGGGCATGATCTATTCTTATATTTTTGTCATTTTTCGGAAGACTTATAAAAGAGATAGAGCCCGGAGATGGTATAAAGGTTTTCGGGTTTTCCGCATAAACTCTTGCTTCTATAGAGTGTCCTTTTATTTTTATATCTTTTTGTTCGCAATCAAGCTTTTCTCCCGCCGCAATTGATAACTGCCATTTTACAATATCTGTTCCCGTTACAAACTCGGTTATCGGATGTTCTACCTGAAGTCTTGCGTTAATCTCCATAAAATAGAAGTTTCCGTCTGCATCCCGCAAATTTTCTATTGTTCCTGCTCCCGTATATCCGATTTCGCGCACAATACGTTTTGTCCGCTCAAAAAGGGTTTGGCGTTCCTGTTCGGTTATATCCGTAAAAGGAGCCTCTTCTATAATTTTTTGACAGCGTCTTTGCAGCGAGCATTCTCGTTCTCCAAGGCAGATACATTTGCCTTTTTTATCCGCTATAAACTGTATTTCTATATGACGCGGATTTTTTATAAGCCGCTCAATATAACAATCGCTGGACCCGAAAGCCATCTTGCCTATGCTAATCGCGCGCTTAAAAGCTTCTTTAATCTCCCGTTCGTTTTTTATAATTTCTATACCTTTACCGCCGCCCCCTTTATCCAATTTTAAAAAAAGAGGCCAGCCATGTTTTTTTCCGTAAGTTAGAATCGCATCGGAATCGCTTATAGGTTTTAATGTTCCGGGAATAACAGGCACATTAACTTTATTCGCTATATGACGGCAGTAAGATTTTGAACTGATTTTTTTAAGGGTTTCCGAAGAAGGCCCTACCCAGATTAAGCCCGCTTTTTCTACGGCTTTGGCAAAAGTTCCTCGTTCCGAAAGAAAACCGTAACCCGGATGTATTGCATCCGATTTGGTTTTTATGGCGGCATTTATTAAAGCTTCTATGTTTAAATAACTTTCCAAAGGGTTTGCCTGCCCTATTAATACGGAATTATCCGCAATATCCAAATATGGCATGTTTTTATCAGGCTCCGAATAAACCGCAACGGTAGATATTCCCATATCTTTGCATGTTCGGATAATTCTGGAGACAATCTCTCCTCTGTTGGCAATCAGCAGCTTTTTTATCATTATCTCTCTCCGGTTATTCCGCAGTTTCAATTATTATCATAGGATCGCCTACCTGTAGTTCGTCCCATTCTTTTGATATTATTTTTTTTACAACTCCGTTATATTCGCTTGGAACCGAAATTTCGGTTTTCATACAATTAATAACTGCAATCTCTTGACTTTTTGATATTTTATCCCCTTCGGCAACAACCACTCTGGCGCATAGCCCCGGCATAATTGCATTTATACTTTTTTCCATTTTTGTCTCCTTATCTTATGATTATAATTAGATTTCTCCTCACTGCGTTTGTCGAAGGGACGCGGCAAAAATATGATTCGTTGACATTACAAGTGGAAAAAGTTGCTTTCTGTTCTGTCGAGGCTGCCGTTTCATCCTATCCTGTCAAGTGAAGCTATAAATGTCCTTTATTATTTCCTCTTAACCCGTCTTCCGCCTCCATTCTGCGTTTTATGATTACTTTTTTTTTATGTCTAAAATTATTTATAACAAAGAAGCTTCGCTAAGAAGCTTCTTTTGGTTGATTCTTGCCTCTGTTGCCTCTTCTTGATTTGTAAGCTTAAATTTTATAAAGTCTCTTCCTGGCGTTCCTTGTCCTATTTTCCATAAATCCGCATTTATTACGTTTAAAGCGCACATATAACCGCCTAAAGTAGGCCCGTCCGCTATAAGCAGAATTGGCGTATTTCCGCATATATTAAGCGCGCCTCGTATTGCATAGGCATGATCTATTATATTGGAAGGATGGCTTCCTCCTACTCCGCCGTCTGATCTGGCAAAAAAATTATCGGGAAGCTCTTCAAGGCGATATGCGGATCTGTTTGAAGTATGTTGAATTTTAAAGGTATGTTCAAACAGATGATCCATTCCTTTTTCGCTTGCATAATCCGGCGAAGTATTGGCGCCCGGCATTGCGCGCAATATCCATTCTCTCTTGTAAGTAGGAACAGCTTCTTTTTTTAGTTTTCTGCCTGTTGAATCGGACGGCTCATCGTCAGGTTTGCCGAAAACGAGCTCGTCTTTCGCCGCAAGTTTTCTGCCTTTAAAACCTCCGTAGCTTCCGAAAATACATGTAGATTTACTTCCGAGATATTCAGGAACATTTATGCCTCCCGCTACAGCCAAGTATGAACGAAAACCGAACTCGCCTATATGCGAAAATTTAATAATATCTCCTTTGGATACTGAAATTGTTTCCCACATAGGTATAGCCTTTTCGTTTAAAACAGGCTTCATATCCGAACCTGTTACGGCTATTGCCGTATCAATGCCGAATTGGGCTTCAAAAAAACCGCCGGTAATTTCAAGTCCCGCTTCTCCGAATGAGTTTCCTACCAAAATATTTGCAAGCCCTAATCCAACATTATCAAAAGCGCCGGATGCAGACATTCCTTTTCCAAGATAACCCAAACGCCCGGGCCAATCTTCTACCAAAGTTTCTATTCCTCCGTTTTTTATTTGCAGCATTATATTGTTCTCTCCTTTTATTAGTTCCAGTAGAAACAGGTTTTATTTTGTTTGAGTTTATGGTAGAAAAATTTTAACTGCAGAAATACATGAAATATTCTTAGAGTTAAAATTTTTATCCAACGCTTAAAGTCCAACAAAAGAAGGCTTTTTTCTACTGGAACTTATTATAGACGAGGCGCTTTTTGGACGCCAATTGCCTGTTTTGCTTCCAATTCTTTTTTTCCTTTTTGAACCTCTTCGGAATTATACCAATTAATATATTCTTCCGCTTTTATTTCTCCTTCTTCTATTTGATATTTATAGTCTATTTTTTCGTGAACATGTTTATATATCTTGTTTACCTCTTTTTCGGTTGTTTCGTGAAATCTGACTCTGTCCGCGTTTCGATAAAGAAAGGGACCGTCTTTAAAAACAGGATGTTTGCAGGCAAACTGAAAGGTTGGTATGGTTCGTCCGAAAAGCTGATAACCGCCTCCTGTAGGAGTGGTATAAGTAAAAACGCAGGGACCTCCGATTCCTACGGCTCCTTCGGGCGTCCAAGTTCTTGGCGGATTATATTTGGGAACAACAAGAGCGCAGCGCGGATCCATAGGCCACAAAAAAGCGCCCCCCGGCCAAAATCCGCCTCCGGAGTCGAACCAATTTGTGCCGAGTATCATCTTTTTTGTTTCTTCAACAGTTACGCCGTTACACATAGCAATATATTCTATGTTATAATTATTTATAATATTTGGCGCGTCTGGTCTTACCTCTTTTTGATACTTTTCAACCGCTTTTTTGGTTTCGCTATCTTCAAAAGCTATAGGAAGATGAATTATTCGAGATTTTAAAACCACTTTGTCTATTGCGGGCATTGAATTTTCGGCTTCTTTTACAATATCTATCAAAGCCTTGTTTGTTATAACTTCCGGATCAAAATGGAGCAGATTGGTGCGGATGCCCGGAACCGTCTCTATTAATCCTTTTATTTTTTTTGTTAAAATAATATCGTTAATTGCAAGCATTCTAAAAGAATCTTGCAAAGCCGCCCGCTGTTTTCGTCCGTATTCAACCTGCAAAAAACCGTCTCCGGCTTGTCTGAACAAAATTTCAAGTCTTGCTTTTGTTTCAGGTATAGCATCTAATATTACGTTATATTTTTCTTTATTCATTAATCGCCTCCTTTTGTAATACCTTTGAATAACTTCTTATTTTGCTTGTTTTCTGCGTTATACAATGGTCTTTTCGTTGTTTTTTTTGTTATAAGACGAATTTTTTTATTTTACGGCGCGGTAAAGCTGCAGCCTTCTTTTTCCAATATTTTTCGTATAGCCTTTATTATATTAACCGCGCCTGGAGTGTCGCTGTGAACGCATACGGAATTGCCTTCGATTGATACTTCGGTTCCATCCGCCGTAGTTACTTTTTTTTCAATTAACATTTTTTTAACCCGCTCTGCCGCCTGTTTCGGATTATGGGCATCGTGGGCGCGTGTAATAACAAGATTGCCCCCATTGTCGTAACTCAGATCCGAATACAGTTCATAAACTGCTCGCAGCCCTATAGATTCGGCTATTTCTCCGATAACCCCTTTTTTCATAATATAAATATAAAGGCTCGGATCTATATCTTTAACCGCTTTGCATACTGCATAGGCAATATCTTCCGATTTATGCGCAATGCCGTATAAAGAGCCATGAGGTTTTACATGATGCAGTTTTAAACCTGCCGCTTCCGTAAAAGCTTTTAACGCTCCTGTTTGATAAACTATTATGTCATAAACTTCATCAGGGGTTAGTTGCATTTCTCGGCGTCCGAATCCTTGCAGATCCGGCAGCCCCGGATGCGCGCCGATCTGTGTCCCGAATTTTTTGGCAAGCATAACCGTTTTTTTCATTACCGAAGGATCGCCTGCATGAAATCCACAGGCAATATTTGCGCTTGTAATAAATTCCATAAATTCTTCGTCTCTGCCGATTTTATACATTCCGAAGCTTTCTCCCATATCCGCATTCAAATCTATTTGCATAATTTTACCCCCATTACTTTTTAACTTTTTATTTTTTGCATTATGCTTAATTTTTGATATTTGTCGTCTATTTAATATGACCAAGTTTAAAATTTTTTATTTGTTCTGTCTTGCTCTAATAGAAAAAATAATCTATCAAATCCAAAATCTATACTATAAAAAAAACAAATATACAAGGCTGAACAGTTTTTGTATAAAAAAGCCTTACCCCCCCAAACCCTTTACATTTTCTGTCCATATTCCGATTAATAAAAATAATAAAATAAAAGATTATTTTACTCTTAACTACAATAAAATTGATTTTTCCAACGGCATAAAAAAAAATTTTGCAATAAGCTATGCCGGATAAATAGGAATAAAAAATATTATCGAAATAAAAACCGCTCCAGACATATTAAAACTTATCTACGACGCAGGGCTTGGGGCTAGAAGATCGCAGGGGTATGGAATGCTGGGAGCGGTATAAAATGTTTGATAAATTTAAGTCTTATCTGCCGGTTCTTATGCGGAATGCGGCAATAAAAAGCGGTTTATGATTTTACCGTCCCTGTGCAGTTATTAGGAAAAAGGCAAACCTTATTAGACAATTTTTTTTTCGATTATTCCTTTAAATATGATATTTGGTTATTAAAAAACGTTGAATATTCAAAGGATAAAGGAGTTGAATTTATAGAAAATTATAAACGGAATAATAGCAATATAATTTAAGCTTTTCCAAAAAACATCCGACTATTTTGCATTATAATGAAAAATAGTCTTGACTATTTTGCATTATAATGAAAAATAGTCATACATGGAACGATTTCATAAAACAATCATATTAAACGATCTTTTTAAAAAAATGGTCATACTTGTAGGACCCAGACAGGTTGGCAAAACCTATCTTGCCAAAGAGATATTAAAAGAATTTAATAATCCTGTTTATCTGAATTACGACAATATAAAAGATAAAAAAATAATAGAGAATCAGGCTTGGTTAGACGATACGGATATACTTGTTTTAGACGAAATACATAAATTGAAAAGCTGGAAAAATTACGTCAAAGGAGTATATGATACAAAGCCGGATCATCTTAAAATACTTATTACAGGAAGCGCAAGACTTGAAGCCTACAGCAATACAGGAGATTCTCTTGCGGGCAGATATTTTAAACACCGCCTTTTACCTTTTACTTTGGCGGAATTAAAAAAAACCGATCGAAAAATTAAATTTAAAAAATTACTTAATAACGGAGGCTTTCCGGAACCTTTTTTATCCGACAATATTGTTGATATAAACCGATGGAGAAGCGAATATATAAATGCTTTGCTTAATATTGATATTTTAGAATTTGAAAATATAAGAAAACTAAAAACCGCAAGACTGCTTCTTGAAATATTACAAGAAAGAGTAGGGTATCCCATATCATACCAGTCAATAGCCGAAGACTTAAATATAGCTCCTAATACCGTAAAAAAATATATACAGGCTTTTGAAAATTTATACATAATATTTACGGTTGCGCCTTTTTCAAAAAATATAGCCAGAACCGTATTAAAAGAGCCTAAAATCTATTTTTTTGATAACGGACTTATAAAAGGCAACGACGGAATAAAGCTTGAAAACTTTACCGCAGTATCTTTGTTAAAGCATTGTTTTGAAAAACAGGATATATTCGGCGAGCCTTATAAGCTTAATTATTTAAGAACAAAAGAGAAAAAAGAGATAGATTTTTGTATAAGCTGCGCAGGTAAAATTTTAAAAATAATAGAAGTAAAAAACAGCGACGAAAATATTTCAACCGCATTAAAATATTTTCATAACAAATATAATCTGCCTGCCGTTCAGTTGGTTAGAACATTAAAAAATGATTATCAAAAAGACGGAATATCGGTTTTAATAGCTGAAAAATTTTTAAAAAACCTATGAAAATAAAAAATGCCCCGTACATTACAGGAACCCAAATAAACTATTACTTTGTATGCAAAAGAAAACTTTGGTTATTTTCTCATAACATAAGTATGGGGCATACAAGCGGACTTGTAGAAATAGGCTCAATAATACATAAAAATACTTATATAAGAAAAGAGATGGAATTAGACGGTATAAAAATAGATTTTTTTGAAAAAAATAGAGGAATAATCAATGAAGTAAAAAAATCAAAAGCAGTAGAACAAGCCCATATATGGCAGTTAAAATACTATCTTTATCATTTTAATAAACTCGGCATAAAAGTAAAAGGGCAGATAGATTATTCGCTTATAAGAAGACGCGAACAGATTAAGCCGCAAAGACAATTCCGTAATCTTTAAATTCACAGAAGACGGAGAAGAACAAAAAAAGCCGATACCCGTAAACGACATCGATTCTATCTATAATATTCGGAGAGGTTGGTTTTAACGTAAAACTTTTAATAGCAAAAGAGTTTACAAAAGGAGCAACTCACGGGCTTAAATTATGCGTATTTAAAAGAGGACGGTAAAAAAGTTATTATTACCGCTTTTAATGAAAAAATAAAACAAAAACAAGTTCTCAAGGACAAAGAAGGCTTAATAAAATAGTAAAGACTTTCAGAAAGTATTTTCATCATACAAAGCTTTCGGTTTTTGAAGGAGAAATAAGTGAAGCAAAGCTTGTAGGCTTGTATAAAGAATTAGAGAAAATAATAAAAAGAACGGAGGATCGGATAAAATTTTTTATAATTCCGAATAAAAATAATGTAAAAAAGAAGATTACGGGGATACAATTTAATGAGGAGTCGTCAACAATTTAAGGATGTTGTAATATAAATACCTTACCGAAGGTTTTAGAAAAAAATTGGTTTGAAAACGCGGTTATTTTTTTTTATTTTGGATGGTTTTAGTTTCCAATTTTGGGATTTAAAGTAACGCAGATGGAAATAAGTTTTTGTATAAAAATGTTTTATTTTGTTTTGGTTGAAGGCGGAGAAAAGTTTGCTTGTTTTTCTTGAAAAAATAAAAGAGTTGTTCTATTAATTATAAAGTATGATGTATAGCCGTCCAAAGATGTTTTATTTTGTTTGAGGCAAAGGCGAAAAGGTTTTTTAATTTAAAAATAAGGAGAATATTATGTTCGGATGGACAGGAAAAATATTAAGAGTCGATTTAAGTGAAGAAAAAATAATCACGGAAAACCTTGATCCGAAAATAGCAAAAGATTTTATAGGCGGAAGAGGAATAGGAATTTATTACCTTTTAAAAGAGATGGAGCCGAAATGCGATCCGTTATCTCGAGAGAATATGCTTATAATGGCTACGGGACCTTTAACTGGAACTATGGCGCCTACAGGTTCGAGATATATGATCACAACAAAGTCCCCTTTAACCGGAGCGGTAACATGTTCTAATTCCGGCGGAGATTTCCCGACGGAATTAAAAAAGAGCGGTTTTGACGGAATTATTATAAAAGGAAAGGCAGATAAACCGGTTTATCTTTATATTAAAGATGGAAACGCCGAATTAAAGGATGCTTCCGATTTATGGGGAATGGATACTCACAAAACGACGGATAAGGTTTTGGAAAAAACGAATCCTAAAGCAAAGGTTGCCTGCATAGGACCCGCAGGAGAAAAGCTTGTTCGCTTTGCATCTGTTATGAACGATAAAAACAGAGCCGCTGGAAGATCCGGAGTGGGCGCGGTAATGGGATCCAAAAAATTAAAAGCAATTGCGGTTTATGGAAGCAATAAAGTAAATCTTGCAAATGCCGAAGAATTTAAAAAGTTTAATTCCGAAATATTAAAAAAATTTAAACAAAGCATTAAAGAAACGCCACTTGGCATAAGAATTAACGGAACAGCCGGAGTAGTTATGGCTACTAATAGTTTCGGTATTCTTCCGACCAAAAACTGGCAATACGGAACATTTGATAATTGGAAAGATATTGACGGAAGAACTTTAACCGAAAAATATCTTGTTAAAAACAAAAGCTGTTTTGCATGTCCCGTAGGTTGCGGAAGGCTTACCAAAGTGGAAGTTCCGGGGTTTGAAGGCGAAGGAGAAGGTCCCGAATACGAAACCCTTTATGCAATGGGTTCAAACTGTATGGTGAAAAATTTGGCGGCTATAGTAAAGGCAAATTATACGGCAAACGAACTCGGCTTGGATACAATTACTATGGGCGCTACAATAGCCTGCGCTATGGAGATGGCGGAAAAAGGGTATATTTCCGAAAAAGAAATCGGTATGAAACTGGAATGGGGGGACGATAAAGCGCTTGTGGAATTGACCGAAAAAACAGGATTAAGAGAAGGTTTCGGAGATATGCTTGCAGAGGGAAGTTTTAGGCTTGCTTCCAAATATGGACATCCCGAGCTTTCTATGGTTTCCAAGAAGCAGGAGTTTCCCGGATACGAGCCGAGAGGCGCTCAAGGTATGGGATTGGCGTATGCAACCTCTTCCATAGGGGCGTCTCATATGAAAGGAGACACCGCATATTTTGAAATATTCGGAATTCCAAAAGCCGTAGATCCGATTGAATGGCGCGGTAAATCGAAACTTGTAAAAATTTGGCAGGATCTTTTCGGAATTATAGATTCTGCCGGATTATGCGTATTTTTTGCTATAAGAAATCTTGTAGAGCAGCAAATAGAAGTTCCTCCGGAAGCCATAAGAAGATATTTAAATGCGGCTACCGGAGCGGATTATACTTTGGAAGAATTAATTAAAGCAGGAGAAAGAATAATTGTTGCCGAAAGAATGTTTCTTGTTAAAAACGGTTTTACAAGAAAAGATGATTCCCTTCCTAAAAGGCTTACGGCAACCCCTATGCCTGAAGGTCCAGTAAAAGGAAATATATGTCATCTTGATGAAATGCTTGACGAATATTATAAAGAAAGAGGCTGGACTCAAGACGGAATTCCTGAAGATAGCAAGCTTGAAGAATTGGGGCTTATGTGGACAAAATAAGGGTAAAAATAAATTTACTCGGAGATTTGGAAAAATATCAAAAGAAACCGTATTTTTTTATTAATTACGGTTTTACTTTAAGTAATGTTTTTCAACATCTTAATATACCTAAAAAAAAGGATTTGGTTATTATTGTAAACGGAAGAAGAGGGGATAAAGATTATATTCTTAACGATGATGATGAAATAACCGTTTTTCCTACTGTTGACGGAGGTTAAAAAGAGGCGGGTTAAAAAACCCGCCTCTTTATTGGCTATTGGCGTTGAAGCTTGGTTAAATTAATTTAACGTTGTTTTACAATTATTTTTTATTCGGTTTTATTAGAACCGGTTTTTTTAATTTCGATTTTTTTAATATTATCAGCCTATAATATCAATAAAACTTTTTTGAGTTTTTATTATGCAAGAATATATTCTTGACAACATAATTTGCTTCTTATTATAAGACGGCATAAATTTTTATTATTTTAACCAAAAGGATATAAATAATGAGCCGGAAAAAAGAACAAAAAACTATCGGCGCCGTTATGGTTGTCGGAGGCGGAATTGTAGGAATGCAGTCCGCTCTTGATTTGGCGGATTCGGGCTTTTACGTTTACCTGGTGGAAAAATCATCTTCAATAGGCGGGGCTATGGCTAGTCTTGACAAGACCTTTCCTACCAACGACTGCGCAATGTGAGTTATTTCGCCTAAATTGGTCGAGGTCGGCCGACATCCTAACATAGAGTTAATAACTCTCGGCGAAGTATTAAAAGTTGAAGGAGAACCCGGAAACTTTACGGCTACAATCAAAAAAAAGCCGAGATATGTAGATGAAACAAAATGTATTGCGTGTGGGGAATGCGTTAAAAAATGTCCCAAAAAAGTTCCTGATCCTTACAATGCAGGGCTTGTAAAACGAAAAGCAATATATGTTCAATATGAGCAGGCTGTTCCTTTAAAATATGCAATAGATCCGGAACACTGTCTGAAATTTACCAAAGACAAATGCGGAAACTGCGAAAAAGAATGTCCTACAGGGGCAATAGATTACGGGCAAAAAGAGGAAACAATTAAAATCAACATAGGCGCCGTAATATTATCTTCCGGTTTTACCCCTTTTAATCCTTCCAAATATGACAATTATCAATATTCAAACTTTAAAAACGTAGTAACCGCTATGGAGTTTGAAAGGATATTATCCGCATCCGGTCCTACCCAAGGCGAAGTCCTCACCATAGGAAAAGAGCCGAGAGAGCCTAAAAAGATAGCTTGGCTTCAATGCGTAGGTTCCCGAGACATAAACAGAACTCAAAATGAATACTGCTCGTCCGTCTGCTGTATGTATGCGGTAAAAGAATCTTTAATTGCAAAGGAACATTTGGGAAAAGATTTTGAGCCTTCGATATTCTTTATGGACATGCGCGCTCACGGTAAAGATTTTGAAAGATATTATGAAAGAGCAAAAGCCGAAGGGGTAAAATTTATTCGTTCCAGAGTTCATACCATAACCGAAGATCCGCAAACAAAGGCGCTTAGGCTCGGTTATGTAACCGAAGACGGCAAAATGCAAAACGAAGATTTCGATATGGTTGTTCTTTCCATAGGAATGACGGCAGACGCTTCGACCCATGAGATAGCGGATAATTTGGGAATCAAATTAAACAGATATAATTTTGTTAAAACAAGCGATCTTTTGCCCGTATCAACTTCAAGAGACGGGATATATACCGCCGGAGTAATACAAGGATGCAAAGATATTCCCCAGTCTGTAGTAGAGGCAAGCGCGGCGGCGTGTTATGCGGGAATAAAACTTTCGGACGTCAGAGGAAGCCTTGTAAAAGAGAAAAAATTTCCTTCGGAAGCGGATATAAAAGATCAAAGCCCGCGTATAGGGATATTTGTATGCAACTGCGGGGCAAACATAGGCGGTATTGCGGATGTAAAAAGTATTGTAGAATATGCAAAAACCCTGCCTAATGTTCAGTATGTAACCGAAAATCTTTTTACATGTAGTCAGGATACCCAGACTAACATGAGCGAGATTATAAAAGAAAATAAATTAAACCGGATAGTTGTCGCTGCATGCACCCCCAGAACTCATGAGCCGCTGTTTCAAGAAACTTTGCGCAATGCCGGGTTAAATCCGTATCTTTTTGAAATGGCAAATATAAGAAACCAATGCACATGGGTTCATTCCAAAGAAAAGGAAAAGGCTACAGCAAAGGCAAAAGAGCTTGTAAAGATGTCTGCTGCCAGAGCCTCTCTGCTGGAGGCTATACCGGATATTTCGGTAGGCGTAACAAACAAGGCAATGGTAGCCGGAGGCGGAGTTTCGGGCATTACCGCAGCTTTAAGTCTTGCTTCTCAGGGATTTTTTACAACTATAGTGGAAAAATCGGATAAACTCGGAGGAGCCGCAAAACATATTGCAAAAACCTCGAACCAAGAAGATGTTCAAACATTTCTTTTAGATTTAATCGAAAAGGCAAATAATCATCCTAACATCGAAGTTTTATTAAATGCCGAAGTAGCGGATGCTTCCGGTTTTGTAGGCAATTTTGAAACAAACCTTATTCATAACGGAGAAGAAAAAACATTATCTCATGGAATAGGAATAATAGCTACCGGCGGAGAAGCCTCAAATACGGATGAATATCTTTACGGAAAAAATGATAGAGTAACAAAATGGAACGAATTTGAAGAAGCTTTTGAAAAAGCGGATAATCCTCAAAACATAGTATTTATCCAATGCGTAGGCTCAAGAGACAAAAAAAGACCTTATTGTTCCAGAGTTTGCTGCACATCCTCTATAATGAAGGCGCTTAAGGTAAAGAAAAAGTCTCCGGATACCAACGTTTATATTTTATACAGAGACATAAGAACCTACGGAGAAAAGGAAAGACTTTATAAAGAAGCAAGAAAAATCGGAGTTATATTTATAAGATATACTTTGGAAAATAAACCTGTCGTTACAAGCGGTAAAGATTATCTTGAGGTTAAAGTTTTTGATCCGGTATTGCAGGTCAATCTTTTAATAGAAGCGGATCTTATAAATCTTGTAACTGCAATCAAGCCTTCGGATAATAAAAAGCTTGCGGCGGCATATAAGCTTTCGGTAAACGAGGATAATTTTTTCATGGAGGCTCACGCGAAACTACGCCCCGTTGACTTTACTACGGACGGAGTATTCGTATGCGGCAGCGCTCATTATCCGAAGCCCATTGAAGAAAGTATAGCTCAAGCTATGGCGGCGGCAAGCAGGGCTACGACAATTTTATCCAAATCTTCGATAAAAATATCTCCGTTAGTATCTTCGGTAGACAAAGAAAAATGTATAGGCTGCGGACTTTGCGTCGAGGTATGCTCGTTTGCGGCAATAATATTGGAAGATATTGAAGGAAAAGGATTAAGAGCTAAAAATATAGGAGCCTCTTGTAAAGGATGCGGTTTATGCGCGGCAAGCTGTCCGCAAAAAGCTATAGACATGCTTCATTTTAAGGAAAAACAGATAGTCGCTTCAATACAAGCGGCGGCGTAAAAATGATAGTTATGTGTAAGTAGTGAAAAAACATGAATGAAAATATATTAAACAAATTACATATAGCTAATGCAGTTGAGTTTATGAAAAATTATATGGAGAAGAATAGCATTGATCTTACAGTTACTTCACCTCCATATGATGATTTAAGAAATTATAAGGGATATAAATTTGAATTTGAAGAAATTGCTGGTAATCTTTTCAGAATAACTAAAAAAGGGGGAATAGTTGTTTGGGTTGTTGGAGATAAAATAAAGAACGGAAATAAATCATTAACCAGCTTTAAACATGCTTTACATTTTCAAGAAATTGGGTTTAATGTCCACGATGTGATGATTTATGCTAAGAAAAATACCCCGTTTATGCGGTCGAATGCTTACACTAACGGATATGAGTATATGTTTATATTGTCTAAAGGACGTCCTAATACTTTTAATCCTATAAAAGAACCAACAGTTAGAAGTGGTATGGAAATGCTTGTTCATAATAAAGGCCCAGATGGAAAAAATAAAAAAGTATTAAAGGAGTTAAAAAAAGAAAAAACAAAAAGCAATATATGGTATTACGCTGTTGGATTGGGAGGTAGCACTAAAGACAAAATTGCTTTTCAACATCCAGCAGTATTCCCAGAGAATTTAGCACAAGATCATATATTATCTTGGAGTGATGAGGGAGATGTTGTTTTTGATCCTATGTGTGGGGCAGGCACAACTTGTAAAATGGCTGCATTAAATAACAGGAATTATATTGGTGTTGATATTAGCGAAGAATACATAAAAATCGCACAAAAAAGGTTACATGACGGGTTGGGATTGTTTGTATGATAGAAATTAATGACATTGTAATTAATAAGACAGTAGCGAGTGATGTAGTTGTTAATTCCGTAGGAATTATTAACGCATTAAATGGAAAAAATGCTATGGTTTTATTCGTTGGGTTAAATAAGATATTAAGAGTAGATATTAAAAATCTTGAGGTTCTTAACGTTGAACATACAGGGAAAGGATATGATAAAAAAATATGTAATATTTGTCATATTCTAAAACCCACAGAAGAGTTTGATATAAATCAAACAGATGCAAAAGGTCGAAAGACCACTCGACCAAGCTGTAAAGAATGTAGAAAAGATATAGATGGCGTTAAATTGACAACAGCAGAAAAAAAGAAAATGGATAAACTAAAGCCTGAAAAAGGCAATGTTTTTGAATGCCCTATTTGCATGAAAAGAACGATAGTGGGAGTAACAGCAAATTTGGTTAGAGATCATGATCATAAAACGGGTAAAGGGCGAGAATGGATTTGTGATAGTTGCAATACAGGGTTAGGAAGATTTAAAGACAATATTCAATTTTTAGAAAACGTAATTAATTATCTTAAAAAATATGAATAAAGTACCGGTAGTAGTTCAAATAAACCTTTTTGGAGAACAAGGCGGCGGATAGATTAATATTGTAGATCCGCCTCAATGTGTATCTGGCATTGTTCCTTTTGTAAGAACCAAACCGATATTTAATGATAATTTCGGAAGCAATTTAAATAAAGCTTCCGTTGGGCAAATTAATGCAAATTAATAATGACAATTAAAGAAACGGAGTAAATTATGGCGGAATTTGAGCCTAAAATATTAGCTTTTCTTTGTAACTGGTGCGCTTATGCTGGCGCCGATCTTGCCGGCGTTTCGCGTATGCAGTATCCATCTAACATAAGAGCCGTAAGGGTTATGTGTTCTGGACGGGTTGATCCATCTTTTATCGTCCGCGCTTTTAAACAAGGATGGGACGGCGTTTTGGTAGCAGGATGACATATTGGCGATTGCCATTACCTGGAAGGTAATCTTTACGCTGAGAAAAAAATCAATTTAACAAAGAAACTTTTGGAACTTGCTGGTATTGAAAAAAACAGACTTCATTTGCAGTGGCTGTCTTCCGCGGAAGCTTCCCGTTTCCAAAAAATAGT
Organism: Deltaproteobacteria bacterium; assembly: GCA_019306065.1. GTDB lineage: Bacteria > Desulfobacterota > Desulfobacteria > Desulfobacterales > JAFDMD01 > JAFDMD01. Next base: position 45,262 of record JAFDMF010000010.1, read on the forward strand.
AATTGAGGTTACAGACGCGGTTAAGTGCTGCGGCAAATTTAATGCGGATAAATTCAAACTACAGCTTGACGCTGCTAAAATGACAACTGATGACAAAAACATAAGATGGCTTATGGGAAAAGAGATTCCGATAACTACAAAAGGAGATATATACGGGCGCGACTGGAAGGTTGAAGATTATAAATCTGTTCTTTTTTCCATACTTCAAAGAGAATATGAAAAAAATCTTATATATCTTGCGGTAAAACAGAATCATACCTCCGTCCGAGATATTAGTAAATTTACCGGAATAAATCTGTTAAGAATCTCATATCTTATATCGGATATGGAGAAAAAACAGAAAATAGAATTTACAGGAATGAAAGATAGAAAGCCAGTTTTTGCGGCTTTATAATAATCGTAAAAAAAGAGGAGTTTTATGGGCGTTAATCAAAAAAATATAAGCGGATCCGTTATGGTGATAGGCGGAGGCATTGCAGGTATGCAGGCGTCTCTTGATCTTGCCAACTCGGATTATAAAGTTTATCTCGTTGAAAAATCGCCTACAATAGGCGGGTTAATGGCGCAGCTTGATAAAACATTCCCTACAAATGACTGCACAATGTGAGTTATCTCCCCAAAACTGGTCGAGGTCGGCCGGCATACAAACATAGAGCTCATTACAAATAGCGAAGTAAAAGATGTTCAAGGCGAGCCGGGAAATTTTATAGCTACTTTAATAAATAACCCTCGTTATATTGATCCTATTAAATGCACAGGCTGCGGAGAATGCGGTAAACACTGCCCAGTAAGCGCAATTAATACCATCAATAAAGGATTAGACGACAGACAAGCGGCATACATCGAGTATGCTCAGGCGGTTCCTCTTGCTTACGCTATAGATACGGATGCTTGCATAGGCTGCGGATTATGTCAAAACATGTGTATGGCGAAAGCCATTAACTATGAGGATAAAGTCCGAGAAACTAAAATAAATATAGGGTCAGTTATACTTGCTCCGGGAAGTAGAGGATACGATCCGTCCTCTTTGGATTATCTTGGTTACGGAAAATATCCGAATGTTGTTACAAGCGACGGATTTGAAAGAATATTAAGCGCGGGAGGTCCATATTACGGACATATAATGCGTCCTTTAGACAGAGAAGAACCTAAAAAAATAGCATGGCTTCAATGCGTAGGCTCAAGAGATACAAATCGAGCCTGCAACGGATACTGTTCTTCCGTATGCTGCATGTATGCGGTAAAAGAGGCTATGATAGCCAAAGAGCATATCAAAGGGGATCTGGACTGCGTAATATTTAACATGGATTTAAGAACATTCGGCAAAGATTATGAAAAATATTTTTTAAGAGGAAAAGACAAAGAAAAAATACGCTTTGAAAAAGCCCGCGTTCATACGGTTACGGAGATTGCCGAAACGGGAGATTTAAAAGTTCGTTTTGCAGACGAAAACGGCGAAATAAAAGAAGAAGCCTTTTCTATGGTAGTTTTATCCGTAGGATTACAAGTCCGGCAAAGCGCGGTTGAATTGGCAAAAAGACTCGGAATTAAGTTAAATCAATACAATTTTGCGGCAACCGATCCTTTTACTCCAGTTTGCACATCAAGACCCGGCTTTTATACATGCGGAGTCTTTCAGGGACCAAAAGATATACCGGAATCAGTTACCGAAGCAAGCGCCGCCGCCGGAGTTGCCGGCGCTGATATTGCCCAGGCAAGAGGCAAAGATGTTGAAACCATTCAGATGCCGGAACAGATTGATATATCCTCCGAGGAGCCGAGAATCGGAGTTTTTGTATGCAACTGCGGAATAAATATAGGCGGAATAGTTGACGTTCCGGAAGTTCAAAAATATGCCGCAACCCTGCCGAACGTAGTATATACAGATTCAAACCTTTTTACCTGTAGTCAGGATACTCAGGAAAAAATAAAAGAGAAAATAACAGAGCAAAAATTAAATAGAGTGGTAGTGGCATCCTGCAGCCCCAAAACCCATGAGGCGATGTTCATGGAAACATTAGAGGCTTGCGGATTAAACAAATACCTTTTTGAAATGGCAAACATAAGAAATCAAAACTCTTGGATACATTCCAAAGACGGCGAAGCCGCTACAGAAAAATCAAAAGACCTTATAAGAATGGCAGTCGGCAGAGCCGCCACATTAAAACCACTTGTTGAAAAAGTAATATCCGTAAACAGCAGAGCGCTTGTTATAGGAGGAGGAATAGCAGGAATAAATGCATCCCTTACCCTTGCAAAACAAGGCTTTGAAGTCGTGTTAATAGAAAAAGAAGATGGGTTAGGGGGCTTTGCCCGCCAACTTAATCATACAATCGAAGGCGCGAATATAAGGACGTATATTGAAAAATTAGTTGCCGATATAAACTCCGAGCTCAAAATTGAAGTATTAACCAATGCCCAAGTTTCCGGTTTCGGAGGATATAAAGGAAACTTTGAAACCGAAATTACAATAGCCGGCGATTCGAAAGAAAAACGGGTTATAAAGCATGGAGTTATAATAGTTGCCACAGGCGCGGAGGAATATACTCCAAAAGAATACCTGTACGGAGAAGACGATAGAGTTATTACTCAAACTCAATTGAGCTATAAGATTGAAAAAGAAGGAGCTAAAAAACTGTCCGGCGTTGTTATGATCCAATGCGTAGGCTCAAGAAATTCCGAAATGGCGGAATGCTCCAGAATATGCTGCCAAGCGGCGGTTAAAAATGCTCTTGAAATAAAAAAATTAAACCCCGATACAATGGTATACATACTTTACAGAGATATAAGAACATACGGATTACTTGAAGATTATTATAGACAAGCAAGAGAAAAAGGGGTTATTTTTATAAGATTTAATCAGGAAAATCCGCCGGAGGTTAAATCTTCTGCCGAAGGAATACTTGTAAGAATAAAAGATCATGTGCTTAATAAAGATCTTGAAATATCGGCGGATATTTTAACCCTAAGCGCTGGAATGAGGGCCGCGAATACCGACGATTTAAGCGCAATTATGAAATTAAATAGAAACGCGGAAGGATATTTTATAGAAGCGCATGTTAAATTAAGGCCCGTAGATATGCCGAGCGACGGAATATTCGTATGTGGAACCGCCCATGCTCCGAAACTGATCTCCGAAACAATTTCTCAAGCCCAAGCCGCCGCATCAAGAGCCGTTACATTCCTTGCAAAGCCTACAATAAAACTTTCGGCTATAAATGCTAAAGTTGATCCGGAATATTGCGTAAAATGCCTTACATGCGTTCGGTCTTGTCCCTTTGAAGTTCCTGTTTTCAATATAGAGAAAAAAGTGATTGAAATAGACGAAGCGCTTTGTCATGGATGCGGAGTATGCACGGCAGTATGTCCGCGTCAGACAATACAGCTTGGTTTTTATGAAGATAATCAAATAATAAGCAAAATAGATGCTTTACTTTCCGGAGGTGTGTAATGGCTGATTTTAAACCTACAATAATAGCTTTTTGTTGCGAATATTGAGGATATTCGGCGGCGGACCTGGCAGGTTCGATGAGGCTTGATTATCCTTCTTATATAAAAATAATAAGAGTGCCATGCACAGGAAAAGTTGACGTAATGCATCTTTTGCGAGCTATTCAAAAAGGAGCGGACGGAGTATATGCAGTGGGTTGTCTTGAAGGGTCGTGTCATTATAACGAAGGTAATTTCAGAGCGAGAGAACGAGTAAATCATGTAAAAAGACTATTAGAAGAGGTCGGAATTGAAGGAGACAGAGTACGAATGTATAATTTGTCTTCGGGAGAGGGTCCTACTTTTGCGGCTTACGCAAAAGAGATGACCGAAAATATTCTATCCCTTGGACCAAATCCATTAAAAAAAAATATAAAATAAAAGACGGAGAATATGATGGCAGAAGTAATTAAGTTAGGCGGAAATAAAAAAAGCTACATTATAAATAAGGTAAAAGAGATACTTCCCGAAGGAGGCAATCTTAATCTTTGCCTTACCTGCGGAGCCTGCTCTTCCGGTTGCCCCGCTACCGGTTTAGAAGAAATGGACCCAAGAAAATTTTTAAGAATGGCGGCTCTCGGAATGGATGATGAAATATTAAAATCCGAATGGCCATGGATGTGTACAATGTGTCAGCGCTGCATATATATATGTCCTATGAAAATAGACATACCCCAGCTTGTATTCAACATTCGGGCAATGAGACCGAGAGAAGAAAGACCAAAAGGCATACTCGGCTCATGCGATATGGCTATTAGAAACGAAAGTTGCAGCGCGATGGGAACAAGCCCCGAAGATTTTACATTTGTTGTTGAAGACGTTCTTGCCGAATATCAGGAATCTCAGCCCGAATTTGCAGAAATGCAGGCTCCGATAGATAAAGTAGGCGCAGAATTCTTCTTAAACCAAAATTCAAGAGAACCTGTAACAGAACCGGACGAAATGGTTCCTTTATGGAAAATACTACATCTTGCCGGAGCGGACTGGACCTATGGCAGCAAAGGATGGGGCGGAGAAAATTACTGCATGTTCATAGCGGATAACGAAAACTGGGAAAAAGTAGTTCGAACAACAGCAAAACAAACAGACTACCTCAAGTGCAAGACATATCTTAATACCGAATGAGGGCACGTAACATTTGCAGTCCGGGCAGGACTGAAAAAATTTGATATAAAACATAATTTTCAAGTTAAAAACATATACGAATATTATGCAAAATGGATCAGAGAAGGAAAATTAAAACCGAATTCCGATTGGAATAAAGACTTAAAAATAAAATTTACCCTACAAGACCCTTGCCAGATAGTTAGAAAAAGTTTCGGAGATCCCATTGCCGAAGACCTTCGTTTTGCAGTAAAATCGGTTGTAGGAGAAGAAAATTTTATCGATATGCAGCCCAACAAATCCAATAACTATTGCTGCGGCGGCGGCGGCGGATTCTTACAATCCGGTTTTAAAGATCAAAGACTTACTTATGGCAAAATAAAAGACGAACAAATCAAAGAAACAGGAGCCGCTTACTGCATAGCCGCATGCCATAACTGCCATGCTCAAATACACGAGTTAAGCGAACATTACAAAGGACATTACGGAGTCGTTCATTTTTGGAGTCTGCTTTGTCTTTCTCTCGGCATATTAGGACCCAACGAGCGGGAATATCTTCAAGAAAACCTTAAACAAGTAGCGGTTTTTCATCCGGAAACCGAGTTGTAATAGTTATGCTTAATTAGTTTATAAAGAAAAATTTAATTATTATGCAAAAAAAATTTAAAAAAAGTAAAGATAACGCCGAATTGTCTTTACAAAAAATTGATAAATTTAAAGAGCTACTTATTAACTATTTCAATAAATTCAAAAAGAGTGAGAAAAAAAACGTTGGCGACCTTAAGCAAAAAATCAAAGAGACTACGATATGTAGTCCGTAATAATTAATTGGAATAAAATTACACTCAAAAAATAATGAGGGAAGACAATGATAGTTGGAAAAAGAAAACCGTTTGACGAAATAAAAGATTCGTTAAACGGATACAAAAAAATCTTAAACGTCGGTTGCGGAACCTGCGTTGCCGTATGTTTGGCGGGCGGAGAAAAAGAGGTTGAAATTTTAAACGCCGAACTTGACATGGCGTTTAGACTGAATAATCAAGATATTACCGTTGACGGCATTACCATAGAAAGACAATGCGACAGAGAATATCTTGAATTATTAGATAACAAAGTTAAAAATTATGACGCCCTTCTTACAATGGCATGCGGGGCGGGAGTTCAGTTTTTAGCGGAAAGATTTCCTGAAACCCCAGTTTTCCCCGCTGTTGATACCACATTTATAGGAGTAAATCAGGGAGTCGGCTGGTATGAAGAAAGATGCCGTTCTTGCAGCAGCTGCGTTTTGGGAATGACCGGCGGAATATGCCCCGTTACAATGTGCGCAAAAGGCTTATATAACGGACCCTGCGGAGGCACCAACAAAGGAAGCTGCGAAATAGATAAAGATCAGCCTTGCGCTTGGTATCTTATATACGAGCGTTTGGAAAAACAAGGGCGTCTTGATATTATAAAAGAATTCAAACCCGCGCAAAACTGGCAAAACCAAATACCGAGAACCGTAATACAGCCAGGTTACAGTAAGTCTTAACACCAAAATTTATATATACAATATATAAGGAAGCTAACATGGAAGCTAATATAAAATCAGGGAGTAATCTTGAAAAAGTTTTAAAATCCGGGCAGTTTGCATTTACCGGAGAATTAGGGCCGCCGCGCGGAACAGACGCTGCAGAGGTAAGAGAAAAAGCCGCTTATTTAAAAGGAAACGTAGATGCGGTTAATATAACAGACAATCAAACCGCAGTTGTTAGGATGGCAAGCTGGGCTGCGTCTTTAATACTGCTGTCCGAAGGGCTTGAACCGAATTTTCAAATGGTATGCAGAGACAGAAACCGTTTGGCAATGCAGGCAGACATACTCGGGGCTTATGCTCACGGAATAAAAAACATGCTCTGCCTTTCCGGCGATCACCAAAAATTCGGAGATCACCCGCAGGCATTAGGCGTATTTGATATAGATTCCATGCAGCTTATCAACATGGTTAAAACAATGCGCGACGAAGGAAAGTTTTTAAGCGGAGACGAAATCCACAATCCGCCTAAAATGTTTATAGGAGCCGCTGCAAACCCGTTTGCCGAACCCTACGAATGGAGAGTTCACCGACTTGCCAAAAAAATAAACGCCGGAGTGGATTTTATCCAAACCCAGTGCATATACAACATGGAAAGATTGAGAATTTGGATAAAACAGGCAAATGACATGGGACTTACCGAAAAGGTTTTCATACTTGCCGGAGTAACTCCTATGAAAAGCGTAGGAATGGCAAAATACATGAAAAACAGAGTTCCGGGCATGGACGTTCCAGATGAAATCATCAAACGCCTTCAAGGAGTTGATAAAAAAGCCGTAGCAGAGGAAGGAATAAAAATAGCCTGCGAACAAATAGAAGAATTCAAAGAAATGAAAGGGGTTGCAGGAGTGCATCTTATGGCTATAGAGTGGGAGCATAAAGTTCCGGAAATAGCCGAAAGAGCAAAAGTTTTGCCGCGCCCCGTTGTTTAATCCTTAATCCGTCTTTTTAAAAATAAAAAAGCGGAAAAATACCTTTTGTTTTAAAAAGAGTATTTTTCCGCTTTTTTTATTTCGGTTCTTACAAAACTCCGCAAGCTCCGTAAATTTTCATCTCTCGAATATTTTGATGAGGCATTGGTTTATTACATTACATTTATTAAATAAAGCTCTTTTGATTTAAGTCATAAAATCGGTTATATAATTTTTGCAATTTTATTATTGTTGAGTTGATACTCTACTTACTACTTCATATTACATGTTTTCCAACCTCATTTCGAATTTTACGCTTCTTTAAAAAAATTGCGTTACAGCCTGAATCGCAGATTTATTAGATTAAAGGATTACGCAGATTTCTCGGATTAAAAAATTAATTTTGATAGAACCCTTTGTTTAAACTGTGATTATTTTTAATAAAAATATAAACAGAGGAGGAGGTAAAAAGATGAAATTTTTTTCGGTAACGGCAGTGTTTGTTATAATATTTACAATCTGTTGTCAGCCAATAAACGCTCAAGATCCGCAGCAGGAACAACTATTAAGAAGAGAAGTTGAAAAGATTCAAAGAGAACGGCAAGAAAGCATTAGGCAGACTCAACCGCAAAGACCGCTTAAAGAAAAAGAAACCGAAAAATTAGAACAACTGGCTACGGATAAGGATGTTTTAAAAGGAAAAGAAGGCTGCATCAAGGTTAATGAAAGTATACTTGCCGGAGCAACTATACTTTCGGACAGTTTAAAAAAAGCGCTTACATATCCGTTGTCTTACGGCAGACGATATAGAACAGCTTGCTTGCAGATATTATAAAGGCTTATGTTGATAAAGGGTATATATCGGTTCGTTCTTATTTAAAAGATCAGGAGTTAAATTCGGGAAGATTAGAGATTATAGTTGTAGAAGGAAAATTAGAAAAGATCATATTGGAAGATAACAAAAAGCATAGCATAAATATAAAAGGCGCATTTTCCTGGACAGTAGGCAAGCCATTAAACATAAGAGATATTGAGCATGGGCTTTCTCAAATAAACCGAATTGTATTCAATAAACCTACAATGGATATAGGAGTAGGAACCAGCCCGGGAGGCAGCGCTATTACAATTGCAAATGACCCGTCTTTTCCGCTTCATTGTTCAATATCGTATAACAATCTCGGTTCTGCCGGTATCAGCAGAGATCAGGCAACAGCAACAATAAGCGCAGATAACCCGCCCCGCAAATCGTTTTATCGAAATATAAAACCTATCATGCTTTATGAGATTTTTCCTCCCTGCGCTCGTTGACATCACATAATAAAAAAACTTCCTTCCTGTCCTGTCGAGCGAAGCGATAAGAGCCTCTACGCAAAAAACTTTGGACATCTCCTTTTTTTTATGTCTATAACATAGTTATGGGCGTTTTATACGGTTTTTTAAAATAATCCCGCATTCTGCCAAATACCCGTCTTGAAAATTTTTATAAAAAAATATAAAGAATTATAAAAGTCGGTTTATCCCCTTTAATGCAAAAAAGGGGATTGCAGCTGGCTTTAATTTTTAACTTATAATAAAATCGGTATAACAAATGAAAATTACAATAAATAATCTGGGTCCTATTAACCGCTTTGAATTTGATCTTAACAAAGACCTAAATTTAATATTCGGTAAAAATAATATCGGCAAATCTTATGCAATGACTGCGATATATCTTATTGTTAAAAATATAATCAATAAAAATTATATTCCTATTCAATATACCTTATACAGCTTCTTGAAAAAATCGTCTGCTTATAAAATATTGTCACAGGTAGATAAAAATTTTAAAAAAGTTATAATAGACAGGCTTAATCAAGAGAAAGAAGAGTTTGAGCTTACCGAAGATGCTAATAAGTTTTTTGCAGCGATTATAAAAGAGCCGATAAAAAAAAATTGGAAACATCTTTTAAAAGCTCTTTTTTATCAATAGAAGGCTTAAAAAATGAAATGAATGACAAAAAATTTTCAATTCGGGTTGAGTTGGAAGGTTTAGACTTTTCTGTAGTAATTAACAACTCGAAGCTTGATATTGATAATATTAGGTTAAATAAAAAAATAATTATAAAAAGGAGTAAAATAAAAAGCTTGTTTTTAAACCGAATAATATGAGCAAAGCGCTTGATTTGTCTTTTACCTCTTCGATGGTTTCCGAACTTGCTCCGTTTGTGGCTTTTATGAAGTATATAATAGATAGAGATGAAAAAGTTTTGATATTTATAGAAAAGCCGGAAGCCCATCTGCACCCCGAAATTCAGGTTAAGATAGCCGAGTTGTTTGCCGGACTTTCCGATTTTGGAATAAAAATGATTATTTCAACTCATAGCAATTATATATTCGGAAAAACAAATAATCTTATTTTGGAAAAAAAGGTTGATTATAAAAAGATAGGCTCTTATTTGATGAGTATGACGGATAAAGGAAGCATTGTAGATAATAATGCTATGTCTGCGGATCCGGATGGAATTACAGATGAAAATTTTGTTGATACGGCAAAAAAATTGTATGAAGAACGAATAGATATTTACGAAAGATTAAACGAAGATGCTGATAAATAAGATCCGTGGCATTACAGAGTTATCCGGTTTTATACGCGATAGGTGTGAAGAGAACAATTTTAAGGTTGTAATAGATAATCCGAAAATATCCTTATTATTAAAGTTGACTGTTTTTTGCAAAAAAAGATTCATCCCAACCCGAAAGCTCCCGATTGTTTGATTATACAAAGATGCGCAGAAAATGAATTTGATAAGCTGATTGGCGAAAAGTTTTTGAAATATTTTAATAAGTATATTTATGTTAAGCATTATTATGAGAACCAAGAGATAAAAGAGTGTTGGGAACAAAAAAAGAATAGGTAAATTTAAAATTATGATAAAAAATAAGGAAGCTGCGGAGTTAACCTCTTGGTTTGCTCTTAAAAGCGTTTTCGGAGTAGGAAACAGCATTTTTAAAAAACTCATTGAACGCTTTGGGTCGCCACAAAAGGTTTTTGAAGCTTCCGAAGAAGAGTTGTTACAGGTTAAAAACGTTAAACCGAGTATAGCGTCTGTAATATTAAAAAATGTTGTGCCGGATAAGGTAAAAAAAGAGATAGAGCTTCTTTATAGAACCGATTTTAAAATAGTTACTATAACAGATCTTAATTATCCTGAATTACTGCTTCGAATTTCCGATCCGCCTCCTTTTTTATATGTTTACGGCAACCTTGAACCAACAAGCCCGAATATTGCTTTTGTAGGCTCGAGACGTCCTACCGAATATGGAATTAACACAACCGTTAGAATGTGCAAAGAAATGTCCTCGCTTGGTTTTACAATAGTAAGCGGTATGGCAAAAGGTATAGATACAAAAGCTCACGAAGGAGCGCTTTTGGGTTCCGGCAAAACCGTAGCGATTCTCGGAAGCGGGCTATCTAACATATATCCGAGAGAAAATATTAAACTGTTTTATGAAATAGCCGAACGCGGCGCGGTTATTTCGGAATTTCCGCTTAAAACGGAGCCGGAAGCTCATAATTTTCCTATAAGAAACAGAATAATAAGCGGGCTTTGCTTAGGAACTGTTGTCGTAGAAGCCGCTTTAAACAGCGGCTCTCTTATTACCGCAAGTATTGCGGTAGATCAGAATAGGGAAGTATTTGCGGTACCCGGAAATATTACCTCTTATAAAAGTTTCGGAGCGCACCGGTTAATAAAACAGGGAGCGAAACTTGTTACAAATATAAAAGATATATTAGAAGAGCTTCCGCAAAACCTTTTATATCAAAATAAACAAGAGGAGGCGTCGGCAGAAAAAGAGGATAAAGAAATATTCGAACAATTCACCGAAGAAGAAGCGGAAATTTTTAATCTTTTAAGCGCCAAGCCTATACATATAGACGACCTTGTCGGCAAATTATCATTTGACACAAGCAAATTGTTAAGTATATTGCTAACGCTTGAATTAAAAGGAGCGATAAAAAAAATACATGGCAACTACTTCAAAAAAAACTAAGCCGCTTATTATTGTGGAATCTCCTGCAAAGGTAAGAACAATAGGCAAATATATAGGCGGAAATTTTCAGGTATCATCTACCGTAGGGCATATAAAAGATCTCCCCAAAAAAAATATTGGAATAGACGTTACAAATAACTTTAAGCCGAGATACGAAAACATACCCGATAAAAAAAGGGTAATAGCAAGTTTAAAAAAAATGGCTTCCGATACAAACGATATATATCTGGCGCAAGACCCGGACAGAGAAGGGGAGGCTATAGCTTGGCATACCGCAGACATACTTAAAAAAAAAGGCAGAAATTTTTATAGAGTTCTTTTTAACGAACTTACAAAAAACGGAATACTAAAAGCTATGGAAACTCCTCTGCCATTAAACGAATCAAAATATAATGCGCAGCAGGCAAGAAGAATATTAGATCGTCTTGTAGGATACGAAATATCTCCGGTATTATGGAAAAAGGTAAAAAACGGATTAAGCGCAGGAAGAGTTCAATCTGTATCGGTGCGTATTATAGCAGACAGAGAAAGAGCAATTTACGCTTTTGTCCCCCGCGAATATTGGTCTGTAACTGCCATGCTTGCAGGAGAAAACCTGCCTCCCTTTAACGCAAAGCTTGTTAAAAAAAATAATAAAAAAATAGAACCGCCCAACAAAAAAACAACCGACGCCATACTTAAAGAATTAAAACCGCAAACCTTTTTTGTAGATAAAATTGTAAAAAAAACCGTAAAAAAAAATCCGCTTCCTCCTTTTATTACAAGCAAACTTCAGCAAGAGGCTATAAATCGTCTTGGATTTTCGGCAAAAAAAACAATGACAATAGCCCAGCAGCTTTACGAAGGTATAGATATAGGACCGGGCGAGCGGGTAGGGCTTATAACATACATGCGAACAGATTCTACAAGAATAGCTGCGGAAGCCGCTTATGAAGCGATAGAATATGTTAATAAAACTTACGGAAAAGATTATGCCATAGAGCAGCCTCGATATTTTGCAAACAAGCAAAAAGCCCAAGATGCTCACGAAGCTATAAGACCTACCGTAATATATAATACTCCCGAAAGTATCTCCGCGTATCTTACAAAAGAGCAAAGCGCCTTATACGCTTTAATATGGAAACGTTTTGTAGCTTCTCAGATGAGTCTCGCTTTAATAAACAGAAATTCGGTTGATATAAAAGCCGGAGATTATACCTTTACCGTAAGCGGGTCTTCGATAAAATTCGACGGTTTTATGAAATTATATATGTCTGCCGCAGATATAATCGAGCGGAATAAAAAACAGGAGATGATGCCCGAACTTAAAGAAAAAGAGGTATTAAAACTTCTTAAACTTACGCCCAAACAGCATTTTACCCAGCCTCCTCCGAGATTTTCGGAAGCCTCTTTGGTAAAAGAGCTTGAAGAAAACGGCATAGGAAGACCAAGCACCTACGCAAACATACTTTCTACCATAAGATCAAAAGGTTATGTTATACTTGAAAAAGGGTATTTTAAACCGAGCGAACTCGGCTTTATGGTAAACGATCTGCTTGTAGAAAATTTTCCCCGAATATTAGATGTGGCTTTTACCGCAAAAATGGAGAATAATCTTGATAAAATAGAGGCTGCGGAAATTGATTATGTTAATGTGTTAAGTCAGTTCTATTCCACTTTTAGCCAAACATTAAATCTTGCGGAAACAAAGATGAACAGCATAAAAATAAAAGGAGTTCCGACCGATGTTAAATGCCCTGAATGCGCAAGCCAGATAAAAATAAAAATAGGCAAAAACGGACCCTTTTTAACATGCTCGAAATACCCGGAATGTAAATATTCCGCAGATTACGGCAGAGACGAAAAAGGAAAAATTACTCCAGCCGCACGCGTGCCCGCTGCGGAAGCGGATGGTAAAGTGTGTAATAAATGCGGGCTGCCAATGACCGTAAAAAACGGAAAATTCGGCGCATTTCTTGCATGCACAGGTTATCCGGAATGTAGAAACACTACGTCTTTAACCTCTTCAAAACAGACCAAAAGCATTGGAATTCAATGCCCCCAAAAAAAATGTTCGGGCGAAATAGTTGAAAGGTATTCAAAAAGAGGAAAACTTTTTTACGGATGCAGCACTTATCCCAAATGCGACTTTGCCTCTTGGGATAAGCCTGCAGCAAAAAAATGCCCCGAATGCGGAGCCTCTTTTATGTTAGAAAAGTCAACCAAAAAAGACGGCGATTTTTTGGCGTGCTCTAATAAAGAGTGCGGAAATAAAGTAACAAAGTTTTAATCACAGTTAATTATATAAATCGGATAAATCATAGTTGGGACAATTAATTATAATAAAAATATATAAATACAAAGGAAAAGCGATTTTTAATTTTTTAATCGGAAGATATAAAAGGCGGTAGAGACGTTGCATGCAACGTCTCTACATACCGGAACGATTTTTAATGATAGTAATTTATTAATCCGATAAATAAGCGATCAAAAGACAGGACAAAACTTTGTATCTTTCTTACTCTCTTACCTCAACCTCTATATAATCGGCTTCATTGTTTCTTAAACTTAAAGTAAAGCCCATAACCTTTAAAGATACCGGATCATAAAGCGGCGCTCTTCCGCATATTTTAATTTCGGCTCCCGGAATCAAACCCATCTCCCGCAGTCTTCTTCCCATCTCGCCTACCGCTTTAACAGATACTATAACGCCAGATTGATTATCTTTCATCTTTCTTATGTTAATTATTGCCATACTGCTCCTTAATTTTATGTAGAAAAAAGCTTTTTTGCCGGATTTTAAACGTCGAATAATTTTGATATGCCATAATTCAAAACAAAACAAAACAAAATATTTTTTTTCTCCTTATAATTATTTATTTTATAAAATTATCAACTTTCCGTGTTCAATTAATAATTACCCGCTTGCAATTAAATTTTCAGACGTCCTTTGATCAATTGGACGCTTACAATTGATAATTACACACGCAAAAATCGGTAATTTTCGGTTGTAATAAAAAATACAAGTCTGCAACCTATAACTATAAAGCCGCAATTCAGGTTTTTAACGTAAATTAGGTCTATTAAAAAACATTGACATTAAAATTCATTGCTATAGTAAAAAAATTATATCCGCCGCCGTATAATTTTCGCTACTAATTGTTTTTACGGATTTATTCAATAGAACAGGTTATAAAAGTTAATATTAAGGATAGATTATGTTATTTAAAGTGGCTGTGATTATCTTTTCTTCATACATAATATTTTCCGTTTCAATTACATATTTTGTAAAAAGGCGTTCTTCAAAGCCTAACGAGTGGAAATACACGGCTCTTTTTCTTTTTTTACTACCTATCTGGAACATCTTAATAGCATTAATCCTTTATGTTCCTTCCTCTCTTTTTTGGGCGGGAGATACAATCCACAAAAAAGTTAAAACCGATACAATTCATTATGATATTTATGGCAAAAATTACGGCGCATATAAGGGAGGCAGAATCCTTTGTTTTGATAAATCGGGCATAAAAAAATTTTGGAAATTAGCGCAAAATATACCGTCCGAGAAAAAAAGCCTTTTTGGCTTTATGTAATACCAATAAAATTTAGGAGAGTAGATATTATAGACAGACAAGAAAACAGAATAATAGCGTCAGGTAAAAACGTTGAAATATTTTTGTTAAGCTTTTTTAACATACCTATATACAGTTGGATTTATTGGCACAAGCCGCATTTGCGGACAAATAAAGATTATTATAAAATATACGAAAAAGTAATCAATTCGGATTAAGGATTAACATAATGAATTTTGTTTTGGAAATAGCCCTTTATTTATACATACTTTTTTCAATCTGGTTTGTAATTTATGTTAAAATGAACTCCGACAAAAAAAAGGGATGGCTTCGCCCGCTTATTTTTGTTTTATTGCTTCCTACTTGGGATGTTTTAATTGCATTTATCATATATATCCCCTCGGCTCTTTTCTGGTCAGG
>JAFDMF010000025.1 GCA_019306065.1 Deltaproteobacteria bacterium
ATTTTTAATTCAACAATAGATAAGCCTACTTTCAGACAAATTATATCTAAAAACATTCGATACGAAGGAAACCGAATTAAAAACACGGTTAAAGTGTTGTATTATGGAACTACCCTTGAGCAATATGAAGCTTTGTATTTATTTTGGCTTGGCATTGAAAGCGATAGCTCGGCAAGAAAACAACAATTATATGATTTGCAATCCATTGAAAAAAAATTACAGTCAAAACTAATTAAAGAAAATGATTTATCGCAAATAGAACAGGCGTTATTAATTGTCGAAAGAGATATAAAAAAACTAAATGAGAAAAAAGAGAGTTTAAATTTAAACGATAATTTCAATGAAGAGATTGTTACGTTAAACAATTTAAAATCAACAATTAACAGATTAGCAGCCGAAATAAATCGTCTCGAACTTCGCAAAGAATTGATTATTGAAAGTAAAATGGAATTTGAAAGCGATTTGGTAAATATCAATACAGATCAAATCAAGTTATTGTATAAAAATGCAAAGCGTTTTATTTCGGATATTCAAATAACTTTTGAACAAACGTTGGCTTTTCATAACAATATGCTTTCTGAAAAAATAAAGTTTGTAACTAATGAATTGCCGAGTTTAAATAACGAATTAATTAAGCATAAAAAACAATTAAATACCTATTTGTCGGAAGAAAAGCATTTATCGCAAAAGCTTTATAAATCGGGGGCAATTGAAGAGCTGGAGGAGTTAATAACCGAACTAAACAAAGAACATGAGAAAAAAGGAACATTTGAAGAACAAAAACGTTTGTGGAACAATTCTAATAAAGAACTGAAAAAAATCAAAGAAGAATTAGAGATTATTAATCAAGGTATCGCAAATAAAGAAACGCTGATTAAAAGCAGGATAACAAAATTTAATGAATTTCTCTCTGAACTTTCTATGAAACTATACGATGAGCGTTTTTATCTAAGCCACTCAAAGAATGATAGAGCATATTTGCTCAATATAAACAGTATTGAAGGACATCCAGGAACAGGAAAAAAGAAAGGACAGATTGCGGCATTTGATTTTGCTCACATTCAGTAGATATTTCAAAATACGAAATAATTTTTCTATCACAAACCGATAAACTGTTTAGAATTGAATAAATATACACAGCATCCGGTAGAATTTCATAAATTAAAAATAATTAAAATTGTTCCCCGATGTTGTATGAAAGAATAACAAATCGTTTGTCTGACATTTTTCGATAAGCTAAAATACAGGCGGACTAAAAAAGTTAGAACCTTTTGAAAGGAAAAAAATTTTATGGCTTACGAACATAAAATCGAAATCGACAGATGTAAAGGGTGCGGCTTATGCGTTGAGGTCTGCCCCAAAAATGTTCTTGCAATATCGGATAAGGTTAATACAAAAGGATATTTTCCGGCGTATCAGGCAAAGCAGGAAGACTGCATTTTTTGCTCTACTTGCTGCATAATGTGTCCTGATGTTGCCATAATAATAATAGAAACATAGAAGGGAATATAAAGATGGCAAAAGTTTTAATGAAAGGAAACGAAGCTATCGGAGAGGCTGCAATAAGAGCGGGTTGCCTTAATTATTTTGCTTATCCGATTACTCCGCAATCGGAAGTTGCGGAATATCTGGCAAAAAGAATGCCGGAGGTAGGCGGAATGTTTTTACAGGGAGAAAGCGAAGTTGCGGTAGGTTACATGCTTTTTGGGGCGTCTGCCTGCGGCGAACGAGTTTTCACTACATCTTCCAGCCCCGGTATAAGTTTAATGAGCGAAGCTATCAGCTACATAGCGGCGGCGCAATGTCCGGTAGTTTTTGTTAATATAATGAGAGGCGGACCCGGTTTAGGCGGAATACTGCCGTCTCAGGCAGATTATAGTCAATCCGTAAAAGGCGGAGGACACGGAGATTATAAATTGCTTGTAATGGCGCCCGCAAGCGTTCAGGAAGCCGTAGAAATGGTTACCGAGGCTTTTGTTCTTGCAGAAAAATATCGCAACCCCGTTATGATACTCGGAGACGGACTTATAGGACAAATGATGGAGCCTGTCGAGTTTCCGGAAAAAGTTGCGGCAAAGCCGTCCGATAAAAGCGAATGGGCTACCACCGGCATGGATACAAGAAAAAGCGATAAAAGAAACCTTGTAAAAACATTATTTCTTGATCCCGAAGAATTAAACCGACACAATCTGATGTTAAAAGAAAAATATAAAAAAATGGAAGCAGAAGAGGTCAGATACTCCACTTATAATACAGACGGCGATTATAAGGCGGTTATAGCAAGCTACGGCACAATGAGCCGCGTATGCAAAACCGCTATAGATATGCTTAAAAAAGAAGGAATAGAAGTTTGTATGATAAGACCTCAAACCCTTTTTCCGTTTCCGGAAGTTGCAATACGCAAAGCGGTAGAGAAAAAATCCTGTAAACTTGCGATAAGCATAGAAATGAACATGGGGCAGATGGTAGAAGATATACAACGCTCGGTTAGCGGCATAGTTCCGGTAAAATGGTACGGAAAATGCGGAGGAGAGATTCCAACGCCGGAAGAAACTGCCGAAGCGGTAAAAAAATATTTAAATAACGAGGAGTAAAAATCATGGGAAAAACCTTTTTAAAACCGAACTCCCTTTCGGATAATCATACCCATTATTGTCCCGGATGCAAAGAGGCGGCTCACGGGCGCGCTCCGGCTATGGCGACCGGAATAAAAAGAGTAAGACCCGATCTTAATGTTTTTACATATCAAGGAGACGGAGACCTTGCCAGCATAGGAATGAGCGAAATAATACATTCCGCAAACAGAGGCGAAAAATTCACTACAATATTTGTAAATAATGCGGTTTATGGAATGACCGGCGGGCAAATGGCGCCCACTACAATGCCGAATCAAAAAACCACGACTTCCCCTTTTGGAAGAGACGTAAAAGACGTTGGAATGCCTATAAAAATGGCAAATCTTTTGGCGGCGCTTCAAACTCCCGGATATATAGAAAGAACAACCGTATTAAAGCCAAAATATATAGTAAAGGCAAAAAAAGCCATTAAAAAAGCTTTTATATATCAGATGGAGAAAAAATGTTTTAGTTTTGTAGAAGTGGTAAGCACATGCCCTACAAACTGGGGAATGACTCCGCAAGATTCAATAAAATGGGCGGAAGATACCCTGCTGCCCTATTATGAGCTCGGAGTATTTAAAGATACGCCCAAAATGGAGGAAAAAAATGCAAAGTGAAGTAATGTTTGCCGGTTTCGGAGGGCAGGGGATACTTCTTAGCGGAAAAATACTTGCTCAAACCGCTATGGATCAGGGATTTGAAGTTGCGTGGGTTCCTTCTTACGGTCCCGAAATGAGAGGCGGAACCGCATATTGCACCGTAGTAATAAGCGACGAGCCTATAGGATCGCCGATAATAAAAAATCCGGCTCATCTTGTGGCTATGAATCGTCCTTCTTTAGAAAAATTTGCCGGCATTGTAAAACCAAAAGGGGTAATTTTAATAAACGCCTCTTTAATACCGATACGCTCCGGCAGAGACGACATTGACGAATTAATCGTTCAAACTACGGAGATAGCCTCGGAAATAGGCAATATTCGAGCCGCTAATATCGTAGCGCTGGCTTCCTTTATAGCAAGAAGCAGAATAGTTGATTTTGATATATTTCGGGAATGCGTTAAAAAAGAATTTTCTAAAAAACCGAAACTTATACCCTTAAATATGAAGGCGGTGGATAAAGGGAAGCTCGCCGCTAATTTTGACGTATAACTTCGTAGTTTATTTGTTGGCGGCGTTGGATAACAATTTTTAATCCTCGACTTATTAATAATAAGCCTGCGGTTAAAATTTTCGCATGCCTTGCAAACGAACAAACTACTTTGTTATCCAACGGAATTTTATTATTTTTTTTTGTGATTAAAGTCTGATAATAATTTCGTAGAGACGTTGCATGCAACGTCTCTACGGTTTGTATTTAAAAAATATGAAAATCGAATATAAAAAAAACCTGTTATCAATAGCGCCGTATATTCCCGGAAAACCGATCAAAGAGGTTGAAAAAGAATACGGAATAAAAAACGTCGTAAAGCTTGCGTCAAACGAAAACTCTTTGGGAACGTCTCCCAAAGCTCTTGAAGCTTTGCAAGGCAGCGTAAACTTTTTAAACAGATACCCGGGACATTCCGCTCTTGTCGAAAAACTTGCGCAAAAATATAAGGTTTTGCCCCAAAACATAGTTTTGGGAAACGGTTCGGACGAAATATTAAAAATGTTTGCAGAGGTTCTTTTATCCGAAAAAGATAAAGCTATAATGTCCGAGCATTGCTTCGGAATTTACGATATAGTAGTAAAAAGCGCGGGCGCCGCTTCAATATTTGTTCCTTTTAATAATTTTAGAATAGACCTTGACGCTATAAAAAAAAATATTACTTCGGCTACGAAAATAATCTTCCTTACCAATCCTAACAACCCTACCGGAGCAATTATAGAAGATAAAGAGTTTGAAAATTTTATCAAAGATATTCCCCAAAACATACTTGTAATAATAGACGAAGCATATATAGAGTTTGTTCGGGATAAAAAAAATATAATAGACAGTCTTAACTATATAAAAAAAGGTTATTTTGTAGCCGTAACAAGAACATTTTCCAAAGCTTACGGTTTGGCGGGTTTAAGAATAGGATATTCCGTAATGCAAAAAGAGCTTGCATCTCTTTTAAACAGAATACGGCTGCCTTTTAATGTTAATTCTTTGGGCGAGGCGGCGGCGTCCGCAGCTTTGGATGATAAAATTTTTTTAAATAAAAGTGTTTTATCGGTTCATAACGAAATAGATTTTATATCCGCAAAGCTTGACGAAATGAAAATAGAATATCTGCCTACCAATGCAAATTTTTTATTTATCAATATCAAAAAAAATGCAGATAAAGTTTTTAAAGAAATGTTAAAGCTTGGCGTTATTGTAAGGTCTATGAAAAGCTACGGTTATCCCGAAGCAATTCGGGTAACCATAGGAATGAGAGAAGAAAATTTAAAGTTTTTGGAAGCGATAGAAAAGGTAGAATAAGTAAAGGGGTTTCTCGCTTTGCTTCAAATGACGGGACGGGGCATAACGGAAGTTTTTTTTACGGAGTTGTTTTGCCGAACAAAGCGGGGATTAAGATCGTAATTGTTTGAATTATGATTTATATGATTAACTGATAGACTATTTTAATGAGAATTAATATGCAACCAAACGCAGATAAATTGGTACAAATCGCCGGCATATCCATGCCGCTTATTGGCTTTTATGACGCGCCGCATACGAGATTTTTTGAACCGTTTGCTCAACCGAAACATTGCATTTTTTCCTGTTACGAAAATTGGTTAAAAGGCGAAAGCGTTATTATTTCCGAAGAAAATTTTATTTGTATGGGCGCAGGTTACTGGCTTTGCGGCGTTGAATCTTTGCCCCGTGATAAATACATAAAATTTCTTACGGAAAAGGAAGGGCTTAAATATTCGTCCGCTCTAATGAATAAGTGGCTTGATAATCATCAGCCCTACAAAAAAGAACATAAGTATATTGCGATCTGCCCATTGAAACCCGAGCAGTATGATTATCTTAAAACGGTAACCTTTTATGTTAATCCCGATCAGTTAAGTTTATTGATAACCGCATGTGAATATCATAACGCTTCTATAAATACCCATCCTGTAATTACTTCATTTGGGTCGGGTTGCGGACAATTATCTGCTTTATTTGAAAATTTAGATATTCCAAAAGCGATTATAGGGGCGACGGATATCGCAATGAGGCAGTATTTGCCGCCTTCTATACTTGCCCTGACAGTTACAAAGCCTATGTTTCAACAACTTTGCGAACTGGATGAAAACAGCTTTCTCTATAAGCCTTTCTGGAAAAGACTGAGAAAAGCAAGGGCGGATATAGAAAAGACCTAACAAGATAATGTGCTTGGATATCAAAAGGCGCCGCTTCTTAAATGGAAATTAATTTTGTAGAGACATTGTATGCAACGTCTCTACGGTTTATGTATTTAACAATAATGATAATAACAATGAAATCGAATAAAAAATTTTTAATAACAATAGACGGGCCTGCCGGAGCAGGCAAAACAACCGTAAGCAAAATGCTTGCCCGAAAACTCGGATATAATTATATTGATACAGGCGCGTTATACAGAGGAATAGCTTACGAAGTCTTTAAAAAAAATATAACTGCGGAAGACGAAAAGAATCTGAAAAAAATCTGCGAAAATATAAATTTGGAATTTAAAAACGTAGGAGAAGAGCAGTATCTTTTTTCCGATAATAAAGATATTGAACCTTTTATAAGAACCGAAGAAATTTCAATGCTTGCCTCTGCGGTTTCGGCAAAACCTTTTGTTCGCAAGGCTCTTTTAAAACTTCAAAGAGATCTCGGAAGTAAAAAATGCGCGGTTTTTGAAGGCAGAGACATGGGAACCGTAGTATTTCCGAATGCGGATATAAAATTTTTCTTAGAGGCTTCCGTAGAAGAAAGAGTGGCAAGAAGATACAAACAACTTGCCAATACTTCGGAGCAGAGTTTAGAAGATATTAAAAACCAAATAATTAAAAGAGATAGAAACGACAGCCAGCGCAAACTCGCTCCTTTAAAACCAGCCGAAGATGCAATAATTATAGATTCTACCAAAATGAGCGCGGAAGAGGTAATAGAATTTATGATTTCATTTATTTTCGGATAAAACGGTTTTAGACGCAAAAAAGTATGATTATAAAAATAATAAAGGTTATTTTTGCAGGTTTTAAAAATTTCGGTTGTTTTTTATTTTTTTTTTGATATAGAAAGCAAGTTTAACGCTAATTCGGCGTTATATTAAAAAAGGTTAAAGGGGATTTTTTTTTATGGTAAATGTTATTAACGAAGATGCTACACAAACAGCGAGTATGGAACATACAGATGTTGAAATAGAAGATACTAAAAGCGAAGAGTATTTAAACAGCATGTATGAAGAGAGTTTTAAACGTTTCAGAGAAGGAGAAATCGTTACAGGCAAAGTCATAACTGTAAGCAAAGATTATGTTTTAGTTGATATAGGTTATAAATCCGAAGGACAAATACCTATAATCGAATTTGCAGACGAGCAAGGAAATATCAATATAGCGCCAGACGATTCCGTAGAGGTAATGATCGACTGGTGGGATGACGAGCATGAAATTGTCAATCTTTCCAGAGAAAAAGCGGAAAAAATCAAGGTATGGGAAGAAATCAGAAAGGTTTATGAAGGCGGTGGAACAATCGAGGGATTTGTTATAAACCGCGTAAAAGGCGGTTTTACCGTTGATATAGGGGTGCAGGCGTTTTTACCCGGTTCCCAGACAGCTATATATCCGGTTCATGATTCAGACAAACTGGTAGGGCAGACCTTTGATTTTGAAATATTAAAATACAGTCAAAAACGGAACAATATCGTGCTTTCAAGACGCTCTATTCTTGAAAAAGAGCGGGATGCCGCAAGAAACGCCACCCTTGCTTCCATAGAAGCGGATAAAAACGTTTCGGGAGTAATAAAAAATATAACCGAATACGGCGTTTTTATTGATCTCGGAGGGGTTGACGGACTTTTGCATATAACCGATATTTCTTGGGGAAGAGTTAAACATCCTTCCGAAATATTTTCTATAGGAGACGAGGTAGAAGTAAAAATACTTGCTATAGACGAGGATAAAAAAAGAGTATCTTTAGGCAGAAAACAGCTTACTCCGGATCCGTGGACAGGCGCCGAGGCAAAATATAAAGTAAGCGAAAAAGTTATGGGAAAAGTTATCAGTCTTACAGATTACGGCGCCTTTATAGAATTAGAAGAAGGAGTGGAAGGCTTAATACATGTTTCGGAAATGTCTTGGACAAAAAAGATAAGACATCCTTCAAAAATAGTATCCGTAGGCGATATTGTGGAAAGCGTTGTGCTTGATATTAACGTTAAAAACAGACGCATATCTTTGGGTATGAAGCAGGCGTTGGAAAATCCTTGGGATATTATAGAGCAGACATTTCCTATAGGCACAACCATAGAAGGAAAAATTAAAAACATTACCGATTTCGGAGTATTTATAGGCATAGATAACGAAATAGACGGGCTTGTTCATATATCGGATCTTTCATGGACAAAGCGGATCAAACATCCCTCCGAAATATATAAAAAAGGGGATACGGTTCAGGCAATAGTTTTAGATATAGATAAAAATACCGAAAAATTTGCGTTAGGCATCAAGCAGCTTACCCCTGATCCTTGGTCAACCGTTAATCAACGTTATAAAGTAAGAGACGATATCCAAGGGGTTATTACAAACGTTACCGATTTCGGGGTTTTCGTAGAGATTGAAGAAGGAATAGAAGGCTTAATACATGTATCCGAAATAAGTGATGAAAAAATTAACACTCCAGTAGGATTATATAATATCGGAGATCCTATTACATCAAGAGTTATGAATGTAAACAGCAACGAAAGACGCATAGGGCTTTCCATAAAAAGAGTAGGCGACGAAGAGCCGAAACAGGATGAAAATTATCATATAGATACCGCTCATACAGGCTATACTTCGTCTCTCGGAGAGGCTCTTTTTGAAGAAATGCAAAAATCCAATTCGTAAAAACAAATATTTCCCGTAGAAATTTTGTAAAACTGCAAAACTTTCTACGGGAAACAATAACGTCGGACAAAACAGGCGTTATTACTTTATCATACTCTTTATATCACAGGTCGTTTACAATATGTTTTCTAACAAGCATCCTTTTTTATTCTTCATCCTTATGTTTATAACCGTAAGCGCGACTTTTTTTATCTCATTTATCCTTATAATCGGATTTACCGTTAAAAGCATAACAAATTCCGATCCTTTAAAACAGATAACAGGAGAAAAAGTCGGCGTTATAGAAGTAAACGGAATAATAAACGATTCAGACCGAATAATAGAAGATATAAAAAACTTCCGAGATAATAATTTAATAAAAGCTATAGTTTTAAGAATAAATTCTCCAGGAGGAGGAGTAGGGGCTTCTCAGGAAATATATACGGCAGTTAAAAAAACAGCGGATATAAAGCCTGTAATAGCTTCATTTGCCTCTATAGCGGCATCCGGAGGATACTATATAGCGGCAGGAGCAACCGGAATAACCGCTAATCCCGGAACAATAACAGGAAGCATAGGAGTTATTATAGGATATACCAACTTTCAAAAACTTTTAGAAAAAATAGGGCTTAAATCTGTTGTTATAAAAAGCGGAGAGTATAAAGATGCAGGCTCTCCCGTTCGAGAGATGACTTATAAAGAAAAAATATTTTTGGAAAATTTTATTAAAAACATTCATTCGCAATTTATTGATGCAGTAGCAAAAGGAAGAAATATAGAACGCGTAAAAGTTGAAGAAATAGCGGACGGCAGAATATATTCCGGTCAAGAGGCTTTAAAACTTAAACTTATAGATAAAATCGGCAGCCTTGAAGACGCTACTGAATGGGCTGGCAGAAAAGGAGACATAAAAGGAAAAATCGAAACCGTTTATGCCGATAATAGAGATAAATTTTCTTTTATAAAAAATATAACGCAGCAGATACAAAACAGGCTTATATCCTCTATATTTTCCGATACAACTCCAAATATTGGATATTTGTATAACGGAGTTAGGTAGAAGGCTTTTAAAAGATGTTCAAGTATTTTGCTCCGCTTCTTACTTATCGTTTCTGATTTTTGACTGCGTTTTGCTAACAATGTGAAAACTTGAGCTTCGCTCTCAGACAGTTCACATTGTTTGATGCAAAATTTGTCAAAAATTATTTCCTCAGCGACAAGAGCCGCTACGCAAAAAACTTTGAACATCTTTTTTTGTAGTTATTCCTTATGGCATTAATAATATTTTTATGAAGGTTTTTTATAATGAAAATTTTAGGCATCGTTTCAAATAGTTTGCTTTTAATACTTGGTTTGATGTTTATAGTTAATAGCTATAATAATACATATGATCGTATTATTGCATTAACGATGGTAATTACAGCGCTAATTAATTTATATTTTGTATTGCGGCAAAATGGAAATGATTTGATAACATTATATTTAAAACGTAGAGCGGCGGAAGAAAAGAGTGAATTGAACAAAATACTTTCAGAGTAAACGCCTATTATTAAAAAAATTTAATCACAGGAAAAGGAGAACAGATGTTTCCTACAATTTTAATAGTAGATGACGAACTTTCGATATGCCAAACTCTCGGCGGGCTTCTTGCAGATGAAGGTTTTGAAATAATAACCGCGTCAAACGGCTATGAAGCCTTAAAAACAATAGAAGAATCCTCGCCGGATCTTGTTCTTTTAGATATATGGATGCATGGAATAGACGGCATGGAAACCTTAAAAGAGATAAAAAAAAAACATCCGTATATACAAGTAATAATGATAACAGGGCACGGAAGAATCGATACCGCAGTTGCCGCTATAAAACTCGGCGCTTATGATTTTATAGAAAAACCCTTATCAATAGATAGAGTAATAGTGGCAATCAACAATGCCCTTAATTTCAGACGACTTCAGGAAGAAAACAAATACCTGAGAAAAAAAACAATAGAGAAACACTCCATAACAGGAAATAGCGCGGCAGCGCTAAAATTAAAAAAAAAGATAGCTATCGCCGCTCCTACAGACGCATCCGTACTCATAACAGGAGAGAACGGAACAGGAAAAGAGCTGGTTGCGCATTCCATACACCTGTTAAGTTCCCGCTGCGACAAACCGATTATAGACGTAAATTGCGCGGCGCTTTCAAGCGATTATGCAGATATAGAACTTTTCGGCTCCGAAAGCAAAAGCCCCTTTGGCAAAAGAATAGGAAAATTCGAGCTTGCAAATGAAAGCGCTATATTTTTTGACGAAATAGGAGATATGAATTTTGAAGCACAGGGAAAAATATTGCGCGTTCTTGAAAAACGCCAGTTTTCCAGAGCAGGCGGCGGAAGAATGATAAATATAGACGTCCGAGTTATAGCTTCTACCAATAAAGACCTGTTACAAGAGATAAAAGACGGCGGCTTTCGAGAAGATCTCTATTACAGATTAAACGTAATGCCTGTAAATGTTCCTCCTTTAAGAGAGCGAATCGAAGATATACCCAAGCTTGCCGAATCCTTTTTAAGCGAATATGCAAAAAAAACAAAATCTCCCGTAAAAGGAGTAACAAAAAGCGCTCTTAAAGTAATGCAGGCGCATTCGTGGGCCGGAAACATACGGGAATTAAAAAATTTGTTGGAAAGATTATCCATAACCGTAAAAAAGAATAAAATAGGAAAAGCAGATATTCCGGTTTTAGATACAGAGATACAAAGTAATAAAGATACAGAGTAGAGGCTTTGCATTGAGCGATCTCCCTGCCGTTTTTTTATTTTGTGTCTATAACCATAGCCATAGGCGTTTTTTGTATCTTTATTCCTCTATATTTCTGTCACTTTATATCTAAATTATATTCAAACGGTTAATCCTTAAACGGATTTGGATTAAAAGACGAAATATTAAAAGCTTGGGAAAATAAAAATTGAGAATAATTGCAGGGGACTTTAAAGGAAAAAAACTTATTCCAATAAAAGGAGTAAAAATAAGACCTACTTCCGATAAAATAAAAGCCGCTATATTCAACATACTCGGTTCTTCTATAAAGGATAAAAAAATCCTTGATCTGTTTTCCGGCACAGGAGCATTAGGCATCGAGGCGGTAAGCAGAGGCGCCGAGTTTTGCATATTTATGGATAATAATAAATATTCTCTTTCAGTTATAAATAAAAATGTTAACTTATGCAGGATTGAAAATAGAACTAGAATAATAAAAAAGGATATTATCGGATTAGATAAAATTATAAATTACGCCAATTATCAGTTTGATATACTGTTTTTAGATCCTCCATATAAAGAAAATATAATAGATTCGGTAATGAAAAAGATAAGTCAGACCGTGTTTCAAGATTCAAAAGTAATAATAATAGCCGAGCATTCAATCAAAACAAAACTATCACAAATAATAACTCCCTTTATTTTATATGATACAAGAAAATACGGAAATACAGCCGTATCATTTTTTAGGCAAGTATAAGTTAAATCAGATTGTCAACCTAAATATCAGTCAATAATTTGGATGGTATTCAAATTCTTTTTTTTATTCTTTTCATTTCATACTTGAAGGAAACCTTTCATTGTGTCATAAGGCTCGCAATCTTTTTTGTATTTTTTAGGGCTATTTTTTTACTATTCGTTTAAATTTTGAGTAAAAAAAGACTATTAATGATGGAATTATAAATTTGAGTTACAGGAGGCTTATAGATGACTATTCGACAACAGATAAATCTTTCCGATAATAATACAGAACCTATTGCTATTATCGGCATCGGTTGCAGATTTCCGGGAGGCGTTAATAGTCCGAAAGATTTTTGGAAGTTATTAAGCGAAGGAAAAGACGCTATTACCGATATTCCGAAAAACCGTTGGAGTCAAAGAATATTTTATCATCCGGATAGAAACATGGCAGGTAAAATCTATGCTCCCAAAGGCGGTTTTGTAGATAATATAGATAAATTTGATCCCGAATTTTTCGGTATTTCTCCGAGAGAAGCGGCTTCTATGGATCCGCAGCAAAGAATGCTGTTGGAAACCACATGGGAGGCTATAGAGGATGCGGGAATGGATCCGAGAAACCTGGCAGGTTCTAAAGTAGGAGTTTTTATCGGTCTGTTTATGCACGACTATGAAAATATCAATTCTTTGCCTACGGAGCGCAGGATAAAAAGTCCGCATTCGGCAACAGGTATGTCAACTACAATAGCGGCAAACAGAATTTCATATATATACGATTTCAAAGGACCTTCGATGGTGGTTGATACGGCTTGCTCTTCTTCTCTTATAACAACTCATCTTGCATGCAGAAGCATATTAGACAAAGAATCTTCAATCGCTTTGGCAGGAGGGGTAAACATAGTTATTAACCCGGATGTAATAATGGGACTTTGCAGAGCCGGAATGCTTTCTCCTGATGGTTATTCCAAATCTTTTGACGCAAGAGCAAATGGATATGCCAGAGCCGAAGGCGCGGGAATTCTGGTTTTAAAGCGGCTTTCGGAAGCTATAAAAGATAACGACCCGATATATTCGATTATTGAAAGCAGCGCTACAAATCAGGATGGAAGAAGCGACGGGCAGACAGTTCCGAGTAGCGAGGCGCAGAAAGTTATTATAGAAGAGGCGTTGAAAAAAGCCGGTTTAAAATCAACGGATATTCAATATTTTGAAGCTCATGGAACAGGAACCCCTGTAGGCGATCCTATAGAGGCAAGATCAATAGGCTCGGTAGTATCTCAAGGCAGAGAAGAGGGAGAATACTGCATAATGGGATCTGTTAAATCAAATATGGGGCATACCGAATCCGCTGCGGGAATCGCTTCAATTATTAAGACATCTTTAATGCTTCAGCATAAAAAAATTCCGCCTAATCTTAATTTTAAAACCCCTAATCCAAATATTGATTTTGAAAAATTAAGACTAAGAATTCCTACAAGTTTGGAAGAATGGAAAATCGAAAGTTCCAAACAGCGTATAGCAGGAATCAATTCTTTCGGTTTCGGGGGAAGCAATGCATGCGTTATTCTTAAAGAATTTAATCAAAAAAAAGAGAAGAGCGTCAAAACCGAAAAACAGGAAAAAAGAGTTCTTATCCCTATTTCCGGACATAATCAGGAGGCTCTCAATGCTGCGGTAGAACAATGTTTTGATTTTTTAAATTCTGATGAATATAAAAGCGAGAATACCGGGTTGCAGGATATAGGATATACAAAAGCGATACGCAGAGGGCATCAGCAGTATCGTATTGCCGTATCCGCAAAAACAGAAGAGGAGTTAAAAGAATATCTTAGCGCTGTTATAGACGGAGAAAAAAGAAATACTATTGCAACAGGCGAGGCAAAGCCGGATTCTATAAAAAAGCTTGTATTTGTATTTTCCGGAATGGGTCAGCAATGGCAGGCTATGGGCAGGGAACTTTTGAAAAAAGAGCCGGAGTTTAGAAAAACCGTTGAAAAGTGCGATGCTATTTTTAGAGAACATACGGACGAATGGTCTTTGCTCGAAGAATTAACAAAGGATGAGGCAAATTCTCGTATCAATGAAACCAGAATAGCTCAGCCTGCTATATTCTCATTACAGGCAGGTTTAAATAAATTATGGAATTTACGCGGAGTTATACCGGATGCAATAATAGGACACAGCGTAGGCGAAGTTGCCGCAGCTTATGCGGCAGGCGTCTTAAGTTTAGAAGATGCAATCTGCGTATGCTACAATCGAAGCAGACTCCAGCAGACAACCGCAGGGTTTGGAAAAATGCTTGCCGTAGGTTTATCTTTGGAAAAAGCGGAAGAAATAATTACTCTTTATGAAGATCAGGTATCAATAGGAGCTATCAACAGCCCAAGTTCTATAACTTTGGCAGGAGATACAAAAGCGCTTGAAGATATTGCCGAAGTTTTGGAAAGCGAAAATGTTTTTAACAAATTTTTAAGAGTTGAAGTCCCGTATCACAGCCCGATTATGGATTACATCTTACCGGATCTTGAGGCTTCTCTTAAAAGTCTTGCCCCGCGCAAGAGTAAAATTAATTTTGTATCTACGGTTACAGGAAAATTAATAGACGGTAGTGAGATAGATGGAAAATACTGGTGTAAAAACGCCAGAGGAACCGTCCGATTTCAGGCTGGAATAGAAGAGCTTGCAGCAACAGGGCATAATATATTTGTAGAAATAGGAGCCCATCCTGTTTTAAGCGTATCTATTAAAGAAAACCTTGACGCTAATAATAAAAAAGGAATCCTTCTGCCTTCTTTAAGAAGAAAAGAGGATGATGAAATAACCCTGTTAAACTCGTTAGGGCAGCTTTACTGCATAGGTTATCCTATAGATTGGATAGCTGTGTACAATAAAGAATATAAACTTGTCCGACTTCCGAGTTATCCTTGGCAAAGAGATACATACTGGGCAGAATCAGACGAAGCAAAACTATTAAGAATAGGGCGTGATTATGAAAATCAGGATTTAGTTCATCCTTTGCTCGGAGAAAAAACCTATGACGCTTTGTCTACTTGGAGAAACGATAT
The DNA here is from genome assembly GCA_019306065.1 of Deltaproteobacteria bacterium. Taxonomy (GTDB): domain Bacteria; phylum Desulfobacterota; class Desulfobacteria; order Desulfobacterales; family JAFDMD01; genus JAFDMD01. The sequence continues at coordinate 15,157 of JAFDMF010000025.1, forward strand.
AGACCTTTGGCGCCTTTCTTATCTTAAAGGGCATATAGTTCAAGGCAGCATAATTTATCCGGCAGCCGCATATTTTGAAATGGGGATGGCTGCCGCAAAAGAGAAACTCGAAGATGAAGATTCCTTTATGCTGGAAGATATTCAAATCAAAGCGCCTATGCTTTTATTTGAAGACAGCTATTCTACAATCCAGCTTGTTATAAACGAAAATGACCAATTTTCCATATTCAGCAGAAATTATGGAACAGGAGAATGGGTTTCTCATTTGAGCGGAAAAATCGGTATTAATATAGATAATAAAAATTATGATAAAATAGATATAGATCACATAAAAAGCCGATGCAGGCAGGAAACAAAAGATTTTTGCTATCAACGCTTCCATAAATTAGGACTTCAATATCAGGAAGATTTTCAGCTTATCGAAAATCTATGGATAAATGAAGGGGAAGCATTGGCGGAAATTAAAAGCAGCAAAAGTATAGAACCGCATATATCCCGGTATAATTTTCATCCGGCTATGTTAGACGTTTGTTTTCAGGCTCTTGCGGCTATGCCTGTAGATGGCACATACCTTCCGGTAAAAGTGGAAAGCCTTAAGTTTTTTGAATCTCCGCCTCAAAAAATATACAGCCATGCGGTTATTAAAAATAGAAATGCCTCAAGCGTTAAAGGAGATATTTCTGTTTTTGACCAAGAAGGGAAAATTCTACTTCAAATAGAAGGCTTAACCTGTCAATACGTTGAAGGAACAAGATCTATAAAGCAAGACAGTATAAAAGGCAACCTTTACGAGTACCAATGGATGCTCAATCCAATATCAGAAGAAACCGCGACGCGCGACAGCTCCGAATATATCATTTCGCCCGGCTACATCTATTATAAAATCAAAAAAAGCATCCCGTTGTTTATCCAACAATATAAAAGAAAAGAATTTTACGATATAGTAGAGCCTAAGTTTGATAATCTGTGTAAAGAATACATAATAGAGGCTTTTAAAAAACTCGGCTACGAATTTGAATACGGAGATATGTTTTCAATTGAAACTCTTATTACAAAACTCGGAGTGGCAAAAGAGCATTACCTTCTTTGTTCCCGTATGTTAGAAATATTAGAACAGGAAAAAATACTCAAACAGACCGATAACAGCTGGCAGATTATTGCAAAGCCGGAAAACAACGACGTTTCAAAATTATGGAATCGTATATTTAACGAGCATCCGGATTATGAGGCAGAACTAATGCTATTCGGGCGCTGCGGTTTAAAACTTGCGGAAATATTAACAGGAGAAGTAGATTCCTTATCCATAATATTTCCTTCGGGTTCTTTGGTTGCGGAGCATCTTTATAGAAATTCCCCCACATTCCGCATATACAACAGAATGGTTTACGAGGCGGTGTCAATAATTGTAAACAGCATCCCCGAAGGACAAACCTTAAGAATACTGGAAATAGGCGCCGGAACAGGCTCTTTGGCTTCTTATGTGCTTCCAATGTTTCCTAAACACAGAACGGAATACCTGTTTACAGACATATCAACGGCTTTTACAAATCAGGCTGCAAAAAAGTTTTCGGAATACGATTTTGTAGATTACAAAACCCTTGACATAGAAAAAGATCCAGTGGAACAAGGATATGATCCTAATTCTTTTGATCTTATACTTGCATCAGACGCCATACATGCAACCGCAAATCTTACAAATACCTTAAATAACGTTAAAAGCATGCTTGCGGATAACGGAATATTGCTATTATTGGAAGGGACAAAAAAAGAAAGATGGTTCGATCTGGTTTTCGGAACTCTTAAAGGCTGGTGGCTTTTCTCAGATACGGATATAAGACCGAATCATCCGCTTCTTTCCGAGAAAAAATGGCTTCAATTATTTAAAGAGAACGGTTTTTCGGAAGTAGTGGCGTTATCGGACAGAATAGAAGAATACGAAGCGCTTCATAACGTTTTTATAGCAAGAGGACCAAGCCTTAAAACAAGCTATTTAAATCAGCCTATTGATCTAATTGAAATTCCGAATAACTACTTAAACAGAAAATGGATTATATTTGCAGACGAAGCCGGAATATCAAACAGACTTTCATATCTGTTTAAGGCAAAAGGGATCAATCCCATAATAGTAACAAAAGGAGATATATTCCAACAGGCTACCCCTTATAATTTTACCATCAACCCTATTAGTCCCGAAGATATTACCCTGCTATTTACTCAGGCATGCACAAATTCTACGGCGCCCGTAATAGTTAATATGTGGAATCTTAAAGCTCCATATCAAAATAAAGTCGATATTAATCTTCTTGAACAACATGCCAATCAAATGACATTAGAAGCTCTTATGTTAGTTCAAGCGGTTTCAAAACATCAATGGAACGGTTCGCCGGATATTGTATTTATAACAAATGGCACACAGACCGTAGGAGGCTTTAAAGAATTAAATGTCGAACAGTTTCCTTTATGGGGATTTGTGAGAGTTGTTATTTCAGAATATACCGGATGGAAAACCAGATTAATAGATTTAAGTTTCGAGCCGTTAAAAGAGGAGATGGAAGCTTTATTTAAAGAATTAATTTCAAACAGCGGCGAAGATGAAGTAGCTTTACGAATTGGAAAAAGATATGTTCATCGCTTTATTCAGCATCACAGAACAGATTTTTCCATAGATGAAGAACAACCCTTTACTTTATGTAAAAATCCTTCAAAAGCCCTTGACGGTTTTACATTTGAAGAAACCGAAAGAAAAATCCCCGCTCCAAATCAGGTTGAAATAGAAGTAGTCGCTTCCGCTTTAAATTTTAAAGACGTTGCAACCGCAGTCGGATCTTGGGGAACAGAACTTACGCCGGATGGCTTAATCTCAAACTTCGGACATGAAGCGGCAGGAATAATTACCGCAGTAGGAGAACAGGTTGAAGAGTTTAAAGCAGGAGACGAAGTAATGGGGTTTGTAACAAACGGATTTTCAAACTATACAATGGCAGACTCCCAACTAATAATTAGAAAACCGGCTAATTTCAGCTTTGAGGAAGCCGCAACAGTAACCATACCATTTTTAACAAGCTATTATGCTTTACATAATCTGGCAAAAATACAACCGGGCGAAAAAATATTAATCCATCATGCCGCGGAAAGCATAGGACTTGCGGCAATTCAGATTGCAAAAGCGACAGGCGCTCACATATTTGCCACTACAGATACGCAAGAGAAAAAAGAGCTCCTTTATTCAATGGAAATACAGTATGTCGGAGATTCCAACACGTTGGATTTTTATAACGAAATATCTGCCGGCGGAGAAAAACTTGATATAATAATCAACGGTAATTTAAAAGGAAGAGTTATCGCCAAAAGCATGCTCATGTTAAAACCTGTTACGGGACGTTTTATTGATATAAACGAATACGGCGGCATTAAAAAAATATCCGTTCCAAATATCCAAGATAAAGGGATTGCATATTATTCCGTATCGCTTGATACCATTAAAGAAAATAATATCAATATAATAAAAGACCTGTTTCAAAAAACAGTTAAGGCATTTAACAATAAAAGCTTTTATCCTCTTGCTCATCGAGTCTTTCCTTTGGCATATACGGTTAATGCTTTCCAATGCATGAAAGATAAAAATCACATAGGCAAAGTTATAATATCAATGCATGAGCCAGGGGCTACAATTGTTCCTACAAAAAACAAAATACCGCTTTTACCCGACGCTACATACTTAATGACAGGAGGTTTGGGAGGTTTCGGGCTTGGAGTCGCCAAATGGCTTATAGATTGCGGAGCAAAACATCTTGTTTTACTCGGAAGAAGCGGAGATTCCAAACCCGAGGCTAAAAAGGCGGTTCAAGAGTTGCGCGATAAAGGCGCGGAAATACTTGTAGCTCGCGTAGATGTATCCAAGGAAGGGGAATTAAAAAAGCTTTTGGGTTCAATAGCACAAAGCATGCCTCCTTTGCGCGGGGTAATTCATGCGGCTATGGTTTTAGAGGATGTCTTTTTAGAAATGATGACGCCCGCCCAATTAAAAAAAGTTATGGATCCCAAAATGCTCGGAGCCTGGAATCTTCATATTGAAACATTGAAAAATGAGCTTGATTTTTTCATCATGTTCTCATCATTTACCTCATTGGTAGGAAATTCCGGGCAAGCTAACTACTCTGCGGGCAATGCCTTCCTTGATCTGTTAAGCTGCTATCGAAAGGTTAACGGACTGCCAGCCATTGCTATAGGATGGGGCAGCATAGGAAATGTAGGGTATGTGGCGGAACATGAAGAAATAAAAACCCTGTTTAGAAAACAAGGAGTTTTTGATCTTAGCCTGGAACAGGCATGGAAAGTTATAGCCTACGGACTTAAAAAAGAATTAGAATACATAGGCGCTATGCCTATTGACTGGAAAAAATTCAGCAAATATTCTTCCGGATTATTAACGCTGCCAAGATTTTCCAAGCTGATAAAATTAGATAAAGCCTTAAGTCAAGATGCTCAAAAAGAGGAGCGTTCCGAATTTATTTTACCTGATTCGCCCGACGAACTTAAAGCATATTTATTAAACAGCATTACAAAAACAGTTGCAGGAGTGCTTGGAATTGCCTCTGCAAAATTAAATCAGGAACAGGCGTTGGAAAAATACGGCTTGGATTCTTTAATGGCGGTAGAATTAAACGTTCAGCTTAAAGAGCTTACAGGCATAGACTTTCCTAAAATGACGCTTTTGCAAAAAGGTTTGAATATTATTGAGTTGGTAGAAATGATAGAGAAAAAAATATTGGAAGGCAGAACCGAATAGGAGATTGGCAAATGCAGAAAAAATCAAAAGAGAAACTATCCGAACTTTCTACGCAGAAAAAAAAAGATTTAATTAGAAAACTTCTGCGCGGAAAAGGTAAAGTTCAACCGGACGGCAAACCGGAAACAGACGAATATAGTCTTCCCGCAAATCTATGGCAGATAGATTCCATAGACGCGGTTTCCGAATTTCAAGAAAAACTTAAGCTAATGAAAGATCAAAACATATCGGATCCTTTCTTTAGGATAAACGAAGGAATAATAAATGACAGAACAATAATAAACGGCAAAGAATTCATAAGCTATTCCAGCTACAATTATGTAGGGCTTTCCGGAGATCCCGCAGTAACCGACGCTGTTAAAAAAGCGGTGGATAAATACGGGACATCAGTTTCTGCAAGCCGAATGGTTACAGGCGAAAAACCTATACACGCCGAACTGGAAAAAGAGCTTGCAGAATTTTTAGGAGTTGACGACTCCATAGTTTTCGTAGGCGGACATGCAACAAACGTTACTACAATAGGGCATTTGTTAGGTCCAAGCGATCTCATCTTACACGATTCCCTCGCGCATGACAGCATAGTTCAAGGGGCATTGCTCTCTCATGCCCGTAGAATACCCTTTCCGCATAACGATTATGAAGCATTAGAAAACATATTAAAAGAACAACGTATGAAATATAAAAAAACCCTAATTGCCATAGAAGGAGTTTACAGCGTTGACGGAGATATACCATATCTGCCCAAATTTATAGATATAAAAAAGAAATACAAAACATTTTTAATGATTGACGAAGCCCATTCCATAGGAGTGCTCGGAAAAACAGGCAGAGGAATAGGCGAGCACTTCAATATAAATCCCAAAGAGGTTGAAATATGGATGGGAACATTAAGCAAATCCTTTGCAAGCTGCGGAGGATACATAGCAGGTTCCAAACTATTCATAAAATATTTAAAATATACGGCGCCAGGGTTTATGTTCAGCGTAGGAATGTCTCCGGCTAACGCTGCTGCTGCTTTTGTAGCTTTACAAATGCTTAAAAAAGATACAAATAGGATAGACAGATTACGAAAAAATTCCGAATATTTTCGTAACAAAGCAAAAAAATTAGAATTTGACATAGGAGCAAGTCACGATTCCGCTGTTATTCCGGTTATAGTAGGCAATTCTTTAAAAACAATGGAAATGACAAATTTTCTTTTTGAAAAAGGCATCAACGTCCAGCCGATACTTTATCCTGCAGTGGCAGAAAATGCCGGCAGACTCCGCTTTTTCATTACAAGCGAACATAAACAGGCTCAGATGGAATATACTCTTATGCAGTTACAGGAAGGGTTTAAATCAATATAATCTATGGATAATAATTATGATGTTATAATCATAGGCGCGGGCGTGGGAGGTTTGATATGCGGCAACCTTCTGGCAAAAAACGGTTTTAAAGTTCTTATTTTAGAACAACATTTTTTGCCTGGAGGTTACTGCACCTCATATAAAAGAAAAGGATATACCTTTGATGTTCCTGTTATCATAGGCAACTTAAGAAAAGGGGATAACTTTCAAAGATTATTTCAATACATTGGCGTAAGCAAAAAAATAGAATTTTTTGAAATCAATAAACTTGCAAAAATAGTAGGGCCGGATATGTCCATAGACTGGCATGCCGATACATATAAATTAGAATATGAATTTATAAGCAAATTTAGCAAAGAGAGATTTGCAATCCGAAAATTTTTTCGTAAAATAAGAAAAATATGGGACGAAATAGAAAAAGCTCATTACAAACCTACTCTTTTGCAAAAATTAACATATCCGGTTCTATTTCCAAACCTTGCAAGATACAGCCATTATACATTAAGCCGCTATCTTGATAAATACTTTAAAGACGATAAATTAAAAGAATTCATAGGCAAAGAGGCAATAACGCTGGGATTAGATGCAGACAGAGTTTCCGCATTATTTTATATAGGATACATAATGTCTTATTCTTCCGGCGGAATATGGTATCCCAAAGGCGGATTTCAAAAAATATCGGATGCTTTTGCAGATACCTTTAAAGAGCATGGAGGGGTTTTAAAATTAAAAAAAAGAGTTGAAAAAATCCTGATAAAGTCCGGTAGAGCAATAGGAGTTCAACTTGATAACAATGAAAAAATATATGCAAAATACATCATCTCCAACGTAGACACCAAACAGACATTTCTGAAATTGGTAGGCCCCCAAAACCTAAAAACCAAGTTTGTTAAAAAAGTAAAAAATCTGGAACAGTCCGTAAGCGGATTAGTGGTTAAACTCGGAGTGGACATGGAACTTCCGGATTTTTCCGATTATGCTTGGATATTCTCATTTTCGGAATACGGCTCTACAAAAAAAATATTAGAGCTTAACTCCAAAAATAAACTTGATCTTACAAATTACGATTTTTCCATTGAAACATCCTCTTTTATCCAAAAAAAGAACTCTTCAAACTACAAAAATAATATAGTAAGCATAGTTTTACTCCCTGTTCCTTACAATTATAAAAATAAATGGCGCTGCGCCAATCAAAAAGAGTATGAACAACTTAAAACATCAATAGCAGATATTCTTATAAAAGGTGCGGAAAAATTCATACCAAACCTGTCAAAACACATAGTTGTCAAAGATATATCCACCCCTTTAACTTACGAGCGATACACATCTGCTTACGAAGGCGGATGGTATGATCTGGCAGCTACTCCGAAACAGGCGTTAGGCAATAAAATGGGACCCCAAACATTAATAAAAGGGCTGTATCTAACAGGCGCGAAAACAATACTTGGTTCCGGGCTTACAGGAGCAATACCTGCGGGATTATATACGGCAGATACAATATTAAAAAAGAAGTTAACGCATGGAAAAAACCACTTAAGATACGATCTAACATAAAAGCCAAAGCCCGTTGCCTAAACTTTGCAATTTGTTATCCAACTGACTTTAACTGACTCTATTATAAACACAAAAAGAAATAATTACGAAAGGAGATGTTCAAATTTGTTTGCTCCGCTTCTTACTTATCACTTCGGATTTTTGACTGCATTTTGGTTAGAATGTGAAAACTCAAGCTGCGCTTTTAAACGATTCACATCGTTTGAGGCAAAACTTATCAAAAATTGTTTCTTCAGCAATAATAGCCGCTACGCAAATAAACTTTGGACATATCAGGAACGAATATAAGCAAAGGAAATAATAATTAACTGTTTCGTTTTCAAGGCTTGCGAGAATTTGAATCGCAGGAATACTAAAGTATTTAGAGGATTAAAATTTGAGCATAACGCAGAAAACGGGCAAGATACGAAGTCGGACAGAGAACTTTAAACAAAGGAAACAACAACAATGCAAAAACTCGCGCTTATTACGGGAGGTTCTTCAGGCATAGGCTTTCAAATTGCAAAAAAACTCGCCCAAAAAAAATATTCGATTATCATTACAGGAAAAAATTCTCAAAAGCTACAAAAAGCCGCTGATAATCTACGCTCCTTTTGTAATGCAGATATTGACGCTTTTTGTTCCGATACTACAGACGAAGAAAGCTTAAAAAAAGTTTTTTTACAAATAAAAGCAAAAAAAGGCAAACTTGATATGCTGATACTTAATGCAGGATCAGTTTCTACAAAACTAATATCCGAATATACAAATACAAAAGAGCTAAAGCGGGAAATCAACATAAATTTATGGGGAACAATACTTGCAACATACATATTTTTATCCCTTCTTGACAAAGGCGCCAAAATATTATTAATATCTTCCGCATTCGGCTTAATGGGGGCGGCAGGATATACTACCTATTGCGCTTCAAAAGCCGGAGTTATCAATTTTGCAGATGCTCTGCGCCGAGAACTTTTGAAAAAAGAAATATCCGTTCATGTAGCCTGCCCTTCAGATATAGATACTCCAATGTATCGCGAAGAATATAAAAATATGCCCGAATGGATGAAAAAAGATGCCAGAGGAGCGGCTATGAAGCCAGAAAAAGCCGCAGAAATAATACTTAAAAAATGCTTCAAAAACAAATTTCTTATCATATTAAGTTTAGATATATTCTCGCTTATTCTTCTTATAA
>JAFDMF010000011.1 GCA_019306065.1 Deltaproteobacteria bacterium
CGGCGATACTGCAGTTGACGCAATAACAAGAGATGGAGATACCCAAGACTACATATTAAACAATGCAGTAAGTAATATTGTAGCCGATAACTTCTCGGTATTAGTAAAAAAATACGGCGGGAAGGTTGTAAGTAACGTTGAAACTACGGCTAAAGCTAATGGGGTTGTTAAACATGGGGATGCGGCGGGTAGTGGTATTATGAAAAGCGTAGAGAGTATTAATTTTTATATTACTCCGCACGGTCAAGCGATTCCTTCTACCGCTTATAGAGCAATTGGGGGTAAATCTAATATTGGCGAGGCATTAGAAGGCACTATTTCATCGCGAAATCCTATTTATATTACATTTGATAATATTATAGATATACCTCCATCTAAAATTAAAAATTTATTGCAACTACCTCATGCCCCAACACATGTAGTTGAATTTGATACATTTCAATTGATTGATGATATTACTATACCAACTGGAAGATGGAATACTACAAATATTCTAGAGCCAATTACAAAAACTTTTCCAGAATGGGGAACAGGTGGTGGGACACAGGCTGTAACACATCTTCCTATTAAAATAAAAAAGATTAATAAACTCAAATGAGAAAAGATATAGAAAATTTTTATAACGATCTCAATAAATTGTTAAAAAAAGAATATCCGTCACTTTCGGTGGAATTTGAAAAAAGAATAAGAACTAGAAGTCCTAAAAAAATATTTATATGGCTTGATAATGAATTAAAAAACAAGTTGTTCTCTCTTGAATTGAATGAATTATTAACAGATTTTTTTTTTTCAATACATTAAAATATGTTATGACAAATTTAACTATAAATCTCAAAAAGCCATTAACAGCGATATTTTTTTCTTTAACCGCTTCGGGCAATGCCATAACTACGGCTCAAAACCTCAAAAAAATAAACTCTGCGTATAGCGATTACAAAAAAACATTAGCTCGTGCAGAAACAGGCTATGCGGCAGGCAAGTTTGACAAACAAGAGCTTCGAATATTAAAAGCCTACAATGCCAAATACATAGCTGCAATAAGTTTGGCAACGGCAACGTTAGCAGGCAAAACCGCGCGCATAGCAGATACAATAGAAGCAGTCGGCGAATCCACAATAGCTGGCGGTTTTAACATAGACATTCGGGCAGACCTCGACCTATTAATAAGCCAAAGCGAGCGTCTCCAAACAATCACAAAACCATCAAATATAACAGCCGGACAAGACATAACAATAGAAAGCGGATCAGATACCCAAATAACAGGCGGCAAAATAACGGCAGGTAAAAACATAGACATAACATCAGCCAACCTCAACATAACAGCAGCGGCAGACGCGGCAGCGCGGCGAACCGAAGAAAAACAGGCGCTGATACCCGAATAAAAGGGGCGCAAATAACAATCATCTTAACCTTTAAAAATTTTCTCAATCTCATAAAAACGAATATAAGTATTAAAAAACAAAATCGACAAAACAAGTTTCAAGCTTTTTGACAGGCTTTTTAATTCCTAACAGAGCCGTAAGACCTGATGAGGATAGACAATATTTTGATCTTGCCGAAGATAAAAACCTTGTTTTCGATTTTGAAGATAACGGCATAGGAATAAAAAGAGAAAACTTTAAAAAAATATTTGAGCCGATGATAATAGTTTCAAGCAAAAAAACAGACGCAATATTTAACGCCAGAGTAGGTTTAAGAGATGCAAAAGGTATAACGGATAGAAAGATAAAACAGAAAAAGGGCGGGGGATTAAAAACCTCCGCCCTTTTTTGTTTTACCATATTCCTTTAATTATTAATCTTGCATTTAACCCCCGAATTTGCTTAAAACACATAGCGGAATATCCTCTCGCTATTTCCGTATTGAGTAAAAGCTTTTCTATATATAGCAATCAAAAATATATATATGAAGAATAAATTATAAAATTATCGTTAATGTGATAATAGAAAAATTTTTTATTATTTAAAATTTAATAAGAGGCATAGTGTGAATTCGTTTTTTGTAAAAATTTTCGGAAGATTATCACGCGAATACTACTTTCGCCAACTTTTCTTTAGCGCTATCATTACGGCTTTGTTATACTTCACGATGAGTAAACAGATACCGGTGATAAGTCTCGCTATGATGGGAATAAATACAGCGCTTTATCCCTATTCAAGATTTGTGTATGAAAGTATTATAAACTTTATAGTTGGCGATAATATTTTTATTCTAAATGGATTTTTAATGATAATTATGAAATGTATAACAATGGCTCTTTGTTATATATTTGCTATTTTAATTGCTCCAGTCGGGTTAACATGCCTTTTCTTTCGCGGTAATAAGTGAAAATTATCTATGCAAATTTGTTCATATAATAAAACAAGACCCCATAGGCCCGCTCAAAAAATTTAATTTTGATAAACAAGGAAAACCAATTTATGGATATAAGAAATATCGCAATTATTGCGCATGTTGATCATGGAAAAACAACTATGGTCGATAGAATTTTATATCAGGTAAAGCTATTTAGAGATAATCAAGCGGTGCAGGATTTGATTTTAGATTCAAACGATCTGGAACGGGAGCGTGGAATAACCATCTTATCTAAAAACGTATCCGTAAGATATAAAGGAACAAAAATAAATATTATCGATACTCCGGGGCATTCCGATTTCGGCGGCGAGGTGGAACGCGTTTTAAATATGGCGGACGGGGTTTTGCTTCTTGTGGACGCTTTTGAAGGACCTATGCCGCAAACCCGCTTTGTTTTGCAAAAAGCGTTAGAGCTTAATTTAAAACCTATAGTGGTAATCAATAAAGTTGACAAACAAAACTGCAATCCCGAAGAAACAAACGAGATGGTTTTAGAGTTGATGTTTTCTCTTGATGCTACGGACGAACAGCTTGATTTTCCTACGGTTTACGGTTCTTCAAAAGAAGGATGGATGGGACCTGACTGGAAAACGCCCACTAACGACGTTTCATATCTATTGGATACCATTCTCGAATATATTGAGCCTCCGAAAGATAACCCGGGAACTTTGCAATTACAGATCAGCTCTTTGGATTATTCCTCATATACAGGTAGAATTGCGGTGGGAAGAATACTCAGAGGAAGCGTTAAAGCCGGAGATTTGATTTCTATTGTTCAAAGAAACGGCGCAATACACAAATCGGTTATAAAAGAGCTTTACCTTTTTGAAGGGCTTGGAAAAGAAAGAACAAAAAAAGAGATTAAATCAGGCGAAATAGCGGCAATAATGGGGCTTGAACAGTTTGACATCGGAGATACCATAGCCGATTTTGAAAACCCGGAACCTTTAAAACCGATTTCGGTTGACGAGCCTACTATGAGCATGTTTTTTACGGTTAACGACTCCCCGTTTTTCGGCAAAGAGGGCAAATATATTACCTCAAAACATATCCGAGAAAGATTATTTAAAGAAACCGAAAAGAATCTGGCATTAAAAGTAGAAGCAACAGATTCCGCAGCCAAGTTAAAAGTTTACGGCAGAGGAACCCTGCATTTATCTATTTTGGTGGAAACAATGAGAAGAGAAGGCTACGAGCTTCAATTGAGCCAGCCGAAAGTGGTTACAAAAGAGATTGACGGCTTTAAACATGAGCCTGTAGAATTTTTAAATATAAATGTTCCCCCGAAATTTTCCGGCAGAGTAATAGAGATAGTAACCGCCCGCAAAGCGGATATCTTAAATATCATTACAAAAAACGATAGAATAAACCTTGAATTCAAAGCGCCTGCAAGAAGTTTAATAGGACTTACTCAGCCGATATTAACCGCAACGGAAGGCGAAGCGCTGATTTCTCATCGTTTTAAAGGATACGAGCCATGGAAAGGAGAAATAAAAACCAAAAGAAGCGGCGCATTAATAGCAATGCAGACAGGAACATCTGCGGCTTATGCAATTCATAAACTCCAAGACAGAGGCATGTTTTTTATCGAACCTAACGAAGTGGTTTACACAGGGCAGGTAATCGGAGAAAATACAAGACGCGAAGATTTGGTTTTAAATGTTCTTAAAACTAAAAAATTGACAAATATGCGGGCATCCGGTTCCGACGAAAAACTGGCAATAGCGCCCGCAATAAAGTTTTCATTGGAAGAGGCTATGGAATACATAAAAGAAGACGAATATGTAGAAGTAACTCCGAAATCAATCCGCATCAGAAAAATAAAACTTAACGCTAATGAAAGAAAAAGAAAATAGGAACAATTGTAAATGACCGCTTATTTTATAAGAAGATTCTTACTTATAATACCAACCTTTATAGGAGTAACAATTATAGTATTTATAATAACCAGATTTGTTCCCGGCGGCCCCGTAGAAAGAATGATTGCATCCGCTCATCTTGCCGCCGCATCCGGGCAAACAACTTCCGCAGGCATATCGCAAGACGGCGGAAACCAGCCTCTTTCCGAAGATCAAATAAATCAGCTTAAAGAATATTACGGTTTTGATAAGCCTGTTATTACAAGTTATTTTTTATGGCTTTTTAAAGTATTAAAAGGAGATTTGGGAACCTCTACAAGATATTACGACCCCGTATGGGATATGATAAAAAGCCGAATGCCAGTCTCTATATATTTTGGGCTTATATCAATGATACTTATATATTCTATCTGCATACCATTAGGAATTGCAAAGGCGGTAAAACATAAAACCGCCTTTGATAATATATCTTCGATTGCAGTATTTACAGGCTATGCAATACCGGGCTGGGTTGCGGGCGCGCTGCTGCTTTTTTTATTATCCTTTCACTTTGAAATCTTTCCTTTCGGAGGGCTTGTAAGCGACGAATTTGAAAATTTTAGCTTGTATATGAAAATATACGATCTTTTTTTACATACGGTTTTGCCTGTAATTGCTTATCTTATAGGCTCTTTTACGGTAATGACTTTGCTGATGAAAAATAGCTTAATGGATAATTTGGCGACAGATTATGTAAAAACCGCAGTTGCAAAAGGGCTTTCGTTTAAAAAGGCTATATTTAAACATGCCTTGCAAAACAGTTTAATTCCTATAGCTACAAGCTTTGGCAATAATATCTCGCTTATAGTTACAGGCTCTTTTTTAATAGAGACCGTATTTAATATAAACGGAATGGGGCTTTTGGGATATGAAGCGATTATAGAAAGGGATTACCCCGTTGTTTTGGGAATATTGGTTATATCCTCTCTTTTAATGATGATAGGAAATATTTTATCCGATGTGTGCGTAGCATTGATTGATCCGAGAGTAAAGTTCCAATAAAAGACGGTTGTATAACAAACTATTTTGTTTGTTTTCAAGACTCGAGAAAATTTTAACCGCAGGCTTATTAAAAATAAGTCGAGGATTAAAATTTGAGCATAACGCAGAAAACGGGCAAAATAGTTTGTTATACAACCGTCTTTATATTAAAATATAAAACAAGGAATTACTACGAAAAAATATGTTCAAATTTTTTTGCGTAGCGGCTCTTGTCGTTTGAGATAAAATTTTTGACAAGTAAAAAGCGGAGCAAACAAACTCGAATATATCCAAAATAAAAAAAATTATGAATCCGCTTACGATAAAAAAAATAAAAAGATTTAAATCCATAAAAAGAGGTTGCTATTCTTTTATCTTTTTTACCGGACTATGCTTATTATCTTTGTTTGCGGAATGCCTTGTAAACAGCCGCGCCCTTATGGTCTGCTATAAAGGCGAGTACTACTTCCCGACTTACGGCAAAATGATGCCCGGAAAAACATTCGGGCTTGATTACGAATATGAAACAAACTACAAAAAATTAAAAAAAATCTTTTCCGCAAAAAATAAAGGCAACTATGTTTTAATGCCTTTGGTTCCTTATAATCCTTATGAAAACGATTTAAAAAAAGATGATTACCCCCCTTTTGCCCCTTCTTACAAATCAAAACATTATCTCGGAACCGATAATATTGGCAGAGATGTTTTGGCAAGGCTTTTATACGGTTTTAGAACTGCAATATTCTTTTCTTTAATACTGCTTGCCGTGAATTATACGATAGGAATAAGCATAGGAAGCGCAATGGGATATTTCGGCAAAAAATTTGATCTTTTTTTTCAGCGGATTATAGAAATATGGTCTAACATTCCGTTTCTTTATGTGATTATAATAATTTCATCCGTAATTTTACCTAATTTTTTTATACTTCTTTTTATAATGGCGCTTTTCGGCTGGATAGGAATTACTTGGACAATAAGAACAATGACCTATAAAGAAAAAGAAAAAGAATATATATTAGCGGCAAAAGCGGCAGGCGCATCCGATTACAGAATAATATTTAAACATATAATACCAAACACTCTATCGGTTATAGTAACATTTGCGCCTTTTTCAATATCTTCCGGAATCGTTGCTCTTACATCTTTGGATTATCTGGGATTTGGACTTCCAGCGCCTACGCCTAGCTGGGGCGAGCTTCTTGCTCAGGGTTCCGCAAACATGAGCGCATGGTGGATTTTATCTTCCGTAATTGCCGCTATGGCAATAGTATTAATTGCAGTATCTTTTATAGGAGAGGCTGCAAGAGAAGCGTTTGATCCGAAGATGTATGCCATATATGAATAATATTACAAACTTCAAACCGCGCTTCGAACCTATTTTTGTAAATCCATTATAGTTAAGATACAAAGTAGAGACGTTGCATGCAACGTCTCTACTCTCTTCTTACAAAAAACTTTGGGCATCTCTTTTCATAATCATTCTTTTTTGTTTTTAAAATTTAACCGTCGGCGTTTTATATGAAAAAAATTTGTAAATAAGAGTAAATAATTATAAGGATATTTCATTTGTAACATATGTATACTTGCAAATATATGGGTTGATCAGTTGATAGAGCGAAGGATTAATTGTTTTATTTTGAATTTCAGATACAGTATAAAAAGGCAAAAAAGATATGGTTAAAATGAAAAGAGCGCGGCTTATCACATGGGAATGGTTTGGAGAGCATGCTGCTGTCGAACAAAAAATAGTAGTTCCTCGTCCTGTTCCCCCTAAAATATAAAAAACAAATTTAATAATTTGATTTCTTTTGTCCTCAACTTAAAAACAATCTGTTATAAAATTTAATTCTTTTCCGTAAACCTATATATCTTTTCCCTATACTTATAAGAAAAAAAAATCAAAATTACGCACAAAAGAAAAACCGCCGCAAAATGCCAATACAATTTTTGAGAAACATAAGCTCCTTGAATACTTAAAAGCAGAGTGCCCGGCATTCTTCCTATGGAAGACATTAACAGAAACAGCCCCCATCTCATCATTCCGCTTAATCCCAAAAAAAGGCAAAGTAAATCTTTAGGAAATCCTGGAAAAACAAAAAATATTAATATTACTATTATGCCTTCTCTTTGTAATAGAGTATTGAATTTATCCATATACTTTTCAGGGATAAGTTTTTTTATATATTTTTTTCCTAAAAAAGATCCCATTCCGAAATTGATAATAGAGCCTATTGATAATCCTATCGAAGAATATACAAATCCCCCAAAAACGCCAAAAATATAACCGCCTATAAACCCGGAAGCCTCACCCGGAATAGGGGCAAATATAACTTGAGCTATTTGTAAAAGTATAAAAATTGCAGGCGCCCCCGCCCCAAAAGAGGATATAAATTTTTCCACCTTTTCTTTATCGGATAACGCCTTATAATAATAGCTTATTTTGGCAATAATTTCGGCTCGGAACATATATAATAATATTATTGCCGCCAAAGCCAATAATCCTATAATAATATACAGTTTTGCTTTTTTATTCATATAAAAAACTACTTTTGTCATGTAATGTCAATGAGCGAAGCGAGAAAAAATCTCATAATAAAAATATCCCTGCCTAAATTTTAGACACAAAAAATAATGATTATGAAAGGAGATAACAATCTCCGAAAAGTTCGCTGGGTAATAAAATATTTTGTTCGTTTTCAAGGCTTGCGAAAAACGGGCAAAATACAAAGTTAAACGGCGGACTTTAAACAGAGAAAACTTTTATTTAATTAAAAGCTTCTATAGCCGGCATTTGCTTTCCCGCCAAAAAGGATAAAAACGCCCCGCCTCCGGTAGATATGTAAGATACCTTTTCCGACAAACCTAATTTATTAATAGCAGCTACGGTATCTCCTCCGCCTATTAAAGTAAATGCGGATGTTTCTGTTATTATGTCTGCCATTGACTGGGTTCCATATCCGAAAGGATAAAAAACTTCAAAAATTCCGAATGTTCCGCTCCATATTATTGTTTTTGCGTCTTTAAGCGCCTTTTGAAAGGTTTTAAAACTTTTCAATCCTATATCTAACGCCATGTAGTCGAGCGGAATGTCATTTATGTCGAATTTGCCGAAATCGGCATCCGAAGATATTTTTTGCGCGGCAATGCAGTCTTGAGGAAAATAAAGCGGGATATTTTTTTGCTCCGCAATCTCCATTATTGCTTTAGCCCCTTCTATTGCCTCGTTATCTATTTTGGAAGCCGCCATATCAATTCCTTTTGCTTTTAAAAAGGTATTTGCCACAGCTCCGGCTATTATGATTTTGTCTGCATAATTAAGCAGGTTTTTTAACGCGGCTATTTTGCTTGATACTTTTGCCCCTCCTATTATCGCTACAAGGGGACGCTGCGGGTTTTGCATTACCTTTTTAAGATAATCGTATTCTTGATAAAGCAAAAAACCAGCGCATGAAACCTTTGCAAACTTTGTAATTGCATATACCGAAGCATGCGCTCGGTGAGCAAGCCCGAAAGCGTCGTTTACATATATATCGCATAGATCCGCAAGCTGTTTTGCAAAATCCGTATCATTTTTTTCTTCGGATGAATAAAATCTTAAATTTTCCAAAAATAAAATTTCGCCGGATTTTATATTATCAATAAGTTTTTTACCTTCGCTGCTTGTAAAATCATCGCAAAAAACAACTTTTTTTCCGAGTATATCAGATAACCTCTTTACTACCGGCTTTAAACTTAATTGAGGGTTATAACTGCCTTTGGGTCTTCCGAGATGCGAGGCTATTATTATAGCCGAATTATTATCAATAAGATGTTTTAGTGTGGGAAGCGCTCTTTTTATTCTGGAATCGTCTGTTATATTTAATTGCTCGTCCATAGGAACGTTAAAATCCGTTCTTAAAAACACCTTTTTTTGATTACAATCTATATCTTTTATATGTTTCATTTTTTTTCCTCCTTACAAAGCGCTTTTTTTTGAGACCATCTTTGAAAAAAACTTAATTTTCCGCTTGTATATGCCCTATCTACCATCTCCTCTTTCAATTTTATACCCTCTTTGCCGTCTGCAACCGCTGCTTTTAAGCATTTAATGCGAAAAGAGCAGTAAAAGCAAGAATCCGGGGTATGACGAAGCCCGTCCTCTTTTTTGGGAAATACTTTTTCTAATTTTCCGTAACAATACGGTTTATCCATCTTTTTTTAATCCTTCTTCTATTATTTTCATCTCTCCTTTATCCGCAAAGCTGTAATATTTACCGGTTCCTATTATAATGTGATCTAATAATTTTATATCTACGGTTTTTAATGCGGAGACTATTTTTTTTGTTATGTTAATATCGGATTGGGATGGTTCCGGCTCCCCTGAAGGATGATTATGAACTAATATTACCGAGGCGGCTTTATTTTTTATAGCGGCTTTTACTATTTCTCTGGGATATACATGGTTTATTCCTATGGAGCCTTCGGAGATAGTTTCCGTATTTAATATGTTGTTTTTTATATCCAAATATATTGCCAAACAGTATTCTTTATCTTTATGACGCAGATTAAAATAAAGATAATCAAACAGGTCTTCAGCGCTTTTTATAGCATTTTTTCCTTTTAATCTTTCTTTAAGGTATCTGTTTGCAGCAGCTTTTATCAGTTTTATTCCGAAAATATTTTTTTTGCCTATTCCGTTTATTTCAAAAAGTTCAGAATCAGCGGCTTCAATAACGCCGGGCAGGGTTTTAAACTTTGCCAAAGCCTGTTTTGCAGACTGTTTGCAGTCTTTTCTGGGGGTTCCTAATGTCAAAAGAAGCTCTATTACTTCATAATCTGCAAAACCTGTCAAACCGTTTTGCAAAAATTTATCTCTTAATCTTTCTCTATGTCCTTCTCCTTTATGTCTGCTCGAACTCATGCTTTAGGTCTCTTGTCATAAGTTTTATAAGCGCATCCATAGGCGCCATATCTTTATATAATATATGATATACCGCATTTGAGATGGGCATTTCTATATTTAATCTTTTGGATAGGTTATAAACGGATTCCGAATTTTTTACCCCTTCTGCTATCATCTTACTGTTTTCCGTTATCTCTTTTAATTTTTCACCTTCCCCGACTCTTTTGCCGAGTATGTAGTTTCTGCTTAAATTTCCCGTGCAGGTAAGTATTAAATCTCCGGCTCCAGCCAATCCCAAAAATGTTTCCGGTTTAGCTCCCATTTTAAGCCCGAGACGTCTTATTTCCGCAAGCCCGCGGGAAATAAGCGCTGCTCTGGTATTCAACCCTAACTTAAGCCCATCTATCATTCCTGATGCTATGGCTATTACGTTTTTAATTGCTCCGCCTATTTCTGTTCCTATAAGATCGTTGTTTGTATATACCCTGAAATAATCGGTTGCAAATATAAGCTGTATTTTTTTAGCAACGCTTTGATCACAACAGGATGCTACTATTGCGGTAGGCGTTTTTTTAGCCACCTCTCTTGCAAAGCTGGGTCCGGAAATCGCCGCAAAATTTTTCTCCGATATTTTTGTAATAACCTCTTTTAATACCCGAGACATTGTATATGAGGTTTGGTTTTCTATCCCTTTGGAAGCGGTTAATATTACTGTTTGCGGGCTTACATACTTTTGTATCTCGCCTGCTATGTTTCTTATAAAATGAGAAGGAACTACTATAAGAAGAATATCCTTTTCGGATACCGCTTTTTCAAAATTATTTGTAGGAATTATATTGTCCGAAAGGAGTATACCCGGTAAAAATAATTTGTTTAATCTTTCGGTTTTAATCTGCTCGACTATATCTTTTTCAAAAACCCACAAATCAATTTTATAACCTTTTAATGCCAGAAGATTGGCAAGAGCCGTCCCCCAGCTTCCTCCTCCTATTACTCCTATTTTAAATTCCGTTTGGTTCAATTGCAGTCTCATCCTCCTCGTCTTCCATTACTCTTGCTACGCTTACTGTTTTTTCATTTTCCTTATAATTTGTATCCATAAGTTTTACGCCCTGGGTATTTCTGCTTATAACGGATATTGCTTTAACCGATATTCTTATAAGCTTGCCGGAATTTGCAATAAGCATAAGATTGTCTTTATCATCTACCAAAAGTACGGATACTACTTTGCCGTTTCTGTCGCTTGTTTTGATTGTAATTACCCCTTTTCCGCCTCGTTTATGAATCGGATATTCGCCAACTGCGGTTTTTTTGCCAAAACCGTTTTCGGTTACCGTAAATAGGGTCTTGCCATGATCTGTTACCTCCATACCGATTATGCTGTCTTTTTGGGCAAACTTCATTCCTATAACTCCAGACGAAACTCTTCCCGTAGGACGAACATCGGTTTCTCTAAAATGTATGGTTTTGCCAAGTAAAGAGGTTAAAAATATGTTCCTTTCGCCGTTTGTGATGCGCACTGATATTAATTCATCCTTTGGATTAAGCTTTAAGGCTATTATTCCGTTTGTTCTGGGGTTCGAATAAGCCATAATATCGGTTTTTTTAACAAGCCCTTTTTTGGTAGCCATAATAAGATAATTACCCGGCTCAAAGGATGGAACCGCTAAAACCGTAGCGAGTTTTTCTCCTTCTTGGAGGTTAAGAAGATTAACTATGACATAACCTTTTGCGGTTCTTCCGACTTCCGGTATATCATATACTTTACGCCAATATACTTTGCCGAAATTAGTAAAAAATAAGAAGGTATGATGAGTTGATGCTATGAAAATGTCTTTTACAAAATCTTCCTCTTTTGTACCCATAGCGGCTTTCCCTTTTCCGCCTCTGTTTTGAATTCTATATGTGGTAAGAGGCGCTCTTTTTATGTATCCGCTTTGAGATATTGTAATTACCATATCCTCTTCTTTTATCATGTCTTCTATGGTTATCTCTTTTGCTTCATCTACTATGCGGGTTCTTCTGGCGTCTCCGAATTCTGAGACTATTTGATCAAGATCCTCTTTTATCATGTTAAGAACAATCCGCTCGTTACCCAATATCTCCTTATATACAGCTATCTGTTTTATAATCTCTTCGTATTCTCCGATAAGCTTTTCCCGTTCTAACCCAGTAAGCCTTTGGAGCCTCATATCAAGTATTGCCTGCGCCTGTATTTGAGTAAGCGAAAAGTTTTTTATAAGTCCTGCCTTTGCCTCTGCAGGATTTTCGGAATTTCGTATTAAAGTTATAACCGTATTAAGATTATCAAGGGCTATTTTAAGTCCTTCTAATATATGGGCTCTTGCTTCCGCTTTTTTTAATTCGTATTTGGTGCGCCTTGTTATTATATTTTTTCTGTGCTCTATAAAAAGTTGAAGTATCTTTTTCAGGTTTAAAAGCTCCGGCTTTCCGTTTACTATTGCAAGCATTATTATACCAAAGCTTAAACTCATTCGGGTATGTTTGTATAGCTGGTTTATGATTATTTCCGGTATCTGCCCTTTTTTTAAAGCTATGGCTATTCTCATACCGTCTCTATCAGATTCGTCTCGAACATATTTTATGCCTTCTATATCTTTGCTTCTTACCAGCGAAGCTATTTTTTCTATTAAAGCCGCCTTATTAACCTGATACGGAATCTCTTTTACTATTATGGTTTCCTGATCGCCTCTCGTATCTTTTTCAACTATTATGTGGCAGCCGAGTTTTATTATTCCGCGTCCTGTTTTGTATGCTTCGTAAATTCCTTTTTTGCCGTGTATAATACCAGCCGTAGGAAAATCGGGTCCTGGTATTATTTTTATAATCTCTTCTATTGTTAATTGCGGGTTATCTATAAGGGCTTTTATTCCTATAACTATTTCAGAAAGATTATGAGGCGGAACATTTGTAGTCATTCCAACCGCTATGCCCGAAGAGCCGTTTATAAGAAAATTAGGCAGTTTTGCAGGCAGAACTGAAGGCTCCGTTAAGGATTCGTCATAGTTTAAAACAAAATCTACGGTTTCTTTATCAAGCTCATCTATCATCAGATGAGCTAATCGTTTCATTCTTACTTCCGTATATCTCATAGCCGCCGGAGAATCTCCGTCAACTGAGCCGAAGTTGCCCTGCCCGTCTATCACAGGGTACCTTAAAGAGAAATTCTGCGCCATTCGGACTAACGCGTCGTAAACTGCAGTATCTCCGTGAGGATGATATTTACCTATAACATCTCCTACTATTCTTGCGGATTTTTTATACGGCTTATTCCAGTCATTTTTTAATTCTCTCATCGCATATAATATGCGTCTATGAACAGGTTTTAATCCATCTCGTATATCCGGCAAAGCCCTACCTACAATTACGCTCATAGCATAGTCCAAATAAGATTTTTTCATCTCTTCTTCTATGCCGACTTGAATAAAATCTTCATTAGTTATCATTAACGAGCCCTTTATTTTAAGTTGTTATAAACCTTTTATAGTTTGAATGATATATAGATGTTAAGGTTAAAAAAGCGGTAATTAACAATGGTCCGTAAATTATTCCCAATATTCCGAAAAGCTTTAAACCGCCTACAACAGATAAAAACACCAGCAAAGGATGCAACTGCACTCTGTCTCCTACAATTTTCGGCTTAAAAACATACTCCATGCCGCCGGATATTACTATATAAAAAATTAAAAAAAGTATTGCCGAAGTTATTTTTCCTATTAAAAAAAAATATCCCGCTGCAGGTATAAATACCAGCCCTATGCCAAGTATAGGCATAAACGCTAAAAGACCCATTATTACGCCCCATAAAACGGGAGATTCCAATCCGAAAACAGCAAAAAGTATGCCTCCTAAAACTCCTTGTATTATTCCGCCTAATCCGTTTCCAACTAGTATTGCAGAAGCCATGTTTTTAAACTTTATCATAAGCTCGTCTGTCTCTTCTTTACGCAAAGGAAAAAGCTCTTTTATAAAGTTTATAAGCCTACGTATATCTATTAATAAAAAATAGACTATTAAAATCATAAAGAAAAAATTGATTAAAAACTTTAAAAGATTGGAGGCTACTCCGCTTGCCTGCTTATAAAGAAACATTCCTACTACTTTGCCAAGTTCGGTTATGGTATCTTTTAACTGCTCCGCAGAAATTTGCATGGAAAAATTGGATAAAAGCATATTCGCTCTGGTAAGAAGATCGGTTTGTTCTAAAATCGCCTGCATCTTTTCCTTAAACACAGCAGTTTTTGCCATTAAATATAAATTATACGCTTCGTTTGATAATACTCCTATAAAAAATAAAAAAGGTCCTAATATTGTAAAAAATATAATGAGGCATGTAAGCGCCGAAGCAAGAGAAGGCTTTAGCTTTTTGGTAAAAATATTATATAACGGTTTAAATATGCCCGTAACAAGTATGGCAATAAGTATAACCGATAAAAACGGCCATAATAAAAAGCCCGTTAAAAATGTGGATATAACAAACAGGGTTATGAAAAATCCTAAAATTATTCCCCCTGAAGACTCTTTTTTCATTCTTTATAAGCCTTTAATCATACGCACATACAAAGTAAAGACGCTTAATACAGCATCTCTACGGATTAGATTCTTAATTATATAATCACATTTCGGATAATTAATTATGAAGTTTCTCCTCGCTTCGCTCATCGAAATGACACGGCGCAAAAACTTCCTTCCTGTTCTGTCGAGTGAAGCAAAAAATCCCTTTATTATTTTTATATTTATATTGGTTTGGAGATATCCGAATTTGTTTGCTCCGCTTCTTGCTTATCAAACTTCAGACAATCATTTTTTATATTTTGATTAAATAACGCAATATAGCAATGCTGCGCTATTACTATTTGCTTAAAAAGGCGCCTGCAGTAAATAAAAGTATTATCTCATATATGCACATAGGAATAAAACCGCCGAAAATAGAATAAATTATGCCGCCGCCTACTATAGCGGGCATTCCGCAAAAAACCAATATGCCTAACTTTCTGCTGATATTCATTTTATAATTTTAACTCCTTTTAAAGTTTATCTTTCTACAATCATAGCCATGCCCATTCCGCCGCCTATACACATTGTAATAAGACCTGTGGAATAATCTTTTCTTATCATCTGATTTGCGCCTGTTACAAGCTGCCTTGCTCCCGTAGCTCCTATAGGATGCCCTAACGAAATTCCGCTTCCGAGTTCGTTAGGTTTATCTGTCGCTATTTTAAGTTCTCTCATACATCCTATAGCCTGTGAAGCAAAAGCCTCATTAAGCTCTATAAGCTGAATATCGGATAATTCCATACCTGCAAGCTTTAAAGCTTTTTTTACTGCAGGAACAAGACCTAACCCCATGTATGCAGGGTCTATTGCTCCCGAAGCAAAAGATTTTATCTTTACAATAGGCGCAAGTCCTAACTCTTTTGCTTTATCCGCGCTCATAACGCAAAGCGCTGCGGCTCCGTCGTTTATCCCCGAAGCGTTTCCGGCGGTTACCGTTCCGTCTTTTTTAAATGCAGGTCTTAATCCGCTCATCTTTTCAATAGTGGTTTCCATAGGTCTTTCGTCTGTTTTAACAACAATATCCCCTTTTCTACCTTTTATAA
This sequence comes from Deltaproteobacteria bacterium, assembly GCA_019306065.1. Lineage (GTDB taxonomy): Bacteria > Desulfobacterota > Desulfobacteria > Desulfobacterales > JAFDMD01 > JAFDMD01. The sequence goes on from JAFDMF010000011.1 coordinate 15,738, forward strand.
CAACCGAAGATATTTCCTGCTCAAAAAGCCCCTCTTTTATAGCCGCCATAGCCCGATTATGACTTAACAAACCGAGCTCGTCCTGTTCTTGTCTGCTTATATTATACATAGAAGCAATATTTTCCGCTGTCATACCCATATGGTAGCCGTAAAAAATTTCATAAAGCCCGTCAAATACCATCAGATCATAAATGTCGCCTACTCCGGTAAGCTCCATTCTATGCCCCCACCTTGCTTTAGGCAAAGCCATAGGCGCAAGGCTCATATTCTCTTGCCCTCCGGCTATAATAACGTCAGCGCCTCCGCTCATAATAGAAGCGGCAGCCAAAGCTACGGCTTTAAGCCCAGAAGCGCATACTTTATTTATAGTATAAGCAGGAGTCTCTTTTAAAATACCAGCTTTTATCATTGCTTGCCTTGCCGGATTTTGCCCGAGCCCTGCCGTAAGAACATTGCCCATTATTACCTCGTCTATCTCAACGGGCATAAAATCTTCGCTCCAGTCGTAAGCCTTTGTTTCAAGCTCGATCATCCCTTTATCTTTAAGAGTAGCCGGCGAATAGCTTTTATCTGCTTTCGGTTTTATTTTTACATTTTTTAAAACATCTTTTATTACTATGGAACCAAGTTGCACGGCAGAAACGCTTTTCAAGGTTCCTCCGAAACTTCCTACCGCAGTTCTTGCCCCGCTTACAATAACAGCTTCTCTCATATTTTTTGTCTCCTAATTATATTATCAAGGCTTTGCAAAAAGCCGTATTAAAATCTTATTTTTTAGTAAAATATAAAATAAAACCTTTGACTTTATCTGTTTTTTTTATATTAATATTATCGTTATGTCAATGGTAGTAATATTAAACTTAACGCATGGAGAATGTTTTGTTAAAAAAAATATTTTTGATCTTTATCTTTTTATTATTGGTTATAGCAGGCTGCGTAAAACCGCCGCAGAAAACCCAACCCGGATATCCCCCGCCTTATAAAATCGGAAATAAATGGTATCAGCCACTTCCGGACTCAAGAGGATTTACCGAAGAAGGCATAGCCTCTTGGTACGGGAAAGCTTTTCACGGAAAAAAGACTGCAAACGGAGAGGTTTATAACATGTATGGAATAAGCGCCGCTCATAAAACCCTTCCGCTCGGCACTATGGTCCGCGTTCATAATTTGGAAAATAACAAAAAATTAAATGTCAGAATAAATGACAGAGGACCTTTTATTGAAGGCAGAATAATCGATCTTTCTTACGAAGCCGCCAAACTGCTCGGAGTTGCCGCTCCCGGAACCGCCCGCGTAAAAATTGCCGCCATGAACATTGTTCAATCAGATAATATTATATCCAATAAAAAAAAGAAACCGATAGAATTTAAAGAAGGCGATTTTTATATTCAAGTAGGCGCGTTTAAAGAAAGGCAGAATGCCGAAAGTTTAAAAAGAACGATTCCTATAAAAAATAAAACAATACTTACAACCACAGAAGAACAAAACGGAGTAATTTATCATAAAGTAAAAGTAGTAGGAATTAAAACCTTTACAAAAGCGCTTGAATACGAAAGGTATCTTTTAAACAGGGGTTATAAAGGAATTTTTATAGTCTCCAAATAATCTAAAAAAGTATCTGACAAAAGCGTAAGCTTTGCCAGATACTTTTTTTGCCTCTGAAATCTATAGACCGGTTTTAACTAAAAACCGCATAAAAAGGCATATAAGATAAATGGAAATAGACAATTATAACAATTTTTTTGCAGAAATTGAAAAAACCTTTATAAAAGAAAAAATAACGGGCGATTCCGGCTTTGTAAATCTTTTGGGCATAAAAGAAAAATATTTTAATAAAATAATCCCCTTTATAAAAAAAGAGCTGACAAAAGACACATCCGATTTTTCTTCGGACGATTTCGATTATATTTACGAAAAACTTTATACCTTCTTTAGCCGCTATTTAAACGAAACGGGAACCCCCTTTTTTGCGAATACCCGCATTCATAACAACATATACGAAAAAATATATTCCGATACCGAAGACGTTACCCTGTTTTGGAAAACCGAAAAGCTTTATTATGTAAAATCGGAGGCAAGTTATAAAAATCTGGAAATCCGGCTTAAAGATATAATGTTTAAATTCGACGCGTCCGACCTTAAGCATCAAAAGGCAAACGAAAAAAAGGAGCTTATTTTTTATCTTACGCGCATAGAAGATAAGGAACTTCTTTTTAAGGTAAGATATAAGGAGCAGCCGCAATATAACAAATTAAAAAAGATTTTAAATATCTCCGATACAAAAGAGATACAAAAATATATCAAAAATAATTACCCGAATATTGAAAACAACAGCATAAGAATAAATACAAACGACTTCGATCCTTCATTATGTAATAAAAGCAAACTATTAAACAATATTTTTATAAATGAAGACAAAGATATGCTAACCGTAGAATTAGAGTTTGCGCCTATAAAGCCCGATCAGATACTTCATTTTTGCGGCAAACGGCTCGGAAGGTTTAAATTAGAAGAAGAGGATTTGAATAAAGCTTTTTACAACTACAAAAAACAGAACGAAATAGATTATTTTATACATAAAGACGCAAAAACTTTTTTGACCGAACAGCTTAACCTCTATTTTTACAACTACTTTATGAACGATCTTAAAACCGATTTTACCGAATCTAAAATCAAAATCATGCAAAAGGTAAAAAAGGTTGCAAGCGTAGTTATAGAATATATTGCAAAATTTGAAAACGAATTAAAAGCGATTTGGGAAAAGCCTAAATTCGTAAGAAAATCCGATTATGTTTTAACGTTAGATAAACTTCAAAACAATATAAGCATAATAGAAAAAATCATTGACCAAAAAGAGTTTTGCCAACAAAAAAAAGAATGGGAGACTCTGGGATTTATAGATAAAGATTTTAATAAAAAAAATATACTTAAAAAAGATATTGCAAACGGTTTTATTTTAAACCCGAAATACTCTTTTTTGCCTATAGACACCAAATATTTTAAAAATCTAAAGTGGGACATCTTAAACTGTTTCGACAACTTAGACGATACTATTGACGGAACCCTTATAAAATCGGATAACTGGCAGGCGTTAAATACAATCTTGCCCAAATTCAAAGATAAAATCCAAACCATATACATAGACCCGCCCTTTAATCTCGGAACAAATCCGGATTTTTTATATAAAGTAAATTATAAAGACGCTAACTGGATAACCCTTTTGGAAAATAGAATCGGCATGGCGAAAGACCTGTTAAATAATAAAGGGAGTATTTTTGTAAGATGCGATTATAACGGGAATATGTATGTAAGAATGCTTTTAAACGCTATTTTAAAGGAAAGTAACTTTAGGAATGAAATTATTTTAAGTAAATCTGCAAAACTTACGGAGCAGATAACTCGTTATCATAACGCCCATGATTTCCTATTTTTTTATACTAAATCAAACGATTATTCTTTTAAAACGGCAACGAAAAAAAGAACGATTAAAAAATGGCGGAGTATGCACTTGCCCGGCGTAAGATGGTCTCCGATACCTAATAAATATATAAAACTATTTTCCAAAAATAATATAAAAATGAAAAAAGGAAAGCATGTTACGCGCGCAAGAATAATTTTTGATAAAGAAATGTTACCGCCGGAAGGAAGGCATTGGGCTTTAAGTCAAGAAGTAATATATAAATTGGAAAAAGAAGGCAAAATTTTAATGAACGGCGGCGGCGATCCTATTACAGAAGAAGCCGATCTTCAAAAACTCACGGACAATTGGACGGATTGGGTCGGGTATTCTTCTTTATGGGGGTTTAGCACGGAAAATCATGAAAAAATTATCTCAAGAGCTATTTACACCTCTTCTTTAAATCATAACAATATTATATTAGATTTCTTTCTCGGCTCGGGCACAACAACCGCAGTCGCCCACAAACTCGGCAGAAAATGGCTTGGGGTTGAAATGGGCGAACACTTTTACGAAGTGATTATACCCCGTATGAAAAAAGTTTTATTCTATGACAAATCCGGTATTTCAAAAGCCAAAGAGGTTGAAAAAAATTACAACCCAAACAATGCCGGAGGTTTTTTTAAATACTACGAATTGGAACAATACGAAGAAACCCTTGCAAAATGCAAATACGATAACCAAACCAAAGAGCTTGAGCAAAATGAAAAAGAGCTTGCCGGTTATACCTTTGCTCAAGATCAAAAAATGTTAGACGCCGTTACAATAGATTACGAAAAAGAAACCTCCGCAATTAATTTTTACAAACTTTATTCGGATATTGATATAGCCGAAACAATCTCCAACCTTACGGGCAAAAAAATAAAAAAGCTTCAAAAAAATTATGCTATATTCGATAATGAAGGGAAAGAGGAAAAAATTATTTTCAACGAAATAACCTATGATAAATACTCCTTTATAAAACCTCTTATATGGTGGAAAAGCCAATAAATGAAAAAACCGGAAATAAAAAAAAAAATAATACTTGCAAAAATTTGCGAAAAAAAGCCGGGTAACATCCCTGAAATCTATAACATGCAAAATATTGCCGATTTCGGATTAGATTATAAACTTTACGATTATCAGCAAAAAGCCTTATCCAACATATTAAACTGCCTATATCTTTATTTTAACAATAAAAAAAAATTCTACGAGTTATATCAAAACAACGGATTGGATACAGACTTTGAAAAAAATCTTCATATAACATACGCAGATAAAAGCTTTGATTTTTACAACCGTTTTTATCAAAAAAAAAACTCCGTAATACCCTTTAAAAACTTTATAAACAGGGCATCCTTTTGGATGGCTACAGGCTCCGGCAAAACCCTTGTTATGATAAAACTTATCCAAATACTCTTTAATCTGATACAAGCCGGAGAAATACCAAAAAAAAACATCCTTATACTCGCTCCAAAAGAGAACATATTAAGCCAGATAAAACAACAGATAGAAACCTTTAATAAAAGCTATAAACTTACCATAAAACTTAAAAGCTTAAAAAACTTTGCCAAAACGGCTCGGCAAGGGGATATGTTTGCCAGCGAAAGCGTAACCGTCTTTTATTACAGGGCAGACAACATATCCGATAAAGATAACGTTTCCGTAAAAAAAGACGCCTACAAACAAAGGATAGATTACGAAAATATATTAAATAACGGAAACTGGTATCTTCTGTTAGACGAAGCCCATAAAGGAATAAAAGACGCCAGCAAAAGACAACAATATTATACCGCTTTAAGCAAAAACGGTTTCTTGTTCAATTTTTCGGCAACCTTTGTAGAACTTATAGATATTGTAACCACAGTTTATAATTTCAACCTCAAAGAATTTATAGCCGCAGGATACGGCAAACGCCTAAAAATTATGAACTCCGAATATAAATACTTTGATAAAAAAAATAAGGAATTTAGCGAAAAAGAAAGAGAAAAAATAATTTTAAAGTCCTTAATAACATTAGCGGCGGTAAAAAAAGAGAAAAAAAAAATAGACGATATAAAAGCCGGATTTTATCACAATCCCATGCTCGTTACCATTGCAAACAGGGTAAACGCTACGGATGCGGAACTTAAAATATTCTTTAACAAGCTTGTTAAAATAGCAAAAGGGGATTTTGAAATAGAAGAGGCAAAAGAAAGCTTGGCAGATGATTTTAAAGAAAATTTAAAATATCATTTTGATATGGAAAAAATATCCGAAAATTTTTTGGACATAATAGAGGAAATTACAAAAGAGGATATTTTAAAACATATATTCAATACAGAAAAACAGGGAGGCATAGAATATTCTACAATAGCCGGAAATTCCAAAGAGATAGCTTTTACCCATAAAAATTCCTCCGAGCCTTTCGCTTTAATATACATATCCGAAGCCGATAAATTTAAAGCCGAACTTCTTAATAATTACATAGAAAGCAAAACCCCATATACAGAAAGCTTTTTCAGCCGAATAAACGACAGCGAAAATCCTATAAACATCCTCCTCGGCTCCCGTATATTTACGGAAGGATGGGACAGCAACAGACCCAACGTAATAAATTTTATAAACATAGGAGTAAATGAAGAGGCTAAAAAATTCGTTTTACAGGCTGCCGGCAGAGGCGTAAGAATAGAACCGGTAAAAAATTTTAGAAAAAGATTTAAAAAATTTAAAAATCATTCGGAATACGTAGAGGATGGCAAGTATGAAAAAATTCTTAAAACCGTTCAATCCATAGAAACCCTTTTTATATTTGCCACAAAAAAGGAAGTCCTTAAAAATATAATAGACGAATTAGATAAAGACGATATTGATACATGGAAAAGAATAAAAGGAATAGAATACAACAAAAAAGCGCGGGAAAAAATATTCGTTTATACCGTCAAAAATCAAAAAACCGCACATTTTCAGTATAATATACATAAATCCGATTATCAAAACTGCCTTAATTTTATAGGAAATAAAAAAAATCCCAAAGATAAAATAATTTTATTTAACAATACGGCGCATAATAAAAACATAATAAAAACCTTAAATAAAATAAGAAAAAAAAATAATTTTAAACACAACGCCAAAAAAATAGACCATCCGCCGCAACAAACCCTGTTTATTCTAAACGATTACTTTAATATGCCGGAAAAAGCCTTAGTCTTTGAAAAATTCAAACCAATAGAAAAAGAGATAAAACATTTTGAAAAAATAGAGGCAAAAAATATAGGGAGCTATCAATTGCAAGGATTAGAAAAATATATAGAAGCCTCGTTAAAAAAAAATGGCTTAACATCCGAAGAAGATATAAAAAAAGCTAAGAAAAATTTAAACGCCTCTTTGGATAGAGGAGAATTAAAAGGGAAAGAATACAGGGAAAAACTAGAACAATATTCGGAACAATCAAAAACGTTAAAAATCTTAAACAGAAAAAGCGGCAACAAATACCTTTGCAACATAGAAATCAATACCGAATTTCTTAACGAACATTATTATAAACCGATACTGTTTGCCGAAAACTATTATAAAGAATTTTTCAGATACATAATAAAAGAAAGATCGGAAATAGAATTTATAAAAGAATTGGAAAAATATTATAATACTAGAAAAAACAGCTTAAAAGAATGCGATTGGTGGTATTTTTCCAAAATAATAGAAAATACGGATGAAATAAATATTCCTTATTACAACTCTATCACTCAAAAACCGTCTTATTTTTACCCGGATTTTATATTCTGGCTTAAAAAAAATAATAAATATTATATAATCTTTATAGACCCCAAAGGAACCGAACATACCGGAAACGCCATAGATAAAATAAAAGGATTTAAAAAATTTTTAAAAGGAGAATTAAGATATAAAAATAAAAAAGTTATTCCGAGATTATGGTATTTTAACGAAAAAAAACCGGCTAATGATTTGAAACAAGATTATCAAAAATATTGGATCGACGATTTAAAAAAAATCTTCGATCTTGATAAACCCGATTTAAAATATAAAAAGGAAACCTCCATAACTAAAAATATTTAGACACAAAAAAGAATGATTATAAAAAGGTAAAGGAAATAATAACGGGATTTCTCGCTTCACTCGTCAAAATCTCATAATAAAAATAGCAATTTCACTGTTCAACAAAAAATTTTGTTCGTTTGCAAGGCTTGCAAAAATTTTAACCGCAGGCTTATTAAAAATAAGTCGAGGATTAAAATTCGAGCATAACACCAAAAACTGGCAAAATACGAAGTCGGACAGCAAAATTTAAACAGAGGAAATATGCTTTTTCTAATAGACGTAGGCAATACAAATATTGTAATGGGAGTATATGATAAGGATAAGCATGTGCGCGACTGGAGAATTCGCACAGTAGCGGATACTACCGAAGATGAATTTAACGCGCTTGTAAAAAACCTTTTTGCAGACGCAAAAATAACTCCGAATCTGATTAAAAAAACGGTTATATCCTGCGTTGTTCCCCCTATAATAGGAATTTTGAATAAATTTTGTAAAAAATATCTGGGGCATAATCCCTTATGGGTAGATCCGAAAACCTGCGGAGTTATGCCTATCCTTTATAAAAATCCCGCCGAAGTAGGAGCGGATAGAATTGTAAACGGAGTAGCGGCTTATAATAAATATAAATCTTCACTTATAGTGGTTGATTTCGGCACAGCTACAACCTTTGATGCAATTTCGGAAAAAGGGGAATATCTGGGAGGCGCCATAAGCCCCGGAGTAACGATAGCCGCGGAAGCTTTATTTAAAAGAGCCTCGAAACTTCCGAGAGTGGATATTTTTACTCCGCCGGAAAATATAATAGGAAAAGATACCATAGAAAGTATTAAATCCGGTATAATTTACGGCTATGCGGGGCTGGTAGAGGGCATAATAAAAAGAATGAGCGCCAGTATGGGAACTGATCCTATGGTTGTAGCTACGGGCGGACTTGCGGAATTAATGGCTAAAGTTACGGATGTCATAAAAAAGGTAGAACCAGATTTAACGCTTGAAGGACTGAAATATATAGGAACTAATTTTTATCGAAATGAGAAAAATACATAGTAAAATACCCTCTGCCCTGAGTTAACGATCTTAATTCGGTAGAATATCCGAACATTTTAGAAAGAGGAACTATTGCCGAGAGTATTTGTATTCCGTCATTTGCCTCTATACCCTCTATTTTTCCGCTTTTTGAATTAATATCTCCTATAACCTCTCCCATAAAAGCCTCTGGAACAAAAACTTTTACGTTCATTAGAGGTTCCAATAAAAAGGATTCTGCCTTTGCCAAAGCTTTTTGACATACGATTGAAGCGCTGGCTTTATAGGCAAGCTCGTCGCTAATATTCTCTTTAAAAGAGCCTCCTACAAGCGCGGCTTCTACGTCTATAACCGGATACCCTAAAACAATCCCGCTTTCAAGAGACTGTAATATACTCCCTTTTATAGCCTCAATAAATATATCCGGTATTGTTTCGTTATTAACCTCGCTTTTAAACAAATTGCCCATGCCTCTTTTTAAAGGAGTTAGTTGTATCTTAACCTCCGCAAAACGCCGCCGCCCGTCAATCTCTTTATCGAATATAAAGGCTTCGGTATGTTTAATTCCTATTGTTTCTCTATATACCACCTGCGGTCTGCCTACATTTACCTCCAAATTAAATTCTCTTTTCATTCGGCTTACTATTACTTCAAGATGAAGTTCACCCATGCCGGAAAGTATAGTCTGCCCGGTATCTTCGTTTGTTTTTACTTTAAGGGTAGGATCTTCTGCTGTATATTTTTCTATTATTTCGGAAAGCTTATCCTGATCCGAAACCGTTTTTGACTCTACGGCTATAGATATTACGGGCTCATAAACCTCAATGTTTTCCAAAATAAGCTTATCTGTTTCGCCGCACAAAGTTTCGCCTGTAGAAGAAAGTTTTAAACCTACAAGCCCTACTATACTGCCGGGCCCCGCTTTTTCGATTCTTTCCTTTTTATTTGCATGCATAAGCATTATACGGGCGACTTTTTCTTTTATACCTCTTGCAGAATTATAAACGCTCTGCCCCGCGGTAAGCTCTCCGCTGTATATTCTGGCGTAACATAACTTGCGCCCTTCAAGCATTGCAACTTTAAATATTAATGCGGCAAGAGGTTTATTTTTTTGCGGAAAGCATTTTATAACCTCTTTGGAATCGGAAAGAACTCCTTCTATAGGAGGCACGTCAAACGGACTCGGCATAAATTGGACTATGGCGTCTAACATCGGCTGTATTCCCTTATTTCTAAGAGCGGAACCGCATAAAACCGGAACCAATTTTAAGCCGACCGTTCCTTTTCTTATGGAAGCTATTATCGCCTCGTTTGTTATCTCCTGTTCGCCTATATAAGCCTCCATAATATCATCGTCAAACTCCGCCGCGCTTTCTATTATTTTTTCTCTGTATTCAAGCGCCTGTTCAAGCATATTTTCCGGTATATCTTCAATTCTATAATTTTTGCCGAATTCCTCGGTCTCCCATATAAAACTTTTCATGCTCAAGAGGTCTATAACTCCGACAAAGGCATCTTCCGCCCCTAATGGAAGCTGAAGTATCAGCGGATTGGCGTTAAGTCTTTCCTTTATCATTCGGACGGTTTTAAAAAAATCCGCCCCTATTCTATCCATTTTATTGATAAAGGCTATTTTCGGAACATAATATTTATCCGCCTGATGCCATACGGTTTCGGATTGCGGCTCCACGCCTCCAACAGCGCAAAAAACGCCTACGGCTCCGTCTAACACGCGCAAAGAACGCTCCACCTCTATGGTAAAATCCACATGTCCGGGAGTGTCTATTATCTGTATTATATTATTGTTCCATTCGCATGTAGTAACCGCTGATGTTATTGTAATGCCCCGTTCCTGCTCGTCTGGCATCCAGTCCATAACCGCTTGTCCGTTATGAACCTCTCCTATTTTATGAGAACGTCCTGTATAATATAAAATTCTTTCTGTAACCGTTGTTTTGCCCGCATCTATATGGGCTATTATGCCGATATTTCTTATTTTATCGGTTTGATTCTTTTTCATAGCGATACTTTTTAAATGAGTCTGTTTTTTATCTTTAAATTACAAAATGTTATAATATTTTTTATGCAAAAGCTTTTTATAGTCAACAAGCCTTTATGTCAATAACATAAGTATAACGCTTCCGTTCAATAAACTATTTTACGGATCTTCTATGTTTATATTTTACTTAAAATGATTAGCCTCGCTTAATTCGATAAAATAACGGCGTACAAATAAAAAGGCGGGTTTTTAATAACCCATCTCTATTATAAATTTATAAAAAATAATTATTCCTGTTTGGTTAAAACAATTTTAAATTTACCCTCCGCTATATCGATTTTAGTATCATACCCTTTGCTTTCGGCAAGTCTTTGAACGTTTTCGCAAGCTATATTCGTATCTACAAATACCTCCAAATTCCTTTTATTTTCTTTGATAGCGTTTAAGGTTAAAACAACAGGTTGGGGACAAGAAAGTCCGCAAGCGTCTATTTTCATTTTAAGCCTCCTATATTTTTTCCCGCATAGTAAATCCTATAATCAAGCATGCCAATATTCCGATAATTACCGCAGTCATGCCGTAGCTTGAAACTCCTCCTACCTTTAAAACTCCGTCTATAACGGCGTCCGGCTTTGCAGCCAAACCGAAATTATGCGCAAAAGCCGCTCCGGTAATCATTCCCAAAACAAAAATCGCCGCATCCGTATCTCCTTCGCCAGATAATATAAGTTGTCTTCCCGGACATCCTCCGGCTAAAACAAAAGCCAAGCCCGCAAGAACCATGCCCAAAAAATTCCATAAATAGTCGCTATGAGCTATTGGCTGAGCCGCAATGCCGAAATTTACCTGACCCAACATAAGATTTATTAAAAATGCGGACAAAAAAAGAGCGATTACGCCTCGCATAAGATGGAAATCTCTTACCAACATAACGTCGCGTATGGAGCCCATTGTACAGAATCTGACGCGCTGAGCTATAAAACCTATTATTAATCCGGCGGACAATGAAATTATAAGCGGCGCATGCATCGAACCCGACCCTTTTTCGCTTAAAAAAATCGCCCCGTTTGCTCCGAACTTAGGCGCAAATACAAGCAAAAGCAACAACCCCGCCATTATTGCGGGCATAATTAAACCGGAAGAATAATAAGAGTTGCGGGAGCGACCGAGGTTATATCCGTATTTAAGAAATTGATCTCCTACGGCAATTCCGGAGGCAAGTCCGGCGATGCCGATAATAGCGTTTAAGTCTCCGCCTGCAAGACGTAAAAAAGCCCGCCAAGGACATCCTAAAAAAGCCAACGCTCCTATCATAGCAAACATGCCGAGTATAAAACGAACAAGAGGCGCCGAACCTGTTCTTGCCTTAAATTCCTTAAAAATAAAAGCCGCAACAAGGGAGCCGAGAACAAAACCGATAATTTCGGGCCTTATATACTGAACTACCGAAGCTCTATGAAGCCCCAAAGCTCCGGCAATATCCCGCTCGAAACAGGCTACGCATACCCCCATATTCGGCGGATTGCCAAATTTTTGTAAAAATGCCGCGAGAACTAATATCTCCTTTCTAAAAATAAATTTTATTTTATCCGCACACTTATAAACGACGGTTAAAAAGAGCACTATGTTGTCCATCCTTTAAAACATAGCCGCGCCGCCGCTTTTAATTTCTACGAAAACATTAAGTTCTACCGAACCGGCATAGTTAAAAAATTTTCAGTTTCATCTGCGCCGCAACATTATAACTCACCCCCTTATTTAAAATTTAAATTTCACTGTATAACTTAGTATTTTGCCCGTTTTAGGCGTTCTGCATTCTCCTCTTTTCAATGGGGGATAGGCTATATTCTATCTTTAAGCCGTTTTTCTCTGCGCATTACAGCCTCTTTATTTCGTCTTTTGTCTTCTTCGGTTTCTAATATCAGCGGCAGAACCAAAGTAGGTTTTCCCTCTCTGTCTAAAGCTACAAAAGTAATATATGCAGAGGCGGTATGTCTTACCTCTCCCGTCATATAATCTTCGGCTTCCACTCTTGCGCCTACCTCTATAGATGTGCGTCCCACAAAATTGACCGACGCCTTTATTCTTAAAAGATCAAACACATATACAGGTTTATAAAAAACTATTTTATCAATGGAAGCGGTAACGCAGCCTCTGCCTGCATGTCTTATTGCGGCAATTCCGGCGGTGTTATCTATAAGTTTCATTATTGTTCCGCCGTGAACATTTCCAGCCATATTCGCGTCCTGCTGGGTCATCTGCTGAACGGTTATCATACCGCTTTCGGATACTTTTTTTGCTTCCATAGCGCTATATTTCCTCTGTTTATATTTTAATTAAAAGATTTCTCCTCACTTCGTTCGTCGAAATGGCAAGCTAAAAATAACATGGCAGAAATAAAAAGCCTGTCTTGTCGAGCAAAGCAAGAAATCCCTTTATTATTTTCATAATCATTCTTTTTTGTGTTTAACTATTTTTAATAATGGATGTTTCCTTTATTGACAATTAAGATACAAATCATAATTCTATTACGCGCCCGGTATAAAGTTTTTTTATCCGACCTTTTAAAATTTGGCTTAAAATTTCGTAAGCTTTATCTCCGGTGCAATGCCCTGTATAAATTTCGGAAATATTTTCTTTAAGCAAGCCTTCGCCTATAAACTCAATATCTTTTACATCTCCGGCTATGTCGTTTTTGTAAGGGTTTATTTTAAGATGAAAGCCTCCTATTACGGCTTTTATAGATTCGTTTTTAAACTTTTTTACGGTTTCTATCATATTTAATATTCCGTTATGACAACATCCGGAAAAAAGAACCAATCTATCTTTCTCTTTTATTACCAACATTATTTCATGAATAAAATCATCCTGTTCAAGCTCATTATCCTTTTTAACAAGTAAAAATTTATTTCCTGCGGCAAGCGGATATTTTTTGCAAATATCGGTAAGAATAAAAATATTATCATCTATTTGCGTAAATTTTTCAATAAATTCAATCCGTCTGCCGTATTTTTTTAATATTTTTTTATCAAGCCCTATATATTTTGAAAATTTTTTTGATTTATTAATAAAAGGGAAAGTAAAACTGTTTACAATAAAAGGAAGCTTTGCGCCTATATTGCCGTAATAATCTCCGAAAGCCTTTTTGTGTATATATAACCGCGCTTTGTTATTTATATTCATCACATCGGAAATACCGCCGCCATGATCATAATGACCGTGAGAAATAATAGCATAATCTATATATTCCGGGTTTATCCCCATTATTTCAGCATTTTTTAAAAAATTATCGGAAGATCCGGTATCCATAAGTATTTTTTTATCTCCGGCTTCTATATAAAAAGAAAGTCCGAATTCTTCAATAAATTTATCCTCCTTTTTTGTATTTTCTATTAATACGGTTATTTTCATAATAGTATCCTTTTGATAAAATTTAATATTAGAATCAATTTTTTCTTATAATATGATTTTATTAATATTTGAATAAAAAAGATTGATTAATAAAAGTCGAATTGTTAAATTATTATAAAATATGATAATTTTTTTGTAAAATTACAAGCAGTTAAATTTAGCTTTTACAATTATTTAATAGCCTTTTATAAATTCGGATACAAAAAAAATAACCGAATAAATCATTACTAAAATTTTCTATAGAAATAGAGAAAAATGATACCTTTTAACAAGCTTCTAAATAAACTCGGTTACGATACTTCGCAGTATTATAAAAATACGAATTCTTACCTTTCAGAACCTGAACCAGAATTTGCTCCGTTGATTAGAAACGCTTATAATGCCGAGATCAAAGGTATCTATTTTTTTGAAACTACCTCTCAAAATAAAATATCCAAACCTAACCCCGCGGTTTATATAACGGAAGCAAATGATGTATTTCAAGCAAGTATTATTCATAAAAGAGTCTGGAATATCGGACAGGCTCCTTTTTTAATTGTCAATACTCCTCAAAAAATACTTATTTATACAGGATTTAATTATTCCAAAAATATAGAAGAATGCTTATTAGATGAAATAATAAGGTTTAGCGATCTGAATAGATTACTGAGTAATTTTAAAGCCGATTTTATAAATGCGGGCTATATTTGGAAAAACAAATATGCAGAAAAAATTGACGTAGAAAAACGGGTTGATAAACGACTGCTTAAAAATCTGGAAGAGTTGGAAAAAATTTTAACAGGTGAAAAAGGTTTGGATAAAAAGGCATCTCATTCGTTAATAGGAAAATATATTTATTTAAAATATTTGCGAGGCAAAAAAATTCTTACGGACGAATGGATACAAAAACAAGGCATAAAGCCGGATGAAGTTTTTGATATTAACGCTAAGTTAGATAGCTTTAAATCTCTTATTAAAGCTCTGGAACAAAAACTTAACGGTAAAATTTTTCCTATAGATTTTGATAATAAAAATATAAAAGAAAAGCATATAAAATTAATAGCAAGCGTATTTAAAGGAGAACAGTTAAAAAATAAACAACTGCCTCTTTTTGATATATACGATTTCGAATATATTCCGATAGAAACTTTATCTTCAATTTACGAACAGTTTATTTCGGAAAAAAGTGAGAAAAAAGCGGAAAGGGGCGGTTTATACGCCGGAATTTCTTGCGGATTATGTAATTGGCGAAATGGAGATCGAAAAACCGCTTGAAACAGGTATGAAGATTTTAGATCCGGCTTGCGGTTCAGGTATTTTTCTTGTTCTTATTTATAAAAGGCTGATCGAAAAAAAGATAAACAGTCTTAAAAGAGAATTAAGATTTAACGAATTAAAAGAGATATTAGAACAAAGCATTTACGGAGTAGAAAAAGAAACAGGCGCCTGCTTTGTGGCGGAGTTTAGCCTAATTCTTACTATGCTTCATTATCTTGACCCGCGAGATTTAGAAAGTTTAAATTTTCGTTTTCCCGCATTACATAATTTCCGAATTTTTAATGCCGACTTTTTTAATATAAACGCCAAAAAAGCCGAAACAAATTTTTGGAAAAAAGGTTTGCAATTCGATTGGATTGCCGGAAATCCGCCATGGATTAATTTAAAAGGAGATGAAAGAAAGCTAAAGAATAAATTTATATATTCATGGATGGAAAAAAATAAAGAAGATATGCCTGTAGGAAATTATCAAACGGCGGAAGCTTTTAGCTGGATAGCAACCGATTTATTAAAAGATAACGGCATAACAGGGCTTGTTATGCCTGTTACAAGTCTTGTTAATTCAACGGCAAAAGATTACAGAAAAAAATTCTTTTCCGAAAACGAAGTTTTAAGAGTAGCTAATTTCGGAAATATAAAAACAATTTTTAAATCGGGCTTGTCTCCTGCTACAATTATTTACCGCAAAAACTCGGCAAACAAATATAATCATAATATTTTGCATTATGGACCTTTTAGGATTAATCAACTTTTTAAAGCAAATAAAAAACCTTGGACAATTATAATAAATGAAAATGAAATTAAAGAGGTATCCGCTTATGAAGCCGAAAAAGGGGAAACATCTTTTTGGAAATTAGCTTTATGGGGAACATATCTTGATAAAAGAAATATAGAACGTATTGAATACCTATTTCCATTATCTTTAGAAGAACTGGTAGAAAAAAATAATTAGCATTTTGAACGCTCTATTGAACTACAAGATAAAAATAAAGAATCGGAATATGATCCAGAGCCTAAAGACAAACTAATAGGGTATAAAATACTTGACGCCAAATTGATGAACAAATCGTTATTATCTTTTTCGCTTGATGAAGAGACTGTTTTTAAAAATATAATAAACGAAAAAAATTTTGTATCCGAGAGCGCGGAGGAGAAGCGGAACTTAAAGTTATAAAAGCTCCTCATATAGTTTTATCTAACGGATGGGGCAAATATATTCTGTTTTCTGATATTGATTTTATTTTACCCGGAGGAAATATCGGCATTGCCGGAGAAAAAAAAGATGCGGATGCGTTACGCGCTCTTTGTCTTTTTCTTAATTCCGGAATTGTTTTATATTATCTGTTTTTTAATGCGGAGCAATGGGGAATTTTTAGGCAAGCAAAATCGGTTTCAAAAAAACAGAGAGGCAAAATTATAGCGCCAGATTTTACATCCGAACAGATAAAAAGGTTATCCGACCTATATAAAAAAATTGTTAAAACCGAGCGAAAAGAACTTTTCAAAATAATTAAAAGCCGCAACAAGAAAAAAAATATTTTAGGAAATACATCTCAAAAACATAAATTTGATTTGTCATCAGACTTAACAAAGCAGGATAAAAAATATATCAAAGATATAAAATCCAAGCTTGCGGCTGAATTAAGACAAAAAATAGACAATAATATATTTTCGATATTAGAAATTCCAAGAGACATAAGGGTAGCGATAGAAGATTTTATTAAAACCAAACTTCCTTTGGACGCCTATTCTATTGAGGATATAAAAAAACTGGAACGGAAGCCGAATAATGAAGAATTAAAAGAGTATGCTTTGGAAATAAGAGACGAACTTGATGATTTTGTTATGGGTAAAACTTATCATAAAGTAGTTATAAACAAATCAAAAGAGCTTATAGAATGCGTTATTGAAATTAATAAAAGCAAAAAGGTTATCTCCGTTGATATAAAAGAATGCAATTTTACTATTGAAAAATTATTTGCGGAAATAAAAAAAAATCTTAAAATACCTATAAACCAATCTGTATATATTCAAAAAGGGCTTCGTCTTTATGATGGTCCAACAGTATATATATATAAACTTCCCGCCTTAATTAACTGGACAAAAACTCATGCTAAAATTGACGCCGGAGAAATAATAGGAAATGCTATATCCGTCAAATGAATTCCATAAAACAAGATAAGCCAGATTTAACACATTTCGGCGTTTTTCCCGATAGTTTCCGAGAACATGTTCATATTCTTATAGCCGAAAGTTATTGTTTCTCGTTATCCAAAATAATTTCCGATAATGACAAAGAAACGGACATTACAGGATATATAGTAGAAGGTATAGAACAAAAATTTAGAAACAGAGAGGCTCCGAAATGGTGTTACGGATATGCGGTAAAAGAGGATAACCCGCAAAACAAACAAGGATATAGGGGGTAAAAACAGACTCAAACCGGATATTATAATTGAAAAAACCACAATGATAGGGCGTCCCGAATATATATTTGAAGCAAAAAGACTTAAAATATCAGCTCATACGGCAGCATATATCGGCAAAAACGGAATGGAACGTTTTATTGACGGCAGATATGCCGAAAGATATGATGAAGCAGGCATGATAGGATATATTCAAAGCGATTCTTTATCTGTATGGAAAAAAAAAATCAAAAAGCAATATATCAAAAAAAAGACAGGCTTAATTTAAAATCCGAACAAAAAAATATAAATATAATCAAAAAACTGCCTTATGAATGGAAAAGCGAACATAAACGAGGCAATAAACATAATATAGTAATTTTTCATATTCTTCTTGCATATCTTAAAAAAGCGTCCGCAACTAATATTTAAACGAAATAAGAGATAATTATAAAAAAGCAGACGAATAGCAAAGGGATTTATTATACAAATCTTCAAATACTGCCGGCAGCCTACTATAAAAATCGGAAAGAAGCGGAAACATAATCTCGCGTATTTGAGGGTGCGCCGCTTTAGAGCATCTTAAATTTATTATATGCCTCCATTCCCTTAAATTACAAGTCATTACTATTTCGGTTTTTAAACTGTTCGGCAAAACGCTTCTTGCCTCTTCCGGACGCGCTCCCATACTTAAAAGTTCCATATAAGCCTTTTCCGTCTGTTCCATAGCCCTTTTCCAAACGGCAAATTTTTTGGGATCCTTATTCCAAAAAAAAGGGCGGATAACAGTTATTTCGTTTCCGAATTTATCTTTGGAATAATTTGAATACCTTGTGCTTTCCTGACTATATGCGGCAAGTCTATGACGGACAAGCTCGTGAGTAACCCCTCTGTCGCATACAAACCGAACCGAAATATTTGCATGCTCTATAACGCTGTGATGCCCGGATTTTAAAATCATCTTAACAAAACTCTCCGCAGAACCCGCAGTAATCTTATCTTCCGATTTGTAACAGGCGCGCCCCGCTTTTTCTACAAGCGAAAGAAGCTGGTCATTATTTTGCATAAAAAGTATCTCATAAGACGGCTCTATTATTTTCATAATATTCCTTTTGATTTTACTAAATTTTTTTGTTAATTTTAAAAATCTTTAAATATTACTAACATAGATTTTATATAAAAGGAATCTTAATTATGCTAATCTCCATAAATCCGAAAACCCCGCAGGAAAGGCTTATAAAAAAAGCCGTAGAAATATTAAAAGAAGGAGGCGTTATCGTATATCCTACAGATACAAATTACGGCATAGGCTGCGATATAATGAATAAAAAAGCGATCGAAAATATATACAGATTAAAACAAAGAAGCAAATATAAACCTTTCAGCTTTATATGCTCCGATCTTACCAACATAAGCAGATATGCAAAGGTAACCAATTATGCCTACAAAACAATGAAAAGACTGCTACCCGGCACATATACCTTTGTGCTTGAAGGCTCGCGCCTTGTTCCTAAAATAATGCTTACCAAACGGAAAACGGCAGGTATAAGAGTGCCGGATAATAATATATGTATCGCTTTAGTAAAAGATCTAGGAAATCCTATAATTTCAACCACCGCAAAAACAAGAGAAGGAGAACCGCTTATTAATCCCTCTTTGATAAACGACTATTTTAAATATAATATAGATATGGTTATAGACGGAGGACCGATAAAAATGACGCCTTCAAGCGTTATCTCCTTAATAAATGACGAGCCGGAAGTAATCAGAGAAGGAGCGGGAGATGTTTCCATATTCCAATAACAGAGTAATAGCCGAGATAAATCTTAAAAATCTTCTTTTTAATTTCCGCTCGCTCAAAAAACAGGTAAAAAACGCGGATATTATACCGGTTATCAAAGCGGACGCTTACGGACACGGAGCGATTGCCGCCGCAAAAACCCTTATAAAAGAAAAAGTTAAACTTTTTGCCGTAGCATCTTTTCAAGAGGCTATGGAATTAAAAGACAGCGGCATAAATACCCCCATTCTTATATTAGGTTCCGTTTTTCCAAACAGGCTTAAAGATGCGGTAAAAGCTGGTTTGAAAATAACCGTATCCTGTTGCGAAGATCTTTTAATTCTTAAAAAAACCGCTTTAAAAACCAAAGCTTTTATTCATGTGAAAATTGATACAGGCATGGGTAGAAGAGGAATCTTTGCAAAGGAGGCGCCGGCTTTTTTTTCCGATTTTATAAACCTTTCAAACTGCGTATTAGAAGGGATTTATAGCCATTTTGCCACATCCGACACATTTAACGATTACGCCGGTATTCAGCTTGAAAAATTTAACCGGCTTATTTTATTATTATTTAAAAAAGGTATAAAACCAAAAACCGTTCACATGGCAAACAGCGGCGCAATACTTAACATACCCGAAAGCTATTTTGACGCTGTAAGACCTGGAATATCTTTATACGGGCATTATCCCTCTTCAAACTCCTTAAAACCTATTAAGCTTAAACAGGTTATGAGTTTAAAAAGCTATGTAGAACAGGTTAGAAAAATTCCGGCTGATTATTCCGTAAGCTATGGAAGAAGATGGATAAGTAAAAAAGAAACCTCAATTGCAGTAATTTCTGCAGGATATGCAGACGGAGTTGATAGAAGGCTTACCAATAAAGGAAAAGCGCTTATAAAAGGCAAAAAATATCCGATTGTAGGAACAGTTACTATGGATTATATAATGGTAGATATAGGAGACGATCCGATATTTGTAGGAGATGAAGTTATAATATGGGGAGGCTGCAAAGATAACAGTATAAAACTTTTGGATTTGGCGGAACAAATCAATACAATTCCGTATGAGCTGACCTGCGGAGTTTCCAAAAGAGTAAAACGGGTTTATATATGAAAAGAAATAATTTTATAACGGTTGACGTCGTCTGTTATGACAACGGAAAACAAGAAATTCTCACCCAAAATCTTATAAAAGAAGAGCCTCTTTTAATAGAAGCGGGCAGATTTTGCCAAACCATTACAAGAACTCCGGGCGATGATATTGCTTTTGCGGCAGGAGTCTGTTTTATGCAAAAAATTATCGAATTGCCGGAACAGATTTTATCGGCAAAATTTTATTCAAACGCTCAACCGAATAAAGTAATTATTAAACTTTCGGAAAATCCGGATAAAAAAGAATATAATCCTTTAAATGTTAAAACAGATTTTAAAATCAGTATAAAAAACGCCAAAGAATGCGTTATAAAGCTTCGCAATTCTCAGATGCTTCATAATAAAACAGGAAGCGCTCATGCAGCAATGCTTTTTGATTATAAGCTTAATTCAATCGCTTTTGCAGAAGATGTAGGACGCCATAACGCCTTTGATAAAGCAATAGGCAAAGTTTTCATGGAAAAAAATCTTAACAAAGCGCCTATTGCGGCTGTCTCGTGCAGAATTAATTACGAGATGATAACCAAAGCAAAAAGAGCAAGTATTCCTATTATAATAGGACAAGGCAAACCTACTTCAAAAGCGGTCAACACGGCTTTATCTTATAATATAAGCATAGCTTGGATGGGTAAAAAAGGCGATTTTTTTATATTTACAGGCAAAAATAGATTTTTACCCGACAAGTTGTCGGATTGAAAGATTACTATGATAAGCTCCTTATTTTACCTGTCATTTCAACGAGCGAAGCAAGGAGAAATTGCTTAATTTCCGAACCGTGATTTACATAATTAAGACTAAAAGATTTAATTACAAAAAATAGTTATAATTAGGAGTAACAAAGGGTAAGAGAAAAAAAGAATCGGTTTTTAAGTTTTTCTTGACATTAAAAACAAGAATAAGATATTCTTTAAGAAATTCTTTGTCTAAAAAGCGAGGAGCAAAATGTTGAAAAAGTTCCTACTCAAATATTTTAGCCTGTTATTACTATTCTTTTTTTGCAATATATGTTCGGCTGCCGAACCTGCGCAAAACAACATATCCCTTATAGATGCCGTTCGCTTAACAATTAAAAACCAGCCTAATATAAAAATTCAAGAACAAGAAGTCGAAATAAAAAAAGGGGCTTTACAAACCGCAAAAGGCGAATTTGATACAGCCGTAAGCGCTTTTATCGGCGCGGAACACAAAGAATTAACTTATCCTGCAAGCGAAAAAATAAAAGGAATTATAGAAAAATTAAAAACCGATACTACAACCTACGGAGTAAATTTAAATAAAAAACTTCGCGGCGGCGTTAAAATAGAGCCTCAATTAGACGTTACTTATACAAATTCTTCCACATCTCCCATTAATCAATACGAGCCTACAAACATCGGGCGTATTAACTTTACAATAACGGTTCCTTTATTAAAAGGAAAAGGAAAAAAAGTTACAACCGCAACAGAAACCGCCGCCAAAAAAGAGTATGAGGCTTCTGTTTTGCAGCTGCGTCATAAAACATCCGAATATATTCTAAATACCGTTTCCACTTACTGGGAATATCTTGCAAGTTATAAAATACTTAAAAAAAGAAAAGAGGCGGAAAAAAATGCAAAGCGGTTAGTTGTAAATACCCAAAAACTTATTGCCGCAGATAAAAGTCCCGGATCCGATCTTGAGCAAATAGCGGCTAATTCGGAAGATAAAACAGCCGATAGAATAAATGCCGAACAATCCTTTTTTGAAGCAAAACAGAAATTAGGAATAGCGCTTGGCATTTCTTTTGAAAAAATCAAACAACTGCCTTTGCCGTCCGATAATTTTTCTATTCCGCAAAAAAACAACATGATAGACTACGATAAAATATTTGAAAAAATTATAAAACAGGCATTACAAAACCGAGCCGATTTTTTATCTGCAAAAAAACAGGAGGAAGCGGACAAAATTCTATTCGAAGCTTCAAAAAACAACCTTTTGCCGCAGATAGATTTAAAACTTAACGCCGGATACGAAGGGCTAAGCGAAAACGGCAATTATGCAGATACCCTCTCCGCTTTGCAAAATAATGTTGCAGGGCTAAACTATTCCGCTCTTTTAAATTATGAAATTCCGGTTGCAAATAACATTGCAAAAGGAATATTGTCTCAAAAAAAAGCTGCATATAATCAAAGCATAATTTCAAAAAAAGAACTTGAAAGAAATATATGCTCTAACGTCATTACCGCATTATCCGATCTTAACAACGGCAAGCTATCTCTTATCAAATCCGAAAAAGCGGTTCTATTTTATAAAAAAGCCGTAAAAAACGAAGAAAATAAACTTATTATGGGAATCTCTACCATATTCGATTTAATCTCCATAGAAGATAAATTAATAAATTCAGCGCTTAAAGTAATATCTTCGGAACTTAAACTAAACAAAGCGTTGGCATATCTTCGTTTTGAAACAGGAAGCCTTATTTTAAACAAACAAAATTATGATTCTATAGGCATTGAAGAATTAACTACAATTCCTTTTGTAAATTAAAGGAGGTGGCGCTTATGATTGTAACGGACTTTTAAACATCTTTTTATAATTTTATTTTAAAAAACTTTTTTAAAAATTACTTGGAGGTAATAATATGGACACATTAAATATTGAACAATACGGCGTTATGGAAATGGATACTGCCGAAATGCAAAAAACCAACGGCGGCATTTGTTGTATAATACTGGCGGCACTGGTGATATACCTGCTTACGAGATAGTGCCCGCTAACATAAACAAATCAGATAACAAATAAGGAGGCGATTGAACAATGAAAGAAGAAAAACAAAATATTGTTGAAGCGGAGCTTACCGATAATGATCTCGAAGCTTTGGACGATAGTATGCTGCGAGACATTTCCGGCGGTAAAAGCCTTGCTTATGCTATGAAATACGGAATTATTGCCATGTATGGCATTTTTCCTATTTTAACGGAAATAAAAACGGCAACTGTATATAAATAAAATACTTAACTCGGATGCCCTGAATGTAGCGGGGCATCCGTTATTTTTAATTTTACTTTAATTAAAAAAATATAATCGCAAAAAAAAATGATTATAAAAAGGTAGAGGAAACAATAAAGGAATTTCTCGCTTTGCTCGACAAGACAGGCTTTTTATTTTTTTTGTGTTCTGTTGATAAATGTTATTTTTGCTTGTCATTTCGACAAGCGCAGCGAGGAGAAATCCCTTAATTATCTGAACCGCTAACAATTTGTAACGGACTTTTAAACATCTTTTTATAATTTTATTTTAATAAACTTTTTTAAAAAATTACTTGGAGGTAATAAAATGGAAAAACTTATGGTTAATAATTATGGCATGGAAGAATTAACCTCTGATGCAATGAAAGAAACCGATGGCGGCATTTTGATAGCTCTTATGTTAACAGCAGCTTTAATTTTAGTATCTAACAATGCGTATTAAAATTTAACTATTAAATAAAATAATTATTAATATAATGTTAAAATTGTTATAAATCCAAATTTAACAAAAGGAGGCGATTAAACAATGAAAGAAGAAAAACAAGATATTGTTGAAGAGGAGCTTACCGATAATGATCTCGAAGCTCTTGATGAAAGTATGATGAAAGATATTAACGGCGGATATTGGCCGATAATGATGTATGGAGTATTTCTTCCTTATTCTATTTAGAACGCTCCTGTTTATTCCGATTAAATTAATGTATGGAATATTTTTCAAATACTAAACCACCCATTTCGGATGCCATACCTTTTATATGGCATCCGAAATGCTACTTTTTAAATTATTATAGATAAGAATACCTTTATGTAACAAGAAATAAGGAACAACATAATGGAATATACGCCGATAAGCTCCGTATGGGAAATAACTATGGCTTGCAATATGCGCTGCGGACATTGCGGCTCCGAATGCTCCGTAAAACAACCGGACGAACTAACCCCCGAAGAAGCGTTAAAATTATGCGACAACCTTGCCGAATTAGGCTTAAAACTTATAACCCTTTCCGGCGGCGAGCCTTTTACCCGTCCGGACTGGCATAAAATTGCAAAAAGATTAACCGAACACGACATTATTACCAATATAATATCCAACGGCTGGTTTATAGACGATAATATTATAAACATGGCATCTGCCGCAGGCATTGGAACAATTGCCATAAGTTTAGACGGCAACAAAGAAATACACGATTCCATCCGAAAAGAAGGCTCTTTTAACAGAGTAATGAACGCTCTTGAAATAATGAAAAAAAGAGGTTTTACATCTTCAATAGTTACCACCATAATGAAACATAATCTGCCTTTATTGCCGGAAATAAAAGAAATACTTATAAACAAAGGCGTTTCTCAGTGGCAGCTTCAAATTGGAACGCCTATGGGAAACCTTAAAAAAAACAGCCATAACGTAATTACTCCGGATCAGATGGAAGAAATTATTGATTTTGCTTATGAAGTTATGCAGGAAAAAACCATTAGAATAGCCCTTGCGGACGATATAGGCTATTATACCAAAAAAATTACGGCAATAGCAGGAAGCATATACGGCGAAGGTACCGTATGGCAGGGATGCGGGGCAGGAAAAAGCGTAATAGGAATTCTTCATAACGGAGAAATTACCGGCTGCACGTCGCTTCGGGATAGAAATTTTATAGAAGGCAGCATACGCGAAACCCCCTTAAAAGAGTTATGGACAAGACCGGGCGCTTTTGCTTGGAACAGAGAGTTAAGCATAGAAAAACTTACAGGCTTTTGTAAAAAATGCAGATACGCCGAAAAATGCCTTGGCGGATGCACATCTCATAAACGGTTTACCGGAAACACCTTAACCGAAAATAATTACTGCGCATATAAATCTTCAATAGAAAAATTAATCCCGAAAATAAACAATATAAAAGATATTAAAACCCTAATGGCGCGGGCGGAAAAATCAATATCTTTAAATCTAAATGAAGTTGCGGAAATATGCCTCTTAAAAGCCCTTGAAATATCCCCTTCGGACGTCAATATTTTAAATATGCTCGGATATGTATATTTTCAGTTTAAAGATTACAAACGTTGTATGGAAACAAATAAAAAAGCCCTTAAAATATCCCATAACAACCCTTATTCCTTAAAAGGACTGGGGCTTGCTTTGGCAAAACTCGGCAAAACAAAAGAAGGCGTAGAAACCCTAAAAAAATCTATTGAATTTGCAGAAAAAGATTTTATGGATCCGTATCATGACCTTGCCGTAACCCTTTGTGAAGCGGGAGACTTAAATCAAGCGTTAGAGATTCTTGAAAAAGGAAGAAGCATATCAAAAAGCTTTGAAAAACAGAGTCAGGCAATATATGAGGATTTGATTAAACAGAAACAAAATAATTAATTACGCTAAATAAAAAATTTGGATATTACAAAATATGAAGTTATGGAAATGGATGCTACTGAAATGAGTGAATTCGATGGTGGTATTGTTTTTGTTACTGCGTTAGGTTTAGGAATGGGGGCTTTTGGAGTTGGCTATGTTATCGGTTATTGGTGGAATCATCGTCGTTAACTGATTAATTATTTAGGTAGCCCTATGATAACAAGGGCTACCTAAATAAAACCAGCTTGTTTCTTTTAAGACTATATAATAGATGTTATCAAAAATGAGGATTTTAAACTATCTTTTTTAATTCAATAGAAATAAGAGGTTGTAATTATGGCTAATAAAGCATTATTAATAATAGTTTTTACTAGTTTAGCGTCTTTAGTAATATTTCTTACAACAATAATCAAAAATAAATTGGTAGTCTCTCAAATCAACTGGGTAGTAATTATAATTTTAATTATGGTAGGATTTCTTATAGGCTTCCTTTTGGGATATATTGCAAAAGGTTAATACTTACAAATAATGCAAAACTCCATATACCCACACGATATAATAAACAATACTTCGGAACAAATACTTGCTCCGGATGCCGCAAAAGGTCATATAATCTATTCCTTATTTATTTTATCAATAATCATAATGCTTATACTTCTGCCTATTTTAAAAGTTACGATTTCAATTCAAAGCAACGGCATAATACGCCCGGTTATAGAAAAAAACGAAATAAAGTCATTGGCAACAGGAATAATAAACGAGGTTTTTGTTAAAGAAAACCAAACAATAAAAAAAAATCAACCCTTGCTTATTCTTGATAATTCCGTTTTAAATAAAGAATTGCAACTTATTAATTACCAAGAAAAAGAAGAAAAAAATTCAATTTATGATCTGGAACTATTATTAAATTCCGATTTATCAAATCTATCCGAACAGCTAATAAAAACTTCCGATTTTAAAAACCTGCATTATAAAAACGAATACCTTTATTTTAAAAATCAGCTTAAAGAAAATTTTTATAATCAAACAAAAGCAAAAAAAGAATTAAACAGATATAAAACCTTAAATAAAGATAAATTGGCAAGCTTAAGCGAATTGGAACAAAAGGATCTGGAACTGTCAAAACTGCAATTTCAATATAAAATGCTAATAGAAAATCAGAATGCAAAATGGAATAAAGAACTATTGGCTGGCAGGTTAAAACTAAACGAGTTAAAAACCAAAAAAAAACAGACCGAAAAAGAAAAGGAATTTTCTGTTATTAAATCTCCCGTATCCGGAACAATAGAGCAGTTTTCCGGCATAACCGCCGGCGGATACATACAAGCAGGGCAGCTTATAGCGGTTATTTCCCCAAGCAGCGATATAATAGCCGAAGTTTATATGTCTCCTCAAGATATAGGGCTTATAAACATAGGAACAAAAGCAAACATTCAGGTTGACGCTTTTAATTACAATCAATGGGGGCTTATTAAAGGGGAAGTAATAAAAATTTCGGACGACTTTTATCCCATAGATAACCAACCCTTTTTTAGAGTAAAATGCAAATTAAATAAAAACTATTTACAGCTTAAAAACGGATATAAAAGATATTTAAAAAAAGGAATGACCATTAGAACCCGTTTTTTAATAGCAAAAAGAAGCCTGTTCCAATTATTATACGATAAAGTTGATGACTGGATAAATCCTTTACAAAAAAGCGAATAATAATGCTAAAAAAATCCTTAAAATTCAAACAGCACGATATTACGGACTGCGGAGCTGCATGCCTTGCTTCAATAGCCGCTCATTACGGCTATAAAATGCCGATATCTCGAATCAGACAATATGCATCCACCGATAAAAAAGGAACAAATGTTTTGGGAATGATAGAAGCCGCGGAAAAACTCGGCTTTATGGCAAAAGGGGTAAAAGGACCCTTTGAAAGCCTTTTTAAAATACCCAAACCTGCAATAGCCCATGTTGTGGTTAAAGAAGTCTTGCATCATTTTGTAGTTATTTACGAAACTACGCCCAATCATATAATTATTATGGATCCGAGCGACGGAACTTTTTATAAAAAAACCCATGAAGAATTTAAAAAAGAATGGACAGGCGTTATAATTCTTTTAGCGCCTTCCGAAGAATTTGAACAAGGAGATAACACAACTTCGGCTTTCAAAAGATTTTGGGACCTTATTAAGCCCCATAAAACGGTTATGACAGAAGCCCTATTCGGAGCCGTTATTACTACCATACTCGGACTTTCAACCGCTATTTATGTTCAAAAAATAGTTGACTATGTAATAGTGGACGGCAATAAAAACCTGCTTAACCTTATGAGCGTTCTAATGATAGCTATTCTTCTTCTCCGCATCTTTATAGGTTTTGCAAGAAACCTCTTTGTATTGCGGACAGGTCAAAAAATAGACGTTAAGCTTATTTTGGGATATTATAAACATCTGTTAACCCTTCCTCAAAGATTTTTCGATACAATGAGAATAGGAGAAATAGTTTCCCGTTTAAACGACGCTATAAAAATACGCTCTTTTATAAACGAGGTTGCTATAGATATGGTTGTTGATATTTTTATAGTAATATTCTCATTTGCTTTACTGTTTGTTTATTCTTGGAAAATAGCCCTAATAATGCTTATATCCGTACCACTTTATGCGGCGGTTTATTATATTGTAAATAAAATAAACAAAAAATATCAAAGAAAAATAATGGAAAACGCAGCGGACGTAGAAACTCAGCTTGTGGAATCTTTAAACTCCGTAGCTACGGTAAAAAGATTCGGGCTTGAATGGTATTCCAACATAAAAACCGAAACCCGCTTTGTAAAACTTCTTAAATCAATATATAAATCTGGAATAAATTCAATATTTGCGGGAAGCGCATCCTCTTTTGTATCCTCTCTTTTTACAATCATTTTATTATGGATAGGAACCTACTTTGCATTAGATAATCAAATAACCCCCGGCGAACTAATGTCTTGTTATGCTTTAATAGGCTATTTTACCGAACCCGTAAGTAGCCTTATCAATGTAAACAGAACAATACAGGACGCCCTTATTGCAGCAGATCGTCTTTTTGAAATAATGGATTTGGAAAGAGAACAAGCTCAAGGCTCAATAGACCTTACAAAAGAGATGATAGAAGATATTCATTTTAATAACGTCTCCTTTCGTTACGGAACCAGAGTAGAAGTTTTTAAAAACCTAAATTTAACAATACAAAAAGGGAAAGTAACAGGCATTGTAGGCGAGAGCGGCTCCGGCAAAACAACCTTAATCTCTTTGCTGCAGAAAATATACCTTATTAATAACGGATACATAAAAATAGGAAAATATGATATTAAAGATATTAAAAATGAAAATATCCGAAACATTATAAGCGTAGTGCCTCAAAAAATAGATATATTTGCAGGCAGCGTAATAGAAAACATTGCATTGGGAGATTTTGAACCGAATATGGAAAAAATTATATCCGTATGCGACGACATAGGCATTAAAAACTTTATAGAAAACCTGCCTAACGGATTTCAAACATATTTGGGCGAAAGAGGCGCAAATCTTTCAGGAGGAGAAAGCCAGAGACTTGCAATTGCCAGAGCCTTTTATAAAAATCCGGAAATACTAATATTAGACGAAGCTACATCGTCATTGGATTCCGCTGCGGAAAAATCGATTCAAAAAGCGATATTCTCCTTAAAAAAACAGAATAAAACGGTTATAATAATAGCTCATCGTTTAAGTACGGTTATGAACTCCGATAAAATTATAGTTTTAAAACAAGGCGAAACCGTAGAAGAAGGAACACATCAAAACTTGCTTGCCAAAAAAGGAGAATATTACTTGCTTTGGCAATATCAATTTCCTTTATCTTTAACATAGCCTTTATTATTGGGTTGAGCGCAGCGAAACCCAAACCTACGAAATTATTGAATTTGCCGATTTAAACGGCGCCCCCAGAGACTAAATATCTATAGAAAAAATAACTATCATCGAAAAATAATCACAAAAAATAATGATTAATTTCGTTGGATAACAAAAAAAATTGTTCGTTTGGAAGACGAAAAAAATTTTTCAATACCGCAAACGGACAAAATCCGAAGTTATGCGCCGAAATTTAAATAAAGGAAATTCTGTTAATGACTATTCCGTATAACATAGATACTAACGTTCCCACTTTGGGAATCCCAAAAATAAATTCGCCTATGAAGTCTCTGGTAAATGATCCGAAAAGCCGCAATTTTATACCTGATACAAAACGGGTTTTAATCAGCGTTATATCGGACGATTTTACCGAAGTTATTAAAAGCGGCTTCGCTCCGCTCTCTTTTGAAGCTGCAGGACCCAGAGAAAAAATATTTTTCGACCCAAGCAAGCTAAGATGCGCTCTGATTACCTGCGGCGGATTATGCCCGGGTATAAACGATATAATCCGCTCTATAGTTTTTAGCCTATATTTCGGATACGGAGTTCGTAATATTTACGGCATAAAATACGGGCTTCAAGGATTTATTCCGGAATACGGACACGATTTTATCCAACTCGGTCCTTCTGCGGTAGTAGACATTTTAACTCGGGGCGGCTCCATACTCGGCTCTTCAAGAGGACCTCAGGATATTGAAAAAATAGTAGACTCTTTGGAAAGAATGAATGTCGGAATCCTATTTATGATAGGCGGAGACGGTACATTACAAGCCGCTTTAAATATTGCGGACGCTATTATTAAAAGAGGGCTTAATATAAGCGTTGTAGGAATTCCGAAAACCATAGACAATGATATATTTTTAGTGTCAAAATCTTTCGGATTCGATACTGCGGTTGAAATAGCAACCTCTGCAATAAGAAGCGCTCATACCGAAGCCATAGGATATCCTGACGGAATAGGACTTATAAAACTTATGGGCAGATATTCCGGATTTATAGCGGTAAACTCCGCCCTTGCCCAGCAGGATGTTAATTTTGTTCTTATTCCCGAAGCCGACTTTGATTTGGAAGGGGAACGCGGCTTATTAAAGGCTCTTGAAAATAGACTTTCGAGCAGAAAACATGCCGTCATAGTTGTAGCGGAAGGAGCGGGGCAAAAATTCTTCGGCAAAAACCAAAAAAAATACGACGCTTCCGGCAATATTAAACTTTATGATATAGGCAGTTTTTTAAAAGATAAAATAACGCAATATTTTAAAGATAAAAATATTAATATAGCTATGAAGTATATTGATCCCAGTTACATGATAAGAAGCGTTCCTGCAAATGCAAACGATAGAGTTTTTTGCAGTTTTTTAGGCAGAGAAGCGGTTCATGCAGGTATGGCTGGAAAAACAAAGCTTATAATAGGGCATTGGAATAACTGTTTTGTGCATCTGCCTATGGAGGCATCCGTTGGAAAACGTAAAAGCGTAAATACTGAAGGAAGATTATGGAGGGGAGTTTTAGAGGCTACCGGGCAGGGGGCTCTGACTAATTGGTAATAGATAAGGGCGATGTATCGCCCTTATCTATTATTCGAGTTATACTATTACTATATCCTTTATTGTTTTTACAATCTGTTCCGGATCATCCATAATTTTAAAATTTTCTATATCTTTTACCACAACATTTCCGCAAGAAAGCATCTGGTCTTGCATCCATTCTACAAGCCCTTTCCAATATTCGGTTCCCACCAATATTACCGGAAACGGTTTAATTCTTTGGGTTTGGATTAAAGTAACCGCTTCAAACAGTTCATCCATTGTTCCTAATCCCCCCGGCATAATAATATAAGCCATAGCATATTTTATAAACATTACTTTTCTTATAAAAAAATACTTGAAATCTATTTTTATATTGGAATATTTGTTCGAAATTTCTTCAAAAGGCAGAAGTATATTAAGCCCGACGGATGCGCCTTTTGCATCTGACGCTCCCTTATTTGCGGCTTCCATTATTCCGCCTCCGCCTCCGGTTATAACGGCAAATTTGTTTTTGGCGAAAAGATATGCAATCTCTTCCGCTTTTTTATAAAAAGGAGCACCTTTTTTTGTTCTTGCGGAGCCGAATATGCTTACCGCCGGACCTAAATCGTGCAAAGCTTCGATTCCATCTGTAAACTCCCCTATTATTTTAAACATCCGCCAAGATTCGTCATTTCTTAAATTATTTATTACATACTGTTTCTCGAATTTTGAATTTTTCATTTTCGTTTTCCATTTTCGTTTGTTTAATATTAGCCCACAGCCCTTTTAAAAGCTATATCTATTTTAAAATTTTCCAAATTAAAGAATCCTGCTTATTATTAATGTTTACTCTATTAAAAACCGCCCTATATTGTAAAAAAGTATTTTTGATATATTCATAACAAAACGTTTTAATTATAAATTAGACGAATAAGGTAAAGATTTTATATGGTTTTCCATAAAATTCCAGTCTGGTCGATTATCTTTGGCGGGTAATTTGATTTTTAATTCGCCAAGCCTTTTTTTTGTCGCGCCTCTGCCATAATTAAATTTTTTTTGTAAATTTTTAGTTAAAATTGTGTTTAAAAATAATGTGTTATATCTATTCAAATTTTTATTATACAAAAGAGTAATATTATTTCCCGCTATAAATTTTTGGAATTGATAAAAAGCAGCCGAACTTTCGCCGCCTATAGAGATACAATTTTTTTGATTTAAATTTTCATCGAATTGATTATTATCCGTTATAAATTTTTCGGCGCCATTATTAAAATTTGTTCTTGTAATATAAGGCATACTTCCGTTTTCTATATCTTCTAACGAAACTGCATGAACAGGATTTGCCTTTTTTAAATCAAATAATTCGCCGATAATAAAATGCTTCCATTTTTCAACCTCCAATTCGATTTTTCTATCAATCAGAGATTCTTTGGAAATATCGTTTAAAACTTTTTTATAATAAGCAAAAAAATGATTGGATAATCGTTTTGGCATGCTATCCGGAACAAATATGTTTCTTAATGTTTTGTTGGCCTGTCTTCCGTAATTATATTTGTATTTATTTGCGTTTATACATTTCGCATAAAAAAGCATCTCTGTTTCGCTCGTCTCTTTTTTCGGGGTAAGAACTAATACATGAAAACCGGTATAAAACGAAAAGAGCTGATAAAATGTCGATAAAACCGAACCTCCTACGGCAACCGATAAGGAATGCGCCGGATTTGTTTCAATATACGGTTCTTTTTCTACATAAGCGGAAACGCCGTTATTTTTTTCGGTGCGAGAAACAAAAGGAACGGAGTTTTTATCGGAGCTTTTACATTGAGTTAAACTAATAAGTTCCAAACTATTTCCATATCTTATGTTAAACAGATCGGATATTTTTACTAATCTACTCATTCTCTTGTTCCCGTTTTCTATCTAAAAGTCTGTTGCTATGCAAAAATATTACATAATTAAGAATAGTATCCTCAAAATCAGACGGCTTTAAATTAGAATAATCGGTTTCCATATAAGCCTCCGCCGCCCATTCCATATCTGCGGAAACTATTTGATTAACGCTCAACCCGGGTTCCTCTTTTCTGTTGATAAAATTTAAGTTCCATTTTTCTTTTATATCATTCCATTTTCCGTAAGCGTCAATTCTTCCTTTATTCTTTCTTTTTACAAATCCGTCCTCCTTATAATAGCCGAAATAGGTCTCCTTATTCTTTGAATGAGGTTTATGAGCGGTAAAAACCATAATACAGGAGACTACATTTACGTTTGAATTATGAAACAATTCGTCCGGCATAGATAAAACCGCCTCTAAAGTATGTTTTTCTAACAGTCTTTTTTTTAATTCAAAAACTTTGCCGGATTGAGACAAAGCGCTTTGCATAGGAACGATTGCAACGCAGGTTCCGCCATAGGTTAAACATTCAAGATTATTTAAGATAAACTCCAGTTCGTCCGTATCCGTTTTTTTGTTTGACTTGTATGGAGGATTTAAAAATCCTACTGTAGGTTTTCTATTTTTTACCTTTTCTATAACTTCTTTATCAAAACAGTCTCCATTTATTATATTTGTTTTTCCGTCCTGATGAATATACATGTTGGAAACCGCCAAAGCAAAAATATGAGACTGATATTCCGTCCCTATAAGCCGGTTTACCTTTATTTCTTCAATTTTTGCTTCGTCTCCTTTTGCGTCTTCGATCATTTTTTTCATAGCGCCGATTAAAAAACCGCCGGTTCCGGCGCAGTTGTCATAAGCAATCGAATCTTTATTTACCTGCGCCAAATCTGCAAAAAATTCTGTAATATGCGGAGGGGTTAAAACGATTCCAAGCCCTTTATCGCTGTTTGCATATCTTAAAAATTCAACGTAAAGCTGACCTAATACGTCGAAATATTTGTGGGTTTTAATAAATGCGTTTATATTTTCGTCAATATCGTCAATAATCTGCTTTAAAACCTTATCCTTTTTTGACAACGAAGTATCGGTTTTAATAAAGCTGAATTGAGTATTTAAATTTGTAAGTCTTGCGCCTGTTATGTTTGCGTTTTTCAATTCGTCGGAAACGGTTTGAATAAGATGCGAGGCAAGCTCTTCCGGTTTTTTATAAAGAGGGTAAGATTTTTTAAAAGCCGGATTTTCCAAAGCTATTAGGATGGAGCTGATTAACAGGCTTCTTTCGCTTTCTCGAATTTTATAAAAATGTAATTTTTCATTTAATTTTTTTGTAAAATCCAAAAGCGAATTATAATCTTGCCTAAATTTTTCGGGGCTTTTTAAATATCCGTTAAGATAATCTTGAACGCCTAAAAATTTATCTCCGAAAACAGGAACCGCTTTTTTTTCGTTTTTTAAATATAAAAAATGAGAGACTTTTAAAGTTTCTTCGGTTTCTCCGCTAACTCCAAGCGCCAAAACGTCAAAATTTTTTGATAGGTAGGAAGCGTATAAAAGCGCGCCGTCAACCGCAAATTCCGAGTATTTATTGTTATCTTTGCTTTGATGCTTTAAAATGTCCGCCTTACATTCGATAAGTATTAAAAAATCGGGATTGGTTTTATAGGTAATGATAAAATCGGGGTAGCCTTTGCCCGCTCCTTTTTTTGAAGCGAATTTCAATAGCTTATCAATTTTCGGATTATCGGAACGCTGCTCTTCTATGTAGATTTTATCCGAAAATTTTAAAAAGTGTTCTCTTACAATT
Source organism: Deltaproteobacteria bacterium (assembly GCA_019306065.1). Taxonomy (GTDB): domain Bacteria; phylum Desulfobacterota; class Desulfobacteria; order Desulfobacterales; family JAFDMD01; genus JAFDMD01. The sequence goes on from JAFDMF010000011.1 coordinate 50,698, forward strand.
GTTTCGGTTTTTCTTTCGTTTCTCATGCTCTTTTCCGATTAAAATTGACTTTCTATATAAAGCGGAGAAAACCGAAGAATCAGGCGTTATTATTAATACATAAGAGGCTTTGTTTAAGATATATAAAAAGGGGACAACCCTTTTTATATATCTTGATTTGAAAATTTCGTTATACCTAACGAACGCCGTTATACTCTTCAGGTTTTTCCTTTAAAGCCGAATATTGTTTTACCGTTTTCGATTATAACCGGTATTCTTTTTTCCCGTCTGTAAGCGCAAGCATCAAATTAAATTTTTCGGCGTCTGACGATACGTCGAAAAACTCATATTTTTTTCCTGCGGATTCAAAAACTTCACGAGCCGATTGTGTAAAAGGTCAGGAGGATTTTCCGTAAATAATTATTTTATTCGTCTGCTTTACCGTCATTTGTATCCTCTTTTTGCATATTTTTTTCATCTGCAATAGCGGCTTTAAGGCTTAATCTTATTTTTCCGTTTCTATCGGTTTCCAATACTTTTACTTTTATGATTTCGCCTTCTTTTACTATATCGGTTACCTTTTTCACATGATATTCCGCAAGCTGAGATATATGCACAAGTCCGTCCGTATTAGGAAGTATTCTTACAAACGCGCCGAAGTCGGTTATTTTTACAACTTCTCCTTCATATATTTTTCCTTCTTCCGCCGTCTGAGTATGGAATAGTATAAGAACTTTTGCGGCTTCGGCTTCCGAAGCGGATGTCGCGGCTATTTTTATCAAACCGGTATCTTCTATTTCAATTTTGGTTGAAGTTTCGTCTTGTATTGATTTTATTACTTTGCCTCCGGGACCTATTACGACTCTGATTTTATCAGGATGTATTTTTACCGTAGTTATAGCCGGAGCATAAGAGGAGACTTCTTTTCTCGGTTTGTTTAAAGTTTCAAGCATTTTGTTTAAGATGAAAATTCTGCCTTTTCTTGCCTGTTCAAGCGCCTCTTTTAGGATTGTTTCGGATATTTCGCTTATTTTTATATCCATCTGAATGGCTGTTATTCCCTCGCTTGTTCCCGCTACTTTAAAATCCATATCTCCGGTATGATCTTCATCTCCCAGAATATCGGATAATATTACTGTTTTGTCTTCTCCCGCTATAAGCCCCATTGCAATTCCTGCCACCGGCGCTTTTATAGGAACGCCTCCGTCCATTAAAGCAAGGGATCCTGCGCATACTGTTGCCATAGAAGAAGAGCCGTTTGATTCTAAAACTTCGGATACTAATCTTATGATATAATCGAAATCTTCTTTATTCGGTATTATTTTTTCCAAAGCTTTTCCCGCAAGTCTGCCGTGTCCTATGTCGCGTCTGCTGGGGCCTCCGGGTCTTTTGACTTCTCCTACCGAAAAAGGCGGAAAATTATAATGAAGCATAAATTTTCTTACTTCGTCCCCGCTTAAGGTTTCTATTCTCTGCCCGTCCTGACCGGAGCCTAATGTCATTACCCCTAATACTTGTGTTTCGCCTCTGGTAAAAAGAGCGCTTCCGTGCGGTCTGGGTAAAATGCCTGTTTCGCAGGAAATGGAGCGTATTTCGTCGAATTTTCTTTTATCTATACGCATTCCTTCTTTTAATATAAAGTCTCTTGATATTTTTTTCTTTATATCGCTAAACGCCTCGGATATTTCTTTTTTACGCTCCGTATATTCTTCGCCGAAAGAAAGGTATATTTTCTCTTTTAATGCGGATAACGCTTTATTTCTATTGGTTTTGCCTTCCGTAAGTAATGTTTGACGAATTTCCTCATAATATTTTTCTTCAATATTTTTTATAATTTGTTCGTCTTTTAAAGGCGGCGAAAATATTCTTTTTTCTATGCCTACGGCATCTTGGAGCTCTTTTTGAATTTTTATTATAGGCTGCATTGCCTCATGCCCGTAGAATATAGCTTTTAAAATGTCCTCTTCGCTTGATAGCATGGCGTTTCCTTCAACCATTACTATTCCCGATTCCGAACCAGCCGCTACTATTTCCATATCGCTTGCCGCTACTTGTTCGATTGTAGGGTTGATTACAAATTCGTTGTTTATTCTGCAGATTCTTACGCATGCTATAGGTCCTGCAAAAGGGATGTCGGATATTGTAAGCGCGGCGGATGCTCCTATCATAGCGAGTATATCCGGCTCGTTTTCTTTATCCATAGATAAAACCGTCGCTATTACTTGGGTTTCATAGTTATATTTTTCCGCAAACAGGGGGCGTAAAGGACGGTCTATAAGACGCGCCGTAAGGGTTTCCTTTTCGCTTGGTCTGCCTATTTCTCGTCTAAAATAGTTTCCGGGTATTCTTCCCGCAGCATAGATTTTTTCCTGATATTCTACCGAAAGCGGTAAAAAATTTACATCCTGCGGTTCGGCGGCTGATGTCGCGCATACTAACACCGCGGTATCTCCATAAGTTACCAAAGCGGATCCCGAGGCCTGTTTTGCAAGTTTTCCTGTTTTTATACTTAAAGTTTTGCCGCCTATTTCGGCTTTTACCACATATTCCATTTTTCTCCTTTTTGTCGGATATTCCTTATTAAAAATATTCGGTTAAAAGAACCGCATATTTTTAATATTGGAGGCATTGCCTCAATCGTAACAAATTGTTTTTTTATATATTATTTTCTTATTCCTACAGCTTCGATTAATTTTCTGTATCTGTTTACGTCTTTATTTTTTACATAATTTAAAAGTCTTCTTCGTCTTCCTACCATCATCAGAAGCCCGCGTCTTGAATGATGATCCTTTTTATGAATTTTCAAATGCTCGGTAAGATATGTTATTCTATTTGTAAGAAGAGCCACTTGAACTTCCGGAGAGCCTGTATCCGTATCATGAAGACGGAACTGTCCGATTACTCCGGATTTATCTGTTGCAGTTAACGCCACTTTTTTACCTCCTTGATTTTTTAATTAAACACATAATAATATTTATAATCTTTTTTATCCGTGAAACCGAGTATTGCTATAAGCCGGTTTTGCGGGTTGACAATTTTCAATATGTTTTGATCCGATGTATCGGTATTATCGGATAGTTGTATATCTTCGGCTATAATTTTTTTTCCGTAAGATATTTTTTCGCAAAGTTTTAAATCCGCTTTAAACTGCGGTATATTTTTTAAAGCCTCGTTAGGCGTTATTATATGCTTTTTTATATCATCTTTTTCCAATTGTTTACAAGTTACGGCTTCCGATATATCGAAACCGCTGCAATAGGTTCTTCTTAATTGGCTCAGACAGCCTCCGAATCCTAAAGCGTCGCCTATATCCGAAGCAAGAGTCCTTATATATGTTCCGGAAGAACAACTTACTTCGATTTTTATATAAGGAATATTTATATCCGTTATTTTTATATATTCAATATAAATTTTTCTTTTTGCTTTTACTATAAATTTTCCGGCTCTTGCAAGTTTATATAACGGGGTTCCATTATGTTTTAAAGCGGAATACGCCGGCGGAATCTGTTCTATATATCCTGTAAATTTATCTATAACCTTTTTTATTTCTGCTTCCGAGATGTTTTGCGGTTTATTTTTTTCGATTATTTTTCCTGTTATATCATAAGTATCGGTTTTTACGCCCAAACATATTTCCGCTTCATATTTTTTTTTGCCTGATATTAAGAAATGGCATAATTTCGTAGCTTTTCCGAAACAGCATATTAGTATGCCTGTCGCAAACGGATCAAGGGTTCCTGCATGTCCGGCTTTTTTAACTTTTAAAAATTTTTTTATACGTCCCAAAAAGGATGCCGAACTGATTTTGGCAGGTTTATCGGCTATTATTACACCGTCTTCTATTTTTAAACTCATTTGAGCAGCTTTGAAAGTTTTGTTTTTAATTCTAAAAGTTCGCTGTTTATTAAAAAACCGGATGCGCTCGGATGCCCTCCTCCGTCAAAGGTTGAAGCTATTGCAGATACGTCTATATGCCCGTTAGATCTTAAACTTACGCTGTATTTGTATGTATTGTCTTCGGTTTCGGCTTCTATTGAATATTCTTTTATTAACGCCGCTATTTTAACCTGTTTTATATTTACCGCATAATCTAACAGTCCTGTGGTATCTTCATGGGACGCGCCTGTTTTTTTAAGCATCTCTGATGTAAGAGTCATTATTGCAATTTGCCCGTCTTCAAAAAGCTCTATTGTATCTAACGCGACATTGAGCAGTTTTATGCGGTTTATGGAATAGCTACCGTAGACTGCCTGCGCTATCAAAAACGGACTAACCTCAAATTTCATAAGATCTGCGCATATTTCATAAGTTTTTTTGTTTGTATTGGAATATCGAAAAGAGCCTGTATCGGTTAAAATTCCAAGATATATGGCGTCTGCCATCTCTTTATTTAAAGGGGTTTTCATTTCGGAAATAAGTCTGTAAACCATCTCGGTTGTAGATGCCGCGTTCGGATCAATATATTGAAAATTTCCATATCCTGTATTTGTTTTATGGTGATCTATGTTTATTACCGCTCCTATTTTTGATATTTTTTCTCCTGCATTTCCAGCCATGTTTATTCGGCCGCAATCAAGAAATATTGCCGTATCGTAATTGTCATAATTTTCGATGTTTTTTTTTATCAGCCCGGAAGAAGGCAGGATTGTATAATATTTTTGATTGATTTTACTTTTGTTGTATATCGTAACATATTTATTAAGCTGTTTTAAAGCAAGCCCTAATGCTATAGATGATCCTATGGCGTCTCCGTCCGGCTTTGCGTGGGATGTAATAAGTATGTTTTGAGCTTTTTTTAAGTGGGAAATAAGATTATGTGTCATCGTTTTTATAGGTTTCAGGTGTAAGATTTTTTAATATTTTTTCTATATGTCTGCTATATTCAAAGGTTTCGTCATAATAGAAGCGGAGTTCCGGCATATATCTTGTTTCAATATGTTTTGCCAAATTCCGTTTGATAAAACCAGAAGCTTTATTAAAAGCCTTCAGTATCTCTTTTTTTTTAAAGTTTTCTGATGTTGTAAAATAAATTTTTGCAATTTTAAGATCCGCCGTCATTTTTACCGCTGTAATGGTGGCGGAACAAAGGCGCGGATCACTTATTTTTTTTATTAATATTCCGGCGATTTTTCTTTGTATCAGCTCCGCCACTCTATTTGCTCTTAAATGGGTTTTCATAAGTTTATATTGGTGAAACTATTCTGTTTTATAAGATTTCTCCTCACTGCGTTCGTTGACATTACACGGCAAAAAAATTGCCGGGATATTAAACATCTGCCAAAATAAAAAGCCTGTCCTGTCGAGCGAAGCGAGAAATTCCTTTATTGTTTAGTTTAATTTTTTATAATTATCCTTTTTTATGTCTAAAATTTAGTCGTAGATCTTCATAAGGGCATATTAGGTTTTATCTCTTCTACAAAATAGGATTCTATTATATCGTTTTCTTTTATATCATTATATTTTTCTATGCCTATACCGCATTCATAGCCAGATAAAACCTCTTTTACGTCGTCTTTATATCTTTTTAAAGAGGAGATGCTGCCGTCATATAATATAACTCCATCTCGTAATACTCGCGCGTTTTTATTTCTTTCTATTTTTCCATCTATTATATAGCAGCCGAATATGCTGCCGATTTTAGGCACATGAAATACTTTACGAACTTCGGCTCTGCCTACAACATTTTCTTTGAACGTAGATTTCATCATACCCAAAATCGCGCTTTTAATGTCGTTTATAACTTCGTATATTATATTGTAATAGCGTATATCAACACGCTCCTCTTCGGCAATAGCCGCCGTATTGCCGCTTGGACGAACATTAAAACCTACGATGATCGCATTTGACACTGCGGCAAGAAATATGTCGGATTCCGTAATTGTTCCTGTTGCGGAATGGATTGTGTTTATTTCCACTTCATCTATGGAAAGCTGGGTTAAGGATTCTTTTAAAGCCTCTATAGATCCCTGAACGTCCGCTTTCACAATAAGGTTAAGGGTTTTTGTTTCCCCTTTTTGCATTTTTTCAAATAAAGCGTCCAGACTCATTCTACTGGTTTTTGCAAGCTCTACAAAACGCTGTTTTTGAGTTCTGTATGAACTTACCTGTTTTGCTTTTTTCTCGTCTGATGCGGAAATTAGTTGATCTCCAGATGTAGGAACTCCGGAAAGCCCAAGCACCTTTACAGGTATTGAAGGGGCTGCGACATTCACCTGTTTTCCGATGTCGTTTATTAATGCTCTTACTTTGCCGTAATGTATTCCGCAAACTATTACGTCGCCTGCCTTAAGGGTTCCTTCTTGAACTAATACTGTAGCTACCGGACCTTTTCCAATATCTAACTTTGCTTCTATAACATAGCCGGATGCCTGTTTGTCCGGATTTGCTTTTAATTCTAGCATTTCCGCCTGTAAAAGTATCATTTCAAGAAGGTTGTCTATTCCTATGTTCTTTTTTGCAGATACATCTACAAATATGGTGTCTCCGCCCCATTCTTCGGATATTAATCCTTGCTCGGCAAGCTCTCTTACTATACGCTCTTTATCTGCGCTCGGTTTATCTATCTTATTTATTGCAACTATCATCGGCACGTTCGCTGCTTTGGAATGGTTAATAGCTTCCATTGTCTGCAGCATCACTCCGTCGTCTGCGGCTACTACCAGCACTACTATATCAGTAACTTTTGCTCCTCTTGCGCGCATTGAGGTAAAAGCCTCGTGTCCGGGAGTATCTAAAAATGTTATTTCTCCTTTTTCGGTTTTAACGCTGTATGCTCCTATATGCTGGGTAATGCCTCCTGCTTCGGTATCTATAACTTTTGTTTTACGAATTGCGTCTAAAAGAGAGGTTTTTCCATGATCAATATGTCCCATTATTGTAACTATAGGGGCTCTTTTGAGCATTTTTTCAGGCTCGTCTTTAACCTTTTCCAATATACTTTCTTCTTCAAAAACCGCTTTGTATGCTTCGAAACCAAATTCGGAGGCTACTAACGCGGTGGTTTCAAAATCTATTGTCTGATTTATGGTTGCCATTACGCCCATGCTCATTAATTTTACAATAAGCTCGTTGGCTTTAATACCCATTCTTTTACCAAGTTCGGATAAAACGATTGTTTCATCTGTTTTTATTCTTCGTTTGCTTGCCTTAGGGGTGGTAATTTGTGTTTTCTGCCCTTTCTGTTTTTTCGATTTTTTCCTTTTTTTGCCGTGTATAACATCGGCATTAAGAGCGCCCCCTTCTATAACCTCTTTCCATTTAAAATTGATTTCTTTTTTAAAGCCTTTCTTCTTCGATGCCACCGCTTTTTTTCGTTCGCCGACTTTTTCTCCCCCGTTTTTCTTTAAATCTTTTGTTTTAAAAGGCTGTTTTTTATCCCCCTTTTCCGACATATTTACTTCTTTAAGCTCTTGTAACGCGGGTTTATCGGTTATTTCCTCTTTTTTGTCGAATACAGGTATCGGTTCTATGCTTTTTTCTATCTTATCTGGAAGTTTTATGATTTTTGCGGCTATATTTCTATCTTTTTTTTTCTTTTTGTTCTGTTTACGGGCAAGCTGCGCCGGTTTTGCTTCCGGTTTTTCCTCTTTCTTCTTCTCTATTTTTCTCGGTTTATCCTTTTGATCCTCTTTTTTATCTTCTTCCTGTTTTTTTTCAACATTAGACTGGCTATCAATATCTTCTCTTCCGCTGTCTGCTGCCGGCTTTATATCAACGGCAGTATCGGACAGTTTTTTCTGTTCTATTTCCTTCTGATCGGAAGTTTTAATGATTTTTTTACGTCGTCTAATAATCGTAGATTTCACACGCGTTTCGCTAACGCGCTCTTCTTCGGATTCAGATCCTTTAATCTTTTCGAATATTTTGTCTTTATCCTCTATAACGCTCATATGACTCTTAACGGAAATATTTAATTTTTCAAGTTTGTCAATTAGAGCTTTGTTGCTCACATTAAGCTTTCTGGCAAGTTCATATACTCTAATCTTTGCCATAATCGTCCCTTTCACCCTATTACATTTTTAATTTTTGACGGGTTTTTTTCTACAAAAAACTATTTTAAACCCAAAATATAATCTTTCGCCTCTTTAATTATCTCTTCCGCCTCTGCTTCCGAAATTTCTTCAACCTGCATAATATCTTCAACAGATGCGCTTACTATATCAGTTGCTGAAAAAAAGCCTTTTTCCGTAAATTTATCCGCCAATTGAGAACCGACTTTTCCAAGCGCCATTAAAGAAGCATAACCATCTTTAAGATTTTTGCTATACACGGATTCGCTTTTTACGTCTATATTCCAGCCGGTAAGCTTAGAAGCTAATTTTATATTCTGCCCTTTTCTGCCTATTGCCAAAGGCAGCGAATCGTCCGATACTATCATTTCCATTGAATTTGAGGCTTCATTTACTATTACTCTTAATATTTCGGCAGGAGCCATAGCGTTACATACAAATTTAACGCTGTTGGAGCTCCACTTAATAATGTCTATTTTTTCTCCTTTAAGCTCTTGAACTACGTTTTGAACTCTGCTGCCTCTCAAACCTACGCATGACCCTACGGGATCTATATCCGGATTATCTGAAGCAACCGCTATTTTAGCTCGTTTTCCCGGCTCTCTTACGGCCCCTACTATTTCAATTGTTCCTTCGCTTATCTCAGGCGTTTCGGCTTTAAAAAGCGCTATAAGAAAATTCGGATGCGTCCTTGATAAAATTATTTGAGGCCCTCTGCTTTCGGAAAGCACATCTAATATATAAGCTCTGATCCGTTCTTTTCTTTTATAGATTTCCTTCGGCATCTGTTCTTTTACGGGAAGTATCGCTTCAGTTTTTCCGAGATTAACTATTATATCTCCTTTATCCCGTCTTAAAACTATCCCGTTGATTATTTCTCCTTTACGTCCGATAAAGTCGGAATAAACCGCCTCTTTTTCAGCATTTTTCATTCTTTGAATTATTACCTGTTTTGCAGACTGAGCCGCTATTCTTCCTAATTCGGAAGCATCTATTTTTCTGCCTAAACTGTCTCCCATCTTAGATTCTGGATCAAGTTTTAAAGCGTCCTCTATGCTGATTTGTAAGGCATCGTCTTCAACTTCTTCTACTACGTCTTTAAATTCAAAAATTTCAAGTTCTCCTGTTTCTTCGTTATAACTTGCCTCTATATCTATATTTATCCCATATTTTTTTTTAGCTGCCGCTTTTAAAGCATCTTTTAAAGTCATTATCAAAAATTCGGAATCTATACCTCTTTCTTTGCTTATCTGTTCGATAACACGTTTGATATCGTTTATAAACATAATTTAAAGGTCTCCTTTACGAAAATTATCGAATCTTGCCCCGTAAATCGTTTCAAAAGGTATGCGAACTTGCTCTCCGCTTACTATTATATTAACGATTCCTTCAGAAATTCCTTCCAATATTCCTTTTATCTTCTTTTTACCCGCATTTGAGCAGGATGTGTAAAGAGTTATGGAATTTCCTGCAAATTTTTGAAAATCAGACTCTTTTGATATTGGTCTTCTACTGCCGGGCGAAGATACTTCCAGATTATAAGACTGATCCAAATTCAGATTTATATCAAAAAGATTGCCGAGTTGTCTGCTTATTAAGACGCAGTCCTCAATATTTACACCTTCTTCTTTATCTATATATACACAAAGCGTTTTATTGCCGGATTGATTTTTATACTCTACATGAATCAATTCCATCCCTTCGGCAATGCATACGGGCTCCGCAAGCTCTATAACCTGTTTTGCAAGCTCGAATGTTTTAAGTCCTGCATTGTTTCTTTTACGCTTTTTAACCTTGTATTTCATCTTAATCTTATAAAATACAAAAACGGGTTAAACCCGTTTTTGATAAGTTGCTGTTTTCCAACTTTTAATCTTTATACTTTTTTAATAAAAAATAGAGCGGGCAACGAGATTCGAACTCGTGACCACAAGCTTGGGAAGCTTGTACTCTACCCGCTGAGCTATACCCGCTTTCTACTTCTTCAAACGGATATTTATAAGTTAATTATATTAACTTGTCAATATCTTTATAATATAACTTGAAATATAAAAATGTTATTTCTTGATATTTTTAACTGTATTGCTATAATTCTTTTTCAATCAATTTAAAATGGCGAAATATAAAAAAAACTCCCGCCTCTCATTATAATTCGCGGGGAGAAAATAAAAATTATAGAAAAATCAAAAGGAAAATTATGCTGTTATACGAAGATAAGGTTTATAACGCGGCAGACTATTTAAAGCCTTTTATAAAAAATAATCCCAAAACGGCAATTCTTACAGGAACAGGGCTTGGAGATGCAATAGCATCCTCCGCAATTATAGACGGCAGAGTATCTTATAAAAATATTCCTTATTTTCCAGTATCTACGACTCCAAGTCATAATGCAGAATTTATCTTCGGAAGCATTGATAACCTGCCTCTTGTTATCCTTTTCGGAAGGCTTCATCTTTACGAAGGCTTTTCGGCTAAAGAGGTAGCCTTTCCTATAAGAGTTATAAAGGAGCTCGGAATAGAAAATCTAATAATAACAAATGCTTCAGGCGGCATTAATCCGAAATTTTGCGCTGGCGATGTAATGATAATATCGGATCATATAAATCTTACGGGAGCAAATCCTTTAACAGGACCAAATAACGACAAATGCGGCATAAGATTTCCTGATATGTCTTCCGTTTATAATAAAGAGATGATTAAAATTGCGTCAAAAGCATCTCAACAGCTTAATATCAATATAAAACAAGGAGTTTATGCGGGTTTAATGGGTCCGTCTTTAGAGACTCCCGCTGAAATTAAATTTTTAAAGATAATAGGAGCGGATGCGGTAGGATTATCTACAATACAGGAGGTTATTGCCGCAGTGCATTCTAATGTCTCGGTACTCGGATTATCGGCAATTACAAACATTGCAAATTCTGATAACCCAACCCGCGCGCTGCTTGAAGATATAATAAAAACAGCAAATAAAACTGCGGTTATTCTTGCTTCCTTAATAAAAAAAATTATAAGGGAGACGGGTTAAAAGGAAATAAGGAAGGGATTTCTCGCTTCGATCGACCAGGACATGAAGCATTTTTTTCACCGTGTAATGTCAATGAGTGCAGTGAGGAGAAATTTCATAAAACAGGATGGTTTTAAAAATATAAGAGAAGTAGTTATAAAGGAGATGTCCAAAATTTTTTGCGTAGCGGCTTTCATCGATGAGGAAACAATTCTCGGCAAGTTTTGCGTAAAAAAATGTGAACTGTTTGAAAGCGTAGCTTGAGTTTTCACATTTTTCGCAAGCCTTGAAAATGAACAAAATATTTTGTTATACAACGGACTTTAATCAAAATTTAAACAGGGGAATAAATGAGCGATAATAACATAATAGACATACTAATTTGCAACGGCATACTCGTTGCTATGGAAGAAACCATACCCCCTTTTAAAGATGGAGTTGTAGCCGTTAAAGAGGATAAAATAATATTTGCAGGCAGTAAAAAAGATATGCCGGCTTATAAGCCGATTAGAATAATTGACGCCAAAAGAGGCATAATAATGCCAGGTCTTATAAATACCCATACTCATGCCCCTATGACATGTTTTAGAGGACTTGCGGATGATCTTCCGCTTATGACATGGTTAAACGATTATATTTTTCCGGCAGAGGCAAATCTAAATCCGGATATGGTTTATAAAGGCTCCCTTCTTGCATGCGCCGAAATGATAATGTCCGGAACAACCTGTTTTTGCGATATGTATATTTTTGAAGATTTCGTAGCAAAAGCCGCAAAACAGGCAGGAATACGCTCTTTGGTAGGCGAAGGGCTTTTTGATTTCGATTCTCCTAATTACGGTCCTTTGGAAAAAGGATACGATTATACTAAAATGCTGGCGGAAAAATGGAAAGATGACGATCTGATTAATATAGCAGTTATGCCCCATTCCCCCTATTTATGCGCTCCGGATCTTTTAAAAACGGCTCTTTTAATATCCGAAAAATATCAACTGCCTCTTGTAATACATCTGTCCGAAACAAAAAACGAAGTATCTATGATAAAAAAAAAATACGGAGCGACTCCTGTAAAGCATCTTGAAAATATAGGCGCTTTATCCTCTTCGCTTGTAGCCTGCCATGCAGTGGTTTTAACTCAAGATGATATACCTCTTTTACAAAAATATAATGTAAAAGTATCCCATAACCCTCAAAGCAATATGAAACTTGCCTCCGGCATTGCGCCTGTTCCGAAGCTTATCAACAGCGGCATACATGTAGGTTTGGGAACAGACGGATGCGCAAGCAATAATGATCTGGATATGTTCTCGGAAATGGATTCCGCTGCAAAGCTTCATAAAGTTAAAGAGCTTGATCCCACAGTGTTAGATGCCTTGACAGTTTTAAAAATGGCTACCATAAACGGCGCATTTGTTTTGGGAATGGAGGAAAAAACAGGCTCTATAAAGCCGGGTAAAAAAGCGGATATAATTATAGTGGACATAAATAAGCCACATTTAACCCCTATGTATAATCCTTATTCTCATCTTGTTTACAGCGTAAAAGGAAGCGACGTAACAACTTCGATCATAAACGGAAAAATAGTTATGGAAAACAGAAAACTTTTGACATTAGATATAGCAAAAATAATGGCAGATGTTAATGATATAGCAAAAAAAATAAAATCCAAACATGATAAAATATAAACAGGGGAATCCATGAAAAGCAACGTATATTTTGCAGATTTAAGAGCAGGACATAAAGAAAACCTTCTATATAAACTTTCAAGACTTATTAAAACCGCCGGTATGCCGAAAATGATTAAAAAAAATGAACTTGCGGCAATAAAACTACATTTCGGAGAGCCCGGAAATACATCTTTTATAAGACCCGTATTTATAAAAAAACTTGTAGAAGATATAAAAAAAATAGGCGCTTATCCTTTTTTAACCGACGCCAATACCTTATATTCCGGCGAAAGAGGTAATTCCGTAAAACATCTTCATAGCGCAGTGCAAAACGGGTTCGCTTATTCCACTATAAACGCTCCGATTATAATAGCGGACGGGCTCCGCGGAAAAAGCGAAAAAACGATCAAGGTAAATTTAAAAAGATTTAAAGAGGTTTATATAGGAAAAGAGATAATAGAAGCAGACTTTTTATTATCTGCAGCCCATTTTAAAGGGCATGAGCTTTCCGGCTTCGGAGGAACAATAAAAAATCTCGGCATGGGATGCGCTTCGCGCAGAGGCAAACTTGCCCAGCATTCCACATTATCGCCTGCAATAAAAAAAAAAAAATGTATAGGATGCGCAGAGTGCGCAGCCCATTGTTCGCGGCATGCTATCTCTATTGTTAAAAACGAAAAAAAAAATTACGCTGCAATTGATCAAACAAAATGTATAGGATGCGGCGAATGTATAATTATATGCGCAAACGACGCGGTTCAAATCCAATGGAATCAGTCAATACCTATATTTTTGGAAAATATGACGGAATATACCGCAGGAGTTTTGCAAAATAAAAAAGATAAAGCTTTTTTTATAAATTTTATAATTGATGTTTCTCCTGCCTGCGACTGTTACGGACATAATGACGCGCCTATAGTTCAAAATATAGGAATACTTGCCTCAAAAGATCCCGTGGCAATAGATCAGGCGTCTGTTGATCTGGTAAATAAAGAGCAGGGTTTGCCTAACACCTGTCTTAAAACAAATCTTGCTTCCGGCGAAGATAAGTTTAAAGGTATTTATCCGCAGGTAGATTGGGAGATTCAACTGGAATATGCCGAAGAAATCGGTCTTGGATATAGAAATTATGAATTAATAAAGATATAAAACGGAATTTAAAAGCAAAAAAATTTCAATGCTTTTTTAAAGCAGTATAGACGAGGTAAGCCTTATCTTAAATCCCCTCTCAATTGGGTCAATATCTCTTGTAGATACAAGGCATCCCTTGTATCTACGTCTATCTAATTAAAAATAATAACAAAATCAATTAAATCATATATTAAGAAGCGCTATCCGCAGTATGCTCGCTCATAAAAACAGGGCTGCCATGTTCTCGAATTGTAGGGTCTTTAATTAAACCTTTATCTTGAGTTCCTATAACATATATAGAAGATACCCCTGCTTGTTCCGCAGCTTGAAACATCCCTATAGACATCGACACCTTTCCGCCTGTAGTATCAAAAAAAATATTATAAAATTCAATATTTTTGCGAATATTTTTTTTTACTTTTCCCTGTGCCTCTTCAACCTTATCAGGCGTAGATAATATATAAAAAGGCTCCTTTATATTATTTAAATCCGGAAAAAATTCTATTTTATCCGAAAAATCCTTAATAAAATTTTTTGCCTGTTCTTTAGACTGTTCGGTAGCATAATCCAGCTTTAAATGTCTTATTATCCATTCCGGCTGTTCCTTTCGGCTTACAGGTATAAAATCGGCATTTCTATAGGAGCTTCAAACGGCTCGTTTTGCCTTGCGCCTTCATATTCGGTATCCAAAAAATCGCATCCGAAAAATTTGGGATTGTATCTTTTCCCGATTCTTTCGGCTTGGAAGCCTTTCTTTTTCTCGTCGCTCTCTTTCGCGAACATTTTATCCCAACCTCAAATGTTTGTTTTCAAAAACTCATAATTGAAAGCGGTTCTTATCAATCCTTTAACAGTGGAGCAGGGAAGTATAATTAAGCATATAACAATGCTCTTTTATATGGGCGGATATAGGATGTTTAAACAGATCCTCTTTATTGCGAAAAATGGTTTCTATTGCATAATCGGTTAATATCTATATATTCGGACGCCGCACTCTTAATATGAGGTTTCATCGCCCTTTTTAACTTAAAATAATCACCCGCTTCGGCAGCCTTTAAAAAGTCGGCAAACTCTTTTTTGCTCTGCTTACATATTAATTGGCTTACTTTGGTTTTATCGTAAAATATCAGTTTATTATCCTGATCGTCAAAATAATAGTCCGTAAGATAATAATCTTCGCCCGAACCTATATGAACCGGAGTTATTATCTCAAAACTGCAATAAAATTTTTTATTATTATCCATTGTTAATCTCCGAATCTTTAAATTTTATATAATAAGGAACTGCACGCTCGTTATGGATATGCTCTTTATAATCTTTTTGAGCGTCATAATGAAGCCTTTTTATATTCTCTTCTTTATACTCCTCCTTAACTTCAAATCTTCCTTTTCCTGTAGATTTATCTCTTCCAAAGCCGTTTATACCTATAACCTTTATTACTTCTTTTATAAGTTTAATATCCAAACCCTCATTGTATAGTATATAAATATCTATAAGTCTTTTTTTACCGCTTTTTTCAATATCAAAAAAAAATTCGGGTACCCCGTATAATCCCCCCTCTATGCCGGTTGTGCCTGTATATCTGCTTATCGAATTTTTATATTTTTTTTGATTTTTTAAAAAGTGAAAAGAGGCTCAATTGTTATCTTTAAACTTTTCTTTTTACTCTTCCTTGTTTTTTTTCTTCGGCTATATAGTTTTGATTGTATCCCCTTCTTTATATATTATCTCTCTATCGGGATTTAAAAAACTAACCTTTACGATGTTAAATTATAACATTCCCATAACATATCTTCGGCATCTTTAGAATCTGGCTTGCTTCTAACCGCCTTTTTAAATCTTAAAAACCCATTTCTATACAACTTTTCCATCTCTTTTAACTCTTGCTTTTCCCCCATTTCGTATGCTCTCTCGCATAAGTTAATTCCATTGTTATTAAGTAATTCGGGAAAATATTTTTCAACATCATTTTTATCTTCGAAAATCTTTTTAGCCAGTTTAATCCGCTTCTTCGGTTCTTCAAGAATAAAATAATTATCTATATCATCCTTTCCAACATCCACTATATTACCAAATGTTTCTAATAAATAATTAAAAAGGCTATCTATAATCAGCAGTTTTGTTACTTCCAATAATTCAGCTAATTTTATAAAAAAAGAATCTGCATCATATCCTTTCATATAACGAGAATTTTCCTTGCTTAAAATTTTTTCTTTTATATGATCTTCGGGGTCGTCATCTTTATATCCCACCCAATATATTCCATCTTCAAAATCTTTAATATCTCTCAAACATTTAAAAACGGGATTATTTTTTCCACTATATCCTATTACTATTATATTCCTATCGCCTATCAACTCTTTGAATTTAGAATCCATTTCTTTAAAATGTTTCTCAAAATCTTTATGAGTGTGGAGCTGAACAATGCTATACTGCCGACCATGCAAATGCAATATGGAAATATCGGAAAGTTTATCTGTGATTACATCTTTAGAGGTTGTAAAATCATAAACCGCAGGAAAAAAATTTTGTATATATAAAGCATTCGATAAGATAGTATCAAAGTTTGTAGTCAAAACTCTATCTATATAACCAGCCTTTATTATGCTACCCAAATACAGATAGGCAGTATTAATTTTAGCATCTTCAATAATATCGTTAATAAACTGCTTGCTTTCTCTAGTCAGGAGTTAATACGCTCATATACTCGGAATAAGAATTCCCCTTACATCTTTTAGAGCTCTCATGATATTTCTCTTTTATTTTTTCAACAATATCTTTTGCAACTGGAATTCCGGTGGATTCAGATACACCGATGCCTATTAAAAACAGATTGCCGCGTTTATTATCTTTATTTGAAGTTATATTATCTACGAGATCTTCTATTGTAGCTTCTTCATAGTTTACTTCTTTATTTTGGTTACTCATCGCTATCCTTATCTTAATGATAACTAAAATCAACCTTTATAATTTTTTGATATGCAAAGCAAAATGCTAACTGAACTCAAAGATAATGCTATGTAATTAAGAAATGTCAGCGTCTACTATTCAACTATTGAAAACTTGATTTTTCCTAATCCAAACGAGGTCCGTTTACCTACATGGGTTTTTTTGCAAAATTTTATTAAGGGTATAAACTCTTCAAGGTCTCCTTGATATATAACTCTTCCTTTTACTCCTCCAAACAGTATTCTTTGTTTTTGGCTTCCGGAATATCTGCTTAAATCTTCCCAAACCGTATCAGATTTAACGGTTTTTACGGTTTTAGCTTTTTGTATTATATTATAACTATCTATAGTTAAAGTATCTTTTCCGTATTTTCGGATAAGCGCCGCCGATTTTTTTATGCTTCCCCTTACCAATATGAAAATTAGTATCGAGATTTAAACGGTTTGGATGTTTTATTCTAAACGGAGTTATAAAATCTATGCCGATTTTTTTTATATTTTTAAAATTATCAGAATTTACGCCAATCTCCGGCAGATTTTCTATAAGACGAAATTTTTAATTTTCGGCAAGATAAACCGAAGTATTCCCTGATGTAACAAATTTTAGCATAAATTTTCCGCTCTCTTTGAAAAATTTTGTTCCCACGCCGTTTTTTTCGACATTATTGATTGCATGTATAAAATAGGGCAGATATTTACTAAAATTATTATGATGTTTTGATTAAGCGGAGGCTCTATAACAAAGGGGCTTGGAATTGATGCTTTTTTTGAACGGATAAAGAGGAAGGAACAAATATTTTTATATAAAGGCATTCTGTTTTTAGAAGGCATCCTTTGCAGTATCTTTTTTACGGGGCACACTGCCTTTTTTAAATGAAAACCCAAAGCCCTCTTAATACGAAGCCTTAATAATCGTTAAAAAAAATATCGGATAAGGCTATACAGTTAAAAGAATATTTGCCGTATTTCATATCATTATAATTGCTATTATAAGATTTCTCCTCGCTTCGCTTGTCGAATAATCATTATTTTTTGTGTCTAATTTTAGTTATTGGGGTTTTATATATCTATTCTATATAGGTTAATATATTGCTTCTTGAAAATTGCAGCCGAGTATTTTATAAACTTGTATGAGCAGAGCTTGTTATTTTTGCAGACAATTTGGATCTACGATAGCTTTTATTGATTCTTAATAAAGACCGCGACAAGTTAAAACATCTCTGTATTGACAATGATAACCTCAATAGCTCAATCATATTTTAAACAGGTATGCAAGAAAAAAAATATAGATAAAAATTATTCTTGATATTTTTCGATAATTTAATTAAATCAATAATCTTTATAAGATTTTAAAAAATGGAGTATGAAGAAAGCATGAATTTAAACTATATAAAAGGCGTTGATCCTGAAATAGAAAAAATAATTATAGATGAAACTAAAAGACAGCAATATACTCTGGAGCTTATAGCTTCGGAAAATATAGTAAGCAGGGCAGTAATGGAGGCTCAGGGGAGTATTTTGACTAACAAATACGCCGAAGGGTATCCTAAAGCGAGATACTATGGAGGATGCGAATTCGCAGATGCAGCGGAAAATGTTGCAATCAGCCGCGCAAAGAAACTTTTTAACGCGGAATATGTAAATGTTCAGCCTCATTCTGGCTCTCAGGCAAATATGGCGGTATATTTTGCCCTTTTAAAACCGGGAGATACTATTTTGAGTATGAAGCTTTCTCATGGAGGGCATCTTACTCATGGAAGCGAAGTAAATTTTTCGGGAAAGATTTATAATATTATTCATTACGGGCTTAATAAGGATACGGGGCTTATTGATTATAACGAGATTGAAAGGCTTGCCGTAAAATATAAACCTAATATGATTATAGCCGGAGCAAGTGCTTATCCAAGAATTTTGGATTTTAAAAAATTTGGCGAAATTGCAAAATTGGCAAACGCATATTTGATGGTTGATATGGCTCATATAGCGGGTCTTGTAGCAGCAGGAGTTCACCCTTCTCCGATGCCTTTTGCAGATATCGCCACTACTACCACTCATAAAACTTTAAGAGGACCCAGAGGCGGTATGATTCTTGCAAAAGCCGAATTTGAAAAAAAGATTAATTCTTCTATATTTCCGGGTATGCAAGGAGGACCTCTTATGCATGTAATAGCGGCAAAAGCCGTGGCATTTAAGGAGGCTCTTTCAAAAGAATTTTGCGATTATCAACATAATATTGTCCGAAATGCCAAAACAATTGCAGATACGCTTGCCAAAGAGGGCATTAAACTTATCACGGGCGGCGCTGATAATCATATGATTCTTATTGATTTAAGAAACTTAAATATTACCGGAAAAGAAGCCGAAGAGATTTTGGAATTTGCCGGAATTACCGTAAATAAAAATGCGGTGCCTTTTGATTCTTTACCGCCTACAATTACCGGCGGAATAAGGATTGGCACTCCGGCGGTTACTACAAGAGGTATGAAACAGCGGGAAATGATTAAGATAGCGGAATTTATAATTAGGATTTTAAAATCGAAAAAGGATTCGCAGATGATAAAAAATATAAGAAAAGAGGTTTATGATTTGTGTAAAAGTTTTCCGATTTATCAATATTAATTAATAAATGAATTATAGGAGCATTTAAGTATGGCATTAACTAAAAATGATATAATATCAAAGATTTACAAACTCGGTTTTACTCAAAAACAAGCAGTTGATATTGTGGAATCGCTTTTTGAAATTTTAAAGAAAAATCTTGAAAAAAATAAAGATATTCTTATCACTCGTTTCGGAAAACTCTGCATAAAAGATAAAAATTCCCGAAAAGGAAGAAACCCAGCAACAGGTAGCGATTTGATACTTGATGCTAAAAGGGTTGTCTCCTTTAAATGTTCAGGCAAGCTGCGTAAAAGAATAAGCGGTTAACGCTATGATGATGAAATAAACTCAATTATAGAGATCGGAGCGGCATCGCCCGCTCTTCTTCCTATTTTGGTTATTCTGGTATAGCCTCCGGAAGAAGCACCAAATTTTTTAGGTGCTTCTTCAAATAACTTGTGAACTACGTTTTTTTCGGCAACTATGGCAAGCGCCTGTCTTCTGGAATGCAGATCTCCTTTTTTTGCCAACGTAACGATGTTATCCGCCCTGCGCCTGAGCTCTTTTGCTTTAACGTCTGTTGTAGTTATTTTTCCATATTTTAACAAAGAAGTTAACATGTTTTTAAACATGGCTTTTCTATGACTCGAAGTTCTGCCTAATTTTAAACTGGCTTTTCTATGTCTCATAGCCTTATTCCTCTATCTCGTCTTCTTCTGGAATTTTAAAATCATCGAGACTCATTCCAAGATTAAGCTCCATTGATTCCAAAATTTCTTTTATTTCATTTAAAGATTTTCTACCGAAATTTTTTGTTTTAAGCATTTCATTTTCGGTTTTCACTACTAATTCGTATATTTTGTTTATATCCGCGCTTTTAAGACAGTTTGCGCTTCTTACGGAGAGTTCTAATTCATTTACGTCTTTTAGCAGATTGTGGTTGAATTTTAACTCCTTTTGTTCCTTTTGTTCCTTTTGTTCAACAACGACTTTATTTTCGTCAAAATTTATAAATATCGAAATTTGTTCTTTGATTATTTTAGCCGCATAAGCAATGGCATCTCTTGGAAAAACTGTGCCGTCTGTCCAAACTTCAAAGGTTAATTTTTCATAATCGGTTTTCTGCCCTACTCTTGCATTTGTTATGTTGTAATTTACCCTTTTTATGGGCGAAAATGGCGCATCAATCGGTATTGTATTCACCGGAGCATTCGGATCTTTATTTGCTTCGGATAAAGAGTAGCCTTTGCCTATGTTAACGGTCATTATCATATCTAAAGAGGCATTTTCGGAAGTAATGGTCGCAATATGATGTTCCGGATTTAAAACTTCTACTCTTCCGTCTTCGCTTATTATATCCGCGGCGGTCACATCGGATACTCCCTGTTTGTTAAGCGTAATTGTTCTCGGTTTGGATGTATCGACCATTCTAAGCCTTATTCCTTTAAGATTTAGTATGATCTCCGAAACATCTTCTAACACTCCATCTATAGCGCTAAATTCATGTGGGACGGAATCGAATTTTACTGAAACAATAGCCGCTCCATATATAGAAGAAAGTATTACTCTTCTTAAAGCGTTCCCTATAGTTAAACCAAACCCTCTTTCAAAGGGTTCGCATACGAATTTTCCATAAAAAGAATTACCGCTAAAATCAACTTTGTTTGGACTTATCAATTCACGCCAGTTGATAGACATTATTTTATTTTCTGACATATTAATCTCCGGAAGTTAATGCTAAAAATGATAGTAAAAACATTACTTGGAATAAAGCTCTACTATCAATTGTTCTTGAATCGGCATAGAAATATCTTCTCTTGCAGGTATAGCTTTAACAACTCCTTTAAAATTTCCTTTATCAACTTCAAGCCATTTCGGAATTTCGCGTCTTACTGCAGTTTCAATAGCATCGGTTACAGCTTTAATATTTCTACTTTTTTCTTTAACCTCAATAACATCGCCGACATTAACCTGAAAAGATGGTATATTAACTTTCCGTCCGTTTACCAAAAAATGATTATGGCGCACGAAATGTCTTCCGTGTGTTCTTGAGCTGGCAAAACCTAATCTGTAAACTATATTATCAAATCTTTTTTCCAAAGATATTAAAAGATTGGTGCCTGTAACTCCTTTTTTTCTATCCGCTCTTTGAAAAAATAACTTAAACTGTTTTTCAGATAACCCATATATTCGTTTTACTTTTTGCTTTTCGCGTAATTGAATGCCGTAATCGGATATTTTTCTACCCCGTCTTTGCCCATGCTGCCCCGGAGCATAGCTTTTTCTGTCAAAAGCGCATTTATCCGAATAGCATCTATCTCCTTTTAGAAAGAGTTTCAAATTTTCCCTGCGACATAATCGGCAAACTGCCCCTGTATATCGTGCCAAATATTTTTCCTCCCTTTTATTTTTTACGCCTATATATTAAAAAACCGAACCCATTATCTTATCTATATATCTAAATTTATGGGCTAGACTCTACGTTTTTTAGGAGGTCTGCATCCATTGTGAGGGCTCGGAGTTACATCTTTGATTAATGTTATAACAAAACCGGCTGTCTGAAGAGCGCGTAATGCAGATTCTCTGCCCGCGCCGGGCCCTTTTACATAAACTTCCACGCTTTTCATGCCGTGTTCCATAGCTTTTTTTGCGGCATTTCCAGCGGAAATCTGCGCCGCAAAGGGAGTGCTCTTTCTGGAACCTCTTAAGCCTTGCATTCCGGAACTTGCCCATGAAATAACATTACCTGCAGCGTCGCTGATTGTTATAATTGTATTGTTGAAAGTGGACTGAATATGTACTACTCCCGAAGAAATATTTTTTTTCTCTTTTTTAGTACGAACTCTTTTTGCCATTAATTTATACCTTTATTTTTGCTTACTTCTTACCAGCTACGGCTTTTTTCTTTATTGCCGCTCTTCTTGGTCCTTTTCTGGTTCTTGCGTTAGTGCTTGTTCTTTGTCCTCTTACAGGCAAGGATCTTCTGTGTCTAAGACCTCTATATAAACCAAGATCCATTAATCTTTTAATGTTCATGGATACTTGCGTCCGAAGTTCTCCTTCTACTTTGTATTCATTATCAATTATTTTTCTAATATCTCTGACTTCGGATTCCGACAGGCTTTCAACTTCAGTATCTGGTTTGATTTTGAGACGTTCTAATATTTTTTTAGAAGCACTCAAACCTATGCCGTAAATATATGTCAAACCTATTTCGACACGCTTGTTTTTAGGTAAATCAACACCCGCTATTCTTGCCAAAGTTTATCCTCCTTTTATCCCTGTCTTTGTTTATGTCTTTTATTTTCGCATATAACTCTGATAACGTTTTTTCGTTTGATAATTTTGCATTTATTGCAAATTTTTTTAACAGATGCTCTTACTTTCATTTTTAAATACTCCGTTAAAATAAGCGACTTATTTTTTTCTGTATATAATTCTGCCTCGAGTTAGATCATAAGGGGAAAGTTCTAAAGTTACTATATCTCCGGGTAGTATTTTAATAAAATTCATTCTCATTTTTCCGGATATATGAGCTAAAACAATATGGTTGTTTTGAAGCTCTACTTTAAACATAGCATTCGGCAATGTTTCTATAACTTTTCCTTCTACTTGTATAGGTTCTTCTTTAGCCATTAACGCTCCTAATATCTTCCTTTTGCTTTCTTTTTCAAAAAACCTTCATAATGCCTTGATAACATATGAGATTCCATATGAGCTATCGTATCGATTGCAACTCCTACAACAATTAATAAAGCAGTACCCCCGAAATAGAACGGAACGTCAAATTGGGTAATTAATAAAGAGGGTAAAACGCATATTATCGAAACGTATATAGCGCCGCCTAATGTAATTCTGGTTAATATTTTATCTATATAATCGCTTGTTCTTTTGCCCGGCCTTATTCCGGGTATGTAACCGCCCTGTTTCTTCATGTTTTCCGCTACGTCGTCCGGATTAAAGGTAACGGCGGTATAAAAGTAGCAGAAGAAGAATATAAAACCGACAAAAAGTATCTCATATATAAAACTTCCGGGTCTTATGGCATTTGAAATGTTTTGTACCCATGGAACTTTTATAAAGCTTCCTATAGTAGCTGGAAACATTATTATAGATGATGCAAAAATAGGAGGTATTACTCCAGATGTATTGACTTTAAGCGGTAGATAGCTATCTTGTCCGCCGTAAATTTTTCTACCTACTATTCTTTTTGCATACTGAACAGGAATTCTCCTTTGCCCTTGCTCTACAAAAACTATTATACCTATAACCGCTATCATTAATATAAAAATTAGAATAACCGCAAATATACTCATTTCGCCGGCAGATATGAGTCTGAATGTATTTCCTATTGCCTGCGGCATTCTGGCAACTATTCCTGCAAATATTATAAGAGATATTCCGTTGCCTATTCCTCTGTCTGTAATTTGTTCTCCGAGCCACATAATAAAAGCGGTGCCGGCAGTAAGGGTAATAACTGTCATTAATCTAAAGCTCCAGCCCGACGCTATTACAATTGAGGCTCCACCAGGAGCGGTCATGTTTTCTAATCCTATGCTTATAAATAACCCTTGTATTATGCTTAATACTACTGTTCCGTATCTGGTATATTGGGTTATTTTTTTCCTGCCTTGCTCCCCTTCTTTTTTTAATCTCTCAAGATAGGGGACAGCTACTGTCATAAGCTGCAAAATAATAGACGCGCTTATGTAGGGCATTATTCCGAGCGCAAAGATTGATAATCTTTCAAGAGCGCCTCCCGAAAACATATCAACTAAACCTAAAAGGGTTCCCTTTGCTTCTGCAAAAAAGGATGCAAGAGCCGCTCCGTCAATACCTGGAGTAGGTATATGGACTCCGATTCTATAGACTCCTATAAGAGCTAATGTATATAAAACTCTTTTTTGGAGTTCTTTTACTTTAAATATGTTGGAAAAACCGGAAGCAGCGCTCATATTATAATATAACCTCTACTTTTCCGCCCGCATTTTCTATTTTACGTAAAGCTCCATCACTTACTTTATTTACTTTAACTGTTAAGGCAGTTTCTATTTCTCCGTTTCCGAGCAGTTTTATTCCATCCCTTTTTCCGGATATAAGTTTTTTGATAATTAATTCTTTTTCATCTATAACGGTTCCGGATTCAAATGCTTTAATATCCCGAATGTTTATTATAGCATATTTTTTTTTGAATATATTGGTAAAACCTCGTTTGGGAATTCTTCTGTGTATAGGCATCTGCCCGCCTTCGAATCCAGGTCTTACGCCTCCGCCAGAACGGCAGTTATGCCCTTTACTTCCTCTACCTGCGGTTTTTCCAAATCCGGAGCCGACTCCTCTGCCTACTCTTTTTTTTGACTTTACAGACCCAGGAGAGGGGGATAATTGATTAAGTTGCATTTTTATTCTCCTTGCTCGGCAACAAGATGAAGCACTTTATTTATCATGCCTCTTATTGACGGAGTATCTTCTAATGTAACAGTACTATTTATTTTTCTTAATCCGAGTCCGCGTATTACCTTGCGCTGCGTCTCTGACTTTCCGTTTATACTTTTAATAAGTGTTAATTTTAATTTTGCCATATTTATATTTACCACCCATTTCACAGTTCTTCGACGTTTTTACCACGCTTTAAAGCTACTTGTTCCGGCGATTTTAATCTGGCAAGCCCTTCGATAGTGGCTTTTACTACATTATGAGGATTGTTAGTGCCGATACATTTAGTAAGTATGTTCTGAACGCCTACAGCCTCCAGCACGGCTCTTACCGCGCCACCGGCGATCAAACCTGTTCCTTCGGAAGCAGGCTTTAACAATACTCTTCCGGCTCCAAATTTTCCGACCACCTGATAAGGAATCGTTCCGTTTAATAATGATACTTTGACCATATTTTTTTTAGCTTTTTCAATACCTTTACGAACTGCCGCAGGAACTTCTCCTGCTTTGCCTAATCCGTATCCTACTTTGCCGTTTCCA
This sequence comes from Deltaproteobacteria bacterium, assembly GCA_019306065.1. Taxonomy (GTDB): domain Bacteria; phylum Desulfobacterota; class Desulfobacteria; order Desulfobacterales; family JAFDMD01; genus JAFDMD01. The sequence continues at coordinate 76,009 of JAFDMF010000011.1, forward strand.
TCTCCTACGACAACTATTGCGCTAAAGCTAAATCTGCGTCCGCCTTTAACAACTTTTGCAACTCTGTTTATATGAACTACCTTATCTATTAACTGTATTTCATCTGTTTCCTGTTTAAACAAAAAACGCCTCCTTATTAAAAATCCAAACCGACTTTGCGAGCTCCTTCGGAAACCGCTTTCACTCGCCCATGATACAAAAATCCGTTTCTATCGAAAACGATTTTTTTTATTCCTTTTTCAAGAGCACTCTTTCCTATAACCTGACCTACTATATCAGCTTCTATTATTTTGCCCTTGCTTTTCTTATCTTTAATGTCGAGATGTTGTAAAACATTCTTTTCTAACGTAGAAGCAGACGCCAAAGTTACGCCTATGGTATCGTTTATCAGCTGCGCATAGATGTGTTTGGCACTTCTAAATACGCAAAGTCTCGGACGCTCTGCCGTTCCGTATATTTTTTTTCGGATTCTTTTTTTTCTTTTTATATGCCCGAGTTTTTTTTCATTTAAAGAACTCATGTATTGCTCTCCAGACTATTTATTCTATTATCCGGTTTTCCGTATAAAGTAATTTTTCTAATAAACTCTATTTAGTCCCTGTTTTTCCGGCTTTTCTTCTTATATGCTCTTCAATATATTTTATACCTTTGCCTTTATAAGGTTCGGGCGGTCTTAAATCTCTTATTAAAGCCGCTGTTAATCCGAGTTTTTCTTTATCGCTTCCAAATAATTTAAGCAAATTCTTTTCTGTTTTTGCAGTTATGCTTCCCTGAAGCTTAAAATTAACCGGATGAGAAAAACCGAGATTAAAAACTATAGTGTCTCCATGAACTTCCGCTTTATAGCCTATTCCGTTGATTTCAAGAATTCTTTCAAAACCGATGCTAACCCCTGTAACCATGTTTGCCAGCAGTGAACGATACAAGCCGTGCATTGCTCTCATTTTTCCCGTTTTTTTTGGGGTAAACACATGAAGAAAACCCTCTTTTATTTCGATATTAATATCAGGATGTATTGTTCTAAACATTTTGCCGTTTTTTCCGCTGACTTCAACGAGATTGTCTTGATATTTTATTTTAACATCTTCCGGTATTTTTATCGGTTTTTTCCCTATTCGAGACATTAATTTAACTCCTTATTACCACACATTACATACGACTTCGCCGCCGACATTTTTTAAGATGGCATTTTTATCTGTCATAAGACCGTCAGAGGTTGATAAAACGACTATTCCCAAGCCGTTTAAAACGGGTTTGATATCTTTTCCTTTTGTATATGTTCGCCTTCCAGGTCTGCTGACTCTTTGTATGTCTTCTATACAATGTCTTTTTCTATCATCCTTATATTTAAGATAGACCGATAATATCCCCTGTTTATTATCTTTCTCAAATTTATAATTTACGATATAGCCTTCCTCTTTTAAAAGTTTTGCAAGTTCTATCTTGAATTTTGAACCAGGTATTTTGACGCTTTTTTTATTTGCTCTTCCTGCGTTCCTGATTCTTGTTATCATATCTGCAATAGGATCGCTCATTGACATTTCCGTTTCTCCTATTAGTTTTTTTATAGTTATAAAAACTTTAACGGTAATATTACAATTTTCGGTATAAACGGTTAAATTTATACGTCTATTATTTCATTTAGATTGCCGTTTTATGCTGAAATTTTAAATTATTATCCGTTTGGCTTTTATATGACTTACCAACTAGATTTAGTAACTCCGGGGAGTTTGCCCGCAGAAGCAAGGGTTCTAAAACAGATACGACATATTCCAAATTTTCTTAAGAAACCCCGCGGCCTTCCGCAAATAGGACAACGATTGTATGCCCGAACCTTGTATTTCGGTTTTCTTTTTGCTTTATTTCTTAAAGCTGCTTTTGCCAAGCCGTTCCTCCTTTTAAGTTTAATTTCTAAAAGGCATACCTAACAATTTAAGAAGCTCTTTTGCTTCTTTGTCGGTTTCTGCGCTTGTAACTAATGTTATGTTTATACCTTTGATTTTATCAATTTTATCATAATCTATTTCCGGAAAAATGATATGCTCTTTTATTCCGAGAGAATAATTACCTTTTCCATCAAAAGCTTTACCTGATATCCCTCTGAAATCGCGGACTCTCGGTAAAGCGATATTAATAAGTCTATTGACAAAATCATACATTTTTCCGCGTCTTAAAGTTACCATACATCCTATTGGCATGCCTATTCTTAACTTAAAGGCGGATATTGATTTTTTTGCCCTTGTTATCACGGGTTTTTGTCCCGCTATTATACTCAGTTCTTCTACCGCCGCATCCAGTATTTTGATATTTTGAATTGCCTCTCCTAAACCCATATTTAAAACTACTTTTTCAAGTTTAGGCGCTTTACTAATGTTTTTATAATTAAAACTCTCAAAAAGTTTAGGTACGACTTGATTTTTATAAAATGTTTGAAATGCTGACATTTACTACCTCTGACAGATTCTTTTTAAGCGTCGATAACTTCGCCGCATTTGATGCAAACGCGTATTTTTTTTCCGTCGTCTAAAATTTTTATTCTAATACGCGCAGGTTTTAAGCATTTATTGCACATTAACATTATATTAGAGAGTTGAATGGGAGCCTCTTTTTCCGCTATTCCGCCTTGTGGATTCTTTTTACTCGGTTTAAGATGGCGTTTAACGATGTTTGCTTTTTCAACAATAACTCTTGCTATCTTTTTATCTATTTTTAAAACTTTGCCTACTCTATCTTTATCTTTACCGGCTATTATTTTAACTTTATCATCTTTTTTTATATAGGTTTTTCTATTTAACATAATAATATCTCTTAATTTTATAATACTTCGGGAGCAAGCGAAACTATTTTGGCAAATTTCTTAAAGCGCAATTCTCTTGCAACTGGCCCGAAGATACGAGTTCCTATGGGTTCTTTATTAGCGCCTATTAACACAGCGGAATTCTCATCAAATCTGATGTAGGAGCCGTCAGGTCTTCTTATAGCTTTTTTGGTTCTGACAACTACGGCTTTTACAACGTCTCCTTTTTTAACTTTTGCATTAGGTATGGCTTCTTTAACGGAGACAACAATTATATCGCCGATTCTTGCATACCTTCTTCTTGAACCACCAAGCACTTTGATGCAATAAACCTTTTTTGCGCCTGAATTATCCGCTACGTTTAATCTTGTTTCTGCCTGTATCATTAGTCTGTTCCTTAGAGCAATTAAACTGCTTTTTCGAGCATATTACTTACATACCATCTTTTGGTTTTACTAATCGGTCTTGATGCGGTTATTACTATTTTATCGCCGATTTCGCATTGATTGCCTTCGTCATGCGCCACAAATTTGGAGCGTCTTTTTATATATTTTTTATAAAAAGGATGCTTAACTATTCTTTCAATTTGAACGACAACCGTTTTATCCATTTTATCGCTGGTAACAATACCTGATAATTGTCTTTTTATTGCTTGTTTTTCCATAAGAGATTACTCTTTATTTCGGTTTTGATTAGTTAGCGTTTTTATACGAGCAATATCTCGTTTCATAAGCCTTAATTTGGAAGTATTACCAAGCTGCCCTATTTCATGTTGAAAACGGAACTTAAAAAGAGATTCTTTTAATTCGTTTAATTTATTTTCCTGTTCATGAGCGCTTAAGGCTCTGATTTTTTCGGCTTTCATTATTGCTCATCCCTTGATACAAATCTGGTTTTTACCGAAAGTTTGTGAGATGCAAGTCTTAAGGCTTCTTTTGCCACATCTTTCGGTATTCCAGCCATTTCATATAATATTTTACCCGGTCTTATTACTGCCTCCCAGCCTTCTGGTGCCCCTTTGCCTTTTCCCATCCTTACTTCCGCAGGTTTTTTTGTAAAGGGTTTGTCCGGAAACATTCTAATCCATATTTTACCGCCTCTTTTTGCATGACGGGTCATTGCAATACGAGCCGCTTCGATTTCTCTTGCGCCTATTTTACCGCATTCAACAGCCTGAAGTCCGAATTCTCCGAAACTCAAATTATTCCCGCGGCATACGATGCCTTTCATTCTTCCACGCTGTTGTTTTCTGAATTTAACTTTTTTAGGACTCAGCATTTTTTAATTTCTTTCTGCAAGTAACGCGTTTTTTTATCTTCGGCAGATAATATTTCGCCTTTAAATACAAAAACTTTTACGCCTATTATTCCATAGGTAGTTTTTGCTTCGCTTGTTCCATAATCAATATCTGCTCTTAAGGTATGTAGTGGGATTCTGCCTTCTTTATACCATTCTCTTCTAGCCATTTCGGCGCCGCCAAGTCTTCCTGAACAGATTATTTTCACGCCTTCGGCTCCGAATTTCATAGCAAGAGAAACTCCTCTGTGCATAGCTCTTCTAAAAGCTACTCTACGGGTTAACTGTAATGCTACGTTTGCAGATATTAACTGAGCGTCTAATTCAGGTTTTTTTACTTCATGTATATCAAGAAGCACTTCTACGAAAACCATTTTTTCTATTTCTTTTTTAAGATTTTCAATTTCAGCGCCTTTTCTTCCTATAACTATACCCGGTCTTGCCGTAAATATTCGAAGTCTAACCCATTTAGATGATCTTTCGATTCCAACTTTTGAAACGCCGGCATGGTTGAGTTTTTTCTTAATGAATTCTCTGATTTTATAATCTTCGTATATGTATTCAGCGTATTTTTTCCTATCTTCATACCACTGGGATTCCCAGGTTTTAAAACTTCCCAATCTTAATCCTATAGGATTTACTTTTTGACCCAAGTATTTACCTCCTTGTTATTATAAAACTCAACTTTTAGCTACTATTACAGTGATATGACTGGTGCGCTTTAATATTCTTGTCCCTCTTCCGCGAGCTCTTGCTTTAAAGCGTTTTAAAGTAGGACCTTGATCTACAATTATGTTTTTTACAATAAGAGAATCAACATCCAATTTATTATTCTGCTCGGCATTAGCAATAGCCGAATTTAATATTTTCTCTAATATTTTCGCGGCTTTTTGAGGCATAACTTTAAGGATACCAACGCTTAATCCCGCTTTTTTTCCTTTTATACCGCCAATTAGTATGCGAACTTTGTAAGGAGAAATGCGTAAATATTTCCCTATTGCTTTAACTTCTATTTCAGACATTTTTTATCTCTTTTTCTTATTTTGTCTTTTTACTTCCCGTATGCCCGTAAAACGTGCGGGTAGGGGAAAATTCGCCGAGTTTATGACCGACCATATTTTCCGTAATAAATACGGGAATAAACTTTTTCCCGTTATGTATAGCCAATGTAAGCCCTACCATTTCAGGTATTACTGTAGATCTTCTTGACCATGTTTTAATAACTTTATTGCTTTTATTTGCTTGAGCCGTCTCAACTTTTTTTAATAGTTTTTCATCAATAAACGGACCTCTTTTTAATGATCTCGGCATAAACTCTCCTATTTTGAAGGCAAACTTATACTTACTTATTCACGCGCCTTTTAACTATATATTTATCGCTCGGTTTTTTATTTTTTCTGGTTCTATATCCTTTGGTCTGCACACCCCACGGACTACACGGATGTCTTCCGCCGGAAGACTTGCCTTCGCCCCCGCCCATTGGATGATCAACAGGGTTCATCGCTACTCCGCGCACTCTCGGACGTCTTCCAAGCCATCTTTTCCTACCCGCTTTGCCTAAAGATATGTTTTCATGCTCGGCATTGCCTAATTGTCCGACTGTTGCTTTACAGTGGGCAAGTATCATTCTTACTTCGCCGGATGGCATTTTTATTAAGGCATATTTCCCCTCTTTAGCCATTAACTGTGCAAAAGTTCCAGCACTTCTGACAAGCTGTCCTCCTTTGCCAAGTTTCATTTCAATGTTATGAATACTAGTTCCAAGCGGTATGTTTGCCAAAGGAATGGCGTTTCCGGGCTTTAAATCTGCATTTGGACTTGATATAACCCGATCTCCTACGGATAGATTGGCAGGAGCAAGTATATATCGTTTTTCTCCGTCCGCATAATGTAATAAGGCAATTAAAGCAGATCGGTTGGGATCGTATTCGATTGATGCCACTTTAGCAGGTATATCTATTTTATCTCTTTTAAAATCAATAATTCTATAGAAACGTTTATTTCCGCCGCCTCTATGTCTTGCCGTAACGCGTCCGTAAACGTTTCTGCCGCCGCTTTTTTTAAGTATAGCAATTAAAGATTTTTCCGGTTTGGTTTTTGTAACTTCATCGCGAGTTAAATACTCTTGAAATCTACGACCGGCAGATGTAGGTTTAACTTTTTTTATAGCCATTATTATCCTCTTTATATACCTTCAAAAAACTCTATTTCTTGACCGGGCATTAGGGTAACTATAGCTTTTTTCCAATCTCTTCGTTTCCCTCTAATCCGTCCTTTTTGTTTTCTTTTTCCTTTTACCTGTATTGTTCTGACAGCGGCGACTTTAGTATTAAAAAGATGCTCTATGGCATTTTTTATTTCTATTCTATTGGAATGTTTATCCACTTCAAAACTGAATTGTTTTGCCTTTTCTTTTTGAATGGTGGTTTTTTCCGTAATTAAAGGATTCTTTATTATATTATAATGATCTATCTGCATAATCTTCCTTCGATTTCTTCTAATGAATCTTTAAGTATGATAAGAGAATCATACTTAAGCAGATCATATACGTTTAAGCCTTCGGTTCTTAAAACTTTTACTTTAGCAAGATTTCTTGACGAAAGTTCAAGTTTTTCATTCTTTTCTTTGATTACGATCAAAACATTTTTTTTATCAAGCTTATCAAGCATTATAACGAAATCTTTTGTTTTAATATTTTCAAGCGGAAATTCGTCAAGTATGATGAGTTTATCGTTATTATACTTGTCGCTTAACGCCATTTTTAACGCGAGTCTTTTCTTTTTTTTTGGCATACTGTAAGCATAGCTTTTTGGAATGGGACCAAAAACGACTCCGCCTCCTCTTAATAAAGGAGATTTTATACTGCCTTTTCTCGCATTTCCTGTTCCTTTTTGGCGGATTAATTTTCTTGTACTACCGCTTATTTCGGAACGGCTTTTTGCGGAAGCGGTCCCCAGACGTCTTGATAGAAGCTGCATTTTTACAACTTCATGGAGCATTTCCTGCTTGACTTCCACATTAAAGATTTCGTCATTCAGGTTGATCTGATCGGCTTTCTCTTTATTAATATTTAAAATATCCACAAGAGGCATATTGTTCCTTTATTTCCCAAATTTCTGTTTATGAATCGTAACGTAAGCGGAGTTTGCTCCGGGAACGGAACCTTTTAACAGCATGATATTATCTTCAATTCTTATATCAATTACTTTTAGATTTTTTACGGTATGTTTTTCAACGCCATAATGTCCGGGCATTTTTTTGCCTTTTATAACATGAGCAGGCCAAGCGCTGCAGCCTATAGAACCTGGAATTCTTATGCTATGGCTTCCATGTGTTTTACATCCGCCGCTAAACCCGTGTCTTTTAATAACTCCTGAGAAACCTCTTCCTTTTGAAAAGCCGGAAACGGCAACTCGTTCTCCCACTCTGAATATGTCCGCTTTTATCTCCTGTCCGCATGAATAATCGGAAGGGTTATCCGCTGCAAATTCTTTTACAATGGCATAAGGTTTATTCCCGCTTTTTTTAAAGTGTCCTGCCATCGGTTTGTTGGTGCGAGACGCTTTTTTCTCTCTGAAACCGAGTTGTAATGCCTGATAACCGTCGCTCTCTTTGTTTTTAACCTGAGTGACTATGCATGGACCCAGTTGTATAACGGTAACGGGACAACATTCACCACTACCGGTAAAATACGAGACCATTCCTATTTTTTTTCCTATCATTCCTTTGCACATAATAAACCTTAACTATAAGATTTTATTTCAACGTGTATCCCTGACGAAAGGTCTAATTTCATCAAAGCGTCAACTGTCTGCTGATTAGGCTCTATTATATCTACAAGCCTTTTATGTATTCTTATTTCAAACTGCTCTCTTGATTTTTTATCAACATGAGGCGATCTGAGCACACAGACTTTATTTATTTTTGTCGGAAGCGGTATTGGGCCTACGATTTTAGAACCTGTTTTTGTAGATGTGTCAACTATATCGGCAACCGCCTGATCTAACAATTTATGATCATAAGCCTTGAGTCTGATTCTTATTTTGGAATTAGTCATATATTGATCTCTTTTACGCGATTATTTTGCTTACTACTCCGGCGCCTACTGTTCTACCGCCTTCGCGTATGGCAAATCTTAATCCTTCTTCCATTGCTATCGGAGTTATTAACTCGCCTACTATAGA
>JAFDMF010000038.1 GCA_019306065.1 Deltaproteobacteria bacterium
AGTTAGAGCCGTTTGATCCGAATCAGATTTCTATAGAGACAAAACAGGTTCCTATGCAGACTCTTGTACGGCGTTTAATACAAGGAACCATACGCTTATCGCCGGCTTTTCAAAGAAACGAAATATGGAATTTTGAAAGAAAAAGCCAGCTTATAGAATCATTAATGCTTAAAATACCGCTGCCTATGTTTTATGTATCTTCAGATAAAAAAGAGCATTGGGATGTTGTTGACGGTTTGCAAAGACTTACAACCTTTAGAGAATTTATACTCGGAACCGATTTTTTAAAAACCAAAGATGAAAAAAAAAGAGGGGAAGGATTTAAGCTTCAAAAACTTGAATTTTGGGGAGATGAATATAACGGCAAAACTTTTAATCAACTGCCTCAGAATATTAGTAATAGAATATTGGAAACCGAGTTTCGATTTACTATAATTAATCCTGGAACGCAGGAAGAGGTAAAAAGAAATATTTTCAAACGTATTAATACCGGCGGAATGCCTTTAACCGCGCAGGAGATAAGACATGCTCTTTATCAAGGGAAATCTACCGTTCTTTTAAAAGAATTGGTTGAAGATGAGGATTTTGAACAAGCGGTTAATAATTCTGCAAATGACAGCAGAATGGCGGCAAGAGAGCTTATTTTGCGATTTTTTGCCTTTTCGATTCGCAGTTATAAAGATTATCCGAGATCTGCGAATATGGATAAATTTTTATGCGATACAATGAGGATAATAAATATAATGCCGGATCTGCCGAATAATGAGCTTAAAAAGATATTTAAAGATAATTCGCCTATGCCTAATTTTCGTTTTAAGGATATTGAAGTTTTAAAAGAGCGGTTTATTACAGGAATGCGCTCCTATCAACAAAACCCTTTTTGAAGTATGGGGAAATCTTCTTGCCGATTTAAGCAAAGAAGAGTTTGACAATCTATTCTTTGATAAAGATAACTTTTTAGAAAAATATAATAAGTTATGGGAAAGTCATCAATTCGGCGATCTTATGTCGCGAAGTAGTAGAACATATGCAGGGGTTCAATCAAGGTATTCTCTGCTTAAAGTTTTAATCGGCAAGGCGGATGATATGGAGCAAAAGCGGTATGAAGAAATAATAACAACATATTCTAATTTTAAAATAGGAGATTAATGTAATGTTAACCGACATTCATCTATTAAATTTTAAATCCTTTTCGGATCAAAAATTCCGGCAAAAGTTCTTTGATACAAGCATTGAGAATGTTTTGGAAATGGGCTGAAACAGGAGATCCTACCCTTGCCGGACACGGTTCCTTGCAAGAGATAAAAAATAAAGGCGCCGCTCCGTCCGATCCTATAATCGTCGAATCTTTTTTTGATAACAATTCAATAAAAATGGAGATTGAATTTGAAGATATGGATAAAGCATTTGGATTCGCAGGTAGTAACGGCGTAGGTTTTGATCAAGCGCCTTTTGGACGCAATGAGGCGGGCGCTCAATTCAAATTAAATCCATATAAAAAAAAAGCGTCCGAATTGCCGTTTATGAGTTATGTAAGCGCGGATCGTTGGGGACCTCGCGTTTCATTGCCTATGTTTACATTTGCCGGAGATTTAAATCATGTAGGCGAGTATGGGCAGTATGCAATAGATTTTCTTTCCCGTAACGAAAGGGCAATAGTTCCTAATCTGCTTCGTCATCCGAATTCTCAAGGAGATACTTTGAAATATAATGTGCGGGCATGGCTTGAAGAAATAGCTCCGAATATAGAGTTTAAACACGGAACGGACAAACAAAGAGACATGGCGTTCGCTACAATCAACGATTTTCGACCTACAAATACCGGTTTCGGATTAAGCTATACCCTTCCTATAATAATTATCCTTTTGGGAATGGCTGCAACGATGGAAGATAGTAAAAAACAGAAAGAAAAAGCTTTGCGCGGCGCCCTTGTTTTATTGGAAAACCCGGAAGCTCATATTCATCCGAAAGGGCAGACATCAATAGGCAAATTAATATCTCTTGCCGCGGCTTGCGGCGTTCAAGTGATTGTAGAAACTCATAGCGATCATCTAATGGACGGCATAAGAATAGCGGTTAAAGAGGGCGAACTTAATGCGGAGGATGCGGCGTTTCATTATTTTACCTCTCACCTTACCCCCGATAAAAACCGATTTCCCTCTACCGTTGTAGAAACTCCCAAAATAGACTCCAACGGCAAATTGACTTATTGGCCCAAAGGATTTTTCGATCAAACAATGCACAACTGCGCAATTCTTGCTAGGAGATAATAAATGGATTATTCCTTATTTTTTAACCATTTAAATCTTCCCGCAACAAGCGAGAAGGAGGCGTATTCGCTGCTTATTGATTCATTACAAGGAGTTTTACATCTTAAGCAAGGCGGCGACAGATTTTTTCTTTATTTTGACGGCGAATCTCTTGACGATTGCGAATTATCCGAAAATTTTACTTATGGAGATTTTAAAAGTAAATTATCCGATGATTACCGAGATTTGCAATTATTTATTTATCAAATAGAAGATAAATCTTCGTTTCTTGATAATCTACCGGAACAGCTTACAGAGGATCTATCTCAAATTTCCTCCTATTTTCCAAATCGTCCATACAATACTAATCTTGATATATTTACGGCGGCATGGTTGCAACAAGGCGTTATGTTAAGCTTGGCAACCGAAGAGTTTTGGAATAGTTCCGTTATTAAATTTTATTTTGGAGGCTATAGAGAAAAAGCTTTCCGATATTTGCCCTAATGCTATCTTTACCGACAACTTCATGAACTGGTATAAAAAATGTAATAAAGAAGAGAAAAATAAGATAAAAGAGAAATTAAGGCTTTGTTACAGTAATAAATTTCAATTAGGGCGTCCTCTTATTGATACTCTCGAAAATTCTTATTTTCCAAATATGAAAGGAATTCGGATTAGAGAGGCTCAAGCGCGAATTAGAGAAATACGCATATTATTTGCTATGACTCCCGAACGCAAACCGGCTATTTTGCATGGATTTTTTAAATACAACGACAATTATACTCCGCATATTAAAAAAGCGGATAAGCTTTTAAAGGATTTATTAGATAATGATTAATAGAATTTTTAATTCAGATAAAGCGAAAAATAATTTTAAACCGAATATAAATCAAAAAATGCGCATAGGACTCATAGCTGGAAGCGGGCAGTTTCCTTTAATGCTGGCAAAAGAGGCAAAAAAAAGAGAAATCGAAATATATGCCGCCGCATTTATAGGCGAAGCGGACCCCGTTTTAAAAGAGACCGCTTTTAATACGGAATGGCTACATCTTGGGCAGTTAAAAAAACTTATAATATACTTTAAGAAAAACAAAATCACCCAAGCGCTAATGGCTGGGGCAATAAAAAAAACAAAAATATTTACCGATATAAAACCGGACATAAAAGCGATTTCTATGATAATAGGAATGCGTCATACCAATGACGACGCCGTATTAAGAGCTTTTGCGACAACCCTTGAAAAAGAGGGAATAAAAATAATGCCTTCCACATATCTAATGCCGGAATTACTTGCCGAACAAGGATGCTGGACAAAAAAAAAACCAAGCAAAGATCAAAAAAAAGATATTCAACTCGGATTTCAAATCGCAAAAAAAATAGGAGAGTTAGACATAGGGCAATGCGTAGTAATAGGCGGCGGATCCGTTTTGGCGATTGAAGCTATCGAAGGGACAGACGCCGCAATAAAAAGAGGCGGGGAACTCGGCAAAGGAGCCGCCGTAGCAATAAAAACATGCAAACCAAATCAGGACATGCGCTTCGACATACCTGCGGTGGGAGTAAATACCATAAACAGAATGAAACAAAGCGGAGTAAAAGCGCTTGCCATAGAAGCGGGCAAAACAATAGCCTTTGACAAAGAGCAAATGGTAAACATAGCAAACGAGGCAAAAATTAGCATAATAGCGTTATAAAAGCTTTTTTTTGTCATTTCGACAAGCGCGGCGAAGAGAAATCCCTTTATTAACCGCATAAAAAAATATAATTTATAAAAACCTTCCATTTAAACCCTTTTAATGAAAAATAAAATTATGCAAAAATTAAAAATAGGCGTTATAGGCGCCGGATATCTCGGAAAATTTCATGCCGAAAAATATTCGGCAAACAAAAACGTTCAACTTGTCGGCATTGCGGATATAAACTTCGAGTCTGCGTCTAAAACCGCCGCGAAACAGAATACAAAAGCTTACGCCGATTACAAACAATTAATAGGAAAAGTCGATGCGGTAAGCATAGTTGTTCCTACAAACCTTCATTTTAAAGTCAGCCTCGATTTTTTATCAAACGGAATATCAACTTTAATAGAAAAGCCGATAACTTCAACCATACAAGAGGCGGATCAGCTTATAAATACGGCGAAAAAAACAGGAGCCATCATACAAACAGGGCATCTTGAGCGTTTTAATCCCGCAATTATCGCCGTAAAAGATAAAATCAAAAATCCCCAATTCATAGAGGCTCACAGATTAAGTTTTTATAAAAAACGCGGCACAGAAGTAAGCGTTATATTAGATTTAATGATACACGACATAGATATAATATTTTCCCTTATAGATTCCGGAATAAAAAAAATAGACGCGGCGGGCGCATCCGTTATATCCGATTATATAGACATTGCAAACGCCCGCTTTCAATTTAAAAACGGAGCCGTAGCAAACCTTACCGCAAGCAGAATATCTGCAAAAAACGAGCGTAAAATGCGAATTTTTCAACAAAATCAATATACCGCTATAGATTTTGGCAACAAAAACGCTACAAACATAACCATAGATAAAAACGGCAAAGCCTCCGACATATCCCCCATACCCGGCGCAAAAATAGAAAAACTTCCGGTTTTAAACCAAGACGCCCTTTATGCGGAGTTAGATTCCTTTGTAAATACCATCCTTTTCAACACTCCTTGTGTTGTTGACGGAAATTGCGGCAGAAAAGCGTTAAAAGCGGCGTTGGAAGTAATAAAACAGATAAAATAGCGCTTTTAATAATTTTATTGCGGATTTTTTTATGTAAGCCGAATAAAAATAATATTAATATATTAAAAATAAGAAAGGAGAAATTAATTGTCCATTTTAATTAAGTATGTTCGTATTTACGGTTTCAGAGGGCTAGAAAACATAGAAGTAAAACTTAATCAACATACTACAGTTTTAACGGGAATGAATAATACCGGCAAAACCTCCTTTCTTAAAGCGCTGCAAATTGTATTCGGCAATACTCAATTTATCTCGCAGGATGATTTTTTTGTTTCCGGCAATAGAAACTCGGATAAAATCATTGTTGATATATTAATCGTTCCTAAAGATAATGGCGTTCCTAAAGATGGGTTTGATAAAGATTATGAAGCGCTTTTCGGCGAAGCCAGAATTAAATATGATAAAAACAACAAACAATGCGTTCCGTTAAGAACCGTTGTAACTTTTGATCCCGAAAAAAAATCATATAAAACAAGGCGGATTATTTTATCCGAATGGCAGCCGTTTCAATCCAAAACCGGAAGCTTGTGGCATCAAAATAATGATGGACAAGATAAATATTTTAATTTTTACGATCAACTTCCTTTTTTCTACATGGATGCAAAAAGAGATATTCTTGAGAATATAAAAAATAAAAAATCGTATCTCGGAAAAATGATTTCAAAAACGGAATATTCGGAAGAAGTTATCAAAACAATAGAAAAGCAAATAGAATCCCTTAACAAAGAAGTTATAAGCAACAGCGATATTTTGTCCGCTATAAAAGAGACGTTAAAAGGTTTAAATACGGCGATGGGAACTTCCGAACAAGGAGTGGAAATAATCCCGTTTACTAAAAAGGTTCGGGATATTAATAAAGGTATGTCTATTTATTATACAGATAAAAAAGATAGCTTTTCTATGGAGTATCATGGGATGGGGACGCGTAGCTGGTCTTCTTTACTTACCCTAAAAGCTTTTATTTCGGTTTTAAGTAAAAATCCCGATCAAAAAAAGAATATTCCATTTTTTCCTATAATTGCTATAGAAGAGCCGGAGGCGCATATTCACCCTAACGCTCAGAAAAAATTATATAAACAGATAGAGGAAATGCCCGGACAAAAAATTATATCCACGCATTCTCCGTATATTGCGGCATCTGCGGATTTAAAAGAGATAAGAAATTTTTATTATGACGAGAATATACGCTGCGGAGAAATCAATACTAACGAATTAACAGATGAAGATATTAGAAAAATAAAATGGAAAGTTATAAATACGCGTGGCGAGATATTCTTTTCAAAAGCGCTTATTTTTTTTGAAGGAGAAACGGAAGAGCAAGTTTTGCCTATATTTGCAAAAGATTATTTTAAAAAGCATCCTTTTGAACTTGGCGTTAATTTTATAGGAGTAGGAGGAGGGGGAAATTATTTGCCCTTTTTAAGATTTGCCGAAGGCTTAAATATCCCTTGGTTTATTTTGAGCGACGGAGAGGAAAAAATTGTAGAAAAAATAAATAAAGATATTAAAGCGTTAAAAAACTCCGAAACAGATATTAATAAACAGGATAATATTATTATATTGGATAAAGGATATGACTTTGAAAAATATCTTATTGAAAACGGCTATATAGGTGAAATCGAAAAGGCTGTTAATCAATTGCATAATAATTCCGATTATATTAAAAACTATATTGATAAAAAAAACAGAACATTAAAGGGACGTCAAAAAACTGAAAAAAAGTGCAAAGAATGCAAGCAATATATATATGAAGACAATATGAGAGATTATGAAGGGGAAGATGGTTTTAAAACAGCGCTTTATGATTGCATTACAGAAGAAAAAACACAAATAGCTCCTATTATTGCCGAAAAGATAGTAGAAAGCAAAAAGGAGCTGCCTCCGGAAATTAAACAACTTTTTGAAAGAATAGAAAGATCGTTTTTTAATAATAAGGTGAAATAATGCCGTTATCCGAAAAACAAAGCGAAATAGTTAATGCGCCGGATGGAAATATTCTTGTAAAGGCAAGCGCTGGCAGCGGAAAAACAAGAGTAATTACGGAAAGAATAAAACATTTATATTTGTCCGGCAGGGTAAAAAGAAAAATACTCGCGATTACCTTTACCAATAAAGCCGCAAAAGAAATGGAAGAACGGTTGGAAAATATACGGGAAACAGGAGAACGTTTTTTTATAAATACATTTCATGGTTTTTGTAAATATGCGCTTGAAAATCATGGAAAAATGATAGGGTTATCCGGTATGCCTCATATATTTGAAGAGGAAGCCGACAGACGTGATAAAAAACGAAACAATTTTTTAATTAAAGTCTCGAATTTTATTTCGCAGGTTAAAAGAGAAATAATATCGGATACGGAAATAAAAGAACGAACCAATGAAGAGCAGGTATTGCTATATAGAACATATCAGGATATTTTAGATTCCCAAAATGCGATGGATTTTGACGATATTATTTTGTTTGCATATAATCTTTTTATAGAATATCCAAGCGTAGCCTCATTATATTCCAGAAGTTTTCAATACATCTTTATAGATGAAGCGCAAGATATGAATAATGCGCAATACAAATTACTTCTTGCTTTTACAAAAGGTTTTCATAACAACATTATGCTTCTCTTCAATAAAAGTTTTGAAAGCGGCAAATAAAATAATTTCGGGTTCCAATGAAATCGTAAATATCGCTATTGAGGGAATATTTGAAATATATGAAGCTGAAAACGAAGCGGACGAAGCCGATTGGGTATGCAACAAAATCAATGAGCTTATCTCCGTTAAAGAACATGACGATATAGAAGGGGATATTGCTTATGAAAAAATAGCTATTCTTGCAAGAAACAGATATGTTTTTAATCAATTGGAAGAAAAGCTTACAAGAAAAGAGATTCCGTTTTATTATAAAATGTCTCCGGGCTATCTTAAATTCGAGTCAGATATTATGAAAAACTTTGACATGGCTTTTCGGGTAAAATTAAATAACCGAGATACTCTTCATTGGGATAGTTTAATACAATCTTTAAAAGTTAATTCCATTGAAACGGTTGATTTAAATAAGCTTATTAAAAGCCTTAAAAATTTACTTGAGAACTTTAAGGAATATATAAAAAAATCTCAAAATATTGTTAATGACAATGAAAAAAAGATGATCCTTGACGATATAGAAGAGTTATTAAAGCATTGGCATAATTACGCAAAAAAAACCGACAACAAATCGCTTGGACAATTTAAAAATTCAATTGCATTAGGACAAACACACCCTTTAACCCAACACAAAGGAATAACGCTTAGCACAGTCCATACTATGAAAGGGCAAGAAACCGATATTGTTTTTATAATCGGAGCGGACGACGAAACCTTTCCGGATTATAGAGCGCTTAAAGACGAAGCCGCTATGAAACAGGAAAAAAATAATTTATATGTAGCATTTACCAGAGCAAAAAGATTTTTATATGTAAGTTATCCTAAGCGCCGAACAATGCCGTGGGGCGATATTCAAGGCAGAAGAATTTCCAGATTTTTGGAAAATATCGGTTAAAAAACAGTGGATTGAAAATAATAAAGCAAACCATAATGCCAAAAACCAAAATCGTTATAATAATGGCGGGCGAAACCTCTGGCGATATGCATGGCGCAAAGTTAGTTAAAGCAATGCTTGCAAAAAATCCGAAACTTACCTTTTACGGCATGGGAGGCGAAGCTTTACAATCTGCCGGAGTAAAAAAAATAATAGACGCATCCCAAATATCCATAGTAGGAATCGCCGAAATATTTTCAAAAATTTTCCAAATAATCAAAATCTATAGAAAGGCAAAAAAACTCTTAAAAAAAATCCGCCCCGATCTTCTTATATTAATAGATTTTCCGGAATTCAATCTCGCCTTAGCAAAAACCGCAAAAAAACTCGGCATACCAATTTTATATTACATAAGTCCGCAAATATGGGCGTGGAGATCTGGCAGAGTAAAAAAAATTAAAAAACTTGTTAATCACATAGCCGTTATATTGCCGTTTGAAGAAAAATTTTATAAAAAACATAATATCCCCGCAACATACGTTGGGCATCCCTTACTCGATACAAATAAAAAATTTACAAACAAAATAGAAGAAAAAATAATAACAATAGGATTAATTCCCGGATCTCGGGAAAAAGAGATAACAAACAACCTACCCGCAATATTAAAAGCCTGCGAGATACTCGGCGCAAAAAATAAAAAAACAAAGTTTGTTTATGCAATGGCTCCCGGACTTAATATTAACAACATATCGACGCTTATAAAAGAGAATACAAAAACTGTAAAAATTCAGATAGAAAAAAACGGGATAGAAAAAGTTTTGGAAAAATCCAATTTTGTTATTGCCGGATCAGGCACCGCAACCTTGCAAACCGCTCTTTTTTCGGTTCCTATGGTCGTAATATATAAAACCTCCAAAATAAGCTACAATATTGCAAAAAAACTAATCAACGTTGATTATATAAGCTTGGTTAATCTTATAGCGGGAGAAAAAATAGTTCCCGAATTAATTCAAGATGAGGCAACCCCTTACAACATAGCCGCAGAGGCTGAAAAAATATTAAACAATCCCCAACGCCTTCAAAAAACAAAAGAGAAACTTTTATCCCTACAAAGATTAATAGGAGAAAAAGGGGCGTCCCAAAAGGTTAGCGAAATAGCTTTTGAGATAATGGAGGAAAAAGAAATTTTTCCTCCATTATATTTTGCATAAAGTAAACCGCATATAAAAATAAAAAACAGTTCAAAACCCGCAATCCGACAATCCAATCCTTATAAATTAAGAATTTTTGCGTCAAAACAATAAAAGTAAATTTCAAATAGGTCATTTCAACTTTAAAAACATGAGTTTTAACATTAGAATGACGATTTCAACTTTAAAAAGGGTAATTTTACCGTAAAAATTTAAAAAATTATTTATTCGATAAAAATAAATATTAAAAGATAAGCAAATAATCGTTTTGGAGGGGGGATTTCGGTTGTCTCCATTCTCTTTGTTTATATGCCGTATTTTTATAAAAGAGTAAGCTTTTTTTGTTTGATGAAGAAGGTTTTTAATCTTTTTTGGGATAATTCGATATATTTATCATCCGTTTCGTAACCGATATATTTTCTGTCGGATTTAAGCGCCGCTAAAGCCGTTGTAGCGCTGCCCATAAAAGGATCTAAAATAATATCGTCTTTAAAAGTATATAATTGTATAAGCCTGTAAGGAAGCTCAAGCGGAAACGGAGCCGGATGACCTATTTTTTTTGCCGATTCTGGATTGAAATTCCAAACGCTTTTTGTCCATTCCATAAATTGTTCTTTGGTAATAGTGTTTATTTTATCTTTTGCTTTTCTTCCGAAGTCTTCTTTGCTAAATATCAATATATATTCATGAGTATCTCTTAAAACAGGATTTGACGCGGATTTCCAGCTTCCCCACGCCATAGATACCCCTGCTCCGGCGTCTTTATTCCAGATAATTTCGCCTCTCATATTAAATCCGATTTTAATCATCATATCGGATATATAATCGGAAATAGGAATATAAGGTTTTCTTCCTAAATTTGCTACGTTTATACAAGCCCTGCCTCCTTTGATTAACACCCGGTATGTTTCCGTAAATACGTTTTTTAACAACAGAAGATATTCTTTTAAGGATAAGTCGTCATCATAATCTTTAGTTACATTATACGGAGGGGAGGTAACCATAAGCTGAAGACAATTATTCGGAAGTTCGCTCATTTTTTCGGAGCTTCCCTGTATAATAGCGTTTATAAGGCGGTCTGGTATCGGATTCTCGGAGTCGTCTGTTTTTTTAGAAGCTTTTAGCTTATTATAAAGCTTTGTATCGTAAAATTTGCTTGAATCGTGGTTAATTCGAGACGGCGTTCCGAACGAGCTTGTCGAGCTGCCGTTTTTACGGTTTATTTTTAATTTTGTTTCCATAATTCGATCCATTTTTTATATGGCTTAAAGTTAATATTCTCTTTTTTCCAATCAATTTCAATCTGTTTTGTCATAGAATGATTTATTAAAGCTTTAAGAGCGTTGCCTGTCATTTCTACGCCTCTCGGATTTGTTCCTGCTTTTGGAAGTTTAATATAATTTTTTTTGCCAATGTTTTTTAAAACCTCATTTTGAACATTAACGGGTATGAAGTAAAATCCTCCGGTATCTTCCCAATTAATATGGGTTAAAATCATATCGCAAGAAGGTTCATAATTTTTTTGAAATTCAATCGCTTTTTTAGCGTCAACCGTCCAAATTAATTTTATACTCGTTAAATATTTGCTTGATATTGTTTTTATGGAGATTGGTTTTTTAAATACTTTTACGTCAATTTCCGGCTCGGTAATCGGAATTTCGGTTTCAACGTTTTCTTTACCGAATTTATAAATTAATAATGCTATAATAATTTTTTCTCTTACAGAACCGACCTCCATTCCTATTTTACCGGCTCTTGAGCTTTCCAAGTTCGCCAATTCAAAAAGCTTGGGCAATTTGTCTCGAATTTTTTTAATTATTATTATATCGCTAAATATTTTTTCGATTTTATTTTCCATATTTTCCCTTAATGAGTTATAAAATTTTGTGTGGCAATTTGTATATGAAATTGTTTTGTATAACAATAGATAATTTTTCGTTTCAAGCGCCCCGCTTTTTATAAAAATATTTTATCGCTTGAAAACAGCGTAGTATCGAACGATTTTTGCGAGCAGATCAATATTTTTGTTAAATCTTTATAATAATCTTGCAAATCCAAACAAAAACCGCTTGACAATCCGCAAAAATTTATCAAAAAAGTTTTAAAGAATCCGGCAAGTTTTATCAAATCTTACAAAATAAAAGAGCGCTATGCAGGCTATTAAAAAATATATAAATAAAATTATTTGCGGAGACTGCCTTGAAGTAATGAAATTATTTCCTTCCGAATCGATTGATCTAATAGTTACTTCGCCGCCGTATAATCTTAAAAATTCCACCGGAAACGGAATGAAAGCAAATACCAAAAGCGGAAAATGGGCGGGCGCCGCGCTTCAAAACGGATATTCTCATCATAACGATTGTATGCCGCATAAAGAATATGTAAAATGGCAGAATAATTGCCTGTTGGAAATGTTCAGGCTCGTAAAAAACACCGGAGCAATATTTTACAATCATAAAAGACGAGTTCAAAACGGATTAATTCAGGATAGAGACGACATATTAAAAGGCTTGCCGGTAAGACAAATAATAGTTTGGAGACGCAAAGGGGGCATTAATTTTAATCCCGGTTATTTTTTGCCGACCCATGAAGTAATCTATTTAATCCCAAAGCCAAATTTTAAATTGGCAAAAGGGGCAAACGCGCATGGAGACGTTTGGGAATTTACGCAGGAAATGAAAAACGAACATCCCGCGCCTTTTCCGATTGCTTTAATAGAAAGAATCGTTTCATCTACGGACGCAAAAATCATTTTAGATCCTTTTGTCGGTTCCGGAACAACAGCCGTAACCGCTATGGGATTAAAAAGAGATTATATCGGGATTGATATTTCGCCGGAATATTGCAAAATGGCGGAGAAAAGAATTGAGCGGAACAAAATTTCGTATGAGACAAAATAGTTTGCCGGAGCTTTATGAAACCGTAAAAGAAATTATATAATAAGGCTTATATGTTGCATTCTGCAAATCCAAACAAAAACCGCTTGACAATCCGCAAAAATTTATCAAAAAAGCTTTCAACAATTATGAACGCAAAAAAAATCAACCTTAAAGGGATAGTAATAATAGTAGGAAACTACGGAAGCGGCAAAACCGAAGTTACCTTAAATCTTGCCGCTTACGCTAAAAAAAACGGCGTTGACGTATCCGTCGCAGACCTTGATCTTGTTAATCCGTATTTCAGAACAAGAGAAGCGGTTAAGTTTTTATCAAACCTCGGAATAAACTCGATATTGCCGGAAGACAAATATTTAAAAGCGGATCTTCCAATATTAACCCCGAAAGTTGCCGGCATATTAAGAAATCCCAGCGAACTTACAATATTAGACGCGGGCGGAGACGATGCGGGCGCAACCGTTTTGGGCGCTTTAACGGATCATCTATCAGGCAAAAAAATCACAATGCTGCAAGTCGTTAATAATTACAGACCTTTTACCGGAGATATAAAAGGTTGTTTGAAAATAGGAAAGCAGATAGAAAAAACCTCTCGTTTAAAAATAACCGGAATAATCGGCAATTCAAACCTTATGGATCAAACCGAAATTAAAGATATATATAAAGGATACGAGTTTGCAAAAAGTTTGGCGGATGAAAGCGGTTTGACTTTAGAATTTATAACGTCTCCCGCGAAATTTTTACCGAAACTTGAAAAAAGAAACTTTTTATGCCCGATTCTTCCTATAAAACGAGAGCTTAATTTTCCATGGCAGCGTTAGAGGGAAAAATATGGGAGTAAGACCTACTATTACAACTATTAAAAAGTTATTTGCGCTATCAGGAAATCAATGCGCGTTTCCCGATTGTAAAGCTACATTCGTATTACCGGAAAGAGAAGAGAGTATAGCTGAAATATGTCATATCGAAGCGGCTGAACCCAAAGGAGAAAGATATAATTCTAATCAAACGTATTAAAAGAGATGAAACGTAATCATGAGTTAAAAATACTTTCACAACCGGATTCTTTGGAAAAATTTAGAAATAATCAATCGTCATTGGCAGTTGTTATCAATCAAATGAGTAAGGGAAATATTATTGAAGACCCTTATTCCGATTTAATGAATAGTTTTAATCCTGAAAAAAAGATTTTACACAACAATGTTGTTTCATACCGTCCGATAATCGAAGAATACAAAGTATACCAAGGAAAGTTACGCTCTCTTTATTCTGAATATGAAAATCAAGGGTTGTTAAAAAAACAGATTCTGCTTGCCAACATTAAGTTAGTTTATATGAAAGCGAAAGGAAAATTCGTAACAAACGCTTTGAACGAAATTGAAGAAATCAGGAAGAATGCCGATAAAATTTTTGAAGAAGTAGAAACGCAATTATGGAAAATTATTGATAATAGCCATAATTTACAAAAAAATATTCCTTATGAAGCAATAAATATTAGTTTAAAAATTGTAATGGTTGACGCTTTTATGGATTGTAAAATTCTTGAAGAAATGCCAAAAGATTGAAACATGTTATTAAGCGTAAATATAAAACCCGATAAAGACGTTTATTACCTTGGCGCTAAAGTTATAGAGATATTAAACGAAGCCGATGGGAATAGAATTGATTTTTTCGATGCTTTTCAAAAGTTAAATTCCATTGAAAAAATATCGATGAACTTATTTGTTCTATCTGTCGATTGGCTTTATATATTAGGCGTTATTAAACAATCTAATGATAAATATATTGAAAAATGTTTTTAAAAAAACTTACTATACAAAACGGCGGAACAATAATAAGAGAAATTTTTTTTCATAAAGGATTAAATCTTATTGTTGACGATACGATTACACCCAACCAGCAAGATACAGGAAATAACGTCGGGAAAACGACTATTTTGCGGTTAATTGATTTTTGTTTGGGCAAC
>JAFDMF010000026.1 GCA_019306065.1 Deltaproteobacteria bacterium
TTTGAAAAGCCGGCGATAAGCGTATGGTTCCTTGTATTAAACGCCGTACAAGAGTCTGCATAGGAACCTGTTTTGTCTCTATAGAAATCTGATTCGGATCAAACGGCTCTAACTTCTCTGCTTCCGGATCAGCCTCCACTCCGGAAAGCTGCCCGTCTGCCGTAGCCTCCTGTTTGATATTTTCATCTAATTCATAAGGTTTTTTTTTCATAATATCCTCTAAAATAAAAAACTATCTTGTTATTCCTCTTTCGGAATTTTGTATAAAGTTTATAAACTCTATTACTTCGTCGGTTTGTTCCGCTTCCGCTTTTACTCTTTCTATTGCTTCTTTTAAGCTGAGTCCTATTCTGAATATTATTCTGTATGCTTTTTTTAAAGCTGCTATTCTTTGTTCGGAAAATCCGTGTCTTTGCAAACCTACTTTGTTTAAACCGCGAAGCGTCGCTCTGTCTCCTACTGCAATGGCGTATGGAGGTATGTCTTTTACTACGGCGGATTTTCCGCCGATGTATGCATGGTTTCCTATTTTTACGAATTGATGTATTGCTACAAGTCCGCCTATTATAACGTTGTTTCCTACGGTTATATGCCCCGCCAATGTAGCATTATTTGCAAAGATTGTATTTTTGCCTGTTTTACAGTCGTGGGCTATGTGGCAGTATGCCATTAAAAAGTTGTTTTCGCCTACTTCGGTAATTCCGCCTCCGAACTCGGTGCCTCTGTTTATTGTAACGAATTCTCGTATTGTTGTTTGCGCGCCTATTTTTAAATGGGTTTTTTCCCCTTTGTATTTTATAGCCTGCGGAGGTCCGCCTATTGAAGCGTATTGAAATATTTTGCAGTTTTCTCCTATTTCGGTAAAGGAATCTATTGTAACGTTATGTTCTATTTTTGTTCCTTTTTTTATAATAGTATCCCCTTTTATTACGGAAAAAGCCCCGATTTCAACATCTGTGTCTATTTGAGCTTTGGAATCTATTATTGCGGTTTTATGTATCATTTTTATCTCCAATAATTGCCATTAATTCTGCTTCTGCGACTATATTGTCGTCAACTTTTGCGATGCCAGCCATTTTAACTATTTTTGTCTTCTTTTTTAATAGTTTCACTTCAATTATCATCTGATCTCCGGGTGTTACAGGTTTTCTGAATTTAACTTTATCCATGCCCATAAAATATATTAAGGAGTTTTTACGCTCCGGCACAAAGGATTCAAACGCCAAAACTGCTCCTGCCTGCCCTATTGTCTCTAATATGAGAACACCCGGCATTATGGGAGCGCATGGAAAATGCCCCTGAAAAAAATGCTCGTTTATAGTAACGTTTTTTAAAGCCGTAACATGTTCGCCGATTGTTATGTCGAGTATTCTATCTATAAGTATAAAAGGATATCTATGGGGAAGACATTCCATTATTTTTTTTATGTCATACATTAAAACTGCTCCTTTCAAACCTTTTGATTTTTTTTTGCCTATTTTATGGGTTGAGCTTAAATTTGAATGCCGGATATTTCCGTTTTTAAAATTTTTGCTCGCTTTAATAATGGATAATAGGCTTTGTTATGTAAAGGTTTTATCCTTTTATGCTGTTTTGTGGAAAACATTATATAATATTTTTCGGTTTTTCTAATATCTATATTTTTATCTATTCTTAAAAGAGATTCCAAATATTCAAAAAAGGAGGTAGTATATAAAAGTTGATCGTAGCCGTCATATGTTTTGTTCGATTTTAATTCGCAAAATATAACGATATTTTTTTTATTATATTTTGTAATTATTATATAATCGCATCTTTTATGAATAAATATTCCGTCGTCTTGATTAAGATAAAGGCATATGCCCTTTTTTTCAAAATAATCCGGCTTAAAAACTAAACAGTTGTTATTATCTATTCCGTCTATAGTAACATGTCTATGATTGTTCTTTTCGTTTAGTTTAACTTTATTGAGGCTGAACAAATCATTTTTTACGATTTTCGGATTAAGCAGCTTTTCTAAATCCGCATAAGACATAATTAATCCTCGTCTATTGAACCGGTTAAATAATCAAGTTCGTCCGCTATGTTGTTTATTTTATCTATGGTATCGTCAAAGGAGGGCATATCCATTCCTTTTTTATCGATTTTACATTTAGTAAGCCCTCCTTTTTCGCAAATATATGCGCTTACCGATTCCGGCTTTAAGAAATCGCCCTCTCCATAAGTGTTGTTTTTTAAAAACTCCTCTTTGCCGTCAAAGCTATTGCTTACGCCAATAATCTTGCCATTAATATTTGATTTGCAGGATGCAGATGGCTTTCCGGCTCGTCTATCATTAATATATCTCCTTTACTTGCTTTATGTTTTAGATAAAAGTAAAGATCCGCAAACCCTCTTGCGGAGGTGGAAGCGAGATAAAGGGGTATATTAAATTGTTCTTTTTTGCGGACTTTTGATATAAAACGAACTTCCTTATCTGCCTGCTCAAAATATCCGCCCAACATATTTTCTATTTTATCGCAAATGTTTAATAGCGGACTTTCTTTTTTACGAATATTATCTATATCGCGCGTAAAAAATATGTTATCTTTAATGGGAAGCGCATAACGGGCTGTATGCTTTTCTATAAACTGGAAAGTATCGAAATTATCTCTTGCGTCTGGTACTTTTTGTAATTGCTCAACTAAAAAATTTTTATTTATATCAAGTTCTTTATAAAATAAGGATATAGCCTGTCTTTCGGCAGGAAGAATAAACGGATCGGGGCAAATCGTTTTTAGTAAAATGAAATAGAGGTATGCGTTAACATATGTTTTTGATATATTTTTATTACGATTCGTCGAAACAAAAGAGAAAATTATTTCTCCGTTCTCTCCATGTTTTATTGTAATGATGCAGGACTCAAAGTCAAACTTAAATGGATGTTGGAGCCAATTTGCATCAGCCCATTCTTTATAATCATCTATTAATATCTTCGTATTAGAAAATTGATCTTTTCCCGCGCTAAAAATATTATGAATATCCGCCGAAAACTTTTCGGATATTCTTTTTATAAACTCGGCTTGTATACCAGTTAGCTGTTGGGCGGGGATTGTTAAACTCCCTTTTTCAATCAACTCTTCTCTTTCGCTTGCAAATTCTTCAGCATAAGGATAAATATTTTCAAATTCTTTTAATAACCCGTATATTGCATAGGTAATATAGGTTTTGCCCGTATTATTGCCTCCCGCAATTATGGTAAGATCATTTATGCGAATATCCGCTTCTTTGATTGGTCCGAGATTTTTAATTGAAACTTTCATTTTCGTTTTCCAACTTCTTTTCTATTTTATCTATTTTTCTTTTTATTTCCGGAAGTTTCGGGATGATATGCTGAACTCTAAGCCATGTTTTATGGGGCATTTGAACTAAAGTACTAGATACTGTTTCCCCTTTTGTTATTGATTTTGATACGCCGCACTGGGGACCTATTATAACTTGATCTTCTATGTTAAGATGCCCGCCTATTCCGGCTTGCCCTGCTATTATTACGTTTTTTCCGATTTTAGCGCTTCCTGCAATTCCTACTTGGGCTATTATTAGGCTGTTTTCTCCTATTTCCACATTATGAGCTATATGAACGAGGTTATCTGTTTTTACCCCTTTTTGTATCCATGTTTTATCCAAAGCGCCTCTGTCTATGGTATTCGAGGCTCCGATTTCAACTTCGTCGTCTATCTGAACTATTCCTATATGGGGTATTTTGTTATGTTTTCCGTTTGCATGCACATACCCAAAGCCGTCGCTGCCTATTACGGAACCTGCATGGATTATTACCCGTTTTCCTATAATAGTTTCGGCATAAATAACAACGTTAGGATATATTACGGTATCTGCTCCTATTGTAACATTGTCTCCTACAAAAACGTTGGGATATATTGTAACCCTGTCTTCTATTGTAGCTTTTTTGCCTATATACGAAAAACTGCCTATTGTAACGTTTTTGCCTATAATGCTGCTTTTTTCTATGCGAACGTCGGGGCTGATTTGAGGATTTAGTTTAGGCTGTGGATGAAGGATTGATATGGTTTGTGCAAAAGCAAATTTGGGATTATCAACTATTATGGTATTATCAAAAGAAGCGGCATTGAAAAGATGTTGGGTAAGTATAACCGCCCCTATTTTTTTGACAGAGTCTATTTTTTTTAATATTTTTTTATCTGCCAAAAAGGTGATGTCGTTTTCGCCGGCATTTATAAAAGAAGCCGCCTTCATTATTATTTTTTCGCTTTTTCCTTGTAATTTGCCGCCTATTTTTTCGGCTATTTCGCCTAGTTTTATTTCCATAACTTATAACCGGTCTTTTGTGTTTTTTATAATGGTTTCCGAAAAAAACGAAAATCAATTGATTTTATGATATTTTTATTTGCTTTCCCCTGTTATCTTTATCCTCTCTTAACAAGAAGAGTAAGAGGTTTTCTTTTTTACCTCTTAATGCGGTAGAGACGTTGCAATGCAACATCTCTACTATATATCTCTTTATCTTTTTGCCTATCACTATGTTTTAGACACAAAAGATAAAGAGTCATAACTTATTATTTAAGAGTGTTGTATTCTTTTATAACTTGATCTGTTATATCTATATCCGGAGCATATAATACTCCGCCCTGCGCTTTTTCAAGTATTAAGGTATAGCCTTTTTTTTTGCCTATCTCTTCTATAACTTTAAGAATATCCTGATTTATTTTTACCATCAGTTTTTGATATAACTTATTAGTATCTTCGTTGTATTTCTTTTGCAATTCTTTGAATTTAAGCATTTTGTCGTTTAATTTGCTCTCTTTTTCTTCTCGCTTTTCTTTAGAAATTACAGCGCTTTCTTTATCAAATTCCTCTTTCATTTTTTTTAGTTCTATGCTCTCTTTTCCAAGATTCTGACGCATTTTTTCCACTTCTTTATTAATCTCTTCGGACGCCGCCTTTCCTTTGTCCGAATTCTCTATTACTTTTTGGAAATCTATTATGCCTATTTTAGACGTATCCGCCGCAGAAGCGACAAAAGTAAGTATAAAAAAAGAACCTATTATTAAAAAAAATAACTTTAAACTTTTAAACATCATTCCTCCAAAATAAAATTGTTTGTAATAATTCAATCTGTCTATGAACTTTTTGCATAACTTCTTATTTTGCAAAAGTCTTTTTTATGTAATAGCCGCAGTAAAAAATTATTTTTTATACAGCCGAATGTAACGCTTTTTTAAAATGCGGAACCTATTGTAAACTCCCATCTGCCTCCGCTTTCGCCTTCCTGTTTGTCAAGGATATGCCCATATTCGATTCTGATGGGACCTAACGGAGAAAGCCATCTTATTCCTCCGCCTACGCTTTCTCTTAAAGAGCTTAATTCTATATCCTGCTCGTCGTCATATACGTTTCCAGTATCGAAAAATACTACTCCCGCCATTCCGGCTTTTTCAAATATCGGAAATACAGCTTCAAGATTTAACTGAACAAATTTATTTCCTCCTTTGTAGCTTGTTATGCCGTTTTCATTTACAGCTTTGGGGCTTAAGTCCTCCCAATAAAAACCGCGTAAAGAATTGATGCCCCCAAGATAAAAACGCTCGTAAGTAGGAAGTAGTCCGTCAGAATTTGCGGTTACATATCCGCATTTTCCGTGTATGACTCCAGTTATTTTTAAAAAAAGCGGATAATACCAGCTCGTTTTCGCTCTTACTTTTGTAAAAGCAATATCGTCTGCTCCTACTCCCGCATATTGAATCGATATGCCATGAGCAGAACCGCTGGTAGCATTAAAGCGTCTATTTCTGGAATCGTAACGCAGCCCTACTGTAACGCTGCTTTCGATATTGCTTCCTGTCATATCTTTTATACTGTCTGTAGCGTCATCTTCTATATTGGAGATTTCAATATCTTCAAAAAGATAGGAAAAATATGCTCTGGTATTTTCAAAAATAGGATAACCAAATTCGAATTCGACTCCTCTGTCAACTTTATCATAGCTATCGTAATCGGTTTCCCAATTAAAAAGCCCTAATCTTCCTGAAAGGGGTATATCGAACATCCATGGTTCCGTAAAACTGAAATCATACCTTGTTGTAGATGAACCTGTATTAATTTTTAAAGATATTTCCTGTCCTTTTCCTAAAAAATTTCTCTGGGTAACGGAGGCTACTCCGTATAATTTGTCCAGACTGCTGTAACCGCCTCCGAAACTAAAGCTTCCCGTAGGTTTTTCGGTTACGTTTACCGAAAGTCCCATTGTATCGGGGCTGTCTCCTTCTACAGGGTCTATCTGAACGTTTTCAAAAAAATCTAATCTGTTTAAATTGCCGACGCTTTCTTTAATAGAGGTTCCGCTGTAAAGCTCTTTTTCTTTTACTTCTAACTCTCTGCGGATAACTTTGTCGCGGGTTTCTGTGTTGCCGCTTATTTCTATTCTGTCAAAATAGACTTGCGGTCCTTTGTTAATATTGTATTTTACATCTATTGTTTTGTTTGCTTTATCTTCATTTGTAATCGGAACTATGTTTGCATAGGCATACCCTTTGTCCGAATATATGTCTGTTAAAAGGAGTATATCTTCTCGTAATATTTCTTTGTTAAAATACTCCTCTTTTTTTATTTTTATACTTTTTTCAAGCTCCTTTTTTTTAATAATGTCGCCTGTTAGTTCTATATTTCCTACTTTAAAGCGGTCTCCTTCGCTTATGTTTATATTTACGTATATGCCGTCTTCTTTGTAGCTAACTACCGGCTCGCCTACTTTTGCAAATATGTATCCGTTGTTTTGATAAAAAGCCTCTATTACTGCGGCATCCTGATCAATATCTTGCATTTTAAGCTCTCCGGAAGATGTAAGCCATGATAGAAAGCCTGCTTCGTCTGTCTTCATAAATTTTTTTAATTTTTTTTCGGAATAGACTGTATTACCTATAATTTTTATGCTTTTTATGCGTATTTTTCTACCTTCGCTTATTATAAATTCAATGTTGGTTTTATCATTTTGCGTTTCTCCGATTTTATAGTTTACTTTTACATTATGATAGTTTTTACTTTTGTAAAAATCTTCTATTCTTCCTATGCTTGTTTGTAAATCTAAAACATTAAGCGTATTGCCTGTTTTTATGCTTAAGTTTTCGTTTATCTCCTCATCGTCATAAACTTCGTTTCCGGATATTTTAATAGCGGTAATAACCGATTTTTCTACTATGTTGAAGATAACTTTTTTACCTTTATCACTTTCCTCTAATTTAACGGTTACATCTTCAAAATAACCCATTTTATATATGGATTGTATATCTGCAGATATTTTTTTTTTAGAAAAAGCGTCTCCTTTTCTACTGGAAACTTTGTTTAAAATAGCCGCCGCTTCTATTCGTTTATTTCCTGATACCGATATTCCCGCCACTTTTTCCTGTTTGAATAGTTTTATTGTTATTTTTTCTCCGATATCTTCTATTACTCCGAAAAAATTACTCGCATTTTGTCCGTCCGCAAAAAACACTTGAGGCTCATTATTTGAAAACACCTCAACTAATTTTGCGTCTATGCTGAATCTGTCTCCAAGCCATATAACGCCGCCCGATACTACATAATCGGCTTTTGCCTCCAGTCCTATATTTCTTGCTTCCGCAGGCGCTATGATATCAGGCGTTATTTTTTCACTGTTTATAATAACGGCTCCTGCCTGTTCAAAGCGTTTTTCCAATGTCTCTTTTATTTTAGGCTGCAGATCCAAAATATCCCTATCCGAATTTAAATTAAAGGGGATAACCAAAATCTTGTTAGCTCCAGCAAAAAGAACGCTCGGAATAAAAAAAATAATTAACAAAAATATTAATATCCAGTTTAATCTTTTTTTCATTATAATCACCTCAATTGATTTCAACGAGTTTGCCGTCAATAATGGTAACTCTTCTTTGCATATATCCGGCAAACTCCAAATTATGAGTAACTATTACCATAGTCATATTTAATTCTTCATTTAATTGGAAGAGTAAATTATGTATTTTTATACTGTTTTTTTTATCAAGGTTGCCTGTAGGCTCGTCTGCCAAAAGTATTTTCGGCTTCATTATTATAGCCCGCGCCAAAGCTACTCTTTGCTGCTCGCCGCCCGAAAGCTCCGCGGCTATGTTGTTGCGTCTATCTTGCAATCCTACTTTTACAAGAAGCGATTCCGCTTTTTGCCTTGCTTCCTCTTTTTTCATTCCGTACATAAGGCGCGGCATCATTATATTCTCTATTGCTGTAAATTCTGCAAGAAGATGATGAAACTGAAAAACAAATCCTATATATTTATTTCTGAATTGTGCAAGCTTTATTTTATCAAACAAACAAATATTTTGGTTTTCAAAAAATATTGAGCCTGTATCCGGAAAATCAAGAGTTCCTAATATGTGTAAAAGGGTTGATTTGCCTATGCCTGATTCGCCTACTATAGCAAGGCTTTCCGCTTTGTTTATATTAAAATCAACATTTTTTAATATGTCAAAGGCAAAATCTTTTCCTTTAAAGGTTTTGCTTAAATTTTTTATGGTTATGAAATTTTGTTTCAAGAATGACTCTTTCCTCTGTTTATATTCAGTTCGGAGATGTTCAAATTTTTTTGTATCTAATTTTAGTTATGAGCGTTTCCTCTTAATATGTCTCCCGTCTCTATTTTACCCGTATCTTATAGCGTCAACAGGATTAAGTCCCGCTGCCTGACGCGCAGGATAAAGCGTGGCTACAAAGCATATAAATAAAGAAGAAACCGTTATTATTAAGACGTCTGTAAGTTTTAATTCAACAGGAAGGGTGGCAAAAAAATATATATCTTCCGGCAGGTTGATAAATTTATATTTGCTAAGTAAAAAACTAAGGCAGACTCCTGAAATTACTCCTATAAGGGTTCCTATGCCTCCTATTGTCAAACCTTTTAATATGAATATTTTTTTTATTATTTTATCAGATGCGCCCATTGCTTTTAATATTGCAATATCTTTTTTCTTTTCCATAACCATCATTATAAGCATGCTCGCTATATTAAAAGCCGCTACCAAAACTATTAAGATTAAGATGATAAACATTGCGGTTTTTTCCATTTTTAATGCGGAAAATAGGTTTTTATTCATGCTCATCCAATCTTTGCCCCAATATAATGGTCCGGCTTCCGCCAAAATGTTGTTTAAAACTTCGCCTGCTTTATATATGTCTTTTACGTTTATTGCAATTCCCGTTACGATTTTTTCTATGTTAAGTATTTGCCGCGCGTCTTCTAACGGGGCGTATATAATGGAAGAATCATATTCTGACATTCCGGAATCGAAAATTCCGGCAACAGCGACTCTTTTCATAACAGGTATGTAACCTATAGGAGATACTCTTCCTTTGGTAAGCATTACATAGACTGTGTCTCCTGTGTTAACCCCCATTTCATCTGCAAGGCTTTTGCCCAAAATAACTTTGGGAATCTGTTTTTTGCCGTTTCGATACTCTGCTGTTTCCTGATATTCGGCGGCTATTTTTTTAACGCTTTTTTCTATGGTTCCTGCCGCCGAATTTAAATCTATTCCTTTTAATATGGCGCCTGAAGTATTGGAAGCAGATTTTATTATTATTTGAGAGTATATAAACGGAGTGGCGGAAACTACGGAATCAAAATTTTTAACGGTTTTTATTTTCTCTTCATAATCGTAAAAACTGCCTCCTGAACGCATTAATAATATGTGGGATTCCACTCCGAGTATTTTGTCTATAAGCTCTGTTTTAGCTCCTGTCATAACCGCTATTACAACAAGCAAAGCCATAACTCCTACGGCTACGCCTGCTATGGATAAAAGGGTAATAAGGGATAAAAATCCGCCTTGATTTTTTGATTTTAAGTATCTTTTGCTTATAAAAAATTCAAATGACAATGTATTGAGCCTTTTTGCTGTTTTTTTATTTTAATATAATCGGTTTTATTAATTAATCTTTTTATTCGATTTGCCTATTTTATATGTCAAAAAAATTATCATCCCGCCGAAAAGAGCAAATACAAACACTACCGCTATTGTAGCCGCTGTCATGTTGTCCATATTAAATCTCCTCCAATTGATTTATTTACCCGAATCAACGCGCGACTTTAATCCTTCGTTTGATACAATCCATCTTTTGGTTTCGGTTTTGAAATTTTTATTATTTCGCCTTTTATATTATCCGATTTTTGCTTTTTTTTTTATAAATTCTATTCTCATATCCCGCCGGCAATATTAAAAACCGGCAAATACATAGCAAGCAGAAGAAATCCTATTATAACCCCCAAAAATAGAATCATAACGGGTTCTATCATAGAAACTACGGTCTCAAGGCTTAATTCAATCTGTTCGTTATAAAACTCCGCAATTTTACTAAGAGTAATATCTATGGCTCCGACATTTTCCCCCACCAAAACCATCTGACACACCATATCCGGAAAAACGCCAGCCTTTTCAAGAGAATCCGCAAGCCCTTCTCCTTTTATAACATCAGAACGGACTTCCGCCAGCCCTTTTTCAATTACTTTATTGCCGACAGTTTTTGCGGAAATGGCAAAAGAATCTATTATTGATACTCCGCTTTTAAGTAGTATGCCTGTTGTGTGGGCAAACTTTGCAACGGCAATTTTAACAAAAAAATCGCCTATAACCGGAAGTTTTAAAATTGCTTTATCTATAATAAAGTTTATCTGTTCTATTTTTTTTAATTTTAAAAAAAGAAGGTATAAAATAAAAAACCCAAGCGACATAAAATAAAAATATTTTTTTACAAACTCGCTTAAACGTATAACAACCTCTGTTATATAAGGAAGGCTGTCGCCGGAACTTGAAAATACGTTTTTAAAAACAGGTATTACATAAATAAGTATAAACGCCACCACGATTATAGATACTATAAATAAAATTATAGGATATGTCATTGCGGATTTTATTTTTTTTTTAAGCTTAAAGTTTCGCTCTTTATAATCCGCAATACTTTTCAATATGGTATCCAGACGCCCGGATGCTTCGCCGGCGGCTATCATTCCTATAAAAAACCGGTCAAAATATTTCGGAAATTCGGAAAAAGCATCAGCTATGGTTTCCCCTTTTTCAATCGCTTCTTTAACCTGTTTTATTGTATCCGCAAATTTTTTATCGCGCTGATGCTCATATAAAATTTCAAGAGAAGATATAATCGGCAGCCCCGCTTCGATCATTATAGAAAATTCTCGGACAAAAAGAATGATCAAAGACTCTTTTATTTTGGCGTTCAAAAAGGTCATTATATATTTTTTAATCTGTCTTGTAATATAAGATCGGTTATAAGCCTTACTCCAAAGCCTGTTCCGCCCGCTTCGCAGTAATCGGAAGCTTTTTTTGCAGAAGCAGGTCCCGCTATATCTATATGCGCCCATTTTGTATTTTTAACAAATTCGGATAAAAACAATGAGGCGGTAATAGCGCCTCCCCATCTTGAATTACTTATATTGGATATATCGGCAACGCCGCTTTTTAAAAATTTTTTGTAATCTGCCGGCATTGGCATAGCCCAGCATCGCTCATAAACATTGTCGCCGGCCTCAATTATGGCATCCGCAAGCTTTTTATCCGCAGAAAAAACTCCCGCTATATTTTCTCCCAAAGCCACAACGCATGCTCCCGTAAGGGTAGCTATATCTATTATAACTTTAGGCTTATATTCTTTTTCGACGTAAGATATAGCGTCCGCCAGAATAAGTCTTCCTTCTGCATCCGTATTATTTACCTCGACTGTTTTGCCGCAAAAACTTTTTATAACGTCTCCGGGGCGCAAAGCCGACCCTGAAGGCATATTTTCTACAATGGGAAGCGCCGCTATTATGCGGTATTTGCTTTTCAATTTTGCAAGGGTTATTACAGATGCCGCGACAGCGGCAGCGCCAGCCATATCAAATTTCATTCCTTCAAGCCCGGAACCCTGCTTTAAATTAATGCCGCCAGAATCGAATGTAACCCCTTTGCCTACAAAAGCATAAATCTCTTTTGTGTTTTTAGGATTATAATCAAGTATAAGCATAAACGGCTTTGCCTCGCTTCCAGCCGCAACTTCGAGTATTCCGCCCATCTTTAAATCCGAAATCTCTTTTTCGGAAAAAAGGGTTGTTTTTATATTATGCTTTTTGGCGGCTTCTATTATGGATTGCGCAAATATTTTCGGCTTTTTATCATTGGAAGGGGTATTTGCCCATTCTCTTGCCGTCAACGTTCCGTTGCATACTGTTTTTATTTGGGCAAAAAGTTTTGTAACCTGCGCAACCTTTTCCGGTTTAGCGGCTATATAAATTTTTTCTAAAGGCTTTTTCTCTTTTTTATTTTTATATTTTAAAAAAATATTATTTGCGAGATACGCCCCCTCGCCCGTAGCTTGTATAATTTTTTTCGCCTCTATTTTAAGCTTATTGGCATCAGGCATAAGAAAAGCAAGATTTTCAAAACCTTTTGCAATAGATTCGCGAACCGCTTTACCTGCGGTTTTTCGGAAGGTTTCTTCTGTTATATCGGAAAGTTTGCCTATTCCGAAAAATATAATTCTGTCCGCTTCAATACCCTGCTTGCCGTAAAAAGATATTTTATCGCCTTCTTTTCCGGCAAATTCTTTATATTCGGATAAATTATTTGGGAATAACATTGTATTGCTCGCAGAATGTATATCCGTATCTTCGCAAACAGGTATTATAAGAGCGTCCGTTTTTATATTTTGAAACCTTGCCGTTTTTAATTCTATCATTATTGTTTATTCCGTTTTTTTATAGCAGCTATTTAAAATAAAAAATCAACCTATTACAAGTTTAATTATCAGATCGGATTATCTGTAAATAAATGCTATTCAATTTTTATATTATATTCGCCAATGGTTGTAGCCCTAATTTGAGTTCCGGCAGAAATTATTCCTTCTCCGCCTTTATTTAATATAGCTAAAGGACAAAGAATTACGCCTACCGCTACAGTAGCTCCAATTTCCGATTCCCCTTCAGTTATAAATTGTCCGGAAATAGCTATATTTGAACCGTCAACTGCGGCAGTCTGTCGTACAGATACAGACATACTGCCCGCAATGCCAGCCATTTGAGCCTTTTTAGAAGTATTTATAACTCCAAAAACAGGCGTTCCCGCTTTAATAACAACATGTTCGCCTACTTTTACAGGCATAGCTATTGTCATAATCACTTCTTGCCCCGCCTTAAAATTCTTCGGATTAATCGGTTCGGTAGCCTTAACAACTACAACAGAAGCGTTAGGCAACTTTACCATATCCGCATTAACAATTTTATGCGTAAAACTGATTAACAATACAACAACAATACTCAATATGATTTTTTTCATAATTTTTCCTTTAAGCTATCTCCTTTAACATTATTTCCAAAATTAAATGACAACGGATAAAGTAAAATGAATATCCCTATACCGCCGACAAAACCGGTTATTATACGCAAAAGATTAGAACTTTCATAATCAGTCGACAACTGTATGATTCCATCCGCTATACCCGGAATTATTAAAATAAAACCTATTAGTAATCGATTAAAATATTTTCTCGGCAACCATATAAATAATGAGGCAATAGCAATACCTGTATATCCCGCCATACATCTTGAGCATAAAGCGCAAGGACGTTTTGCAATCCAAAGCGATCTTGTAGGATATTGATGACAAATATTGTGTAAAAAGCTATATATTTTTTCGCCGTTAGGATAGCCGAATAAGCTCTGCCATATCGGAGCTATTATTCCTATAAGCGTAATAATAGAAAAAATAACAAATAATATTTTTCTTAAATAGGTATCAACTATTTTAAAATTTGACATAAAAGTTTAACGTTACAGATTAAAATCGCACACTTTCCACTTTCCGTCTTCCTTTACAACCTTAAGCTCATGCTCTATATTTTCCATTTTTCCCAAGCCGAAAAGCCCTGCTACATAAGGATAAGGACATCTTATAAAGCGTCTTTTGCGAGCCTCTATTTTTACCTCCGCATGCGAATCCTCATCTTTTATTCTGTATTTTTCCGCATGAAAAAGGGTGTGCGTCATATAATTGGGCAAATATCCCCTTATTTTTGCTTCCGAATTAACGGAATCAACATATCTTTGAACCTTATTAGTTTCTCCGTCCATAACATCCGCCTTGCAAAGCCTTTGTTCCATATTCGGATCAACCTTATAATATAGACTTAAAAACTCAAAAGCCGCTTTTTCGGGCGTGTCTATTCCATCCGCTTTTATTAGAAAAAACTGTAACGCTATTCCGAGTATTAACGCTGGTATAAAAGAAAGTATTATATTTGCGTATGATTTCATTAATTATGCCTCCTTAATTAAGCGATTTCCGTAAAAAAAAACTCTTTTGCTTAATTCTATTGTCGGATAAAATTTTAATTGTCGGAAACGCTTAACCTTAAAATTTTTATCCTATTTAACTCAAAACAAAAAAGAAAATTTTTATAACAAAACTATTATGAACAATTTAATTAAGTAATCGGAAGTATCATATATTACAATAAGATACAAGCTATAATATTAAAATTTAATTTTTAAATTATTGTATAAGCGCAAATTTTTTTTGCATTGATTTAAAAAATATTGCCTCTTTAGATGTTTTTTAAAATAAATTATTGATTCAATTAAAATAACATATTAGTTTTTATCCGACGCTTACAATCCGACAAAAAAAACTTTTTTTACGGAAACTAATATAAACAGAGGAAAACCTCATGACTAAAAAAATATCGCTGCCTCAAAAGGTAAAAAACCTGCTTAAAGAAAACCCGCAAAAAAAATTTACAGCCCGCGAAATTGCAGAGCAAATTACAAAAACATACTCCGAAGATTACAAAAAAAAAAGCCAATCCGAGATTTGAAGATGATAACGCATTTATTCAACAAATAGTCGCGGAAATAGGAGCCAAAAGAAAACTAATTCTAAAAAAAGATCTACATATCTTTTATAAGGATAAACCCCGCCCGCGTCGCTATTGGTATGACCCTGACAATATAAATAACGGCATAACTTTTCCGGAGCCCGAAACTATCGAAGATGATGACAAACCTGTTTTTGTATCAAAAAACAGAGTTACGGAACATGATTCATATCCTCTGCTTATAGATTATCTTAAAAACGAACAGGGCTTATATTGTCAACGAATAGATGAAAAACGCTCCAAAAACAGCTACGGAAGCAGCGGCAATCAATGGCTGCATCCTGATATTGTAGCAATTAAGCCGATTGATAAAGATTGGAACGATCTGATTAGAACATGCGTAAGGCATGGCGCGGGACAGCGCGTTAGCATCCGGTCTTTTGAAGTAAAAAAAGAGCTTAACGGCTCAAACGTCCGAAAAAGCTTTTTTCAGACGGTAAGCAATTCAAGCTGGGCAAACGAAGGATATTTGGTTGCGGCATCAATAACCAATCAAGTTGAGCAGGAGTTAAGAATGTTATCTGCCCTGCACGGAATAGGCGTTATTCTGCTTAACTCCGAAAACCCAAGCGAAAGCGAAATATTTTTGCCGGCAAAAACAAAAGCCAACGTTGACTGGCAGTCCGTAGATAGAATAACAAGAGAGAATGAAGATTTTAAGGATTTTATCGAACTCGTCTCTACATATTATCAAACCGGCAGGATTAGAAAAAAAGATTGGAACAAGATTAAAAGATAAAATCGTATAGCCGTCGCCTTGCCGCCGGTTAAAGAATATGAATATCTTGCAAATATTAAAGAGATGTCCGAATATTTTGAAATAGACGAAATGATAACAAACGGAATTGCAAATTATGACTCGAAAAAATCTATTGATTGGGATAATATTAAGTAATAGAAATATACTATCTATAAAAGCCGCTATGCAAAAAATTATTCTTTTTTATATATAAAATATAGTATTATGAAAAAAATCTAACTAAAATAAGAAAGGGAAAAAATACTATGAAAAAAATGCGTTACATATTTCTTGCTATATTATTCACAGCGTTACTGTCTTCATGCGCAACGGTTGAAAAACCTGAGATCAAAATAATTGAGGAAAAAACAAAAATCAGCAAAACCGTTCAACATAAAAAAGCAAATATTGGGAACAAAAAAGGTCTCAAGCGTAAAGTTGCTATCGCTCGTTTTACCAATGAGACTAAATACGGTCAGAGTTTTTTTATTGACGACAATAATAATCGAATTGGCAAGCAAGCTGTAGACATACTATCTTCAAAACTTATAGCGACTAATAAATTTATCCTAATAGAAAGAGCAGACCTTGACAAAATAACCAAAGAGTTGGCTATGGAGAATTATGAACCTTTAAAAAATATGGCGGACTATTTAATTGTTGGTTC
Source organism: Deltaproteobacteria bacterium (assembly GCA_019306065.1). Taxonomy (GTDB): domain Bacteria; phylum Desulfobacterota; class Desulfobacteria; order Desulfobacterales; family JAFDMD01; genus JAFDMD01. Next base: position 16,332 of record JAFDMF010000026.1, read on the forward strand.
CGTTACGGAATTTGGGAGAAAAGACCAAGGGGAAGTAGGTATTTTCAGCCGCACTAAAAAACAGATTGCGTTTGCGAAAGTACATGTAAGACTCATCGAGGTGCGTTCAGGCCAAATATTATATTCGGAGGAAGGAGAAGGCGAAGCATTCTCGGAAGCCGGCACAGTATTCGGCATAGGCGGACGCGCAGGCTATAACTCTGCAATTAATGATAAGGCATTAGACGCGGCAATAACGAACTTATCTTCCAATATTATAGAAAATCTTCTTGACCGCCCGTGGAGAAGTTATATTCTCGGATTCGAAGATGGAAAGTTTATTATTGCCGGAGGAAAATTACAAAATATTAATGTCGGAGATGTATTCAAGGTAATGAAAGAAGGTAAAAAAGTTAAAAATCCTCAAACTAATATGATGATTACTCTTCCCGGGAGCAAAGTAGGCAAAATAAAAGCTGTTATGTCCGTAGGGGATACTCCTGAAACCGAAGTTACTTTGTGTGAAATTGTTGAAGGTGATTTTGCAGAACACATTGCTTCTAAAAAATTTAACCAATTGTTTATTCAGGAAAATTAATTTAATGGAGAAAATTATTATGCCATACAAAATAACCGGCTACTTATGTTTAATCTCTCTACTTCTATGCGGCGGATGTGGCCTAAAGGAAGGCGTTTTGGACAATGAACCTAAAAGCTTCCTCCACTTTACGGGAAACACGCAAAATGCAATAGTTTATATTGATAATCTTGATCCTATTGCTATAGACGAACCAACCCCTGTCGCAAACGATGAAAATAAAAACAACGCTAATAGAATTAGGCAAAGTCATTATCAAATCTCTCCGGGGCTACACGCAGTTGTAATAAAAAAATCAGGCGCGGAAATTGTAAATAGAAGCATTTTGCTTGGAAACGGAATTACTAAGGAAATTCAAATACCATGAAAAAAAAAATTTTATTATTCGCATGGCTTATGGCATGTATCTTTTTTGCGGGATGCGCTAATCAAAAAATGTACTATTTTGGCAATTATTCTAAGACTCTATATACTTTGGGAAAAAATCAAAATGAAGAATCGCTTATGAACCACAAACAAGAACTTGAAAAAATTATTGCCGAATCAAAAACAGAAAGCCTGCCCGCGCCTCCAGGAATTTATGCGGAGTTAGGATACATTCATCTAAAGGCAAATAGAGTTAAGGAAGCAATTAAACTTTTCAAAGCCGAATCGCAGTTATATCCGGAGGCTAAACATTTAATGGATAGGTTAATACAAAGTGCAGAAACAAAAAACAATTCAGACAATACTAACTAAAACAGGTGATTAAATGAAAACAAATAACTATTTAATATTTGGCATTTTGATAATGTTTTTAATGTCAGCTTGCGCGACTATGTCTACAAAGTTGGCAGAATTTCCTCTGATGTATGAAGAACAACCGTCATCTATACTTATATTACCGCCAATGAATGAATCAACGGCTGCAGATGCAAAAGAATATTACTCAACTACTATACAAGAGCCATTAGCGCTTTCCGGTTATTACACCTTACCTTACCCAATCACCGCCGATATTTTAAAAATGGAAGGGATATACGATTCCGAGCTTTTAGTTAATATACCTTTGGCAAAATTTAAGAAATACTTTGGCGCGGACGCTGTATTATTTACAACAATTAAAAAATGGGATTTGAGCTATATGATTTTAGCATCGACATTAACTGTTTCCATTGATTGTAAATTAAAATCAACAACGTCAGATCAAACATTATGGAAATATACCGGCACGGTAGTTGTTGATTTGTCAGGCGGAGATACAGGCGCGGGGGTTGCAGGTCTAATAGCAAAAGTCATTATAACTGCCGTAAATTCCGCCATAGCAGATTATGTGCCATATGCCCGTCAGGCAAACTATAAAGCATTAACCTCTATGCCTTTAGGAAAGTATCATACCCAGCATAGTAAAGATCAAAATGTGCCGTTTGTTGACCAAACGCCAGAAAAAAACAACATGGAATAAATATAATACAAACAATTTTGTTCGGTTTCAAAGCTTGCGAATAAAACTTCTGCCGCAATTTCAAACTAATTAGCTTCAAGCCTTTGTTTATTGCAGGCAGCGCGCAAAGCATTCCAAAATATTTGCAGATATTGTTCTGTCCAGTCCGGTTGTTCCGAAAAATAAGGAATAAATTCAACTTTTTCTTTTATCAAAAGGTTTCCGGCAGAATCAAAAAGCATAGATATTAAACTCTGTGTTCCGTTATCTACAGATAATATTATGTCCCTATTATACATATTTTATATATTTATATTTATTATTATGAAATTTCTACTCGCTGCGCTCGTCGAAATGACAAGCAAAAAAAAAACTTTTTTCTACGGAAACTATGTAGCTTCTGCAATCACCACAGCTCTTATAGGAGCCGGATAACCTTCCACGGTTTTGTTAGAATCATCTTTATCTAAAAAGTCTTCGAGAGACTGGGTATTTATCCAATCTGTCTTTCTTTGTTCCTTTGTTGTTGTTTTTGTAATATCTATTATTTGTATATTTTTAAAACCGCTTCTTTTAAGCCAGTTTGTAAGACAGAAAACCGTAGGCAGAAAATATATGTTGTTCATCCGAGCATATTTTTTTTCCGGAAAAATGGCTTTTGGCTCTTTGCCTTCTATTATAAGGGTTTCCACTATTATTTCTCCGCCTTTTTTTATGCTTTTATTAATATGTTGAAGAAAATCTATCGGTGAACGGGTATGATATAGTATTCCCATACAAAAAACAGTATCAAAGTATCTTTTAATAACAGGAAACTCTTCAAGTTTTGCAGGAATACAAAATATATTAGAATGTTTTATATAATGCTGCAATGCCCTATATTGAAAATAAAAGGTAAGATAAGGCTCAAGCCCTATTACAATACTCGGTTTTGACAAAGCCATTTTAAACATATAATAGCCGGAACTGCTTCCTATATCCAAAACCCGACTGTTTTTAAGAGGCGCAATTTTATCTTTTATCCTGTTCCATTTAAGATAAGATTCCCATTCGGAATCTATGTTTATTCCAAATAATTGATAAGGTCCTTTTCGCCACGGCATAAGCTTATAAAGAGCCGCAAAGAGTCTGTTTTTATCCTCTTTGTTTATATCCGAAGCTTCGCCTATTTTGATACGGTCAGAATTAATATCTATTGCCGAAGGTTTTATATCTGGCAGCATCTCCAATGCTTTAAAATATTCCGGCGCATTGCCGTTTTCGGTTAATATATATCTTTTTTTATCCTGTAGAAGCTTTAAAATGTCAGAGCAATATTTCTGAGTATCCGCATCAAAAAATTCATCCGAAATTATATCCGCAGTATCTATTTTATACATATAAATGCCGTAAAATTAAACCATTTAAGCCAAATATCAGTCTTTTTAAAACCAGCTTCAAAAAAACGCCGCATATGATTTGTAATTGTTTCAGGTAGTAAAACATTTTCCAAAGCCTCTCTTTTTTGGCTTATTTCAAGCCCAGAATATCCGTTTTCCTCTTTTAATTTATAATAAAAATCTTGGTAAAGGGCGGATATTTCCTCCTCTTTATAATCAATCTTTTCCGCTGTTAAAAGTATCCCTCCTGGAATAAGAGAATTATAAATTTTTTTAATCACATTATCCCGCATACTTACAGGCAAAAACTGAAATATAAAGTTTGCTATTACTACAGAAGATTTTTCAAAGCCTATTTTAAGAATATCTTCACAAATAAATTTAATATTATCTGTATATTTTATTCGGTTTTTGCAGATTTCAAGCATCGGTTCCGAATTATCTACGCATACCATTTTAAAAGTCTTGTTATAAAAAATTTCGGAAAAAGCCGAACAAAAATTTCCTGTAGAACATCCCAAATCATATATATAAGTATCTTTTTTATAAAACCTTGCGGCTATTTTAGCCTCTTTATCTATTATTTCGAAATAAAGCGGAACAGAACGCTCTATCATGTCGTCAAAAACTTCGGCTACCTTTTTGTCGAATTTAAATTTTTTTATCTCTTTTTGTCTTATGCCGTAGATATTATCTTTTTGTTTCATAATTAAAATACAAACACCTTCTTATAATCATTTTTGCCGCAACTTATTTTTTTTATACGTATTTTTTGTTATAACCAACTGAGTTTAATGAATTTAAGCAAACGCGTCAAGCTGAATTTTTGTTATATAAAAATAAAAGGGCGCGGAAAATATCCGTCGCCCTTTTTGTTTTTAATCTTTTTATATATTATTAAAAACCAACTCTTATGCCAAAAAGCAGGTTGTGTCTATTGTGTTCAAGTTTTTCTGT
>JAFDMF010000039.1 GCA_019306065.1 Deltaproteobacteria bacterium
AAAATACAAAAAAGATGTCCGAAGTTTTTTATTCTTTACTTCTTTTTCTATTAATCATATTTTATCCGTTCGATTTTTTGACTGACAGATAATAATGAAATTTTTCCATTCGCTCTACAAAACGAGAAGCATCTTTTTTACTTGCCATTTCAACAAACGCAGCGGTAAAAAATTTCATAATTGTCCGAACTGTGATTTATCCGATAAACTATGATTAAAAATTCGATATGTAGAGACGCTGCGCGTAAAATTTTTATAAACATAAAAAAAATAATTATGCAAAAAATCATACTATACGACACAACATTAAGAGACGGAAATCAGGCGGAAAATATAAATTTTTCGGTTCAAGACAGAATAAACATAACAAAACAATTAGATAATATAGGAATCGATTATATAGAAGGAGGCTGGCCGGGGGCTTCCGCATGCGAAAGAAATTTTTTTAACGTCGCAAAACAAATGAGCCTTAATAACTCAAAATTGGTCGCATTTTGCAGAACCAGAAAAGCTATGACGAGCATAAAAGAAGACGCTCAAATAAAAGCGCTCATAGAAGCGGAAACAAACGCTGTTTCCATATTCGGAAAAAGCCGTATCTTTCATATACAATATCTTATGAAAAATAACGACGCGCAAGAAAATCTTCTTATGATAAGCGATACAATATCCTATTTAAAAGATAATAACAAAGAGGTAATTTATAATGCGGAGCAATTTTTTGACGGATACAAAGAAAATAAAGATTATGCCCTATCAACCCTTAAAGCCGCTTTGTCCGCAGGGGCGGATTATCTTGTTTTATGCGATACAAACGGGGGTTCTCTGCCCTTTGAAATAGAAAACATTACAAAAACAATTTTAAAAACCCTTATTAACGATTACGGTTTTGACAAAAACCTTGTTAAAATAGGAATACACGCTCATAACGACATAGGGCTTGCAGTCGCGAATTCCATATATGCGGTAAAAGCCGGAGCGGTTATGGCGCACGGAACCATAAACGGATACGGCGAAAGATGCGGAAATGCCGATTTAACCGCTTTAATACCGATATTTAAAATAAAGATGAATTACGACTGCTCGATAACTTCCGAACAACTTAAAAATTTAACGAAACTTTCAAAATTTGTAGCGGATACGGCAAAAAAAACATACTACCAGTTTCAACCCTTTGTAGGCAAAAACGCGTTTGCTCACAAAGCGGGAATGCACATAAGCGCAATAAAAAAAGCGCCGAAAGCTTACGAGCATATTGATCCGGAACTTATAGGGAATATAAGAAAAGGAATATAAACGGAAAAACAGCCCTTAATATAATTAAAGCGCAAAAAAAAATAATTATAAAAGAGACAGCCAAAACAATTTAAATATCTCCCAACCGAAATATAAATGAAAAAAATTTTTAAAACAAAAACCGAAATGCCATTATCCGCAATACTTACGGCAGCCTTTGTTTGCGTCCTATTCGGAGGAAACGCTACGGCTATTAAAATTTCGCTTGAAGGCTTCGGAATTTTTGCATCATCGGGATTCCGTCTTCTTTTTGCAGGCGCATTCCTTTTTTTATGGGGAAAATTAACGGGAAAAAATTTTAAAATAAAAAAAATAAATATAAAAAGAATAACTATAATAACCTTAATATTTGTAGTCCAATTTTCCTGTTACGCTCTCGGAGTTAGCAAAAACGACGCCTCTCGCGCCGCTTTACTTATTAATTTACAGCCTTTTTTTGTTCTTATTTTATCCCATATCTTTATTGCGGACGATAAAATTAACCTAAAAAAGCTTCTCGGTATGATAATAGGTTTTTGCGGAGTAAGCCTTCTTATAATAAAAAAGGAGATTGGCATTGATTTTGAGCCCGGAGACCTGCTTGTTCTTTGCGCCGCTTTATTATGGGCGGCAAATGCGGTTTATATTAAAACCTTTATTAAAAACTTTTCGGTTTTCAATCTTACCTTTTACCAAGTAATTTTTTCCGCTCCGATTCTTTTTATAGAATCCTTTATATTCGACGATACAATGATAAGTTTAATCAATTTCAGAACATGCGCCGCTATATTTTATCAGGCGGTTATATGCACGGCTTTCGGATTTATTGCTTGGAATTTTTTACTAAAAAAATATAAAGCTTCTCTGCTTCATTCCTTTCTTTTTATAACCCCCGTAAGCGGGGTTTTTTTCGGCGCTCTTCTTTTAAACGAAGCTTTAACATTTAATATTATAGGGGCTATGTGTTTAATTGCCGTAGGAATTATAATAGCTCAGTATAACCCGAAAAAGATAACGGATATTTAATATTTTCACCATATCATTTCAACGAGAGTTTTTTATCTATAATATCAACAAGCGCAGCGAGGAAAAATCTTATAACTGTCTGAACTGTGATTAACCGTGATTTATGTGATTAATTATGATAACAAAACAGACTATGATTAAGATATAGACACAAAACACTATAAAGGAGATAATCATCTCCAAAAATCTCGCCGTCCGACAAAATACAAAGTTAGACAGCGGAATTTAAACAGAGGAGACAAAAATGAAAAAAATAACAGTTATAGGCGGAGGTCCCGGAGGCTACGCCGCGGCTTTACATGCATCTTTGCTCGGAGCAGACGCAACCTTAATAGAACAGGATAAAATAGGCGGAACATGCCTTAACAGAGGCTGCATACCCTCTAAAATTATCAATTACAGCGCAAAAATTTTAAATCTTATAAAAAAAGCCTCTGAATTCGGCATTGATATTAAACAACCGCCTTTGTTAAATATAAAAAACCTCATTACAAGAAAAGAAAAAATAATCAATACTCAAATAAAAGCCCTTTTAAACCTTATAAAAGCAAACAAAATTTCATTCATCCAAGGCAAAGCTTCAATTAAAGATAATAAAACAGCTCGAATTACAGATAACGAAGGAAAAATCTCGGAACTTAAATACGATAAGCTTATAATAGCTTCCGGTTCAAAACCTCTTCAACTGCCCTCTGTCCCCTTTAATAAAAATACCGTAATATCAAGCGACGAGGCTTTGGATATAACGGACATGCCGGAAACAATCCTTATAATAGGAGCCGGAGTAATAGGCTGCGAGTTTGCCTCCATATTTTCGCTTTTCGGAACAAAAGTTACAATTGTAGAAGCTTTGGATAGAGTTTTGCCGATACCCGGCATAGACCAAAGCATCTGTAAAACATTGTCAAAAGAAATGAAAAAAAAGGGAATCAAAATCCTGTTAAATAAAACAGTTGTATCCGCAGAAAATAAAAACGGCAAAATTAAAACAACAATAGCCGCTTCTTTGCCCGATACAAAAAATTCCGAAACAATAACAACCGATAAAGTTTTGGTGTGTATAGGAAGAAAACCCAACACAAAAACTTTGGAACTTGACAATATAGGAATCAAAACCGATCAAAAAGGATGGATTGTCGCAGACAATCAAATGCAGACAAACATAGAAAATATCTACGCCATAGGAGACGTTTTAGGACCTTCAAAAATCATGCTTGCTCATTGCGCAAGTTATGAAGGCAGAATTGCGGCTCAAAACGCTATGGGAATTAAAAAAACAATGGATTATAACACAATACCCTCCGCCATATTTACCGCCCCGGAAATAGGAAGCGTAGGAATTACCGAAATCGAAGCAAAAATAAAAGGAATTAATGTTAACGGCGAAACGGCTCTTTTTAGAACGCTCGGAAAAGCGCGCGTAACAGGAGAAATAGAAGGAGAGGCAAAAATAATATTTGAAGCAAATACAAAAAAAATATTAGGAGTTCATATAATCGGAGCCAATGCAACCGATTTAATAGCCGAAGGCGCGCTTGCGGTTAAAAACAAAATTACAGTAAAACAGCTTGCGGAAACAATACATGCCCATCCTACCCTATCCGAAATTATGGGAGAGGCATCTTATAAAGCTCTTTTTGGAATTTAATATTTTTTGTTATATAAGACTATTTTTTAATTTTAATTCGGAACAAACAATTTTATTTTAAACGAAAAAAAATGCTTATAGATTTAAAACAGGCAAGCGCTTGGGCTTCGGACTATTTAAACCGCAATATTACCAGTTGCAACATCTCGTATCTGCTTCAATACGGAAGAATAAACAGATACGGAGGCAAGGGATGCCCATTAATAAAAATAGATGAATTAAAAAAGTATTACGACTCTTATAATAAAGAAAAAGAGTTAAAAAAAAAATTCGGCAAAGACCTAAACTGGCATCTATCCTTTACCGAATATAAAGAATCCGAGAGGACAAAACATGTTCACAGGCTACATCTTTATAAAGGAAAATTTATTCCCCAGTTAGTAAAATATTTTCTTGATTCCAATACCGACCAATTTAAAAAAGAAAAATTTTTTAATAAAGGAAATATAGTATTAGATCCCTTTTGCGGAAGCGGAACAACATTAATTCAGGCAAACGAATTGGGAATAAACGCAATAGGGATAGATATTTCCGCTTTTAACGCTATGCTATCAAACGCCAAAATTAAAAAATATAATATATCCGATATAAAACAATCTGCCTATAATATTACCGCAAAGCTGGAAAATTTTCAAAAAACAAAAAATAATACCGCATTTGAAGAAAACCTTCTTGCCGAACTTACGGAATTTAACAGACTCTACTTTCCCTCGCCGGAATATAAAATAAAAGCAAGAAAAGGAGAAATTGACGAAAAAAAATACGCAAAAGATAAAGAAAAAAAATTTTCAAACGTTTATTTTGATCTGGTAAAAAAATATAAAATTAAAATAACGCAAAATAACAATTCTTCCTTTTTGGATAAATGGTTTTTATTTCCTGTAAGAGAAGAGATAAACTGCATACTTAACGAGTTAAACAAAATAAAGAATAATAATATTAAAAAAATACTGGCAATAATTTTAAGCCGAACCCTGCGCTCCTGCCGAGCCACTACGCATGCGGATTTGGGAACATTAAAAAAACCCGTAATTAAAACCTATTATTGTAAAAAACATGGCAAAATATGCAAACCTCTATTTTCTATAGCAAACTGGTGGAAAAGATATGTTAAAGATACCGTAAAACGCATCTCCGAATTTGATAAAGTCAGAACAGATACCTTTCAAAAATGTTTGGCGGGAGACAGCCGAACAATAAATATAGAAAGCGAAACAAAAAAAAA
>JAFDMF010000040.1 GCA_019306065.1 Deltaproteobacteria bacterium
GTAAGATCAATTATGTCGTTTCCGGCTCCTGCTTTTATTGTTTCTATGTTTGTTATTCTTGGACCTTCTTGATAAGCGGGGCTGTATTGGTCGTCTAAAAATAAAGCTTCGGACTCGTCTGTCATTTCTATTGTGTCGAACCCTTGCCCTCCGTCTATTACGTCATAAGTTTCAAATCTCGGTTTTACAGGAATCGATTCTCCATTTATTATGTTGTTTGGGCTGCCTACGTTCCAGGCGAACCAACCGTCTTGGGCTTGAGAGTCTGCACTGTATTTTATTGTATCGTCTCCTGCTCCGGCTTGTATTAGGTCCGCTCCTGTTTCGCCGTTTATTGTATCGTTTCCGTCTTCACCATATATTGCATCGTTTCCTGCTCCTCCGTTTAGGGTATCTGCGGTAACCGCTCCGTTTATTGTGTTGTCTTGGTCGTCTCCTTGTATGTTTAAAGGTTGTATGTAAGATCTGGGGTATTTTGCCGAATAGGGGCTTGTTTCTATTATAATTGTATCTGTAAATGTTGTGTTGTTGTTGTTTGTAAGATTTATAAAATTGTTTGGGCTTAGTTGGCTTGGCAAAATGCCGTTTATGAAGAGTTTTTGTTCGGTATTGGTAAGGTTTATTATTGTGGTGTTGTTATATAATGTTATGTCAAGGTCAGATAGGTCTTTTATGTTTTGAAACCCTGTTATATCTATTGTTTCGGCAGAAACGTCAAAATCGGTTATTGTGCTTGTTCCGGAACCTGTATTTTTGATCATAAATTTGTCTGTTCCTGCTCCTCCAATTAATAGAACGTTTCGAGTGGTATTTCCTAAAAGCAGATCATCTCCTTCGCCGCCGTCCAGTATGTCGTTGCCGTTTGCGGATAATAATATGTCGTTTCCTTTGCCGCCATATAGTTTGTCGTTTCCGAAATTGTCTTGATTTCCTCCTTGCAGAACGTCGTCTCCTTCCTCTCCGTATATGGTATAATATCCTGTTTTATTGCCGAATATTATATCGTCTCCGATCCCGCCGTTTATTATTTCTTCTGCGCCTGTGTTGCCGTCGCCCGATATGATGTTGTTTTTGTCAAAAGGGTCGCTTTTTATAAAGGTTTGCTTATCTATATTTTTAAGAACTAATTTTTGGTTATCTGCAAAGTTTATTATAAGATCGCCGTTTTGCTCGGTTATATTCAAATCAATTAGCTCGGTATCTTCAAAATAGCTCATGAAGATTTTATCTTGCTGTCCGCCTGTTTTTGTTTGGTTTATAAAAGCGGATACCGCATCGTTTACGCTTGAAGCTTGTTCCAAATATTCGATTACGGATGTAAGTTTTTGGGTATGAAAGTCTGTGATTGTATTTGTAGCTTCGGCTTGTTTTCTTATAACAAATTTGTCGTTTCCGTATCCGCCTGTATATGTGTTACTGCCTCTTTCGCCGGATAAAATATTATCCGCATTGTTGCCTATTAATGTGTCGTTGCCGTCTCCGGTAAACAAATATTCTATAACGGAGCTCTGATCAATGGTTAGGTTTTTACCGGCAATTTTGCTTGTTGTTCCCGGATTAAGATTAATAATAACATCTTCTATTATTGCGGCGGTATTGATTGTATCGGTTCCGCCGTTGTTATCAATTAATATTTGTCTGTTGTTTTCCGAAAGATTTGTAAATTCGTTTGTATATATGTATGTATCGTTGCCGCTTTCATATTTGCCGTATAGGCTTAATGCCCATTGGTTTAATGTTCCTGTTTTTCCGGTAGCCGCGTCTGTTATTTTCATTGTCCAATTGCCGTAAGAATTTTCTCCCCATAAATTTGTTGTGGTAAAGGTAAAATTTAAGTTTTCGGTTTCCAAACCTATGTCCGTATTGCCGCTTCCAGGGGCTTTGCCCGGTCTGTTTAAAAGGATGCTTTCGGTTCCGCCGGGAGATATTAAGCTTATTATAAGGTCTCCGATTCTTTGATGGGTTATGTCAAGCGTAACTTCTATATGCTCTGTGTTTATCGCATCGTTGTTTATTTGAATTGTATCGGTAATTGTTTTGTTGTCTTGTATTGCTATGTTTGCCTTTTTATCAATGTCTATGTAGTATTCATTATCGGCAATGTTGATTTGATTCCATGTTTCGGCAAGCCGAACCGCTGCGTGCGCGTCAACTATGCCGAAACCGTAATCTTGGCTAAACCGAAGCCCGCCTCCGTTCCAGTCCCCCGCGCCGTTAAATTTCCATTGGGTATTGTCATCTTGAAAGCTTTTTGCGCTGTAAGCAAGTATGTGTTGAACGTCTCTGTAGCCGAGCCATGGGCTTGCCTCTAACATTAAAGCGGCTATGCCGGATACTATGGGAGCGGAAAAGGATGTGCCTTGTATTGTTTCAAAATCGCTTTGAAATGTAGAGCCATTTTGGTTTTGAAGTAGGTTTGAAGTGGTGTTTATATTTGAGCCCGGAGCAGATACTAATATCGAAGAGCCGGGAGTGCTAAACGGAGTTGAAGCTTGTATTAATTTGCCGATGTCGCCTTCCTGATTTATGGAGCCTACCGCTATTACGGAACGAAAACTTGTAATGTTATGATAGGTAACGTTGTCTCCTGCTTCTCTTTGATTGCCGGCAGAAAAGATTACTATGGTTCCGAGTCCGTCTCGTCCGTAAAGCGCCCCATATCCCAAAACCGTTTGATAATCGCTGTAATATTCTTTGTTGAAATTGTCTTGGAATGGAATGTCAAATCCCCAACTGTTGTTTGCTATGTCAACATTTTGTATTTGATATAATCCGTCTTCTTCGTAAGGCGTCCAGCTCCAACCTTCGATTTCGCTATTGTATGCAACTCCTATGCTTCCTTCTCCGTTTTTTTCTGCCGCTATTATTCCTGCTACCATTGTAGTATGATATTCAAAATTTTCGGTTTCCTTAAATATCAGATTTTTTTTATATTCTGCGGACAGGTTATTATCCAAATCGGTATGGGTATGGTTTATGTCTCCGTCTTCGAATATTCCTATTTTTACTCCTTTGCCGGTATAATCTTCCCATACTTTTTTTACTCTGATTTCTTGTAAATACCATTGATCGTAATATAGCGGATCGTCAGGGTCGTCGTCTGCCCGTAGTTGAACCGCAGCTTTTATCGGCGCTTTTACGTATGTGCCGTCGTTGTATCTTTGGGTTACGTTTATGATTTGATTGGCGTCGTTTGTTATGGAATAATCAAATATCATAACCCCGATGTATGACGGATCCGGAGTAAATATTACGCCTGTTGTTTTGCCGTTTTCGGTTGTAAGTTCTACGGTTCCGCCTATGGCATTTGTTGCTTCAAATAGTTTTAACTGGCTTTCTTCTATATTGATTTTTTTATCGTTGGCAAGAAGCTGCTCTGCGGATATGAATAGGCTTTCGCTGCCGCTTTCAATTTCTATTATGTCGCTTACAGGTAGAAAAGTCTGTTTGTCCGCTTCTGTCCATATTGTTACATCGTCAAATCTAACTCTTTCTATGTTTTTTAATTGATCTGTATCTCCTGTTTTAAGATCAATTACTTCAAAAATCTCCCCCTGTTTTATAATGTCGTAATCTGCATAACTTCCTTTATATTTTGCTATGTCAAATCCGTCTCCGCCGTCTATTATATCATCTCCCGCTCCGCCTATTAATATGTCGTTTCCTTTATTTCCGTTTAATATGTCGTTGTCTAATCCGCCGTCTATGTAATCGTCTCCTTTGCCGCCGTCGAGATTATCGTTGCCTCTGTGTCCTCTTAATATGTCGTCTCCGTAAGCTCCGTCTATTTTATCGGCGCCGTCTCCTCCTGCCAGCGCATCGTCTGCAAGCCCGCCTATTATAAGGTCGTCTCCTGCAGCTCCGTCTATAAAAGCGTTTTTTGCGCCTCCGCCTATTAATATGTCGGCTCCGGCTCCGCCGGTTGCAACTTCGATGTTTGATACGGTTAGATTAAAATATACTCCGGCGGCAGATGTTATAAGAAGTATGTCTCTGCCTTCTCCGCCGTCTATGTTTTGCTGTAAATCCTCGGCGTCTATTATTATTAAATCGTTTCCGGCTCCGCCGCTTAATTTGTCTGAGCCCGCTCCGCCGAATATCCAATCGTCATTATCCGTACCTATTATTTCATCTTGTCCCGCGCTGCCATAAACCGTTGTTATATTATTCAGTTTGCTCATTTCAACATAAGCGGAGTTTTTCAATACTAATGTTGACGCCTCGTTTTCGGATGTGGCAACCCTTCCCAAATCTATATTATTCCATTCGTAGCCTATTGGGTTGGTTTTAAAATCAACCGCCGCTACTTCTCTTGTTCTTCCGTTGTTAAGGGTCATTGTAGAGCGCGATAATACAGGGTTGCCCTCTATCCTTTCCCTGTCTGCAACCTCTCTGCTTAAATTTATGGATTTTATACCAAGCGTATCTAATGTTTTCAATTCGTTTTCGTCTGTAATTCCGTCCGAATTAATATCCTGCCAAACTCTTAAAACCTCCCACATTGTATCGTTTTTATCGAATATGTTATCCTCGTTGAAATCAAGAGTTTTAAGAGCCTCTAATCCGTCTGCGGCATTTGCAACATAATATTCGCTTATTGTTTCGGTTATGTCGTTTATTACTCCGTCCTCGTTTTTATCATGAACTAATATTCCATCTTGTGCGCTTACCCAGCCTGTGCGCTCCGCATAATTATCGTTGTCAACGTCAAATACTACCTTTGAATTTTCGTAGCTTATTAATTGAACTCCGTCTCCGTTTAAATCTAATACAAGCGGGTCGATGTTAATATAATTAAAAGCGTTGAGATAGCTGTTGGTTATATCCGCCAAAAAAGGATTAAAAAAGTAGGAGTTTATCTCTGTTTCTACTTTATCCGCCAAATCAATATTAAGCTCCGCGGCAAGCTCGGTTATAAACTGCGGGGTTTCAAAAAAGGATAACTCGTTGTTTGCAGGTCTGTACCAGTCGCTTACATTGCCGGATCCCCATACGTTGTTCCAGCCGTCTCCGTTTACATAATCGTCCGGCATATATGCAAACCAGTCCGCACCTCCTATTACAAAATCGTCTTCGGATGCAAAATCTTTGTCCCAATC
>JAFDMF010000012.1 GCA_019306065.1 Deltaproteobacteria bacterium
CGTTCCTATTTTTTCTATCTTTTTTTTTATGCCCAATTCCCGTTCGGAAAGTATTATCCATTCTTTATCGTCAACCTCTTTTATCTTTATAAAATCCTTCTTTAAATTGTTTAATTCGGCTTTACTCTTTAAAGCAGCCGCGTTTAATTCTATTTGTTTCGGCTTGTTGTTTTGTATAAGCAGTATGTTTGTGTCAACGGTTGAAGAATCAAATATGTCCGGACCTAAATCTATTAGTTGTAACGGATTTTTTAAAGCAAAAAAGCCTCTTAATTCTGCGCCGTAAGCCGCGCGCATCCATTTGTTAGAGGTTATGTAGCAAAGATGCCCGTTTTCGGATAAAAGGTTTATTCCTTTTTCGTAAAACAGAGCGTAAATGTCTCCTGTTCGCTTGAATGTTTTATAATTTTGATCTTTATATAAATCCGCATATTTCTTTTTGTTGTCGTAGGCTTTTTGAAGCTGTATGTAGGGCGGATTTCCCAGAACAATATCAAAATCTTTAACCCCGAACATATATTTGGAATCAAACCAATCCGCAGGCTCGTTTTTAAACGGCTCCCAATTTATAATCTTTGAAACTTTGCCGGTTTTCGCCGCATTATCTATTTCTTTATCAACAATTATCTTATGAACGGCTTCAAACTCCTTTTTTAACTCCTCTTTTTTATCTCCGTAAGAAATTAAATATTTTTCGCTTATATATCCGAGTGTTTTTATATCTTTCGCTGTTTTTCCAAAATCAATGTCCCCCGCCATTCTTTTCTTCTTAAAGCTTTCCAATCCTATAAGAGTATTTGCGGCGATAAATTTTAATTCCAAATTCGGCAGCGGAGCAATTCCTCTGTTTTTTTTATTATCGTTAATCTGTTCGTCAACTACTAATGTTAAAAAACATCGGAGTTTGGATATTTCTGTCGCTATTGTTTGAATATCGGCTCCGAATATGGAATTGCGCACAATTCCTACTTTGCGTATGTATTCTACGGTTGAATTATCTAACTTTGCCTCTATCTCTTCTCTTAAATAAAAATCCGTTATTCTATCAAGCTGCTTTTTTTTCCATTTTTCCGCTTTCGGATCAATCTTTTCCAAAACCGTTTCTATTTTATGCAGTATGCCTATGGGAAAAGCGCCGGAACCGCATGCGGGGTCAAATATTTTCATCTTGTCCAAAGCCTCTAATATTTCATCCGCATACTTAGTATAATTTACGTCATTATCCTTATCCTGAAATAAAAGACGCAAATTATCCTCTTTTATTCCGGTTTTTACCTTTAAATAATTTAACAAAGATTCTTCCGCCATATAATCTACTATCTTGCGCGGAGTATAAAAGCTTCCGGTAGAGTTTCTTACGCTTTTTTCTGTATCCGGGTCTATTTCCGCAAGCAAATTCTCAAATATTGTGCCGAGCATTTCCGGATCTATGCTTATCTCTATATCTTTTATGCTGTTTTCATCTATGGTAAAGTTAAATTGCCGCAATGTTTCAAACAGCTCGCGAAACCATTGGTTAGGTATTTTAAGATTATTAAGATATTTGGAAACTCCGGTTATATCGCCCGCCAAAACCTCGTAATAATCCTGCTGTTGAGGCTGAAATAATCCGCCGTTTAAAAAAGGAATTGTTTTATGCTCTTTATCTAACCAATCGCCGTTTCTTTCGTCTATTGGCTTGTTTAATATTTGAAAAAATAACTTTTCTAAAAGATTATGATAATAAGGCGAAGCGGATTTTACCTTTTGCGGAGTAAGCCAGTTTGGGGGGATAAGCGATATGCCGTTTGCGGATTTTTTCTTTTTTAAAAACCATATAAATATTATTCTGCCGATTAACCTAACCGCAAACTCCCGATAAATTTTAAAATCTGTTTGTCTATCTACAGACGGCAGCTCTAACATCGGCTTGCCGCTTTTTTCGGAAACAAGGTCATAAAACGCGTCTTTAATCTTTGCGTAAAACTCTCTGTTTAAAGGCTCTACCTCAAACGCCTTTAAAATGCCGCTAACGCTGTTAAAATTACATCTTTTAACCTGTTCTTTAAAAGTTTTATTTGTTTTATCCGCCGCAGATACAAAATATGTGAAACGCTTAAAACTTGTCCATTGTTTCTTCAAACTTCCGTAATCGGAATCTTCCGTTATAAAACTGAACCTGAAATTTTTATTTTTATGGTAAAATATAAAAAAAGCCGCCTCTTTTTGCTCTTGCTTTAAAATTGTTTTTGCTATTTCAAACTGCTTTTTTTTACCGCTTCTTTCCGAAAGATCTTTTAAAGTTTCCGCCGCTATTACTATTAAATCTTGCGGCATATCTTTAAATAAACCTTCCGAATCTGTCAGCCGCGCCTCTCCTGCCTTTATAATATCTTTGTAATCTGCGGCTATTGCGGCGTTATCATTAAAAAAGCCGGTAAAATCATCTTTTATCGGCTTAAATGTTTCTATTTTGTTTCTAAAAAAGTTTTCAAGGTTTTTAATCGAAAACTCGCATATTAATTTTTCAACTATATCTAATTCTGCCATAATCGTTTTAAAACGCCTTTTCTCCGTTTATATTTAAAACAAAGCGGAAACGCTGCATACAATGTCTCCGCCGCTTTTTATATATTCCTTGCCCCTCTTATCTTTCTTCCTTTCTTATTATAAATTAAGCCGAAAACTTTCAATCGAAGGCTCGGTTACCGCGCTTTTATGAATCTTTTTTAATTTTGCAATATCGTTTAACTCGTTAATTTTTTGTAAAATAGAAAAAGGAACTTTTTCAAAACGTATCTCAAGAGTTTCAATTATTACCTCTTTAATGCTTGTAAGCATTCCCTGCTGCTTTCCTTGCTGCTTCCCTTGCCGTATTCCTTGCAAAATTCCCTGCTGCTTTCCTTGCAAAATTCCCTGTTGTATTCCTTTTTCCACACCGAATCTTTCTACGCTTGTAATGTAAGGCATTTTTTTATCCTCCTCATGTTGCGAGATTTCTTCTATAAAACTTTTTTCAAGCTCTTTCGGCAACCTCATTAACCAATCTATAAAACCGAACAGATTTATTATATCCTGTTTTTTATAACCCTTTTCATAAAGCATTTTTAAAAGGGTCATTTTCCATATTTTTCTGCTTTTGTAATTGCCTTTTGTCTCTTTTGTTTTTAAATGCGCCATTACTACTATGGCAAATCTGTTTTTCGAAGCTTTTAATTTATCCCATTGCTTCGCATAATCAAGTAACTTTACAGACGGAAACTTAACGCTTATTTTGTATCCCCAAAGTTGATCTTTATATTCGTCCGGTCTCCAATTTTTATTTTCATCTGCAAATACCGCCAATGTTACGGGGCGTTTGTTATATTTATCGAATATTCTGTAATTGTAAATATAAAGTCTTTTTGCAAAACTCGGCTCATAATACCCCTGAACCTCTACATGTATTAATACCCATTCCTCTTTGCCGTCTTTTCTCCATACTTTAACAAGCTTATCTGCAAATCTTTTTCCTATTTTTGCATCTTGAACTATCCGGCTCAACTCTTTATCTAAAAAGGTATGCTTTTTGCTCCAGTCTATGTTGCGAGCAGGAACGGGAAAGAAGAATTTCATAAAATCTTTAAAGTATTCTTCAAGCATATCTTTCCATGGGGTATCGTAATCGTCTTGCATAATATTGCGCTTTCTTTTATTTTAAAAAAACTTTAATACAAAAGAATAGCAAACTCAAGGGTAAAAGGGACAGAGTGAAAAAGTAGAGCCCTCTTTACAAATCGAATTCTTAATTACGGTTTATTTTTATTATTCATTGAGTTATAGACTATATGTTTTTTTTATTTAAAATTTTTATCCTATAAAAAAACCTGTTACAGACACAAATAAACTCGGATATCTCCGAACCAATATAAACGCGGAGGAAGAATTAAAATGATAAAAAGTATGACCTCTTATGCGACTTATGAAAAAGCCTTTGAAGATATTTCGGTAACCGTAGAGATAAAAACATATAACGGCAGATTTTTAGATGCCGTTTTAAAAGCATACCCTTATTCTTATAATATTTTTGAAGACAAAATTAAAAAAATCGTATCCGACTATATTGTTCGGGGCAGAGTTGAAATAAGGCTTAAAATAGAAAATAAGGCTCCGGAAAGCGTAAAGTTTAGCATAGACAAACAAAAAGCCGAAAATTATTATGCGGCATTACTCGAAATATGCGAAACCTTAAATTTAAACGCTTCGGTTTTGCCAAAACTTGTTTTAAAACATCCGGGTATTATTAAACCGGAAGAACCAGACGCAGATCACGAAAAACTGCTTGAGCCGATTATTTTTTGTATAAAAAAAGCGCTTGAAGATCTTAATATAATGAGAAAAAAAGAAGGGGATTTTATAGCCGCAGATTTAAAAACAAGAATAGCCTTTATTAAAGAAAAGCTTAACGCTATTGAAGCGGAAGCCTCAGAAGTTACGAAAGCTTACGGAAAAAAGCTTATGGAAAGAATAAAAGATATTGTTGATATGATTGATATAGATGAAAACAGAATTGCGCAGGAAAGCGCTATTTTTGCCGATAAAAGCGATATTACCGAAGAAATTGTAAGGGCGCGCAGCCATTTAAAGCAATTTGAAAACTTTATAGATGCAGACGCTTCGGAAGGAAGAAAAATAAATTTTCTTATACAAGAACTTAACAGAGAGTTTAATACCATAGGCTCTAAAACAACCGAATTTAAAGCGGCTTCCATAGTAATTGAGGTTAAAGCGGAATTGGAAAAAATCAGAGAACAGATTCAAAATGCAGAGTAGTAAATATGACAAATACATTTAACCCTTACGGCTTGCCTGCGGAAAAAAAGCTTGCACAACATTTTGAAAAGATAAAACAGATCAAAATAAAAGACCTTTTTGTAAAAGACCCCAAAAGGTTTGAGAAATTTTCGATAAAAGACGGAGAGCTTTTTGCAGATTATTCCAAAAATATTATAACCGAAAAAACTTTGGAACTGCTGTTTGAGTTTGCGGAACAATCCGGTTTGAAACAGGCAATAGAAGATATGTTTCTCGGCAAAAAGATTAACGCTACGGAACAAAGAGCGGTTTTACATACTGCCGCGAGGAGCTTTTTAAAAGAAGATGATTCGGTTATATCAGACGGAGTTGACATAACCGCCGGTTTGCGCGAACTTTTTGAAAAAATTGCCGATTTTACAAAAAAAATAACCGCTGGAACCATAAGAGGCGCTTCCGGAAAAATCTTTACGAATATTATTAATATAGGCATAGGAGGCTCCGAATTAGGACCTAAACTTTTGGTTTCCGCTCTTAAAACTTTCGGAAATAAAAACTTAAAGGTTAAATTTATATCAAGCCCGGATCCTTCGCATGCAACAGAGGCATTAAAACAAATTAATCCCGAAACGACGTTATTTATTGTAGTATCAAAATCTTTTACCACAAAAGAAACCCTTTTAAATTATAAAACCGCCCGCAAATGGCTGCTTAATGCAGGCATACAAAAAGAGGATTTAAAAAAACATTTTGTCGCGGTATCCGAAAATAAAAAAGAGGCTTTAAATTCCGGTATTTTGCCAAATTATTTTTTTAAAACCGAAAGTTTTATTAACGGAAGATGCAGCATTTGGTCCGGCGCGGGACTTTGCCCCTGTATATTTTTAGGCGCGGATATTTTTACGGATTTTTTATCCGGCGCATATCAAATGGATATTCATTTCAGACGCCAGCCTTTTGAAAAAAATCTACCGATAATTTTAGGGCTTATAGATATATGGTATTATAATTTTTTTAACGCTCAAACTTGGGCGGTTTTTCCTTACGAACAGGCTTTATCCGTACTTCCTTTTTATGCGGCGCAGCTTTGTATGGAAAGCAACGGCAAATCCGTTGACAGGCAAGGAAAAAAAATAAATTACCACACCGCCCCAATAGTATGGGGCATGCCGGCGCCCGGCGCTCAGCATTCCTGCTTTCAGGCGCTTCATCAAGGAACAAGATTTACTCCCGCAGACCTTTTATCTCCGGCTCTTACGCAAAACGGAAACAAAAATGTAGAAATTCTTGCGGCAAATCATTTTGCTCAGGCGGAAGTTTTAATGAACGGAAAAACCCAAGCCGAAATTTATAATGAATTAAAAAAAACAGGCGCATCGGACTCTTTTATAAAAAAAACCGCGCCATTCGGAATTATTCAAGGAAACAGCCCTTCAACCTCCTTTATTTATAAAAAGCTTACTCCGCATCTTTTGGGCAAACTTATTGCAATGTATGAGCACAGAATTTTTGTTCAAGGAATTTTATGGAATATCTTTAGTTTTGATCAATGGGGAGTGGAAGCGGGCAAACAAATGGCGGATAAAATTTTATCCGAATTAAAACAACAAAACAAAAAGCCAAAGCGCGACAGCTCAACTGCAGGGCTTATTAATACATTTAAAAAATTTCAAGAATAACGGAGATACAAACGGGCAAAATATAAAGTTATGCGGCAAACTTTAAGCAAATGATAAAAGCCCGCCGCATAACAAAGTAGTTTGTTCGGTTTCAAGGCAAAGAAAATTTTTAACCGCAGAAATATATGAAATATTTCGAGGATTAAAAATTTTCTTTCAACGCCGAAAACGGGCAAACTACGAAGTTATGCAGCGGGCTTTTTTATATTTCGTTTTTATCTATCTTACCTTCCATAAGCTTTACATAATCTATGCCGGCAGCCTTAAAACCCTGCTTTCCATATTTAATATTTGCCTCCAATATATAATATTTTTTCTTGTACTCGCATACGTCAATACCGGCGTCGTCAAAACCGCATTTTTGCGCGGCGTACTCCGCAAATTCCACAGCTTCTTTCGGAATATTTTCAAAAGATATTATACCCCCTGCAGATACGTTTGTTTTAAAATTTTCGGCATAAGCTGTTCTAAAATATGCAATAACCGCTTTACCGCCTATTATCACAACCCTTATATCCCGTTTTATAGGAAGATATTCCTGTATATAAGCTATTTTTGTATTTTTAAGATATTCTCGAAGTTCCTCTTTATCTTTTATAAGATAAACCCCTCTGCCCATTGCAGAACCGCGCGGTATTTTTGCTATAAACGGATATTTAAACAATTCCGTAATGCGCTCTCTTTTAAAAGCGTAAAAAACCTTTGTTTTCGGATGAGAAATCCCCAATACTTGAAATAAAGCGGTCTGTTTTATCTTATCTTGCGCATACTTGTAATTATGATAACTCGGAAACATCGGAATTTTTGCGGTATTTAAAATATCCGCATAAAATGCCGTAGGATAATAGATCTTTTCTCCGCTTATAATCCTGCTTTGCTGCTCTTTGGCATAAGCGGAAAAATTTGTTTTTAGCCCCAAAGTTATTACGTTACGGCAGTCTTTTAAGCGTTTTCCTATAGCTATCGCTTTATTCTCTTTCAAATAAACTACTCCGCCCCCTCTTCGTAACGAATAACTTCCGCTCCTTTCGGTATGATAAAATCAAACTCCGAATCCGGTATATCGTTTAATAATTTTACATTTTTAAATTCCAAACTATTCTCATCGTCATAAGCGTTATAAGTGGAAATCCCTACAATATCCAAGCTTTTGGCAGATATTAAAAGATAAACTGAACTAATATTCGGATTCTCTTTAACAGGCAAAAGTCTAAAACGATATATATTATCTTTTATCTTTCCTTCGGGAGTAATTTCAAAATTTTTCCGCAAATTCTTTATATCCGTTAAGAAACTGCCTCCTCGTCCGTTTTTAAAAAAAGCTTCGGCTTTTCCGGTAGTAACCTGATTATCTTTTTCATTATAAATCCAAAAAGTTTTACCGTCCGATACCGCCTCTTGAACCTCCGGAGTATAATATTTCCAGCACATCTTATAAGGAGGCTTAAAAATAATATAACCGGAAGCCTTATCCGTCATATCCATAGATTTTAAAGATGTTGTTTGAACAAATGACGCGGAAAATGCTCTGAAGCCGTATTTTGATATAACCTTATCCATCATCTCGTCCGGATCAAGCGCAAACGCCGCGCCGCAAAAAGCATAAAAAACAAATAACGACAAAAAAAATATTTTTTTTAACATAATACTTGCCTAATCTTAAATAGTTTATTAATAAAAAAGGTTTAAATTTAAAGGGTGATTTTATATCTAAAAAAGTTAATAAATCCAACCTATACACTATATTGAAAAAAAGGAAACTGAAAAAATGGAAAGCGTTCTTATACCGCCTGCAAATGCCGAATTTTTCGGCATATCTTTAAAAATTTTCGGCATATTAATTCCTATGGCAGGCATCTTATTATTTCTTTATATAATATCAAAACGTCTTCTGCCTTTGCAGCAGGCTCAGCCGAATATCGGAACAGACAGAATAGGAGAAAGAATTGTAGCGTTTTTAAAAGTGGGTATAGGACAATCCAGACACCCCCGCTTCATTACCGCCGGTATAATCCACATAATAATATTTGCCGGTTTTTTGATACTTGCTCTTAATTCAATAAACCTTGTAATAGTAGGCTTTATACCCGGCTTTACTCTGCCCGGCTTATCCGGCAATGTAGGCAGCCTTTATATAGTTTTAAAAAGTATTGCCGCAACCCTTGTTTTAATCGCCTGTATTGTAGCAATGATAAGAAGAGGCTTATTTACGCCACAGCGTTACAAAGCGCCGGAAAAATACGGGCATGATCATACTGCGGAAGCGGTTTTTGTGCTTGCGATAATATCCGTTCTTATGATAACCGACGCCTTTTTTGAAGCCGCTCCCATAGCCGAGCATTTAAAAACAGGCGTTACGGAAGAACTTATAATTCCAGGAACAATCACTTGGCTTTTTATTGCAATATTAAAAAACGCCTCTTCAAGCGCGGTTCAAAGCTTATACCTTATCTCCTATTTTATTCACGACATTGTATTCTTCTTCTTTTTATGCTTTTTGCCTCTCGGCAAACATTTTCATGTTATCACAGGGCTTTTAAATATATTTTTTGCAAAACTTAACAAAGGAAGCATAAAACCGGTAAAATGGGGAATATCCGAAGACCAGTTAGACGATTTGGAATCTTTCGGGGTAAAAAAGATTACCGATTTTACATGGAAACATATATTAGATTTTTACTCCTGCGCAGACTGCGGAAGATGTTCCGACAGATGCCCCGCAAACAGAGTAAAAAGACCACTTTCGCCGAGATTCATATCAATCAAAGCGCGCGATTACATATTCGACAACTATCCGATATTTAACGCGCCCCCGAAAGCAGACGCAGAAAATGCAGACAAAATGCTTATAGGAAACATATTCGAAGAAGATGAAATATGGTCTTGCACAACCTGCGGCGCATGCGAAGCGGAATGCCCCCTGTTAATAGAATATATAGATAAAATAGTAGATTTAAGACGGGCTATGGTAGATGAAGGAATGGTTCCGCAATCTTTACAAAAACCGCTTGGCGCTTTAAGCAAACGAGGTAATCCTTACGGAAAACTGGAAAAAAAGAGAAGCGACTGGATAAAAGAAAAAGATTTTGCGGCAGAATGCGAAGTTAAAACCTTATCCGAAAAACAAAGCGCGGATATACTCTATTTTGTGGACAGCATTACATCCTATGACGACAGAATGATATTAATAGCGCGGGCAACCTCAAAAATACTTAACGCCGCCTCAATAAATTTCGGAATACTCGGAAAAGCCGAAAAAGACAGCGGAAACGAAGTCCGGCGTTTTGGCGAAGAAATGCTATTTTGCGAATTAAAAGATCAAAACATAGAGGCAATATTAAAATCCGGCGCAACAAGTATAGTAGCCTCCGATCCTCATGCTTTCAATACATTGAAAAACGAATATAGCGAAATACCAAAAGTAGAACATATAAGCGAAATAATATTAAGACAATTAAAAGAAGGAAAACTAACATTATCTCCGGAAACCGTAGGCAAAACATACGTATATCATGATCCGTGTTATCTCGGAAGACACAACAACATATACGACGCCCCGCGCGAAGTAATAGACGCCATTCCGAATATAAAAAGAGTTGAAATGACCGGCAATTGCAAAGACAAATCATTTTGCTGCGGCGGCGGAGGATTAATGCTCTTTTACGAACCCGAAGAGGAAATGAGAATGGGAACAATAAGAGTGCAGATGGCAAAAGAAGCCAGCGCAAACGTAATAGTTACGGCTTGCCCCTTCTGTATGGTAAATATTGAAGATGCTATAAAAACAAGCGGACTTGAAGGGGAAATGGAGGTTATTGATCTTGCGGAGCTTATTGCAAATCATATAAAATAAGAACTGCT
Source organism: Deltaproteobacteria bacterium (assembly GCA_019306065.1). Classification (GTDB taxonomy): domain Bacteria; phylum Desulfobacterota; class Desulfobacteria; order Desulfobacterales; family JAFDMD01; genus JAFDMD01. Next base: position 10,314 of record JAFDMF010000012.1, read on the forward strand.
ATATATATAGCTTCTGCAAAAAGCTATGATTTTGAAGCTATTATAAATATAAAAGGGAAAACCCCTAATTTTTAAATATAAATAATTAATGTCGGAGGAAAAAACAGTATGGAAATTTTAGTATGCGTCAAAAGAGCGCCGGATACTCTTGAAAACGAAATTACAGTCAATAAAGACGGAACAAACATCGAACTGGAAGACCTTGTTTATTCTGTAAACGAATGGGACAACTACGCTGTGGAAGAGGCTATACAAATAAAGGATAAAGTAGGCGGAAGCGTTACCGTAGTTACCATAGGCGACGAAGAGGCAGAAGAGGTATTAAGACGCGAAATGGCTATGGGAGCGGATAAAGGAATACTAATATCGGATGAAGCTTTTGAAAATTCCGACGGAAAAGGAATAGCTTCCATATTAAAAGCGGAAATCGAAAAAGGGAAATACGATCTTATACTTACAGGCGCGCAAGCAGACGACGGAGCCGGACAAATAGGCGGAATGCTCGCCGCGATGCTTGACCTTCCTTACGCTTCTTTGGTAAATAAAATAGATATAGCCGGCGAAAAACTTACCGTAGGACGCGAAATAGAAGGCGGCGTCCAAGAAATAAATGAAATAGAACTTCCCTGCGTTTTATCAATTCAAACGGGAATCAACGAACCCCGCTACGTTGGAATAAGAGGCATCCGAAAAGTTGCTTCCGTAGAAATTCCCGTTCATACGGCGGCGGATCTCGGGTTAGACGCAAGCGCCGTAGGAACATCCGGCGCAAAAGTAAAAAAACTTGATTACTTCATTCCGGAAACAGGCGAAGGCGCAGAAATACTTACGGGAAGTCAGGAAGAAATAGCTGAAAAACTTATAGAACTTTTAAAGGCAAAAGGAGGAATTAAATAATGAGCCGACAACTTTTTGCATACATCACACATAAAAACAGCGCTGCAGACGATTCCGCATTTGAACTTGCGGCAGCCGCAAAAAAAATAGACGCCAACGCTTCGGTTACTGCTATAGTAACCGGAAAAGGAGAGGATTTAACAAAAGTATGCGGACAAATAACCTCCGCTTTTGCAAAAGTATGGAAAATAGACGGCGACGCTTTTGCATATCCCAACGCAGAATTAATAAGAGCTATGCTTGTTAAAATACTTCCGGAAAAAAGCATAACATTACTTGCGCACGATACCTTCGGAATGGATTTAGGACCCGGGCTTTCCGTAAAATTAAACGCCTCTTTTATATCCGACGTAGTAGATATAGAAGGCGTAAAAAGCGACATCTTAAAAACCATCCGGCAAGAATATTCCGGGCAGGTTTCAACTCATGTATCCTGCGACATTACAGACGGCGCCGTAATTAACATCCGCCCCGGTTCCTTTAAACCGGAAGAAACCTCAATAGGCGGAGAAATAGAAGATAAATCTTCGGAAGCCGAAGGCATTACCGCAAAAAGAAAATATATAGAAATAATCGAAGCCGAAATAGGCGACGTTGATATAACAAAATCCGAAATACTCGTATCTGTAGGACGAGGCATAGAGGATGAGGAAAACATAGAAATCGCCCAAGAACTTGCAGACGCCATGGGCGCGGACGTATCATGCTCCAGACCTATAGTAGATGCAAAATGGCTTGAAAAATCGCGTCAGGTAGGAACATCGGGGCAGACCGTAAAACCGAAAGTATATCTTGCTTTGGGAATAAGCGGCTCATTCCAGCATCTTGGCGGCATAAAAGGCTCGCCTTTTATAGTTGCGGTTAATAAAAACGCAAAAGCCCCCATATTCCAAGTTGCAGACATAGGAATAGTGGACGATCTGCTTGATTTTGTTCCGGTTTTAACCGAAAAAATCGAAGAGCTAAAAGGTTAATCATAGATGACAAACTTAAGCGTAAATGTTAATAAAATCGCAACATTAAGAAACGCAAGAGGCGGAAACACCCCGGACGTTTTCAAAGCCGCATTAACCTGCATTACGGCAGGAGCTCAGGGAATTACAGTCCATCCCAGAGAAGATCAACGCCACATAAAACTAAAAGACGTCTTTGATCTTGCGAAATTAACAACCGACCAAAAAGTTGAATACAACATCGAAGGAGATCCGCGCACGGATCTCCTTGATCTTGTATTAAAAACAATGCCAGATCAATTTACGCTTGTTCCGGTAGAAGAAGGGGAAATAACCTCCCATCACGGATGGGATATAGATAAAAACAAAAAAAAACTACAACCCGTTATAAAACTCTGCAAAGAAAAAGGAATAAGAATAAGCCTTTTTATGGATGCTATCCCGCAAAACATGGCAAAAGCCGCCGAAATAGGCGCGGACAGAGTGGAGCTATATACCGGACCCTATGCCTGCGCAAAAACCGAAGATCAAATAAAAAAAGAGTTTTTGCTTATAAAAAAATCTCACGATGCAGCTTTAAAAGCGGGGCTGGAACTTAACGCAGGACACGACCTCGCGCTTGACAATATATTCAGGCTTTTGGAATTAAAAGGAATCAAAGAAGTCTCTATAGGGCATGCTCTTATAAGCTATGCTCTGTATGCGGGGCTTAAAAAAGCGGTTAAAGATTTCAGAAAAGCATGCGGGCAGACAATCAATTAAACCCGATCTATAGGGAATTATTAAAAATCGCAAAATTACGAGTAGAGACGTTGCATGCAACGTCTCTACAGCTTTCCAACTTTGTATCTCAATTATAAAATGCCGATGATAGATTTTATAAAATTTCATAATATCAACCAATGGAGAAATACAAAATGAAACAAATAGCGGTAGTATTATCAGGCTGCGGTTTTAAAGACGGCTCCGAAATACATGAATCCGTCTTAACCCTGCTTGCAATAGACAAAAACAACGCCCGATATACATGCTTTGCCCCGGATATTGATAACATAGAGATTATCAATCACATAACAAACCAAAAAACCGGAGAAAAAAGAAATGTTTTAATAGAATCCGCAAGAATAGCAAGAGGAGACATATACCCCTTAAACAAATTCGACGCAAAAAACTTCGACGCTCTTGTATTCCCAGGCGGTTTCGGAGCAGCTGCAAATCTATCTACATTTGCAATACAAGGAGCAGATTGCAGCGTTAATAACGAGGTATCCGAAGCAATCGCTCAAATGCTTAAAGCAAAAAAACCAATAGGCGCGCTTTGCATAGCCCCGGTTATACTTGCAAAACTGATAAAAAATGCCGAATTAACAGTAGGCGACTGCATAAATACCGCAAGCCTCATTGAAAAAATGGGAGCGGTTCATAAAAAATCCAGCGCAACAGATATTATAATAGATAAAACAAATAAACTAATTACTACCCCGTGCTACATGCTTGCAACCCGAATCTCTCAAATAGCCGAAGGCGCGGAAAAGCTTGTAAAAGAAATATTAAACCTGACAAACGGATAAACCCCGCTTCAATTCATACGATTAAATAATTATAAATAATAAAAAAAATTTTCGCTTCGCTTAAAATAGCAGCGAGGAAAAATATCATAATTGTTTAAACCGTATCTATTATATATAATTAAATAAGATAAAAATATGGCAGACATCAACGATATAGTTTTAATACATTTTGAAAACGACCCGATAAGCTTTGCAAGAATAGAAAATATAGAACCGGACATTAAAAAAAACTGGTATCATACAACATTTCTATTTTTGCAAAACCCGCCGCATATAACAACTTGGATATTAAAAGATGAATACATAAACGGCGTAGAATTTACTATGTCCGGCAAAAAGGTAAGAATAGAAAAAGTAGAAAGCCCTTATAAAAAAAAAGAGAAAAACCCGCAGAAAAATGTAAAAAAGACTCAAAAAGATAAATCCGGCAAAGTGTTATTTTTAAATAATATATAAAAAAATGTGCAAGCCTACAGTATTTCAAAAAACATACGAAGATTATATTAGCCAAATCGGAAATATTAATTTTTACAATGCCTCCGAAATATTAGGCGGAGTTGTAAGAGACAATGAAATCATCCTCCCCTTTTTCAACAAACCTTATAAAATATCTTCAAAAGGAATATTTAATAATTTCGAAAAAAAGGCGGATTTTAGCGAAGCCGTAGTTTTATCAAAATACTTGCTTTTATGCCCCGAAAAGCCGGTTAATAATAACAAACTTGTATCTTATCCACAATTTAAAGATTCCTCTCCGCTTATAAAATATTTTAAAGATAACGCGGAATGCGCAATAGCAAAACATTTTTCAAACAACCTTTCGGCGCTTAAAACCGCCGGCAAAAAATTAGGAGGCGTCCTCTGCCCCAATATAGACGCCGCTTACGATCTCAAACTAAAATTTAATCCTTTGCCAAAAATTCCTATATACATTCTTTATAACGAGGCGGAAGAAGCATTTCCGGCTCAATGTGTAATACTTTTTGAACAAAGCGCTCAAACATATCTTGATGCGGAATGCTTAGCAATTTTGGGAACGCTTCTTTTTAACCGTTTAAAACAAACAGCCGAAACAACTTAACTTATCTTATTTGTATTTTAAAATTTCAAATATCCGCTTGAAAATAATAGAATAATATTGAGGGGCGCTATCCCGAAATGTTCGGGAGGCTGCCATCTTTGGAAGAAGTAAATAAAATACTACAAAAAACCGAAGGAATACTTACATGGCTGAAGAAGCAATTATAACATCCGTAAAAAAATATCTTAACGAACTTACGCAAATCGACGTTCCTGTAAAATTCGGCATTATATTCGGCTCTCATGCAAAAAAAAGATAAAAATAACAAAGGCTTCATATTAATAACCTGCCTTATGATAACCGCGCTTCTTATGCTGATAGGCATAAGCGCGGCAACCTTATCTTATACTCAAAGCAAAATAATAAGAAATAAACAGGAAGGTCTTAAAGATTTTTACGATACCGAAGCCGCTATAAATTATGCCATTGCCAACAGCGTTCAATGGCTTACGGACGAATTTATAAACTCGGAAGATGCAAAAGCGGTTTTTACTCCTCCTAACTCATCTGTTAAGCTTGAAATAAGACATATAACTAATTCTAAAAAAAAAATAAAAGGTTTAAGCAAAACCGCAAACAATCTGCCTGTCCAATCTCATACGGCTCCGCCTCCGCCGGATTCAGGTTTCGGAATAAAAGATTTTGAAGTTAAAAGATACGCAATTACCGCAACATCTGCAAACGGCTTAAAGATACAAGTCGGGGTATGGAAAGTGTTCGCTAAATAGAAAAATTCTTAATAAGCTTTTTAACCTGCTTTTCTGTGTTTTGAAGGGAGCCGGAATTATTAATAATAAAATCCGCATACTCTTTCTTCTCCTCTATCAGCATCTGAGCGTCTATAATCTTTTTTGCCTGTTCGTAAGGGATGTTATCCCGCTTTATAAGCCTTTTTATCTGTTTTTCAAAAGACAGCCAAACCAAAACAATATAATCGAACATATCTGTCATATCCGCTTCGATTAAAAGAGGAACTCCGGCTTGTATAACGCCGTCCGGCTTCTTTTTAAAATACACATCCGCAAGGGTTGTAAATCTTTTTTTTACGCGGGGATGAATAAAACTTTCTAACTTTTTTAATTTTAAAGAATCTTCAAATACAATCTTTTTTAAATAAGTTCTGTTAATGCTTTTATCCTTATTTAAAACCGAATCTCCGAAAAAAGCGGTTATATCTTTCCAAGCCGGTTTTTCAGGCTCTACAGCTTCGCGGCTTAAAATATCGAAATCTATCAAAGGTATTCCGAATTTTTCAAGCATCTCGCAAACCGCGCTTTTGCCGGTAGCTATGCCTCCTGTTATGCCGAGTAATTTTATTTGCGCCATATTGTTTCGATGATTTTTGCTCTTTTTTCAGTAAGGTTTTTTCTCATGTTAGAAGCCATAGCCGATATTGCCGAACCGAATACAAGATGCGGTCCCAAAATAGGAATATTTCCGCTTTTTCTTTCTTTTTTCATCTTTTCATACCAGTTTATCGCCTCATCTGATATATCTGCAAGATAAACCTTTTCAAAGCCAAGTTCCGTCAATATTGATATTAATTTTTCTTCCGTTATTAAAAAGCTTATTGAAGGCTCATTTGCCCATGGCGTAGGATAATATAAAGGCTCGTTTGACTTTGGGGCTACGTCATGAATGACTACAAGCCCTCCTTTTTTTAAAATTCTTTTATATTCGGAGTAAAGCTTTATTTTATCTTCTATATTCATAGAGCTGTGCTGACTCCACACAATATCGAAAGATTCCTTTTTAAAAGGAGTATTGCCGGCGTCTCCGCATATAAAACTTACCTTTTCAAAATCAATTCCCGCAAATTGGGTAAGCATTGCCGCGGTATTGCAAAATTCTTCGGTTAAATCTATTCCCATTACAATACAGCCGAATTCAGAGGCAAGTATTCTTGCGGGACCTCCAAGCCCGCTTCCTGCGTCAAGAACTTTTGCGCCCGGAAACAATTTTGCCAAACCTGCCAATTTTATCGTAGCTTCTCTTCCGCCTATATGAAGTTCGTCTATATAAGAGAGATCCTTTAAAGTAATTGACGAGGCATCCTTATTTACAGCCGATAAGGCTTGATTAATTCTTTTTTTTATACCGCCGTCTCCGTATTGCGAATTAATTTTTTCATTATATTCCATTTTTATCCGTCTCCTTATAACTGGAACGCTTCGGGATTATCATGCCACCTTCTTAAAATATCCGTATCCTTTTGCGTCACATCTCCGTCGCATTCTGAAACCGATAAAAGAGTTTTAAAATCGGATAAGGATAAAACCAAAAAATTCGCATTTTTAAAATTATCCTCCGCTGTTTTAAAGCCATAGTTAAATATAGAAACCAAAGCTTTCGGATAACCTCCGGCATTTTCAACCTCTTTCACTGCCGCAAGACTGCTTTTTCCTGTTGTTATAAGGTCTTCTATTACAACAATATTTTTATTTAAAACATCCGCTCCTTCAATAGATTTTTTTTTGCCATGCTCTTTTTTACCCGCTCTTATATAAGATACAGGCTTATCCGTTGCCATACCAATCCAAGACGCCCAAGGTATGCCTGCGGTGGATACTCCAGCTGCAATATCGAACTTAATATCTGCCAGTATCTTGATAAAAGCTTCTATTATTTTTTTTCTGTCTTCAACAGCGGCAAGCAATAATCTATTGTCGCAGTATATTGGGCTTTTAATCCCTGAAGTATAAATATAAAAATCTTTTGTATTTACGGTTACGGCTCTATTTTTTGTAAGAATCTTTGCTATATCTTCTTTATTCATTTTATCTGCCTTTTTGTTTTACTTTTTATAATCATTCTTTTCTGTGTCTAAATATTTTTAGTCATGGGGCTTTCCTCTTTTTATATTTTTATTATGAAATTTCTCCTTGCTGCGCTCGTCGAAATGATACAGTAAAAAGAATGTTAGTCAAAAATAGCTTCTTATCCTATCAAGGCTGCCATTGCATCCTATCATTTTGAGCGAAGCGAAAAATCCTTTTATTATTTCCTTTTAACCCGTCTCCATTCTTCTGTCTGCGTCCTCCGTTTTAATTGATCTTATAATTTTTGGTCCGTAAAAAACAAATGGCGTATAAATCTGTATTCCCAAAGCTACAGACGACAATCTTTCTTTTACCTTTTTTACAGAATCTATTCCGCCGCAGGCTATAATCTTTTGTGGAAAATTATTCTTTTCAATTATATTTTCAAAAAGCCTCTGGGTATCTGTTGAATATTGATAAACTGCCTTGCCGCTTGCGCCTCCTGCCCACAAAGATTGCGGTATATATTTCTTCACATATCTTTTTGTGGTATTTGCAATTACAAAACCGGCTATTTTATATTTTTGAGCGCTTAAAACAATCCTGTTTGCATACTCTTTGTCAACATCCGGCGATATTTTTAAAAAAAACTTTTTATCTTCCAACTTATCGCAAACAGAACTTAAAATTTCGTCTAACGCCTCAATTTCATACTCGGCAGAAGAAGATACATTAGGGCAGGATATATTCAGCTCGAATCTATCAACCTTTTTAACATTTTTCATAATCTGAATTGTTGATAAAAGATCTTCGGTAATTTGATCCCATTTTTTTGTAGGAGTAGCGGCAAAATTAATAGTAAGCGGTATCGGAGAAGCTTCATATCTTAAAAGACGCTGCGCCACCTTTTGCGCTCCTTCGGAAGGAAGCCCCAGTCTATTGACAATAGACTGGGTCGCTTCATATCTTTGGCATCTCGGACGTGAATTACCTCCATAAGGCTCGCCAGTAACAGAGCCTATAACCGCTCTGTTAAAACCGAGATAATATAAAACATAAGGGGGAATTTCGGCATTTTTGTTAAATCCTGCGGCATTTGAAAATTCAAATCTTTTAAATTCGGTATTTTTCGGATAATCGAAAAACGCCTTATCCAATTTTGCTTTATAAAGCGCCCTGCAAAACATAACAAAAACTTCGTGGGCTTTTTCCGGATCATTTTTGGTAACGGCAAAAATAACAGACTTGAGATAATCGTATAGTAACTCAAAACTTTTTCTTATTATATACATTTTATAAATCGCTTTTTTAACTGTCGTTTTAATTTCCGTATAAAAAAATCCACTTTTGCTTGATTCGGACTACAAATAATATTTAACGTTAAAATCCTTCTTATCCTTAAATCCCGGACAAAATAAAACATTTTTATACGGCATAAATTTTTTATCGTAAAATTTTAACAAATTTTATTTCTAAATCAAGAGTATTTTAATTATCCCCTCTGGTTATATTATTAGATTTCTCCTCGCTGCACTCGTTGACATTACACGATACGGCAAAAAACCGCCCGTTAAAATGACAAGTAAACAAATTACTTCCTGTCCTTTCGAGCGAAGCGAGAAATCCCTGTATTATTTCCTCTTAACCAGTCTCCATCCTCCGTTCTGCGTTCTGCTTAAATTGTAACATTTTGATTTTTAAAAATATTTTTCAAATCTGTAAATTGGCGTTGACATGTAAAATTTTATATATTAAATCTCTAAAGATTTATAAAAAAATAAATAAAATAATATCTTTTAAAAAACGGAAGAAAGGAAATATTCAATGTCTGCAAAACTTATAAAAGGTACCGAAATAAGAGAGGCTATTTTGGAAGAAATAACTTCTGAAGTAGCTAAAATAAAAGAAAAACATGGGGTTGTTCCAGGTCTTGTAACAATATTAGTAGGAGAAAGCCCCGCATCTATTTCTTATGTAACTTTAAAAATCAAAACCGCTCATAGAGTAGGATTTAAAGAAATTCAAGATTCTCAGCCGGAAAATATCTCCGAAACCGATCTTTTGGCTCTTATTGATAAATATAATAAAGACGAAAGCATCAACGGAATATTAGTTCAGCTGCCTCTGCCCAAACATATAAATGAAAAAAAGGTTCTTAACGCAATAGATCCTGATAAAGATGTCGACGGTTTTCATCCGGTTAATGTAGGGCGTCTTATGATAGGCGGAAGCGAAGTAAAATTCCCGCCATGCACTCCAGCCGGAATTCAAGAGATGATTGTCCGCGCAGGCGTTAAAACAAAAGGCGCTGAAGTGGTAGTTGTAGGACGCTCCAATATAGTAGGAAAGCCTATAGCAAATATGATGCTTCAAAAAGGAACCAGTGCAAATTCTACGGTTACCGTAGTTCATACCGGCACAAAAAACATGGATCAGCATTGCAAAAGAGCCGATATTCTTATTGTAGCGGCAGGCGTTCCGAATCTTGTAAAACCGGAATGGATTAAAGCGGGGGCATGCGTAATTGATGTGGGAGTAAACAGAGTCGGCGAAAAAATAAGCGAAAAAACAGGCAAAAAAATAGCTATACTTAAAGGAGACGTTGATTTTGAAGCCGCTAAAGATATTGCCGGTTATATTACGCCGGTACCAGGCGGAGTAGGTCCTATGACCATTACGATGCTTATGCTCAACACCCTAAAATCTCTTAAATTCAAGTTAAATATAGCATAATAGTTGATTATGAAAGAAAAAATAACTATTTTTTGGCTTACAGTACGAGGCACAGGACCTAAAAGAATAAGTATTTCTCCTGTTCTTTTAATTGCTTTTTGTATGTTCTTTCTAACATGTATAGCAACCTCTGGTTTTGTTTTTTACAGCTTTCAAACCGTAAACTCGGAAAAAGGTTTTTCCAAAACTCTTAAAAATACCATCTCCCAACAAAACATGGAGATAAAAACTTTAAACGAGCAGATACAAAGTTTTGCGGATAAGATAAACGTTATAAAAACAAGACTTGCAAAAATAAATGAGTTTGAAGATGATATTCGTATCATAACAAATATTAAAAAGAAAAATAAAAAAGAATCTTTCGTAGGTATGGGCGGGTCTATGCAGTCTGATGCCGAACTTGATCAATTCTTAAAACATTCGGACACATCTCTTTTAAGAGAAATGCACGAACAGTTAAATCAGATCAACAGCATATCCTTAACGCATCATAACGACTTTGAGCAACTGCTTAAAATTTTAGAAGAAAAGAAAAGTTTTCTTGCCTCTATTCCTACAATAGCTCCTGTAAAAGGGCGCGTAACATCCCAGTTCGGTTATAGAACTTCCCCTTTTACGGGCAAAAAAGAATTTCACTACGGCTATGATATATCCGCGCCTATAGGAACCAAAATAGTTGCTCCGGCAGACGGAGTTGTTTCTTTTGCAGGACGCAAAGGGTCTTTTGGCAATACCGTAATGATAGATCATGGCTATGGTATTATTACTCAATACGGGCATACCAGCAAAGCCTTAAAAAAGGTAGGCGCCAAAATAAAACGAGGCGAAGCAATAGCTGAAGTAGGCAATACGGGAAGAAGCACGGGCCCCCATGTTCATTATGAAGTTATATTAAATGGAATTAAAGTTAATCCTAAAAAATATATTCTCGATTAGAAATTTATCTTTTTATATAAGGCCGCTTAGCTTAAAGCAATAAAAAGCGGCCTTATCAATCATACCATTCGTATCTTGATAAAAACCGTTAATCACTCACGCCTTTTTTCACTACCCTTTTAATTGAAAATATAAAGCCCGAAAGATAAAAATGATAGGAAAATTTTTAAAAAATATATTCGGAAGTAAAAACGACCGAGAACTTAAAAGCATTAAACCTATTCTTATCCAAATAAACGATTTGGAAAAAAAATATCAAGATATGGCAGACGAAGAGTTAAAAGCTCAGACACAATTATTTAAAAACAGAATCCAACACGGCGAAACTCTTGACCAAATACTTCCGGAAGCCTTTGCAACAGTTAGGGAAGCCTCTGTCCGAACCCTTAAAATGAGACATTTTGACGCCCAGTTAATAGGCGGAATAGCGCTTCATAAAGGCAAAATAGCCGAAATGAAAACAGGAGAGGGAAAAACCCTTGCCGCTACCCTGCCAGCTTATCTTAACGCGCTTTTGGAAAAAGGAGTTCACATAATTACCGTAAACGATTATCTTGCATCAAGAGATACCGAATGGATGAGCGGCATATATAATTTTTTAGGGCTTTCCGCCGGAACAATCGTTCACGGATTAGATGATAACCAGCGCAAACAGGCTTACAATACAGATATTACTTACGGAACAAATAACGAATTCGGATTCGATTATCTGCGCGATAACATGAAATTTTATAAAGAAAGCCTTGCTCAAAGAGAGACCTATTTTGCAATAGTTGACGAAGTTGATAGCATCCTTATAGACGAAGCAAGAACCCCCTTAATTATTTCCGGCCCTGCCGAAAAATCTACCGCCCTTTATTATGAAATAGATAAAATAATTCCCAAGTTAAAAAAGGATGATGATTATACTTTAGACGAAAAATCCAAAACATCCATTTTAACCGAAGACGGAGTTGCAAAATCCGAAAAATTATTAAATATTGATAACTTATACAACCCCAAACATATAGAAGTTCTTCATCATATAAATCAGGCATTAAAAGCTTACAGCCTGTTTAAAAAAGATGTAGATTACATAGTAAAACAGGGGCAGGTTATTATAGTTGACGAGTTTACAGGAAGATTAATGCCGGGCAGAAGATACAGCGAAGGGCTTCATCAGGCTTTGGAAGCAAAAGAAAACGTAAAAATAGAAAACGAAAATCAAACCCTTGCCTCCATTACCTTTCAAAATTACTTTAGAATGTATGATAAACTTGCGGGCATGACAGGCACCGCAGACACCGAAGCGGAAGAATTCAAAAAAATATACGGATTAGACGTAACAGTTATTCCTACAAATAAGCCGATGATAAGACGCGATTACCCGGACGCCATCTATAAAACAAAGAATGAAAAACATTTAGCGGTAATAAAAGAGATAAAAGAATTATATAAAAAAGGACAGCCGGCGCTTGTAGGAACCACATCCGTAGATGTTTCGGAATCTATGAGTAAAAAACTTAAAAAAGCCGGAATACCCCATAATGTTTTGAATGCAAAAAATCATGAAAAAGAGGCTGAAATTATATCAATGGCGGGTCAGAAAAATACCGTTACAATATCTACTAACATGGCGGGCAGAGGCACAGACATTGTTCTTGGCGAAGGGGTTATTGAATTAGGCGGGCTTCATATCATAGGAACCGAAAGGCACGAAAGCAGAAGAATAGACAATCAGCTAAGAGGGCGTTCCGGAAGACAAGGAGACCCAGGCTCATCCCGTTTTTATCTATCTTTGGAAGATGATCTTTTAAGAATATTCGGAGGAGACAGAATAACCGGGATTATGGATAAACTCGGCTTGCAAAAAGGAGAGCCAATAGAGCATAACCTTATAAGCAGAGCCATTGAAAATGCTCAAAAACGAGTTGAAGGACACAACTTTGATATAAGAAAACAAATTCTTGAATATGACGATGTAATGAACCGGCAAAGAGAGGTAATATATAAACAAAGATATCAGGCTTTAAAAGGCGAAGATTTAAAAGATATTATAGAAGGCATTATAACAGATATTGCAGTTAAAATAGCCGACCTTTTTGCAGACGAATCGACTCCTTCAGACGAATGGAATATAAAAGGCATTCCAGATACTGCTTTTTCATATTTCAATTCCAAACTTACAATAACCCAAGATACGCTTGCCTCTTTTGACAAAGAAAAATTATCTCAATATATAAATAATTGGGCGCTTGCAATATACAAAGAAAAAGAAACGGTTATAGGCGAAACCGAATTAAGAAGGCTGGAACGTTTCGTAATGCTTGATAAAGTAGATACCCATTGGAAAGCCCATCTGCTTGCTATGGATCACATGAAAGAAGGAATAGGATTAAGAGGCTACGCGCAGCAGGACCCGCTTTTGGTTTATAAAAAAGAAGGCTTTTCGATGTTTGAAGAGATGATACAAAAAATTCGAGAAGAAACCGTTCAGATGCTCTACAGGCTTGAAGTGGTAAAACAAAAAGAATTAGAAGAAATAAAACAACCGAAAGAGCAAAATCTAACCCTATCTCATGGCGACGAAGGCGCTTGCAAAAAAAAGCCGGTAACAAAAAGCAAAAAAACAGGAAGAAACGATCCGTGTTATTGCGGCAGCGGTAAAAAATATAAAAAATGCTGCGGGGCGCGGAAATGATTTAAGGGAGAATTATGGAAACAGATTGTCTTTTTTGTAAAATAGTTAATAAGGATATAGAAAGCGATTTTTTATATGAAGATGATACGGTTGTAGTTTTTCGGGATATTAATCCTCATGCGCCGATCCATATACTTATAGTTCCGAAAAAACATATAAGAAGCATAAACGACCTAACCGATCACGACGGAGAAATAGTTGCCCGTATGATAGCGGTAGCAAAAAAAATCGCAAAAAAAGAGAGCATAAACGAATCTGGCTATAAGCTTCTGTTTAATGTTGAAAAAGGAGGCGGACAGGTTATATTCCATCTACATCTTCATCTTCTGGGCGGTTGGAAAAAAAATAAAAGTTAATATAAAATCGGAGGGTTAAAAAAATGGATTTCGGATTTACCAAAGAACAAAACGAAATAAGAAAAGCTGTTCGCGAGTTTTGCAAAGGAGAATTTACAAAAGAAATAGCCTATGACTGCGATCAAAACCATCAATTTCCTACGGAAATATGGAAAAAAGCGGGCGATCTTGGATTGATCGGAATAAATTTTCCGGAAAAATACGAAGGACAAGGGCTTGGCGTAATAGAAAGCGTAATAGTATTTGAAGAGCTATGCCGCGGAGATTCTACAATAGGAAGCGCGATTGCTTTATGCTCATTTGCTTCCGAATGTATATTACATTTCGGAACCGAAGAGATGAAAGCAAAGCTGCTGCCTCAAATAGTAGAAGCCAAAACCTTATCCGCCGGCGCGTTTACCGAACCGGATCACGGCTCCGATATAACATCTATGAACACTACGGCGGTAAAAGATGGAGACGAATGGGTTATAAACGGCGGCAAAACCTTCATTACAAATGCCGGGCTTGCAGGCTTTTATACGGTTTTATGTCAAACCGACGAACAGGCAACACCTCTATACCGCGGATTAAGTATGATCTTGGTAGAAGCCGACAGAAAAGGAATATCTGTTACGGACGTAGGAAACAAAATGGGAATTCGGTCTATGGCTACCGGCGAAGTTGTTTTTAAAGATGTTAGAGTTCCTTTAAAAAACCTTATCGGGCAGGAAGATAAAGGCTTTTATCAGATTCTTCAATTCTTTGATGAAAGCCGAATAATGATAGCGGCTCAGGCGTTGGGAATTGCAAAATGCGCTTTTGACAGAGCATTGGCTTATGTAAAAGAAAGAACCCAATTCGGCAAAAAAATAGGAGCATTTCAGGTAACCCAGCATAAAATAGCCGATATGGCTACCAAAATAGAAGCTGCCGAACTGCTTGTTTATAAAGCCGCTTGGAACTTTGACAACGGTAAAATAGATCAAAAAGTTACATCTATGGCAAAAGTATATGCCGGAAGAGTAGCGGTAGAGGTTGCGGACGAAGCAATTCAATTGTTGGGCGGATACGGATATATGACAGAATACGAAGTTGAAAGAATATACAGAGACGCAAAAATTACCGAAATATACGAAGGCACCAAAGAGATACAAAAAAATACCATAGCAAGCGCCATACTCGGCAAATTAAAATAATTTCCATAGAAAAAAGCCCTCTTTGGCTTAATTTCGGCGTTAGATAAAAATTTCAATCCGCCTTGAGCTAACGCCAAGAGGCTTTAAACAGAGTCTTTTATTCAAATAAAAAATGCCGGACAAAATTTTAAATAATTTAAGTTCGGCTTTTTTTTTGAATGCTTTTAAGTTAAGCTTTTGAATTTGCAATTTTCCGTCCGCCTTTTTGCTCCTGTTGCTTTAAAATGTTCTTCTATTATTTTATGCGGTTGTTTTATTATAGGATCTTTTTGCATTTTATCCTCCTCCCATAAGTTCATAAGGGGGGTAGGTTACATGTCTTGATATTATTGGTTTTTTCATTAGCAACTGATTTAAAAGCGGACAAGTTTACTTTTTATAAAATAGTTTAATAGTATTTCTATTTTTTTATTAAACGTTTTTTTATATTACATAACAACGAAGCTAATAGGCGCAAAGGGTAGTAGGAACGATAGCGAGAGAAACACTTTTTTTGGGGAAGTCCAGATTATGTTTATATGTTTAATTGTTCAATTATAAATCTTAATCTTCTTACAAGGTCATCATATGTAATTATATCAATAATATTAGTATATTTCCTTCTAATTATTTCAAAATCTTCTTTTTGAGCAGGTGATAAATTATTATCCCTTCCCATTATGATGATTCCACTAGGATTTATTATTTTTATCTTAAAATTATCCGGTAGTTGATTTTTATACCTTTCTGTTAATTTTTTTTCACCTTTAATCCCCCACTTGTTTAGGTAAAAGATATATTTTTCAATTTGCATAACTGTCCCGGACAATTCTTTCAAAGGAATAAAATTATCTCGATATTTTTTGTTTTCTCTAAAAATATGAGCGTCAGATGGTTTTATTATTTCAATTAAATCCACGCTGCCACCCGAATCAACAATTAAAAAATCTAACCTTCTTTTTTTATTATTATAAGTATCTGTTATAGTAACTTCTTTAAACGCATGAATATATTTTGGATACAGAAGTAAAATAACTTGAAGAATTTCATCTTGCCATTGTAATTCCGCATAAGCAATTTCATTTTTTAGCATCCCTTCAAGTTGTTTTAAGATAGCTTGATATTTTCTTAATTCCGTCTCTTTAAATTGCTCAAAAAGATTAACGCTTTTTTTACTGATCTTTTTATTCATATATTTGTTATAGTTAGTTACGCCGTCTATTACTGAATCAAAATGATTGATTAATATTGATGTTATTCGTGCTTGAGCATATTTCTTTAATTCATAAGAGTTAGGGAATTGTTTCAGTAGATAATCATACTCTTTTTCGGAGAGCGCGTTTAATTTATCGCCTCCAATATATATATCTTCTTTAATTAACTCATCTATTTTGCTAAAAATAGAAATATTTCTTGTGGCAACAAAAAATCTGACAGAAAGATTCGTTTTTTTGTAAATGAACAATGAAAATTTTGTTGATAATTTTTCTCCGTCAATTTTAAAATATCCATCCTCTAATCGCCCTAATATAAATTGCAATGGTTTAAATGGTTCGTCTTCTTCAATGTCTTCGTTTTGGATACTAAGACAATCGCTTTTAGTAAATGTAAAAGTATTTTTAAAAGTAACTTTGCCAAATTGTTGCAGTTTCTCAATAACCCAATCATTATCGTATTGATCAGATTGATATTTAAGTAGCAACAAATTATCTTTTATTATAAAATTAATCATTTTAATTTAACCGCTAATAAGTTATTATATAGTTCCTACATAATAACAAAAAGATAAAACCATTAATATTAACTTCTCATCTTTACCATTCAAATATTAATTTCAAACATTATACAAAGGGCGAGTTGTTTAAAATTAAAAAACGCCCTTTATTATAAACCCTTATAACTATATTATAAATACGAAAAAAAGTTTTTAACCGCAGGAATACTAAAGTATTTCGAGGATTAAAATTTTTTTTCAACGCCGCAAAAGGTCAAATTACAAAGTTATCCGCCGAAATTTTAAGATTTAAAAAATCCGGCTTTAATAAATTCTCGGTTCAATCTCGCAATATTGGCAATAGATATTTCTTTCGGGCATTCCGCCTCGCATTCTCTTTCGTTGGAACAATTCCCGAAACCAAGATCATCCATTGTATTTACCATAGCCGTAACTCTTGCCGCTGCTTCCGGCTTTCCTTGGGGCAAAAGCGTTAGATGAGAAACTTTGGCGCTTACAAAAAGCATTGCCGAAGCATTAGGACATGCCGCAACGCATGCTCCGCAGCCTATACACGCCGCCGCGTCCATAGCCAAATCCGCATTTTTTTGAGATATAAGAATAGCGTTTGCATCTTGGGCGCCGCCGGTATTAGCGGAAATAAATCCGCCGGATTGTATTATTTTATCAAAAGCGGTTCTATCTACAATAAGGTCTTTGATATTCTTAAAAGCCTTTGCTTTAAACGGCTCTATAAATACGGTTTCTCCGTCTTTAAAATGCCGCATATGAAGCTGACATAAAGTCGTTCCTTTTTCCTGCCCATGAGGTCTTCCGTTTATTACGGCGCCGCACATTCCGCAAATACCCTCTCGGCAGTCATGATCAAATGCTATAGGCTCCTCTCCTTTTAAGGTAAGATATTCGTTTACAACGTCTAACATTTCCAAAAAGGACATATCCGTAGATATTTCTTTTGCCTGATATTCCGCCAAGTTCCCTTTGCTCTTGCCGGCTTTTTGACGCCAGACTTTAAGCGTTAAATTTATTCTATTTGTTCCAGACACTATTTGTAACTCCTTTGCGTTAATTTGACGTTTTCAAATTCAAAAGGCTCTTTGCAAAGCGTAGGCTCTTTACCCTCTCCCGTAAATTCCCATGCGGCGGCATAACAAAAATTCTCGTCATCTCGTAACGCTTCGCCTTCTTCGGTTTGAAAAGCCTCGTTAAAATGTCCTCCGCAAGATTCTTTTCTATTCAGAGCGTCGGTTACCATTAATTCTCCGAATTCAAGAAAATCCGCGACTCGTCCCGCGCGTTCCAAACTCTGATTAAGGTCTTTATCTATGCCGGGAACTAAAACATTTTGATAAAATTCTTCTCTGAGTTCGGCAATCATATCTTTTGCTTTTATAAGTCCCTGCTCGTTTCTTGACATGCCGCAGTATTCCCACAAAATCAGCCCGAGGCGTTTATGGAAATCATCAACTGTTTTTTTGCCTTGTATAGATAAAAGCCTTTTTGTCCTTTCGCTGCATTTTTTTGCGGCATCCGTAAATATCTGAGCGGAAGCAGGAGTTTTATCCGGAGTTACGCCCGCAAGATAACCGCCTATGGTATATGGTATTACAAAATATCCGTCCGCCAAGCCCTGCATTAAAGCGCTTGCGCCGAGTCTGTTTGCGCCGTGATCCGAAAAATTAGCCTCTCCCAAAACAAAAAGCCCGTCTATGGCGCTCATAAGGTTATAATCAACCCATAAACCGCCCATAGTATAATGAACCGCCGGATATATCATCATTGGGGTTTGATAAGGGTCATCTGCGGTTATTTTTTCATACATTGCAAAAAGGTTGCCGTATTTTTTCTCTATTACCTCTTTGCTATCTCTTTTTATTGCGTCTCGGAAATCAAGATAAACCGCAAGCCCTGTTTCTCCTACTCCTTTCCCTTTGTCGCATTGGGCTTTGGCATTTCTTGAGGCAACGTCTCTCGGAACAAGGTTGCCGAAACTCGGATATCTTCTTTCCAAATAATAATCTCTTTCCGCCTCCGGTATCTGATCCGGTCTGCGCTTATCTCCGCGATCTTTAGGCGCCCAAACTCTTCCGTCGTTTCTTAAACTTTCGCTCATCAAAGTAAGTTTAGACTGATAATCGCCGTGAACAGGTATGCAGGTAGGATGTATCTGAGTAAAGCATGGGTTTGCAAAAAGCGCCCCTTTTTTATAGGCTCTGTAAGCTGCCGTAACGTTGCTTCCCATAGCGTTTGTAGAAAGAAAAAATACATTTCCGTAACCGCCTGTGCATAAAACCACTGCATCGCCTGCATGCATTTCTATATCGCCGTTAATAAGGTTTCTAACTATTATTCCTACGGCTCTGTTATTTTCGGTTACAAGATCAAGCATCTCTCGTCTGGCAAACATTTTAACTTTTCCGGACCCTATCTGCCGCGATAGCGCGCTGTATGCTCCGAGAAGCAGCTGCTGCCCTGTTTGCCCTCTAGCATAAAATGTTCTTGAAACCTGAGCCCCTCCAAAACTTCTGTTTGCAAGAAGCCCGCCGTAGTCTCTGGCAAAAGGAACCCCTTGCGCCACGCATTGATCAATTATATTGTTGCTGATCTGAGCTAACCTGTAAACATTTCCTTCTCTTGCTCTAAAATCTCCCCCTTTTATGGTATCATAAAAGAGTCTTCTTATACTGTCTCCGTCGTTTGCATAGTTTTTTGCCGCGTTAATTCCGCCCTGTGCGGCTATACTGTGGGCTCTTCTCGGCGAATCCTGAATACAAAAATTTTTAACGTTATATCCCAATTCCGCCAAAGATGCAGCGGCAGAGCCTCCCGCAAGTCCGGTTCCTACCACGATGACGGTAAATTTTCTTTTATTTGCAGGATTTACAAGCTTTAGTTCAAATTTATGTTTATCCCATTTTTCGCTAAGAGGTCCCGAAGGAATTTTTGAGTTAAGTTTCATTAATATCTCCCCGTATCTGTTTGCTTCCTAATAAAAAAGTACTCCTTTGCTTAACTTTCAAGCGAGTCCGAATCCTTTTTTATCGGAACCGTTTAGTTTCCGTAGAAAAATATTTTATTTTGTTCGAGTTCAAGGCGGATAAAAAATTTTAACCAACGTAGAAATCAAGCAAAATAGATACTTTTTCTACAAAAATCGTTTACATGATAAAGATGTAAATCGGCAAAAAACCAAAGCCGATTCCAAAAATTATCGAAGTTGTAACGCCTATTTTTTTAATAAAAGGCATATATTTTACATTATTAAGCCCTAATGTTTGAAATGCGCTCCAAAACCCGTGGCTTACATGAAAAGCCGCCGCTGCAACCGCTATTACATAAAAAAATACATAAATAGGGTTGGCAAAAGCATTTGATACAATATCAAAAACCGTAGTATTGGTTTTATCTACAAAATGAAAATTTATAAGATGAAAAATTAAAAAGATAAAAATAAAAATTCCCGTATACGGCATTGTAGAAGAACCTATTGTTCTGCCGCCTCCATTTTTATTAACCGCATATTTAAAAGGTCTTGCCGAAAGATTTTGAAAAAATAATAACAATCCGGTAGAAATATGTATTACGGCAAGAAACAGCATAAAAAATTCCAATACGGTAATAATAGGGCCTAACGAATGAAGATGCTTAACATACGCATTAAAATATTCGTCTCCTCCGTATATGGTAAGATTGCCTATAAGATGGATTAATAAAAATTTAATAAAAAAGATGCCTGTCAATGCCATAAGCAATTTTTTTCCGACAGAAGCGGTTATAACCCGTATAAACCAATTCATTCCTATTCCTCCTAATTTGTTTCTTATTTTTATATTTCTATAATTTTAAAAGCGTTTATCCTTAAAACGCCTTTTTTATATCATAATTCGAATAATTTTTATCCTTACCGTTTAAAATTAAGCCGATTCTTCATACTTCTTTACTTTTATAACGTCAATATATTATGCCTATGTCCTGTTTGGTTATTCGATATTTCTTAAAAGAAGCTCAAAGCTTTCAATTAAAGGCTCAACTACCGCCTTGCATAACATTTTCTTTGTTATGCAAGAGGCTTATTTTTATTTTTTGAAAAAATTTTAATATAAAATAATAACAAATTCAAGAAGATAATGAAAAAAAACTTCAAAGCCTTTCTTTCTTTTTGTTGACAGATTCCATATCCGCTTTGTAATAATAAAAATCTTTAAACAAACTTTGAATATTTCAAAAATAAAATTATAACCATAATGAATATATCTAATATAGTTTTAATAGGAATGCCGGGTTCGGGGAAAAGCACAATAAGCAAAATTTTATCAAAAAAAACTTCCCGCTTATTTATTGATACAGACGCTCTAATCGAAGCTTCGGAGAAAAAAAAGCTTCAAGATATTGTTAACAGCGATGGAAATATGGCTTTTAGAAAAATAGAATCCAAAGTAATTAAAAAAATCAGGCTTAAAAACCATGTTATTGCTACAGGAGGAAGCGCAGTATATAGCCAAACCGCTATGAGACATTTAAAATCCATAGGAATAATAGTTTTTTTATATACATCTCTTGAAGGTTTGAAATTAAGAATTGATAATTTTGCAGAAAGAGGAATCGCCAAACTTCCGGGGCAGACTCTAGAAGATATGTTTTACGAGCGTTCGGCTCTTTATAAAAAATATGCAGATATAACAATAGACTGCTCAAAACTTACCCCGGAACAAACCTGCGTTGAAATAATCAAACAAATAAACTAATAAAACCAACTTTATATCTATACGTTAAAAATTATGTTTATAAAATTATTTTTTTTTTTTACAGTAATACCGTTTCTTGAAATATACATATTAATAAAATTAGGAAGTTCCTTCGGTTTCTTTACCACATTATCAATTATAATAGGCACGGGATTACTCGGGGCTCATTTTGTTCGTCAGGAAGGATTTAGAGTCTGGTTTGAAATTCAACGCGAAATGAGAAATGGAAACTTTCCGGCAAATCAGCTTGTAGAGGGTCTGCTTCTTTTTATTGCAGGCGTTATTTTAATTACACCCGGTCTTTTAACCGATATAGCCGGTTTTTTGCTTTTGGTTCCGTTTATAAGAAATTATATACGAAATTGGATTAACCAAAAGTTTTCGGATATGATTAAAAAAGGCGACATAAGATTTATCGGGCTTATGTAAAGTCTGTAAAAATCATTTCGGCATTATCCCTATCTATTAATCCTGCATATACGCTGAATATACCGGCTATATGCTTTAATTTCGATTTTTACATTTTTATCCCGCCGTAAAAAATTCACTTGTTTATAATAAACCTTTTATGTTATTATATTCTGTTCTTTTAAAAGAAGGAGAAAACAAAATGGGCATAGAAACAAAAACAGGCAGAGTAATTTATTTTATAGATGTTACCAACAGAGACGGAGTTCAAACCTCAAGATTAGGTTTAGCAAAGCTTCAAAAAACAATGATAAATCTTTATCTAGACAAAATAGGGATTTTTCAGTCTGAATTCGGTTTTCCTGTTACCTCTCATGAAAAAAATTATCTTAACGCAAATATGGAATTGGTTAAAAAAGGCATAATCAATACTATCAGATTAAGCGGATGGATGCGGGCTCTTACTTCAGATGTTTACGAAAGTTTTGACAATATACCGAATTTAAAACATATAAACATTTCCATCTCTACTTCGGATCAGATGATTATAGGAAAATTCGGCGGTAAAAAAACAAGAGAAGATATATTGGTGCAAACATTAGAAGCTATAGACGCGGCAAAGGCTCGCGGAGCCGAAACAATAGGAGTTAATGCCGAAGATGCTTCCAGAACCGACGAAGACTTTTTAATTGAGTTTACAAAGGCGATAAAAAAACAAGGAGCCGCAAGATTAAGATATTGTGACACCATAGGATATGACGATCCTGACACCGCATATAAAAGATTAAACAGGCTTGCAAAAGAGGTGAAACTGCCTTTGGAGATACATTTTCATAATGATGTGGGGCTTGCCGTAGGAAATTCGGTAATGGGAGCAAAAGGGGCTATAGACGGAGGAGTTGACGCGTATATAAATACTACGGTGAACGGCATGGGCGAAAGAGCCGGAAACGCCGATTTTGCATCCTGTTTGCTGGCGATTTTAAAAACAAGCGGTTTTAAAAATAAATACAAAATTAATAAAAAGCTTAAATTAGATAAAATATGGCAAATTGCAAAATATGCCGCTTATGCATTCGGAGTTCCTATAGCTATAAATCAGCCTGCGGTAGGAGGAAACGCGTTTGCTCATGAATCAGGCATACATGCAGACGGGGCTTTAAAAGACAAAAAAAATTACGAGCTTTACGCATATGAAGCTCTGGGCAGAGGCGAGCCGGAAGAAATAGAAACAGGCTCTCAGATTACATTAGGCGAATACAGCGGAATAAAAGGCTTCAGAAACGTATACGAAAAACTTGAAATGGAATTTAAGAACGAAAAAGAGGCAAGACAAATTTTAGAACTGGTAAGATATGCAAATATACATACCCAGAAGCCCTTAATGGACAACGAGCTGAGATTTATATATAAACATCCGGATATAGCGGCTAAAATAATGACTATAAAACCTTAAATTAAATTTTTTTGCTATGTCATTTCGACGAGCGGAGCGAGGAGAAATCTCATAATAAAAAAATAAACAAGGAAATCAAGAGAGGAACCGTGGGAAAAACATTATCCGAAAAAATTATAGGAAAACATTCGAGCAAAGAAGTTAAAGCGGGAGATTTTGTAATAGCAAAAGTTGACGTTGCGGCGGTGCAGGACGGAACAGGTCCGCTTACCATAGATAAAATGAGCGAAGTTAATCTGACACAGGTAAAAAACCCCGAAAAAACGGTACTATTTATAGATCATGCCGCTCCCAGCCCCAGAAAAGAGCTTTCAAACGCTCATAAAAAATTAAGAGAATTTGCAAAAAAAACAGGCTCAATACTTTCCGAAGCAGGCGAAGGAGTCTGCCATCAAAGACTTGTAGAAGACTTTGTAGCGCCCGGCAACATCCTTATAGGAGCAGATTCCCATACCTGCACATCTGGAGCGCTTGGCGCCTTTGCCACAGGAATGGGTTCTACAGACGTAGGAATAGGAATGGCTTTGGGCAAAGCATGGCTTAAAGTTCCGGAAACCTTTAAAATAGAAGTTTTCGGAGAATTTGGGCATAATGTAGGACCTAAAGATCTGATTTTAAGCTTAATAAGCAAGATAGGATCAGACGGAGCTACATACAAAGCGCTTGAATTTTGCGGCAAGACTATAGAAAAAATGGATATGTCCGGCAGATTTACCCTTTGCAACATGGCGGTTGAAGCCGGCGCAAAAACAGGCATAATAGCATCTGACGAAACTACAAAAAAATATCTTGCCATGAGAAACAGAGAAGAGGATTTTAAAGAGATAAAAGCGGATAATGACGCTGTTTATGAAAAAATTATAAAAATAGACGCTTCAAAATTAAAACCTACCGTATCTTGTCCCCATACCGTAGATAATACGGCAGGAGCTACGGAATTAAACAATATAAAAGTCCATCAGGTTTTTATAGGAAGCTGCACAAACGGCAGAATAGAAGATTTAAAAATTGCCGCCTCCATATTAAAAGATAAAAAAAGAAATTTTAATACCAGACTTTTAATATCTCCGGCATCAAAAGATATTTTTATCCAAGCCTTGCAGGAAGGATTAATAGAAATATTTGTAAAAGCCGGAGCCGCAATAGTAACCCCCGGCTGCGGGCCATGCGTAGGAGTTCATGCAGGAATTCTGGGAGACGGCGAAGTTTGTCTTTCCACGCAAAACAGAAATTTTAAAGGAAGAATGGGAAATCCCGAAGGGCTTATATATTTAAGCTCTCCAGCTACCGCCGCATACAGCGCCATGCTCGGATATATTGCGGATCCGGGAAACATCTGATCTTATAACTGCAAAATATAAAACAGCCCATGACTAAACACAAAAAAGGATGATTATAATTTGCAACTTTGTATCTTAAATTCAAAAAGGTTGAAAAATGAGCATAAAAAAAGGAACCGCTTGGAAATTCGGAGATGATATAAGTACAGATCATATAGCCCCTGGAAGACTTTTTCATCTTAGAACAAATCTACCCGAATTGGCAAAACATGTATTAGAAGATGCCAGAAAAGACTTTGCTTCCGAAATGAAAAAAGGAGACTTTATTGCGGCAGGTAGAAACTTCGGTCTTGGCTCTTCCAGAGAACATGCCCCCGCCATTATAAAGTTATCCGGAGTAAGCGGAGTTTTGGCAAAATCGTTTGCAAGAATCTTTTTCAGAAACTCTATAAATATAGGGCTTTCCTTAATCGAATGCAATACCGATCTTATAGACGAAAAAAATGAAATAGAAGTTGATCTTAAAAACGGAATTGTAAAAAATCTCAGCTCCGACATAGAAATACCGATCACCCCGCTTCCGGATATAATGATTAAAATATTAAACGAAGGCGGACTTGTAGAACATATACGAAAACATAGAGATTTCCAATTACTCTAACTTACTCTTTTGTCCATTTTCGGCGTTATACGAAAAGAACAAAATACTTTGTTATAAAACGGGCTTTAATCGAATTATAAACAAAGGAATTTTTTGCCATATCATCTCGACAAACGAAGTGAGTAGAAATCTCATAATAAAAATATAAACAAAGGAAAACTATATTATTAAAAATAGTTAAACACAAAAAAGGATGATTAAAAAGGAGCTGACAATCTCCAAAAAGTTAGACAGCGGACTTTAAACAGAAGAACAAAAAGGGGAAAACAATGCACAAAATAACATTAATTCCTGGCGACGGAATAGGACGCGAAATAAGCGAAGCCGCAAAACTGGTAATAGAGGCTGCAGGAGTAAAAATAAATTGGGATATAGTGGATGCCGGAGCCGAATGTATAGAGAAAAAAGGAACTCCGCTGCCAGAAGATGTTTTGGATTCCGTAAAAAAAAATAGGGTGGCTTTAAAAGGTCCCATTACAACGCCTATAGGAACTGGATTTAGAAGCGTTAATGTTTCTTTAAGAAAACAATTAAATCTTTTTGCAAACTTAAGACCAGCAAAAACAATAAAAGGCGTAAAATCAAGATACGAAGATGTTGATCTTATAGTGGTAAGAGAAAATACCGAAGATCTATATGCGGGAATTGAAAGACAAATAGATAAAGATACTGCCGAAACAATTAAAATCATTACAAGAAAAGCTTCGGAACAAATATCTGAATTTGCTTTTGAGTATGCAAAAAACGAAAACAGAAAAAAGGTTACCGCAGTTACAAAGGCTAATATCTGCAAACTAACAGACGGCCTCTTTTTGGAAGCTTCAAAAAAAATTGCCGAAAAATATCCCGAAATAGAATATGAAGAAATCCTTGTTGATAATTTATGCATGAAGTTAGTCAGAGATCCCTCTTTATTCGACATTCTTCTCCTGCCCAATCTATACGGAGATATAATATCGGATCTTACGGCAGGGCTTATAGGAGGACTGGGAATAGCCCCGGGTGCGAACATAGGAGAAAACATAGCGGTTTTCGAGCCTGTACATGGAAGCGCTCCTAAAATGGCAGGAGCAAATAAAGCCGATCCTACCGCAATAATATTATCCGGCGTATTAATGTTAAAATATATACAAGAAACCGAAGCGGCGGATAACATATATAAAGCTGTGTGCGAAGTTATCGGAGAAGGAAAAAACGTAACTTACGATTTGGGCGGAAACGCTACCACAATGCAGATGGCAGAAGCCATAGCCAAAAAATTATAAACTCTTTTCTGCCATATAATGTCAACGAACGTTTTTTTCACCTTGTCATTTCGACAAGCGCAACGAGGAGGTATCTCATAATTGTCTGAACCGCAGATTTATTTGATTAAAAATCTAATCCGCAGAGACGTTACATGCAACGTCTCTACCCCGCTCCGAATCTCCAATGTAAACTGATGAACATTTCTGACAAAACAAGTTTTATAACCGCTATAGCCGCAAACCCAAAAGGGAAAATATTCGACCTTCCCGGATATGCGAGCGTAGGAATGAGCGCAGGTATGTTAAAACCGCTTACTACGCAAAACGCCGCGCCCGCTCCTTACGGAACCGAATTAATGCTTTTGCCGGAAAGAAAACCGATATTTTATAACCTATCAACAAACAAAATCGAAACCTTAACCTTTAACCCCTTCAATATGGCAGAAAAAATATATCCGGTGGCAGCGTTTAATTCTCCCGGACATATCATCAGCTATACCTGCGCTTATACCGAAAAAAACAACGCCATTCCCCTGCCGCTATTCTCTTATGGAGCGGCTGGCTGGCATAATAACCAATTTGTAAGCGCCGTTATACCTATAGATTTGGAAAAAAGGCAGGATTTAAGATTAATGCCCATAGAAAAAGTAATAAAAGGGGTTAAAAACCTCCGAAAAAAACTGCCTAATAACAGATTAAGAAAACATCTTGAAAAATGCGCTTTAGAATACGGATGCCCGGCAGGAAAAAACCTCTTTTTAAAAAGATACGAAGCTCCTCTGCCTACCTCTGTAACCTGCAACGCCAAATGTTTAGGATGCTTGTCTCTTCAAAAAAACAGCGGCATAAGAAGCTCGCAAGATAGAATTACATTCAAACCAAGCCCTGCCGAAATAGCCGAAATAGCTTTAGAACATATCCTAATCGTAAAAAAAAGCATAGTAAGCTTTGGGCAAGGACGCGAAGGAGATCCGATTTATGCGGCAGACGTTATAGAGCCTGCAATAAAAATAATAAGGAAAAAAACAACTCAAGGAACAATAAATGTTAATACAAACGCAAGCAAGCCAGAAATATTAACAAAATTTTTTGATGCGGGAATAGATTCTATAAGGGTAAGCATAAACAGTTTTCGCAAATCCTGTTATAACGCATATTTCAGACCTCAAAATTATACTTTCCAACAGATTATGCAAACAATAGATATAGCTTGTCAAAAAGGGGTTTTTGTATCTATAAATTATCTTAACTGCCCCGGTTTTACAGACAGCGCAAAAGAGGCGGAAGCTTTTATAAACTTTTTAAAAAATAATAAAATCAACAGAATTCAATGGCGCAATCTTAATTACGACCCTATAAGATATATAAATGCTATGAACACGGCGGAAAACAGCGGAACGCCTTACGGGGTTAAAAATCATTTAAAAAATATTGCAAAAACCTTTCCGAATATACAATTCGGATATTTTAATCCTCCAAAAGAAGACTTTAAAAAGCCGAACATGTTTTTATCTTTAATACGCGAAAATTAAAAATTTTCCACATGTTCTTCAAAATTCATCTTTAACAAAATAGATAGCCGAATCAAATATAACTCATCAAAAAAAAATCGGCTATCAGCCTACAAAAAAGGAATTAGATGCAATTACGGATGCAAACCATTTTGCAGGATAAAGATAATCATCCCCTCTTTCGTCTATAATACGCAATTGCCCGCATTCTTCGGCGTCAGCGTCCGGCACAAGAATGCGATAAATTTTATGTGGTTCCAAAGAAGCGGGATAGCCCTTGTTATCTATGCAGACAACAAATTTATCGGAAATATTTTTTATATTTCTCATAAGTGATACAAGTTAACTCAAATATCTTTTAAGTTTTACCAGTGCGGCTGATTTCCTATCCTGTAACCCATTACCTCCATAGTTTCGTGAACAACCAAAAAAGCGTTAGGATCAATATTACGCGCCAAATCTTTTACTCTCGGGAGTTCTCTTAAAGTTACGATAGTATAAAGAATATTTTCGTTCCGCTTGGAATAACCGCCCTGCCCTTTTATAAAGGTCACGCCTCTTTTAACTTCGTTTAAAATTGCGTCGGATATTTCCTCCCATTTTACAGATATTATAATAACCGCCTTTCTTTGACTAAGTCCGGTTAAAACAAGATCTAAAATTTTTGAAGAAACAAACAGATATATCATTGTCCAAAGCGCGGATTCCAAAGAAATAAATATCGAAGTAAAGATAAGAATAAGCGCGTTTGCAAAAAGAACCGTGCTTCCGATTTTAATAGAAAAACGGTTTAAAAGAAATATAGACAAAATATCCAATCCGCCGGAAGAGCCTTTTGATTTTAAAATAATTCCGCTTCCTGTTCCTATAAGAATTCCCGCAAGCATTGCGCTTAAAATTTTATCTTCAACAGGAATAGAAAAGTTAATAAATTGAAGAAAACTCGAAAGTATAATCATGCCGGCTATGCTGTAATAAAAAAATCTTCTTCCTACCGTTTTCCATCCGAGTATAAAAAGAGGAATATTGAATATAAAATAGATTACGCTTAGCGAAACAAACGGAAAAAAATAATGTATTCCTATTGCAATACCTACAACTCCTCCGCTTACAAACTGACAAGGCAAAAGAATACCCTTTATTCCCAACGCAGCCAAAGCGCTTCCGCAACATATAAACAAAAGATTTAAAATTATACTTTTAACAGTCTCTTTTTTTTCCATAGCATTCATTAATTCTTATAAAAAAAAGTTTTATTGTCTAATACTTTTTTAATTTAAGCTTATCAAACCGACAAATATCTTATTCCGTTTCTCGCTTCGCTTGACAGAAAGCAATTTTTTATATGCCAATTAAGCTATTGCCAACCTATCCGTTATTATCCGTATAGTCTGCTTTATAAAAATGACGCTCATATATTTTATGATAAGGAGACCAGCCTAAAACCGTATCTTTATTTGCCATAAAATCCCGTATTCCCATAACTTTGGAATCTATTTCGTCTAAATAGTTTAATATAACCGCTTCTATGGTTTTAGGGGGCTCAGGCGAGCCGAATTCTCTTGTTCCATGATGGCTTATTATCATATGCTTTAACAAAAGAGCCTCTTTTTCCGGAAAATCGGAAACCGCCCTTATTTTATCTGAAATCATTTCCGCGCCTATTATTATATGATTTAAAAGCCTGCCGGAATCGGAATAATCTATAAAAAGCTGATAGTTAAATTCTTCTATTTTGCCTATGTCGTGTAAAATAGCGCCTGTTTTTAAAAGGTCTACGTCAATCCCTTTATAGTGGCCGGCTATTTTATCTGCAAGAAGCCCTACAGATAAAGAATGTTCTAACAGCCCGCCCAAATAAGCGTGATGCATCTTTTTACCTGCAGGAGCATTTTTAAACCTTGTTTTTAAATTATCATCATTAAAAAACAGATACAAAAGTTTTTTAAGATAAGGGCGATTTATAGTTTCGATTAATTTTAACAAACGCTCGAACATAATTTCTACGTCCGCTTTTGCCGAAGGAATAAAATCGGAAGAATCAATACTATCATTGTCAGGAGCAAAAACATCTTTTATTACAATCTGCAAAGAATTATTAAACTCCGTTATATTTCCGGCAATAATAGCATAGTCTGCCGAGCAAAGAGTTTCATAAATTTTTTCTACATTATCCCACGCCACCCCTTTTATGGTTCCGGTTTTATCTGCCACAGTAATAACAATATATTTATTTCCATCTTTTTTATAAGAAACGGCTTTACCCGTTACAAGAAATAAATCTTTTATAAACTCGCCTGTTTTTAAGTCTTTTACAAATATCTTTTTCATTATATTGAAGTTGCATTACAATTTTAACTTTTTTTGGTTATAGTTTTCGTAAAAAGCCGAAACCAAACAAAAGAAGGCTTTTTTCTATGAAAACCATGTAATAGTTCTTGACTTTTCTCTTATGAGATGACCTTTATATGCTAAATTTTATCCGTATGCAATATAAACAAATTAAAACATAAAAAATAATCTTTTTCTACTGAACCGCAAAAGGAAACAGGAGGCGGGAGACAGGTTAAAAGGAAATAATAAAGGAATTTCTCGCTTCGCTTGAAATGACAGGAAAAAAGTTTTTTTGCCATATCATTTCGACAAGCGCAGCGAGGAGAAATCTCATAAAACATAATAGTTTTTGTTAAAAAAATGTTAGATAAAGAAAATTTTTGGGCTGAAACTAATACAAACAGAAAAAAGTCCGCTGGATAACAAAGTATTTTGTTCGTTTTCAAGGCTTGCGAAAATTTTAACCGCAGACTTATTAAAAATAAGTCGAGGATTAAAATTTGAACATAACGCAGAAAACGGGCAAAATACTTTGTTATCCAGCAGAACTTAAACAGAGGGAAAATATGTATTCAAACTATATAAAAGCTCTTTTTTTTATTTGTATAGGTTTGATAATAGCTTCTAATTGTTACGCAAAATGCCTTTCGGAAAACGAACAAAAAAATTTGGAGGCGCCATGGCGTATAAGCGCGGACGAAGTCAAGTATAACAAAAGCAAAGATCAATTTACGGCAAAAGGAAATGTTGTTATAAAAAAAGTAAACAGGAGGTTAACCGCAGATTTCGTAACATTTGACAAAAAAAATATGACTGCCTCGGCAGTTGGAAACGTTGTTTTTGTAATAGGAGAAGACAAGCTTGAAGGCAGCGGTATTGATATAAATTTGGCAAATGAAACAGGAACAGTATATGACGCTACTCTTTTTTATAAAGAGACCAATTTTTATATAAGAGGAGATCATATAGAAAAAATAAGCAAACATTCATACAAGCTAAAACAGGGTTCTTTTACCTCCTGCATAGGCGAAAAACCGACTTGGCAGATCACCGGTAAAAACATGAAGGTTACTTTAAACGGCTACGGAACAGCCACAAATATAATGTTTAAAGTTAAAGATATGCCTATTTTTTATTCTCCTTTTATAATCTTTCCTGCAAAAACAGACAGACAATCCGGATTTCTTATGCCTCAATTAAGCCATTCCGAACGTAAAGGCAAAGAAATCACACTGCCTTATTTTTGGGCAATAAACGAAAGCCAAGACGCCACCTTTTATCTTAATCATATCGAAAAAAGAGGAGAAAAACTGGGCGCGGAATACAGATATAAACTTACCGAAGATTCAAAAGGAACATTAATGTTCGATTTTTTAAACGACAAAGAGCAAAACGCCGAATTTAATTCGGACGGTTACATCCGCACAAATTCAGACAGATATTGGATAAGAGGCAGAATAGATCACAGCTTTCCGAAAGACTTTTCGGCAAAGCTTGCATTAG
Organism: Deltaproteobacteria bacterium; assembly: GCA_019306065.1. GTDB lineage: Bacteria > Desulfobacterota > Desulfobacteria > Desulfobacterales > JAFDMD01 > JAFDMD01. The sequence continues at coordinate 42,317 of JAFDMF010000012.1, forward strand.
ATCTGCCAAGCGATCAGGGTTATCTTACAGAATTTAAATCCGGGCTTATCGGTTATAACGAAATAAATAAATATTATGAAAAAAATTTTTACGCAACATTAGAGGATTATACAGATTATGTCCGAAAAAACAGACTTAACCTGTCAAGAAGCTGGGAAAAATATATTCTTAATATAGACAGCGTCTGGTATGAAGATATAAGAATAGGAACTTATCAAAAACAGGATAAAAGTTTTTATAAACTGCCCTCTATAACCTTTGATACAGTCAAACATAAAATAGGCAACACCCCTTTATATTTCGATTTTAAATCTCTTTATACTTACTATTACGGCGAAAATACGCCGAAAGAAATGAAGGCGGATCTTTATTCCAGATTTTATCTTCCTTTAAACATAGCCGGTTATTTCAATTTAGAGCCCTCTATAAGATTAAGAGTAGCCCATGCAAAAACTTATGATTACAAAAAGGATATACCTGACTATTCTGCAGATAGCCAAACTTATGATATTAGGCTGAATTTATCCTCTTTACTTTTTAATATATTCGATGCTGATATTAAAAATATAAGTAAAATAAAACATACGATTATCCCCAGAATAACCTACGAATATATTCCGGAAGAAAAAGTAGTATTCCATTTTGAAGAAGAAATTCAAAAAAAAAATCTGATTACATATTCGATTACAAATAATCTTATTTCCAAAGAAAAAACATTCAAAGATATTGCAGATAAAGAAAAAAAATTTTCATATAATCGATTTTTACGATTTAAAATAAGTCAAAGCTACGATTTCAATAAAGAATCGGGGCCGTTTTCCGATATCGCCGCCGAAGCATATATATCGTTAGGAAAACATCTTTTTTTTAACGGAGAGGCTGAGTGGTCTCCTTATTCTGGAGAATTTACATCTCATGATAAGGGAATAACCTTAACCGATAATAGAGAAGACTCTCTTTCTGTAGAGCATAGATATAAAAAAGAGGAAAGGGAATCGTTAGCCGCAGACCTTAACATCAAAATAGACGATAATATAGAAGTTTATGGCGGTTATGAGAGAAATCTGTATGACGACAACGATATAGAATATAAAGCAGGCTTTCTTTACGGCGCGCAGTGCTGGGCTGTAGGTTTGGAATATTTAAATGAAAAAAACGGAGATACAAAATTCGAGCTGCTATTAAAACTTCGAGGACTCGGAGACTTCTAATAGCGATTTGCCACAACAGGTTAAAAAAAATGGTTAAAAAAATAGGGCGAAACGATCCTTGTTTTTGCGGCAGCGGGAAAAAATATAAACAATGTTGTATAAACAAACAAAGAAAAACAGACAAGGATCCGAAAAAACTATATTCCCGCGTCTATAATATAAATTTAAAAAATAAAAAGGATATAGAGGGTATAAGAAAAACAGGACTTCTTGTAATTGCAACTCTTAATGAAGCGGAAAACTTTATAAAAGCCGGAGTTACTACAGATTATTTAGATAAAATAATACACGATTTTACCATAAAAAATAATGCAAAACCTGCTACATTAGGATACAGAGGTTTTCCAAAAAGTTCTTGTATATCGGTAAATGAAGTTGTTTGTCATGGAGTGCCCGGCGATAGAGTAATAGAAGACGGAGATATAGTAAATATTGATATTACATCCATTTTAAACGGATATTATGCGGATGCAAGCAAAACATACTTTGTAGGAACGCCAAAAAAAGATGCCGAAAAAATAGTTAAAATTGCCCAACATGCCATAATGATAGGAAAAAATACCGTAAAACCAGGCAATAAAGTTGGAGACATAGGCTGGGCTATTCAGAATTATGCCGAAAAAAACGGATGCTCCGTAGTAAGAAACTTCGTAGGACACGGCACAGGCTTCGATTTTCATGAAGAGCCTCAAATTCCAAATTTCGGAAGAAAAAAAACTGGCATAGAGCTTGTAGAAGGAATGGTTTTTACTATAGAACCTATGATAAATCTGGGAAAAAAGGAGATAAAAATATTATCAGACGGCTGGACTGCAGTCACTAAAGACGGCTTTTTGTCCGCTCAATTTGAACAGACAATTGTAGTAACCAAAGATGGGTGCGAAGCCCTTACTCCGTATGACTTAACATAATTAAAGCCCGTTTTCGGCGTTATGCTCAAATTTTAATCCCTTTGTATCTCTTATAAAATAAATAGACAATTTTATTAGTTCGTGATAATAGGCTTTCTTTATATTATTAAATCTAATAAATTAAAACCGTTTTACTTATCTTTTATTTTAAAAAAGGAGGGAAAAATGGATTGGTTGAATCTGGGGCAGACTTTATCTGTTAATGCAAAAAGAATACCGAATAAAACGGTATTTAAAGATGCCCGTAGAAGCTATACTTATGCCCAATATAATAAACGGGTTAATAAGCTTTCAAACACTTTTTTGGCGTTAGGGCTTAAAAAAGGGGATAAGGTCGCAACTTTTATGGAAAACAGTATAGAAATAACCGAAGTTTTTCTTGCGGCGGCAAAAACAGGACTTGTGATTGTTCCTATAAATTTCAGGTTGGTATCTGCAGATGTGGAATATATAGTAAATAATTCGGGCGCAAAACTTTTTATAGTAGATGAAGAATTTACCGATATAATTGCTCCCGTAAAAGCTAATTTAAAAAATATAGCGGATAAAAATTTTATATCTGCCCATGCTCATAAAAAGGGTTATGTTGAATATGAATCTTTTATAGCAGATATGCCGGATACCGAGCCGAATGCAGATATTGTTCGCCCTGATGATCCTTGGATACTTATTTATACTTCCGGAACTACAGGAAAACCTAAAGGAGTAGTCCGATCGCATAAATCCCATATAGCTTTTTATCTTATTAACGCTGTAGAATTCGGGTTTAACGCAGATGATATTTGTATGAATGTAATACCTCTTTGCCATATTAATTCTACTTTTTATACATTTACTTTTACTTATATAGGAGGTTCGGCATATATTCATCCTGCAAGGTCTTTTAAGCCGGAAGAGATTTTGCAGATTATACAAAGAGAAAAAATAACTTTTATATCTCTTATTCCTACTCATTATAATCTGATATTAAGTCTTCCCAAAGAAAAAACTAATTACAACGTTTCTTCTATAAGAAAACTTTTATGCTCTTCTGCTCCTGTTAGAAAAAATACAAAACTTGCCGTAATGGATTTTTTCAAAGGAGTGGAGCTGTATGAAGCTTACGGATCCACCGAAGCCGGAATAGTAACGGTTTTAAAACCTGAAGATCAGTTGAAAAAACTCGGCTCTATAGGAAAAGAAGTTATAGGGACAGAACTTGTAAAACTTTTGGACGAAAACGGCAACGAGGTTAAGGTTGGCGAAGTAGGCGAGTTGTATTCAAAATGTCCTATGCTGTTTGATCAATATTATAAGCTTCCGAAAAAAACCGCCGCATCTTTTAAGGGGGGATGGTTTTCTGCAGGAGATATGGCAAGAAAAGATGAAGACGGATTTTTTGAATGTATTGACAGAAAAGATAATATGATTATAACAGGAGGCGAACATGTATATCCAAGCGAAGTGGAAGAGGTTGTAGAAAGCTTAAAAGAAGTGTTTGAGTGTGCCTGCATAAGCGTAAAGGATGACAAATGGGGCGAAAAAGTATGCGTTGTAGCAATACTACAAGAGACTGCGGATAAATCTGCAATAAACGAAGACGCAATAAAAGCTTACTGCAAACAAAGGCTTGCCGGATATAAATGCCCTAAAGATGTTATATTTATTAAAGCAGACGAAATGCCGCGGACTCCTACCGGAAAAATACTTCACAGGAAGTTAAGAGAGCGTTTTGATAAATAGCTTTTTTTTCATAGGAAACGCCCATAACTAAAAAGGTATAAACACAAAAAAAAATGGTTATCAAAATAATAAAGGGATTTCTCGCTTTGCTCGACAGGACAGGAAGCAATTTTTTTACCGTGTCATGTCAACGAGCGCAGCGAGGAGAAATCTCATAGTAAAATTATAAACAGAAGAATCAATTATTAAAAGGTAAATAATGCCAAAATATTATATTGATAAAAAATCGGATTCCAATATTGAATCTGTTATACACAGAGAAGGTTGTAAATGTCTGAAAGCGGAGAATAAAGATCTTTTGGGATGTTTTTCCAATTATTATGATGCTGTTGAAATTGCAAAGATACAGGGCTATCTGCCCGCATTAGACTGCGATTATTGCTCTTCTGAGTATATCTATCGTAAATATGCCAAACATAAACGCTAATTTTAAAAATGGAATGGAGAGATGGCCGAGAGGCTGAAGGCGCTGCTCTCGAAAAGCGGTATTCCGTATAAACCGGGATCGTGGGTTCAAATCCCACTCTCTCCGTCCTTATAAGAGCCTTTATTACGAAAACATCAAAGAGTTAAAAAAAAAATTTCTTTTTTTCCCGCCTTAACCTTTTTTTATCTCTTTTCCAAGATATATCCTTTTTTGAGCCGAACAAGTTTCTATTTTTCTCAGCATGTTTTTCAAAACTTAATATAAAACTTCCCGGGCTTTTTTGCCTATCCGTATTTTCCACCGCCTGTTTTTTCTCTTTTGGAATTGTAGGATTTACAAATGCTTTTGGAGAGATAAAATCTGCAATATATATTAAATCTCCAAATTTATAAAATGTTGCTCCGTTTTGAATAGCAGATTTGGTATTTATTATAAAAAGCTCCTGCTTATTGTCTCTTCTTTTTCCTATTTGCGCTGCTTGATCTATATCTGCAGAAAGTATAACCCGACTGTTATCTGCGGCAGATATTCCGCGTTCTAAAACATAATTAAAGGCTCTGTTTCTAACGCATATATAAAGCAGTTTAGGAAGGGGGCAATCTTTTAAAAAATCCGGAAGTGCTTCTCTATTTTTTGCTCGAATTAAATTTTGTTTAATTTCGATCTGCGGATTTTCGATATTTAAAACTATTTCGTTAAATGTTTGAAGCCGTATGGATGGCAGATTTTTATCTTGAGAAAAAACCTGTATTAATTCTTTGATTTTAACAAATCCGTTATCATCAGGCACAATGCCGAATTCGTCTGGCTTATGGGATAGTATATATAATAATAATTTATAAATTTTTTTTATCTTCAGATTTTTCATCCGTATATATTTAATAACGAATTTTCAATCGCTGTAATCTGTGTTAATCTAATAAATCTGCCGTTCAGACAATTATGAAATTTCTCCTCGCTTTGCTCATCGAAATGATATAGCAAAAAACATTATGATATTTCTACAACCTCGTAAGAGCGGGTTCCTGCAGGAACTTGTATCTTTACAATATCCCCTTCTTCTTTACCGATAATCGAGGCTCCCAAAGGAGAATTTACCGATATTTTACCGAGCTCTATATTAGATTCATCCTGCCCTACAAGTCTGTAAATAACCTCGTCGCCTGTATCTATATTTTCCAAAGTAACTTTACATCCAAAAACAATTTTATCGGTTTTTATATTGCTTGTATCTATTATATCCGCATTGGCAAGCTTATATTCAATATTCCGTATTCTGCCTTCAATAAAAGCCTGTTTTTCTTTGGCTGCGGCAAACTCCGCGTTTTCGGAAAGATCCCCATGGGCTCTTGCCTCTTCTATTGCTTTTATATTTTCAGGTCTTTCGACAGATTTCAAATGTTCAAACTCTTTTTTTAAAGCTTCGTAGCCTTCGCATGTAATAGGTATTGTTTTCAAATTTATATCCCTTTAATGCTCTGTTTTGCTTCTTCGGTTTTGAGTCTATTTTTAAATAATCTGTTTTTTAAACTTAAAAAAGGTCCCGATAAAATATAAAAAACAGACAAAATAAATAATGTTATCTGGGGCTGAGCTGCTATAAAAATCAATATAAGAACTCCGGAAGCAAGAATATGAAATTTCATTCTTCTAAAAAAAGCATGTTTTTTTAAACTTTTAAATTTAATTGTGCTAACCATTAAAAAAGAAAGCCAATATAAAGAGGTTAACATAAGCAAAGAATTTACCTCAAGATTTATTTTATCGGTAAATAAAACAATAGTGGCTACCATGCCAGCGGCGGCAGGTATAGGAAGCCCAGTAAAATATTCATTATCTACAGTTCCGGTATTCGTATTAAATCTTGCAAGCCTTAACGCGCCGCAAGCCATAAACAAAAAAGCCGCAAGCCATCCGAGGCGTCCGAGCGGTTTTAACGCCCATAAATACATCAGCAGCATAGGAGCTATGCCGAAAGATACAAGGTCTGCAAGAGAATCGTATTCGATTCCGAACTGCGAAGAGGTGTTTGTTGCCCTTGCTATTTTACCATCTAACAAATCGAAAACTCCGGCTATTAATACTGATACGGCAGCTATGGTAAATTTTGCTTCTATTGAGGATATAATGGCAAAAAAGCCTGCAAAAAGATTAAAAGTAGTAAATATGTTAGGAAGAACATATATACTTCTTCTTACCTGATCCTTCTTAAATTTATTTAACTTTCTCATTTTAATTTTCCTAATATAGTTTTGCCGGCGGATACATTATATCCGCGAGAAGCGATGCCCGTTATTTGCATATCGGCAGGAAGGTATAAATCGACTCTTGAGCCGAAACATATCATACCAAATCTTGCAGAAGTGTCAATATTAAACCCTTGTTTAACGTAACATACAATTCGTCTTGCTATCAATCCTGCTATCTGAACCATACATACATCGCGTCCAGATTCGGTTTTTAAATAAACCGCATTATATTCATTTTCAAGAGAAGCTTTATCAAGGTTTGCTTTTAAAAATTTACCCTGATTATATTCTATTTTCGTAATTTTCCCCGCGCATACGGCTCGATTTACATGCACATTAAATATTGACATAAATATACTAATTTTAAAGCATCTTCCATTGTAAAAATTAGTAGTCTCAACAAAATCTGCAAATATTATTTTACCGTCTGCAGGCGATACTATAGTATCTTCCGAAACTATGCCTGCGCATCTTTCCGGATCCCGAAAAAACCAGCATAAAAAAAGGGTTAAAAACAGACTGATAAATCCTATGGCAAACTCCCCTATAAACAGCAGAGCCGCCGTAAAAAAAATGCCGATTAAAATAAACGGCAGTCCTATTTTTGCAATGCCTACAAATGTGTGTTCCGTGTTTTTTATTTTTTTCATATCAGCAAACCTATCCTTGTTTATGATATCTCTCCCTGCGTTATAATCATTTTTTTATATTTTAACTTTATTCGATAATTTTGTAAATTTCAAGATTAATATAAAAATAACTCTTTTTTCAAAATTTAAAAAATTGCTGTTTTGTTTTTTTGTAGTTGATCGCTTATTTCAAGTTCGGCTTTAAATTCTTTTTGGTTTTCGGTTTTGCCTGTATTGGTTATTTTTTTTGTTATTGAGGCTTGTAACTGAACGCTGTTTTTGTAGTTTCTATCTGTTATGTCCTCGTAATCAAATGTGCCTGTGTTTATTTGCAGGTTGCCGCGCTGCCGCGTCTGCCGCCGCCGTTATGTTGAGGTTGGCTGAGGTTATGTCTATGTTTTTACCTGCGGTTATTTTACCGCCTGTTATTCGGGTATCGGCTTGGCTTGCTATTGTTATGTCTTGCCCGGCTCTTATATTTGATGGCTTTGTTATGGTTTGGAGACGCTCGCTTTGGCTTATTAATAAATCTAGATCGGCTCTAATGTCTATATTAAAACCGCCCGCTATTGTGGTTTTTATGACATTAAATAATTGCTCAAATTGGGACATTATACTATTTTTTCAATCGTTTTAAGAATATTTTCTATTTGCTCGCTAATTAGTTTATTAATATTCATTCCATTTGTCTGAAGAAAATTTTTTAAAATATTTTGAATTTCTTCAAGAAGTTCACCACTGGAAGTCCAACTAACTTTATACATTCTATAATACAAGATACGCGAAAATCGTTGCTCATTGTGTTATTCTAAATTCTCAATAAGTTTATTAATTGCAATATAAATATCCTCTATTTTATTTGGATTATCAGGTATAATCTTAATTCCACCACCTTTATTGGTTGGGTTATTGTGGCTAGCAGGAGCGGGTCTCATTTGATAATTCATATCAATATTTCCTTTTACTATCCAATCGGGCTTTCCTGTATTCTCATACGGCAAACCATATTTTCTAGCATAATCTTTTGTTATTAAAGGGTTATCTGCCGCCCATTGTTTACCTTTAATATAATTTCCTCCCCAATTATAAGTTTCGTCAGAAAAAGTTCCTTGTCTAAAAATAGTAACCCCTTCATTACTTACCTCATTCCCATATTTCACAACCCCATCAACCACCCCATTCACTTTAGCGGTAGCATCAATTACGTTTTCAATTTTATTACCGGCTTTTGTAGCCGTTCCGAGTCCGGTAGCAAGCGGTATGAAAAAGCCTGCTGTGTCTGCGCCGGGGGCTATTATGTTTTGTTTTAGATTGTTTTGCTCGCCTATTATGTTGTCTATTATTATTTTATATAGGTCGTAGCTTATAAAGCCTGCGTCTAATAGGGTATCTGGGGTAAAGAATTGGTTTATGTTGTCCGGGGGTTTAAAGCGTTTAATTGTAGGTTGCCGTATTGGATTGTGTCGGAGTTGTAGTTTTTAAGGTTCCAATCCTCCGTAGTTTGCGCGTTGGTATTTTGTTTTTCAAAATTCTTCAGTCCCCATATTGCCTCGGCTGTGTTAATATTTGCATAAGCCAAGCTTAAATTGAAAAATAAAATAAATATGAATATTATCCGTTGTATATATTTTTTTGTAACTATTTTTTTATCCAATGAATTGATAATCAATATCTTTACACAAT
>JAFDMF010000013.1 GCA_019306065.1 Deltaproteobacteria bacterium
GCATTCGGTAGGTCCGTAAGTATTTATTATTTTTCCTTCAAAATAAGAATAAAATGTTTTTATTATATCCATCTTAATAGGTTCTGCGCCTATTATAAGATAAGGAAGTTTTAATTTCAGTTGCCGTTTCAATACTGTTTTTGTTTTTCAATTTAAGTCTCCTGTGTAATTATCATTTCAAAGATTAACGATAGAATTTATCGTTTTACGTTTTTATGCGGATTTAAATTATAATTGATGGTTTGCGTCAATAAGGGAAAGATAGGAAGATAGGGAAAAGGGATAAATTATTCGGAGCCGGGGCGTCTTCTAAAAATTTTAAAATAAATTTCATTATACAACTTTATATATTGAGAGTTTTTTATAAATTTATTATAAAAACTTTTCAATATATAAACGAAAAGGTTTTACAATGAATATTATTATGGTTTCAATAGATTTTCCTCCTATACCGGGCGGAATTTCGGCTCACGTATATGAACTTTCAAAAGCGCTTACAAAATTAGGGCATAAAGTAACGATTATTACAAGACGAAATACAAGGGATGAAAAACCGGTTTATTTTAAGGATACAATAAGAATTTATAAAATTAAACTTAAAATAGCCGGTATTTTTTACGGAATACAGATTAATAATTTTATAAAAAAAAAGCTTTCCCTTTTAAAACCGGATATTATACACATACACGGATTAAGACCTTTGGAATGGCATAACATAAAAAACCCGCCTTTATCTTATACAAATCATACTTCCGGTTATTTAAAAAAAATAGAAAAAAACAATTCTATAAAGATAGCATTGTTAAAAAGGCTTTTTAAAAAACCAAAACTTTTTATAGCTCCGAGCAAAGAGCTTTTAAATGTTCCTTTTGATATTGACGCAAAAAAATTCTTTATAACAAACGGCGTAGATTCGATAAAATATGGATTTGATCAAACCGCAAGAAACAAATTAAGAAAAAAATTAAAAATAGAAGATAATATTAAACTCGGTATTTTAACAAGAAGATTAGAAGAAAAAAACGGGGTTATTTATCTTGCAAAAGCGGCAAAGCATATTAAAAACCCGGATATTAAATTTCTTATAATAGGAGACGGCAAAGAAAAGAAAAAAATTAAAAATGCCTTTAACCAATCTTTTCCGAATCGCTTTATAATGCTCGGAGAAAAAGAGCATGACGAAATTGCGCCGTATTACAGCGCGGCGGATTTTTCGATACTTCCTTCTTTAATGGAGGCAACCAGCATAAGCGGACTTGAAGCAATGTCTTCTTTTTTGCCTATTGTAGGAACAGATACCGGCGGAATACCTGATATTATAAAGGATGGATACAACGGATATTTATGCAAAAAAGCGGACGAATATGATCTTGCCGAAAAAATAGACCTGCTGTTATCGCAAAATTATAAAGAACTCGGAAAAAACTCAAGAAAACTTATAAAAGAAAAATTTACATGGGAACAGATAGCAAAAAAAACAGTAAAAGCTTATGAAACTATTATCTAATAGGAAATATCCATTATTAAAAAAATTTAATCACAAAAAAGAATGATTAATTTCGTTGGATAACAAAGTAATTTGTTCGTTTGTAAGGCAATGCGAAAATTTTAACCGCAGGAATATATATAATATTTCGAGGATTAAAATTTGAGCATAACGCGGCAAACGGGCAAATTAAAAAGTTAGACAACGAAATTTAACTTAAAATATGAAAAAAATACTGATAGTATTCGGCACAAGACCGGAAGCAATAAAAATGGCTCCTTTAATAAAGGAGTTTGAAAAAAACAGAAACGAATTTGATACAAAAATATGCGTTACGGCTCAGCATCGTCAAATGTTAGATCAAATATTAACCTTGTTTAACATAAAGCCTGATTACGACTTTAATATAATGAAACCGAAGCAGAATCTCTATGATATAACCGCTTCGATACTTTTAAAAATGAAAAAAGTCTTAAATGAATTCAAGCCGGATTTGGTATTGGTTCATGGCGATACTACAACAACCTTTGCGGCGGCATTATCCGCTTATTATCAAAAAATTGACGTAGGACATATAGAAGCGGGTTTAAGAACCGGAAATATATATTCTCCTTATCCCGAAGAAATCAACAGACAGCTTGCATCCAAAATTGCAAAATATCATTTTGCTCCGACTGCCGCAGATAAAAAAAATCTGTTAAAAGAAAATATAAAAAAAGAAAATATTGCGGTTACCGGAAACACCGTTATAGACGCTTTGCTTATGATTGTAAAAAGATTTAAAACGGACGATAAATTAAAAAAAGCAACCGCCAAAAAAATTGCGGATATAGGATACCCCGAATTAGATATAAACAGATTTATATTGGCAACGGGACATAGAAGAGAAAGCTTCGGAGAAGGCTTTTTAAATATCTGCGAAGGATTAAAAAAAACGGCAAAAAAATATCCGAATATAGATATTGTATATCCTGTTCATCTAAACCCTAACGTTAAAAAACCGGTAGAAAAAATATTATCCGGCATACAAAATATATATTTATTAAAGCCTATAAACTATCAAAGTTTTGTATATTTAATGAGCCGCTCCTACATTATATTAACGGACAGCGGCGGCATACAGGAAGAAGCGCCCTCTTTAAAAAAACCGACGCTTGTAATAAGAGATATTACGGAAAGACATCAGGCAATAAAAGCCGGAACCGCAAAACTTATAGGAACCGATAAAGATAATATTTTTAAACAAATATCTTTGCTGATAGAAGACAAGAATGAATATAACAATATGATTAAAAGAAAAAACCCTTACGGCAGCGGACATGCCGCTTTTAAAATCGTGGATTTTATAAAAAATAAACTAAAATAAAAAACGATATAACCGGAGGAAGCCCTATTATTAAAAAATTTTAATCACAAAAAAAATGATAAAAGTTCGCTAGATAACAAAGTAGTTTTTTATAAAACGGAATTTAAACGGAGGAATATAAAATTATGAAAGAATACAAATTCTCAATTCCGCTGACTATTCGGATAAACGATATAAATGACGGAAAGCATGTAGGGTATCAGAATCATCTTTTGTTCTTTCAAGAGGTAAGAATAGCCTATCTTAATCAGTTCGGATACACGGAGAGTAATGTTGAAGGCTTCGGAATTATGGCTGCGGCGGCGGAAGTGCAGATATAAACGCCAGATGTATTACGGCGATGTTTTTGAGGTTAAATGCGCGGTAACCAAATTAGCAAACGCATATTTTATAATGAAGTATAGTATAGAAAAAGAGGGAGAGGTTTATGCCGAGGGTTCCACTAAAACTTTATGCTACGATTATGATAAAAAGGAGATTGTTGCTCTGCCGAAGCCTTTTGTTGAAGCGGTTAAAAAGTTTGAGGGGGTTAGGCTTATATTAAATTCATAAAAAAAAGCGGGCTGTATAACTGCGTATTTTGCCCGTTTTTAAGCGTTATGCTCAAATTGTAATCCTCAACTTATTATTAATAAGCCTACGGTTAAAATTTGAGCATAATTTAGCATATGTTATTCAAAATATTTTTTTTCAACTTCTTTAATATCTATATTTAAGCCGGGATGTTCAGCTGCTATTTCAGAAAGCTTTTTTATAATTTCCTCTTTGTGTGGCTGATATTTTTCAGAAAGCGATTCTCTAATTAACTTTTCGTCAGGAAAAACAGAGTGAAGTCCTTCCGGCGGTTTGGGTGGTATGTCTTCCCCATCCCCAAGGCTTTGTGTCGAAGTAAAACCTATCTTCGAATGGTTATTAAGGTTACGCTTATGGTGATTTTTTCCTATCAAATCTACAAAGATATAAACTAATATACACTTCACTACGCTTAAGTTGGTTTCTCTTAACATATCAAGTAAAATATAATCGGCTATATCTCTCTTAACACATCCTTCATAATTAAGCATCATGGATAAGCCAACATATTGGGAGTTGCGGATCTATATTGTTTCCAATTTTGGGGATTCCACATTTTTGCATTATAGGCTCACACCAGCCGGGTCCGCTACGAAAATCAGTTTCATATCCAGTTTTTATCTTATAAGTAAATTCTCCCATTGATTTAGTTTGCAAACTACATGTAATCGGCGATGTTATTTTCCATTTGCCGTTACTCGATAATATGTATTCTATAGGGACGGGGTTATAACTCGGAAATTCATTGATTAAATACATAAATCCTCCTTTTTAAATATATTTAAAAAACCGATTAATTTAAGCTGGCAAGTTTACCGCTTAAAACCGCGTTTAACGCTTCCTCTATTTTTTCCGGCTTGGAGCCTCCCGCCTGCGCCATATCGGGTCTTCCGCCTCCGCCTCCGCCTACTATTGCCGCAATCTCTTTTACTATTTTATCGGCGCTAAAACGATCCGTAATATCTTTTGTAACTACCGCGACTAACATTACTTTGTTATTGGTTTTGGAAACGCTTGCCAAAATCACTATTCCGGTTTTTATCTTATCTTTAAATCTATCTGCTATCTCTCTTAATTCGCCGGGGTTTTCCGCCTCCGCCTTTTTTGCTATTATTTTGATTCCGTTTATTTCAACGAAATCATCCATAGAGGTTTCCGCAGATTTAACGGCAATAAGGTTTTTTAATTTTTTATTCTCTTTTTCGTAATTTTTTTGGATATCCAAAAGGTTTTGAATTCTTTTAAACAAATTTTCCGGCTTGTCTTTTAACAGGTTTGCGGCGTTAAAAAGTATTTTTTCGGTTTTTTGAACGTGTAAAAGCGCCTCTTTTCCGGTAACCGCAAATATTCTTCTTACGCCCGATGCAATGGATGTTTCGCTTATTATTTTAAATAATCCGATAGTTCCCGTATTTTTTATATGGGTTCCTCCGCAAAGCTCTTTTGAAAAGGAATCTATTGAAACAACCCGAACAATATCTCCGTATTTTTCTTCAAAAAGAGCGGTAGCCCCTGTTTTAAAAGCGCTTGCCGCATCCATTTCTTCAATACCTACCGAAAAATTTTCGATTATTTTTTCATTTACAATCAGTTCTATTTTTTCTATCTGCTTTCTTTCCGCTTGTGAAAAGTGGGTAAAGTCAAAACGGAATCTGGCCGGTCCTACATACGAGCCTGCCTGTTTTACATGGTTTCCCAAAACTTTTCTTAACGCATAATGAAGTATATGGGTTGCGGTATGATTTGCGCAGGTTTTTTGTCTTGCGGTTTCATTTACCGAAAATACTGCTTTTATACCTTTTTCAACCGCCCCTTTGGTTACGATTCCTTTATGGATTATAAGCCCTGCAGGGTCTTTTACGGTATCTTTTATATCTATTTTAAACTTTTCGTCCTTATCGGTTATTACTCCGCTATCTCCCGCTTGCCCGCCGGATTCCGCATAAAACGGAGTTGTTTTCGCTATTATTTCGATCTCTTCGTTTGGAAAAGCGCTTTTTAATTCTTTTCCGTCTTTTACCAAAGATAGAATTTCCGACGATGCCGATACCGTATTATAACCGACAAATTCGGTTTTTATACCTTTTGCGGATAGTTTTTTATACGCTTCGCCTGTTTGGCTAAACGAAACTACTGTTTTGGAACTTTTCTTTTGAGCCTCCATTTTAAATTCAAAGCCGTCAATATCAAGGGATATGTTGGTATCTCGAACTACGTCTTTTATTATATCCACAGGGAAGCCGTAAGTGTCATACAGTTTAAAAACCACGTCTCCGGGAATTATTTCCTCTTTTTTTTCTTTCATTTCAAAAAGAGTATCCGTTAAAAGTTTCAGCCCTTTATCAAGGGTTTCGGAAAATCTGATCTCTTCGGAGCTTATTACTTTTGCTATAAAATCTTCGGCTTTTAAAAGCTCGGGATATGCAGGCTCCATTATGTTTAAAACCGTTTTTGAGGTTTTATGCAAAAACGGTTTTATAAGCCCTATGTTTCTTCCGTATCTTATAGCCCTGCGTATTATGCGTCTTAAAACGTATCCTCTGCCCTCGTTTGAAGGCAGGATGCCGTCTCCTATTAAAAACGCTGCGGCTCTGCCGTGATCTGCTATTACTTTCATAGCTACGTCCGCTTGGGCGTTTTCTCCAATTTTTATACCGGAAAGCTCCTCGGCGTTTTTAATAACCGGCATTATCAAATCCGTGTCATAGTTTGTATTAACCTGTTGAATAACAGAGGCTATTCTTTCAAGCCCCATTCCGGTATCTATGCTCGGTTTCGGCAAAGGAGTAAGTTTGCCGGATTTATCTCGGTTAAACTGCATAAAAACCAGATTCCATATTTCCAAAAATCTGTCGCAATCGCAGCCTGTAGCGCAGTCCGGCTTTTTACATCCGAATTCTTCGCCTCTATCTATGTGGATTTCAGAACAAGGTCCGCACGGTCCGGTATCTCCCATTGCCCAAAAATTATCCTTTTCTCCAAGTCTTACAATACGCTTTTCCGGAACTCCTATATTTTTATTCCATATTTCAAAAGCCTCGTCGTCCTGTTTATATATTGAAATGAAAAGTTTGTCTGCGGGGAGTTTATAGATATTTGTAATTAAATCCCAAGCATATTCTACCGCCTTTTCTTTAAAATAATCTCCGAAAGAAAAATTTCCGAGCATTTCAAAAAAGGTATGATGTCTTGCGGTATAGCCTACGTTTTCAAGGTCGTTATGCTTGCCTCCGGCTCGAACGCATTTTTGAGAAGTAGCCGCCCGCAAATAATCTCTTTTTTCCTCTCCCAAAAATACTCTTTTAAACTGCACCATGCCTGCATTGGTAAATAACAGGGTTGGGTCGTCTGCGGGAATTAAAGAAGAGCTTCTTACTTTTTGATGATTATGTTTTTGAAAAAACTCTAAAAATTGTTTCCGAATTTCATTTCCTGTCATCTTAACTCGCCTTTTTATTAGTTAATTTGTAAAAAAACCGGTTGTTGCCAGTCTAAAAGCATTCTTAAAACTTCTGCATAATAAACTATTTTGTTCATTTTTAAGGCATACAAAAATTTTAACCGCCGACTTATTAAAAATAAATTACGGGCAAAATAAAAAGTTATGAAGAGGTTTCGGCGGGAGACCATATTTTTTCTCTTATAGCCTGATCTATTTTATTGTAAGTATCTGGCTCGGATGCAAAAAATTTCTTTACGTTTTCTCGTCCCTGCCCTATGCGTTCTCCGGCATAAGAGTACCAAGAGCCGCTTTTATCTATTATTCCGAGTTCTACTCCTATATCTAATATATCTCCTGTTTTGGAAATTCCTTCTCCGTACATAATATCAAATTCCGCCCTTTTAAAAGGAGGCGCAAGTTTATTTTTAACCACTTTTACTTTTGTTCTGGTTCCTATAACATCTTCGCCGTCTTTAATGGAGCTTGACTTTCTTATATCAAGCCGAACAGACGCGTAAAATTTTAAAGCGTTGCCTCCGGTAGTGGTTTCCGGATTGCCGAAATATACTCCTATTTTCATCCGTATTTGATTGATAAATATTACGGTTGTCATTGTTTTATTTATAGTGGAAGTAAGCTTTCTTAAAGCCTGAGACATAAGCCTCGCCTGAAGCCCCATATGAGAATCTCCCATTTCCCCTTCTATTTCCGCCTTTGGAGTAAGAGCCGCTACGGAATCTATTATTATAATATCTATTGCTCCGCTTCTTACTAACATATCCGCTATCTCTAATGCCTGTTCCCCTGTATCCGGCTGAGAAATAAGAAGCTCGTCGCAATTTATCCCCAGTTTTTTGGCATATATGGTATCTAATGCATGCTCCGCATCTATAAACGCAGCGATTCCTCCCTGTTTTTGAGCTTCGGCTACGGCATGCAGCGCAAGGGTTGTTTTTCCCGAAGACTCTGGCCCAAATATTTCGATTACTCTTCCGCGCGGCAGCCCTCCGGTTCCCAAAGCTCTATCTAAAGATATGGAACCTGTGGAAATAACAGGAACCGCTATTATCTGTTTGCTGCCGAGTCTCATTATAGAACCTTTCCCGAATTGGCGTTCTATTTGCGTAACGGCGCTTTCGATTGCTTTGTTTCTATCGGGATTATCGCTTTTCATCATACTTGCTCCTTATTGCTTTAATTTAGAATATTTCCTTTTATAGTCATTTGTAAATAAATTCGGAGGTTCGTTTTATTTCAAAATAATATACAATGAAGTTTAAGAACAACGTATTTCAACCAAAAAAGAGCGTTTTATTCGTTCGCTTTTTCTTGAATTTCCATAAATTGCTTTCTAAATTCAATTGGGTTAGATATTCCATTTACAGGCGCTTGAGGCGTACCTGCTCCGGAGACAATAATTGAACCGTAATTTAACATTCTCCCCAAGACAGACTGATTAACTTGAACGCTTTCAACTTTATTTAACAGCAATTCAATTGTCCTTCTTTTAACAAAGCCGACCTTAGCGATTAGTTTTTTATTTGTAACTACGAGCTCTGTTGTTTTATATCTAATAAATGCAATTATGAAAAATATTAAACCAATACCTCTAAACTTATCGTTAGGAGATAAAAAAAGGAATATTAGCCCAAATATAGTTAATGGCATTAGAGACCATAAACTTATTTTTGCCGAGTAATTAATTTTTTCTTCCTTACTTAAGACGCTTTCTACATAAGATGACATAATTTTTAACCTTTCAATATGTTAAATTTTTATATAAAAGCGAGCTTGTCGTATTTAAAACGAAAAGCTCTGTTAACAATAATATTATTCCACCACTATTAAAGCGTAGAGCATAAAAGCCTCTTTAATCATATTTTAGCATAACAATCAAAATTTTTTTATATATATAATATTTTTTTATCAATTTTTATGGTTGTTTCTAATATCCGACGTTTTTATCAAAGCTTTTGGAATAGTTATTCAAGTCTCTTATAATTTGTATTATTATGATGATCTTTGGATAATAATCATACTCTCCTTATATTAAAAATTATTTCCGCAACAGCTTCCAGGTCCCGCGCAGCCCGAAGCTTGTCCTGGAACAGAACCGCAGCATGCGGTATCTCCGGCTCCGGGTAGTCTGTTAGGCGAACTGCCGGAAGCCGAAGAATGAGCCGCAAGAAGCTTTTTTAAATTAGCGCTTTTGCAATATCCGCATTTAACATCATCACTTGAGCCGCGAACCATAACTTCGGTAGTCTTACCGCAATCCAAACATAAATAATCGAATAATGGCATTAGATTCTCCTTGTATTTTTTAAAAATTAACTTTTTTATAAATAGGTTATATAGAAAAACATCTTATTTAACCCAATGTATTGAACATAAAATGGGTAGAAAAATTCAGTATAATACTGAAAAATTTAAAAGTATTAGGCTGTTCAATCTCAAGAGCAAATCAAAAATATCTTGTTTACGCCGTTGGGTTATAAGTATATACCCCATAATTTAATAATATCTATTGTCAAGCTTTTTTAAAGCGGTAATTTCAATCAAGCGAGAAACACAGGATAAAAAAATCTTGTAAAAAAAATAATCGAATGGCTTGATATGAAGTTTCAAAAAGAAAACTCGAAATGAACAAAAAAATAATTATATTATATAAAAAAGATTAAATACGATAGGCAGATATAAAACAGGAGTAAAGGAGAAAAATTAGTTTAAAAATTCAGGCGTAATCATAAACAGTTAGGGCAAATTCCATATAAGTCAATGTTGAAGCCGATAATATTAAAATCGGTTTTAAGATTTTTATATTTTTCGGGTAATTCTATTTTATCTTCTATATCTCGGACTTTGTTACATTTTATACATCTTATATGAGTATGCTCTTGCATGTTTCCGTCAAATCTTTTTTGATTTCCGGCGCTCTTAATCTTTATTATATATCCAGCGGCGCTTAATGCTTCCAAATTACGATAAACCGTAGCTATGCTGATTTTAGGAAGTATTTTTTTTACAATAAAATAAAGTTCGTCCGCGGTAGGATGAGTCTTTAATTGCTTTAACTCTTCCAAAATAACTTTTCTTTGTTCCGTAAGCCTTATAGCTCCCAATTTATCTTTCTTCATAATGATTTTTCTTAATTTATATTAAAAAAGCTTGACAATTAATCATACTTATTAATAATAACTACTATTAACTTTTAGTCAATATATTTTTATATTAGGAGAAAAAAATGGATGCAAGAACATTACACAAAATAAGCTATGGAGTTTATATAATAACTTCCGAAAAAAATAATAAAATAAACGGACAAATTGCAAATACGGTAATGCAGGCTGCAGCAGAGCCTATGTTAATAGCGATTTGTATAAACAAACAAAACTTAACTCACGAATATATAATGCACAGCAAAAAATTTGCCATTTCCATACTATCGCAAGATGTTCCTATGGAACTTATAGGAACTTTCGGTTTTAAATCCGGCAGAGATATTAATAAATTTGAAAATATAAAATATAAAACCGATATAAATCGGCTGCCCGTTATATTAGAGCATACCGTAGGATATTTAAGCGCGGAGATCGAAAATACTATGGATGCCGCAACTCATACCATGTTTATAGGAAAAATAGTTGACGCCGAAACCTTTAACAATAATATTCCTTTAACTTATGCAGATTATCATACTTTTAAAAACGGCAAATCTCCCAAAACAGCGCCTACATACATTAAAGAGGATATAAAACATACTGCAGGAAGTTATAAATGCAGCGTATGCGGATATATATATAATCCGGAAAAAGGAGACGGCACAAATCCTCCGATGCCTTTTGAAGATTTGCCCAAAGATTGGAAATGCCACGTATGCGGCGAGCCTAAAAGCGTATTTAAACCGTTATAAAGCCCATTATAATTTGCTCTTTCGGAAATAATTTTTGCTTCTCATTTCGACAAGCAAAGCGAGGAGAAATCTCATAATTGTCTGACTACAAATTTATCGGATTAATAAAATAGACCATCATTAAAAATCTGACCCGTAGAGACGTTGCATGCAACGTCTCTACTTTTTATTTTACTTATAAACATAACCATATAAAACATAATGAATACAATATACTTTCCATTAGTAGGCAACAGTATAATTATGGCTATAATTATACTAATCCATGTGTTTTTTGCCTTTATTGCGGTAGGAACAACCGCCTTTGTAGTTTTTTCCGAATGGCTCGGATATAAAAAACAGGATGCCGATTATATAACGGGCGCAAAAAAAATATCCAAACTACTATCCGATATGATGAAAATCAACGGCGTTTTGGGAGTGGCGATAATAGTTTTGATGATAGGCTTATGGGGCGGATTTGCAAAAACCCTTTATTCCGTTATGTTTTGGGTATTTCTTACAGAGGGCGCATTCTTTATGCTCCTTATGATTTTTGCCATTTCATACAATAATACATGGGATAAAGTATCTCGTAAAACTCATATTATATTAGGGGCGGCAGCGGCTTTTAGCGCGGCGGCAACAGGCTTTTTTATAAATTCGATCTGGGCTTTTATGCTTGCTCCGGGAAAATGGCTGCAAACAGGCGCTCGAATAGATGCGTTTAACAATCCGATCTTATGGGAATCTACCATACACCTTATACTGCCCTGCATCATAAACGCGGCTCTTATCATATTTTTACTTACATATAAAAAAACCGATTATAACAAAATAAACAAACTATCAGCTCGTATAGGCGCTTCCTGTATATTAATACAGCCCTTATCCGGTTTAAGCTTTTTAATCAAAATAAAATCTATTTCCGCCCAACTTCCAATTCCGAATCCATACAGCCAGTTATGGACAGGATTGGCAAAGCCTTATCTTTATATAATGATTACGTTGGCTGTCATATCGGCGTTATTATCTATCTGCTATTGGATATTAGGGCATAAAAAAGGACGCCCCGCTTTAATATTGGCGTCCATTGCAATGTTTGCGACGTTTTTTATAGGAGGATATGCCAGAGAAAAAGCAAGAAAGCCATATCTTATATGGGGAGCAATGTTCATGAATCAAAAAATTACGACAGAAACAAAAAATCCCCTTTCAAAACCGAACAAAATAACGGGAAAAAACGTTTATAACGCCTCCGAATGCGGAGCATGCCATATATTTAAAGGAGAAGGCGGCACAATGGGTCCTTCTCTTGAAGATATAAGCGAATATTATGATAAAGAAGACTTAAAGGAATTTTTACAAGAACCGCCGGAAGACATGCCTCCTTTTGAAGGAACCGAAGAAGAATTAAATGCTATGGTAGAATATCTTATGACGCCAAAAAACGAACTAAATGAATAAAATACTTTGTTATACAACAGGCTTTAATAAAAATATAAACTTACAAACGAGTTAAAAGGAAATAATCAAGGGGACTCTCGCTTTGCTTAACAAGACAGAAAGCAATTTTTTTTACTTGTCATTGCGCGAACAAAGTAAGGAGAAATATCATAATTAAGTTCGAGCATTAAAATTAAATGATAAAACAGGAAGTTAGACTAAAAACTTACATATATTTCATCAGATTATTACTCTTGACGAATCTAATATAATGATAATTTTTATTATTAATAAATAAGAGAAGAAAGCAAAATGATGACAATTGACGAAATGAAAAACAATTTGGAATTACTCAACTCAATTGATTGGGACATGACTCCCGAAGAGGCGGTTACTCTCTATTTGGAATGGGGTAATAATTGGGCGCATGGAAAAGTGGTGCGCTCAAAGAATGACGTAAGCCATTACTTTGTCGTAAACAACTGGAAAGACGAGCCTATTATTTATTTGATAAAAAGAAATTCGGAAGAGGCGGTAGAACTTGCGGCTTTTAAAATGCCGGAACATATAAAACAAAGCTTCCTTAACTCCGTTTCGGGAATAAAAGGAGTTTATCCGGTTACCGGCGAAGTAAAAAAATGGTTGCAAAAACTGCTTAAAAAATAAAAACCATCCTCGCTCCTTTATAAAAAAAGACGGGGAGATTGAAAACATATTATTATAACTCAAAAGAAAGGAGGAGCAATGAAAAAATACGAATGCCCTTGCGGATATGTTTATGATCCTGCCGCAGGAGATCACGAAAACGGAGTAGCTCCCGGAACAGCTTTTAAAGACCTACAGGGAGACTGGGTTTGCCCCCTTTGCGGAGCCAATAAAGACGCTTTCGAGGAAGTGTAATATAACTTTTTAAAAAGGAAACGTCCGAGACTAATTGCAGATGCAAAAAATAATTATTATAAAAAATACAACTAAATAATAAAGAGATTTATCGCTTCGCTCGCCAGGACGGGAAGCAATTTTTCTTATTTATCATTATCAACAGGCGACGCGAGAAAAAATTGTATAAAATAGGATAGTTTTACTAATATAACCATAAAAAAGTAAGAAAGGAAATAGATAATGAAAAAACATACATGTTCAATATGCGGTTATGTTCACGAAGGAGATACGTCTCCTGCAAAATGCCCCCAATGCGGAGCAAGTTCCGATAAATTCAAAGAGCAATCCTGCTGCGGCTGTAGCGAAGGCTGGGCGGACGAACATATAATAGGCGTAGCAAAAGATATAGACCCGGAAGTAAAAGAAGGATTAAAAGCCAATTTTACAGGAGAATGCACCGAAGTCGGAATGTATCTTGCGATGAGCAGACAAGCAGATAGAGAAGGCTACCCCGAAATAGCCGAAGCTTATAAAAGAATAGCTTTTGAAGAGGCGGAACATGCCGCAAAATTTGCAGAACTACTCGGAGAAGTGGTTTTATCGGACACCAAAAAGAATTTGGAAATGAGAGTAGCCGCGGAAAGAGGAGCCTGCAAAGGCAAAAAAGAGATAGCAACAAAAGCAAAACAGCTAAATTATGATGCAATACATGACACCGTCCATGAAATGTGCAAAGATGAAGCAAGACACGGACAGGCTTTTGAAGGACTTTTAAAAAGATATTTCAAATAAAATCTTGCAAAACCGCCTATAAAAAAGAGGAAAACAAAAGAAGGAGAAAAAGGCGGAGCATCCGAAAAATATCCGGATGTGAGCGTTGATAAAGACTGCCGCTGCTACTGCCAAACATGCAATAAATATGTAGAACTGAAAAAAGGCGACAGAATACCTCCTTGCTGCGGTAAACTGATGGAGATATTGGATTAAAAATAAAATTTTAATTACTTAATAACTATAAGGGATAAAACTAATGTCAAGATGACCAAACGACGACCGTAGCGATAGTATGAATCCAAATAGCGACGAGTATAGAGGAGACGACGAAGACGAATAATTTTGTCGACAAAAAAAATTATGAAAGGAGATATCCAAAGTTTTTTGCGTAGCGGCTCTTATCGATGAGGAAATAATTTTCGGCAAGTTTTGCGTTAAAAAATGTGAACTGTTTGAAAGCGAAGCTTGAGTTTTCACATTTTTCGCAAAACGCAGCCGAAAATCCGAAGCGATAAGCAAAAAACGGAGCAAACAACTTGGACATCTCCGAAATAAATATAAACAAAAGAATGATAAAATTTCGTTGGATAACAAACTACGAAGTTATCCAGCAAAATTTAAACAGAGGGGAAAAATGGCGTTTGAATACAACATCGAAGAAATATTAAAAATAGCGGAGCAAATCGAAGAAAACGGCGTTAAATTCTATACAGACGCAGCGGATGCCGCATCCGATTCTGACGCCAAACAACTATTGCTTAATTTAGCGGATTTTGAAAAAGAACATAAAAAAGCGTTTGCTTCAATAAGAGAAAACCTTTCCGAAAAAGAAAAACAAAACCTAATATTCGATCCCCAAGACGAATCCGCTCAATACCTAAAGGCGCTTGCGGATATGCGCGTATTTTTTAAAAAACAGATCGATATCAAAAACATAGAAGAGATTTTAAAAGAGGCGTTAATTGCAGAAAAAGATTCAATACTTTTTTATCAAGCAATGAAACCGCTTATATCCGAGCAATCCGGAAAAGAAAAAATCCAAATCATCATAAAAGAAGAAATGAAACACATTAACATACTTACCGAAAAACTAACCGCTTTAAAAAATTAATAATCGGCAAATTACGGAGAAAAAATGTTATACTCAAAAACAGTAATGGATCATTTTAAAAATCCAAGAAACGTGGGAATAATAGAAAACGCGGATGGAATAGGCGAAGTAGGCAACCCCCTTTGCGGCGATATGATGACAATATATCTGAAAATAGAAGACCAAAAAATTAAAGAGATAAAATTCCAAACCTTCGGATGCGGTTCCGCAATAGCCGTTTCCAGCATACTCACCGAACTTGCTATACATAAAACCATAGAAGCGGCTAAAAAAATTACAAATAAAGATGTAGCCAAAGCTTTGGAAGGGCTGCCTAAAAACAAACTCCATTGCTCAAACCTCGGCGCAGACGCTCTTCAGCTTGCTATAAAAGACTATGAAGCAAAAAAATCCGGCAAAACAAAACCGGAACCAAGAAGAGAAACCGAAGCCCACATACCAATGCATAAAAAAGAGGGACAAAAACAATGCTATTGTCCTTATTGCGACGCAAAACTATCCAAAAAAACAACCTTTTGCAAAGCATGTCAATCGGAACTGGATCAGGAGCATTAAAACTTAATAAAAAATTAATCTGCAATGAGAAATCTCATAAAACGCTATAGGAGTAAAACACAAAACATAATGAAAAAAATCAATCTTGATCATATATCTGTAAACCCAATGCCGCCCAAAGTTCAGGATGCGATGATAAAAGCAATAAAACAAAACTACGGAAACCCCTCCAGCTTAAACGCCGGCGGCGAACAAGCCGCGGAAGTTTTGGAAAACGCCCGCGGACAGGTCGCCAAACTTATAAACTGCAAAAACAATAAAGAGGTGATATTTACATCCGGCGGAACCGAATCGGCAAACCATGCAATAAAAGGAATAGCCTTTGCAAATGCAGAAAAAGGAAAACATATAGTAACTTCAAACATTGAACACAGCTCCGTAATCAGAAGTATAAAACGCTTAACCCAGCTCGGATACAAAGCAACCTCCGTATCCGTAGATAAAAAAGGAAGAGTCAACCCTAAAGACATAAAAAAAGCGCTAACAGACGAAACAATACTCGTATCCGTAATGCACGGAAACAATGAAATCGGAACAATACAGCCAATAGAAGAAATAGCCAGAATAACAAAAGAAAAAAAAATACCCTTCCATTCCGACGCAGCGAATACCGTAGGAGTAATACCGATTGACGTTCAAAAACTCGGAGCGGATATATTAAGTTTTGCTTCAAACCCGTATTACGGACCAACCGGCGTAGGCGGGCTATATATCCGAAGAGGCTTAAATATATGGCCAATGTTAGACGGAGGCATACAGGAAAAAAACAAACGCGCAGGAACCGAAAATTTAATCGGAATAATAGGTATGGGAGCCGCCGCAAAACTCGCAATGGAAAAAATGGATAAAAGAAGCGAACATCTTAAAAACCTTAAAAAACTTCTTATATCCGAACTGCCTTCATACATAGACGAATACATAATAAACGGAGACCCGGAAAACAGCCTTCAGAATCTAATATCTGTAAGCGTAAAATACATCGAAGGGGAAAGCATACTATTAATGCTTGAAGATGCAGGCTATATCGTATCTACTCGTTCCGCATGCGCCACAGGTTCTTTGCGCGCATCCCATGTGCTTCTATCCATAGGATTAAAACATGAAGACGCTCAGGGAACAATCGTGATAACTCCGGGAATCGAAAATAAAAAAGAGGATATAATCGGCTTTCTTAAAGCTTTAAAAAAAATAGTAACAACATTAAGGGAAATATCGCCACTTTATAAATAAAACTTCGCTTTCTTTTTATAAGCAAGCGAGGTTTTTAATATCGGTTTTTTTAAGATGGTTATTAAAAAAAAATTTTATTAAGTTTATTTTTCCATTCTCCCTCTTCTACAAATTCCAATTCTATTTTTTTATAATTATTTTGTCCTCCGGGAAGAGCCGTCAATTCGTTTTGTTCAATAGGAAAGTCAAGGCTTTTGATATATCCGAGACTTTTTCTATCCAGTTTGTTTAATTTATGTTTGCCTCTTCATTTAATATATTCATCTTCAAGGTTATAACCGTTTGTATTAGCAATATATCTATTTAATGTCGCAAAATTTTTAATAGCAAAATATAAAGGATACAAGGAGGATGCTATTTTTTAAATTTTTACGTAAAAAATTAAAAAGTAACGTTCCGATTTAAAAAAATAGCGTTATTTTTAAAAGTTAGCATATAGGCAGAATATTTATACGCAAATAAACTTTTTACATTTTATAAGCTAACATAAACAGATAAAACGCCCATTATTAAAGATATTTAATCACAAAAAAGAATGATTAATTTTGTTGGATAACAAAGAAATTTGTTCGTTTGCAAGGCAATGCAAAATTTTAGCGCAACGCCGAAAATGAGCAAAATAGAAAATTGCGCAAAGGTCTTACATTTTTCTTTTAGACTATTTATTCTGTTTTTCATTCATTTAAAAGGAAACATAATGAAAATTACAAAAATTAAAGTTAAAAACTACAGGCTATTAAAAAATTTTTCTATTGATCTGGAAGAGGAGCTGTCTTTAATTGTCGGAAAAAATAATTGCGGAAAAACTTCCTTGTTATCAATAATGAATAAATCTATAAATTCGGATAAATTTTTATTCGATGATTTTAATTTAGATTTTAAAGCCGAATTAGAAAAACTAATTGAAAAACATATGTCAAAGGAAACAGAGAAAGAATATAAGCCGGTTGGCATAACTTTAAAATTATTTATTGAGTATAATGAAAATGACAATCTTGCTAATATTAGCAAATTTATGATGGATTTAGACCCGGATAATAAAACCATAGTTCTTTTATTTGAATATATTTTGACGTTAGATAAGCTTAAACAGTTACGAGAGGATTTTAAGAAATTTAAAAATAGTAATCGCGATTTAGATTACTTTCTTCAAAAAAAACATTCAAATTATTTTCGCGTATGTAAAAAAACAATCGAATTTAACATTCAAGATAAGAAAGAAAATGAGGACGTTTTTATTGACTTGAAAAAAGAAGAAAAAGCGCTCAAAGATGTAATTAATTATCAATGTATTAACGCCGATAGGGATGTTTCCAATAAAGAATCCGGCAAGCCTTTATCTCTGCTATCCTCAAAAATTTATAGAAAAATAGAAGCCGATGAAAGACAAAAAAAGGGAATTGAAGGTTTTAAAAACGCTTTGAGCAGCACGGATAAAGAATTAGGAAAAATTTATGAAAATATATTTCAGGATGTAATAAAAAAAGTTAAAGACTTTGGAGGAATCAAGCCGGATGATACAAAAATTAAAATAACTTCAACATTACAGCATAAAGAACTGTTAGAGGGGAATACAACTGTTATGTATGAGCATGACGACAAGCATGATTTGCCGGAAAGTTATAATGGATTAGGCTATATGAACCTAATAAGTATGATTTTTGAGATAGAAATATTATTGAATGAATTTAAAAAAAAGAAAGACGAAAAACCTGCGGATATTAATATACTTTTTATTGAAGAGCCGGAAGCTCATACGCACCCTCAAATGCAGTATATATTTATCAACAATATAAAAACGTTATTAAAAGACGGAATAAGTCGAGACGATGGAGAAAAAAGAGATTTGCAGTATATTATTAGCACTCATTCTTCTCACATTGTAGCGGAAAGTGATTTTGATGACATCAAATACTTAAAAATAGAAAACAATGGCGTAATAGCTAACAATTTAAAAAATTTGAAAGAGGAATATAAAGACGAACAACAAAATTATAAATTTTTAAAACAATATCTAACTCTTCATAGGGCGGAATTGTTTTTTGCAGATAAAGCAATCTTTATCGAAGGAGATACCGAAAGAATTCTACTGCCGGCAATGATGAAAAAAATTGATCAGGATGATCCTAAAAACCCATTGCTTTCTCAAAATATATCAATCATAGAAGTTGGGAATTACTCTCAAATTTTTGAAAAATTCATTGATTTCATCGGGGTTAAATCTTTAATTATTACTGATATAGATTCAGTGACGGGCGATATAAAAAAATGTAGGGTGGCGGACAAGGACGCAACAATTACAACTAACGCTTCTTTAAAATTCTTTTACGGATCGAATAAACTTGAAGATTTTAAATGTGTTGCATTGGAAAATATGGCGCTCAAAAAAAATTCCAAAAAAAAATGGGTTAAAAATAAAAACGGGCATTTGCTTTGCGTATATCAAACAGAAGAAGAGAATTCAAAAAAAGAAAAATATCATGCAAGAAGTTTTGAAGATTCTTTTTTTCATATAAATCGTCAATTTATTACTGATAATATTGATAATAAAAATAATTTCAAAAGTTTAAAAAATAAAAACTGCCTTAAAGACACAAGTAAAGACGCTTACGATCTATCAGAAGAATGTATAAATAAAAAACCGGCGTTTGCTATAGAGATTCTATTAAATAGCGAAACTGACGATAAAGGAAAACAATTTACTAACTGGAAAATACCGGATTATATTAAAAAAGGATTATTATGGTTGAAGAAAGATCAAAATTAGAGCCTGAAGTTCAAAAAATATTTAAACATATAGATAATGGCGATAATTTTTTGCTGAGCGGCGGCGCAGGCAGCGGAAAGACCTATTCATTAGTGCAGGTTGTCAAACAGGTAATATCGAAAAATCCGACCGATAGAATTGCCTGTATGACCTATACAAATGCCGCTGTAAGAGAGATTGAAGAGAGAGTAACCTATAAAAACTTATTCGTATCTACCATTCACAATTTTTTGTGGGATAATATAAAACATTTTCAGAAAGTATTAAAAAATTCTTTGATTAATTTAATAAATGACGAGGAATCTAAAATCAAAAACCCGGAAGATGCGCCTGTGCTGGAATCTTATTTTGATCAATGTAAAGAAGGCATACAATACAAAGAATATTTAAAGTTAAAAGATGGAATTATCTCTCATGATGAAATTTTGATATTGGCTAATTATGTCTTTAAAAACTATCCTAAACTTTGCGATATTCTAAAGGATAAATTTAAATTTATCTTTATTGAT
Organism: Deltaproteobacteria bacterium; assembly: GCA_019306065.1. Taxonomy (GTDB): domain Bacteria; phylum Desulfobacterota; class Desulfobacteria; order Desulfobacterales; family JAFDMD01; genus JAFDMD01. The sequence goes on from JAFDMF010000013.1 coordinate 20,034, forward strand.
GAATATCAAGATGCCGATAAAAATTTTATCCAAATCCTTCTTATTCATTTAAAACAAAGCAAGAAACAAAATATAATCGGTTTTTTTGGCGACGCTATGCAATCTATTTATGATAACGGCGTCGGCGATTTGGATCTTTATAAAGGCGAAGTAAAAGAAGTAAAAAAAAAGCAGAATAGGAGAAACCCGGAATTAATTATTGAGCTTGCTAATAAACTAAGAACCGATGGAATTAAACAAACCAAGTCAGAGGATACCAACGCTCCGAATATGATGAAAAATAGCAGGATTAAAAAAGGTAATATTAAATTCTATTACTCTCAAAATAAAGATAAAGATAAAGATATAGAAAGAGTAAAGCAGAAGACAGGTTGGGACTTTGAAGATGCTAAACAGACAAAAATACTAAATTTAACTCATAATTTAATAGCTCCGAAAGCGGGATTTTCTAATCTCATGGAAATATATGATAAAGATAGAATCATAAAATATAAAAATAGAATAAAAAAATATATTAAAGATAAGGATATTAAAGATGATTTTTCCGAAAAAACTTTTGGAGAAGTAATTGAGATTTTATCAGACAAAGTTAAACCAACGAAGGCAATGAAAGATTTTATTAATTCTAATCAAGAATTATATAAATCTGCGAAAGGATATAAGTACCAATCTTTTGCTAAAATATATTTAGATAAAGAATCTTTAATTGACGACAAAAAGCAAGATAAAGACGAGGAGAATAAAAAAGGTTCTAAAAGGGACGATTTAATAAAGCATCTTTTTAAGATCCAAAATAATATCTCATTTTACAATGCAAAACAATTCAACGACTTTTTAAGAGCAACGGAATATAAAATAACTTCAATTCAAGATAAAAAAGAGTTAAAAGACAACATTATTGAATTAACAGAAGTCGGAGATAAAACCATAGAAGAGATTATAAACAAAGCCGATGAATTTGGAATTTGTAAGAAAGACGATAAGCTTGCAAGATTTATATCCGAAAAAGAATATCTTTATAATCGCGTAAAAAAAATAAAATTTTTCGAGTTTCAAAAACTATACAATTATCTTGAAGGCTACACGCCGTTTTCTACGCAACATAAAGTTAAAGGGACAGAATTTGATAATGTTTTAGTAATTTTGGATAATGGCGGATGGAATCATTATAACTTTAAAGGATTATTTGAAAATAATGCTTCCAATAGCGTTAGAAAACGTACCGAAAAAATATTTTATGTTTGTTGCACTCGCGCAAAAAAAAATCTATCCGTATTTTTTAATAGCCCATCAGAAGCAGTAATCACAAAAGCGAAAGATTGGTTTAGAGAAAAGAATGTCCGCGAAATATAATATTTTAAAAAAACAAACTATTTTGTTTTTTTAAAAAGCTTGCTCAAATTTTAATCGCAAAAATTTGAGCATAACGCCAAAAGTTCGCAGAATATCAATTTATACGAAAGTCTTTTCTATTATATTTTTAATTGCCCGCGCCTCCTAACTTTTTCTCATAATCTATAGTTATCGGTTTGTAATTTTTTTTATTTTGATTTATAAAAAAATCTTATAAAAAAATACAGGCTGCATAAACTCAAACGCAAAAACCGAAATAAAAAATTTTATCCGAAAATATTTTAAAAAAAAGAGGTATATTATGGCATCTTCGGTTGAAGAACAGATTCTTAGAGCTTCAAAAGAAATAGCCGTAAAATTTATTGAAACAGGGCGTATTTCGCCTACCAATTTTACGGAGCATTTTGAAGTAATATATAATACGATTAACAAAACCGTTTTGCCGGACGGCAAAAAATTGGATTGTAATATCGAATAGATTGATTTTTTTAACTTTTATAAAAAGAGAGGAATAATAATGAGCGCCCTTTTATTTGAAATAGGAACCGAAGAGATTCCCGCCGGTTATATAAAACCTGCGCTTGAAACTATGGCGTCTGATCTTATAAAAAGTATGGACGACGTTAGAATCGAGCATGGAGATTATAAAGTCTATGCTACTCCGCGAAGACTCGGAATAATAGTAGATAATGTTTCGGCAAAACAGAAACCGCTTGTAACCGAATTAATAGGTCCTCCGGCTTCCGTAGGATTTGACGAAAAAGGCAAGCCTACGATTGCGGCTGAAAAATTTGCGGAAAAAGCGGGCATAAAAACGGATAAGATCAAAACGGTTAATACTGCCAAAGGAGCATATCTTGCGGCGAAAATAACCGAAAAAGGCGGTTTATCCGTCAATATTTTCAAAAAGATACTTCCCGATCTTATTTATAAAATACCTTTTCCGAAATCTATGAGATGGTCAGATATGAATATAGAATTTGCAAGACCTATCCAGTCTTTAACCGCTATGTTAGGCGGTGAGAAGATTCCTTTTTCCATAGAAGGAAGAATAGATTCGGATAGATATATATACGGGCATTTTTTTATGAAGCCTCAAAAAATTAAACTTGCGGATGCAAAGGATTATCCGGACGCCTTAAAATCGGCTTATGTTATGGCGGATATGAACGATAGAAAAAAATTGGTTTTAAAATCAATTCAAAAAGAAGCTAAAAGCGTAGGCGGCAAAATTATAGAAGATGAAGAACTTTTAGATATAGTTACAAATTTGGTAGAGATGCCTTTTCCCGTAGTAGGAAGTTTCGATAAAAAGTTTTTAACACTTCCTGACGAAATACTTATAACCTCTATGCGCGAACATCAGAAATATTTTGCCGTAGTTGACGAAAAAGGCAAACTTATGCCGCATTTTATAGCGGTTAATAATACCAAAGCAAAAAATATGAAGCTTGTTGCAAACGGACACGAAAGAGTTATACGGGCTCGTTTGGAAGATGCAATCTTTTTTTATAACGCGGATTTAAATATAAAGAATGAGACTCGAATTCAAAAACTTAAAAAGGTTTTATTTCAGGCAAAACTCGGCAGCATGTATGAAAAAACCGAAAGGGTTAAGCAGATCGCCGAATTTCTATCCGATACTTTAAAAATTAATTCGGATTCAAAAAAATCTTTATTAAAAGCCGCGCAGTTATGTAAATCTGATTTGGTAAGTAATGTTGTGGGAGAATTTCCGAAACTTCAAGGAATTATGGGAAGGGTCTATGCAAAAGTTTCAAAAGAAAAGGCGCTTGCGGCAAATGCCATAGAGGAGCATTATATGCCGATATATTCGGGAGGAAAGCTTCCCAAATCAAAAGTCGGAGCTATCCTTGCAATAGCCGATAAAATCGATTCCATATCCGGAGTATTCGCAGCAGGACTTATACCTACAGGCGCATCCGATCCGTATTCTTTAAGAAGACAGGGAATTGGAATATTACAGATTATATTAGATAAAAAATTCTCATTTTCGTTGAAAAAACTGATAGCCGAAAGTTTAAGCAAATATAAAGGCGGACCGGAACTTGATACGAAAGAGCAAACTTTAGAAAAGATATATGCTTTTTTAATCGTTAGAATGGAAAATATTCTGATTGAAAAAGGTTTATCCAAAGATGTTGTTTATGCGGTTACCTCCGCTGCAAGCGACGATATACTTGCAGTTTTTAATAGAACAAAAGCATTGGAAGATTTTAAATTAAAACCGGATTTTTCATCATTTGTGGAAACCTTCAAACGCGTGGCAAACATCATAAAAAAGGCGAATTCGGATAAAATACCGTCCGAAGTTGACAAATCCTTATTTGAAAAAAAAGCGGAAGCGGATCTTTTTGACGCCTATAATAAAACCTTTGCAAAAACCGACAAAAATTTTAAAGCTGGAAATTATTCAAAAGGGCTTGCCGAAATATCCTTATTAAAGCCGAATATCGATTTTTTATTTGACAAAGTAATGGTGATGACTGATAAAAAAGGGTTGAAATTAAACAGACTCGCTCTTTTAAAATCAATAGCCGTTCTATTTGAACGGGTAGGAGATTTCTCAAAACTAGAAAAATTTCATAATCAAAATATAAACAGAGGAAACGTCCATTATCACAAAAAATAATAATGAAATTTTAGCGGATAATAAAATAACTTGTTCAAGGCGAATCAAAATTTTAACCGCGAGACTACTCATATATTTAGAGGATTAAAATTTTGATCCAATGCAGAAATCGGGCAAATTGTAAAGTTATCTAACGAAATTTAAATAGAGGAAATTAATTAATTATGTCTAAAGATATAATAGGCTCCGTAGTAGTTGTAGGAGGCGGAATAGCCGGCATGCGTTCCGCTTTGGATTTGGCAAATTCCGGATATTATGTTTATCTTGTAGAAAAGTCTTCGTCAATCGGCGGAGTAATGTCTCAACTTGACAAAACTTTTCCTACTAACGACTGCGCTATGTGAATTATCTCGCCTGTACTGGTCGAGGTCGGCCGGCATTTAAACATAGAGTTATTAACTTTAAGCAAGATAAAAAACATAAAAGGAGAAGCGGGGAATTTTGACGTAGAAGTTATAAAAAAACCTAGATATGTAGATGAATCAAAATGCGTAGGCTGCGGATTATGCGCTGAAAAATGCCCAAAAAAAGTAACAGATACATACAACATGGGGCTTCAAAAAAGAAAAGCCATATATGTTGAGTATGCTCAGGCAGTCCCTTTAAAATATGCAATAGATGCAGATAATTGTATATATTTTCAAAAAGGGAAATGCGGAGCATGTAAAAAATTATGTCCTGCCGAAGCTATTGATTTCGAGCAAAAAGAAGAAACGATTACCATCAACGCAGGAGCGATTATATTTTCAAGCGGCTTTAATCCTTTGAATCCTGCCGATCTGGATTTATATCAATATAATGACCGTCCCAATGTTATTACTTCTATGGAAATGGAAAGAATATTATCTGCATCTGGCCCTACAGGCGGGCATCTTGTAAGACTTTCGGACAAAAAAGAGCCTAAAAAAATAGCGTGGCTACAATGCGTAGGCTCAAGAGACATGAATAGATGCGGCAACCTTTATTGTTCCTCCGTATGTTGCATGTATGCCATTAAAGAAGCGGTAATAGCAAAAGAGCACTCAGAAGAAGGGTTAGACTGCGCTATATTCTATATGGACATCAGAACCCCTGGCAAAGAATTTGAAAAATTCTATAATAATGCAAAGGAAAAAGAGGGCGTCCGCTTTATAAAAAGTAGAATCCATTCTATAGAACATGTGGTAAATACGGATGATCTTAAAGTTCGTTATTTGGATGAAGATAATAATCTGCAAGGCGAAATTTTTGATATGATCGTTTTGTCCGTAGGTATGGAGACGCCTAAAGATATTGTAAAACTTTCTCAAAAGCTTGGAATCGAACTTTCCAAAGGAAACTTTTGCAAAACTTCTACATTCAATCCTTTGGAAACATCTATTGAAGGCATATTGGTAAGCGGCGCGTTCGGCGGCCCAAAAGATATACCTCAATCGGTAGTATATGCTTCAGGAGCGGCTTGCGCTGCAGGCGAAATTTTAAATTCCGCGCGAAATACTCTTACCAAAACAGTCGAACCTGTTCCGGAAACAAATGTAATAGGCGAAAGACCCAGCATAGGGGTTTTTGTTTGCAAATGCGGCAGCAATATAGCCGGCGTAGTTGATGTTAGCAAAGTTGTGGAATATGCGGCAAAACTTCCTTTTGTAGATTATGCGGCGGAAAATATCTATTCCTGCTCTCAGGATAATCAGGATGGTATGGCGCAGCTTATAAAGGAGAAAGGATTAAACAGAGTTGTAGTCGCAGCCTGCACCCCAAAAACTCATGAGCCTCTATTTCAGGAAACCCTTATATCCGCAGGTTTAAATAAATACCTATTTGAAATGGCAAATATAAGAAATCATAATTCTTGGGTTCATAAAGACAGTCCCGAACTTGCCACCCTAAAAGCTATGGACCTTGTTCGTATGGCGGTTGAAAAAATTTCTATTGCAAAACCGTTGTCCGAAGCGGAGCTTGAAGTAAATCAGAACGCAATGATTATAGGCGGCGGCGTAGCCGGAATAAGCGCGGCTTTAGGGCTTGCCAATCAGGGCTACGATACATATCTGATAGAGAAAAGCGGCGAGTTGGGCGGAGAAGCAAAAAAAATATTTAAAAGCGCAAATAACGAAAACATTCAAAAAGAGCTTTTATCTCTTATTGAGGCGGCTCAAAACAATAATAAGCTTCATATCAGGCTTAACAGCAGTATCGTAAATGTGGAGGGCTTTGTAGGAAACTTTAAAACCGTAATAGCTTCCGATAATAAAGAGGAAAGCATAGAACACGGCGTATCTGTAATAGCTACAGGCGGAACCGCTTTAAAGCCTACCGAATATCTATACGGAGAGGATAAAAGAATAATAACAAGCTTAGATCTTGATAAAAAATTTATTAATAACGATAACTCTTTAAAAGGTCTGAAATCTGCGGTTTTTATTCAATGCGTAGGATCAAGAGAGCCGAATCGCCCTTACTGTTCCGGAGTATGCTGCACGCATTCTATAACTAACGCATTAGAGCTTAAAAAAATAAACCCTGATATGAATATATTTATCCTATACAGAGATATAAGAACTTACGGAGAAAAAGAATATTTATATCATCAGGCAAGAGAAGCCGGAATTATCTTTATAAGATACCTTGCAAGCGACAAGCCGAATATTAAAATCGAAAACGGAAAAATTTCGGTGACCGTCCAGGACACCTCTTTAAATCAATATCTTGAAATGGAAGCCGATCTTGTAACTCTTGCTTCCGCCATAGTTGCAAATAAAGATCAGAAGCTTGCGAAATTCTTTAAAATCCAGGTTAATGAAGACGGATTTTATATAGAAAAACATGCAAAGTTAGGTCCCTGCGAGTTTGCTACGGACGGGGTATTTTTATGCGGTTTGGCTCATTATCCGAAACCCATAGACGAATCTATAGCTCATGGCAAGGGAGCCGCCGCAAAAGCTTTAACCCTTCTTGCTAAAAAGAAAATACGCACGTCAGGAACAATAGCGGATGTCGAGCCTCTTAAATGCAGTTCTTGCGGAGTATGCGTTTCTATATGTCCTTATTCAGCGCCCTCTTTTATACCGGACGACGCAAGATTCTTTGCCGGAAAGGCTCAGATTAACCCCGTATTATGCAAAGGATGCGGATTATGCGTGGCATCTTGCAGATCCGGCGCATTACGATTAAAAGGATTTGATAATGATCAGATATTTGCCCAAATAAACGCCGCATTTGAAGAGGCGGCATAAAAAAAAATTTTTGCGGGAAAAAATTAAATTAAAAGGAGAATAATATGTCTGACTGGGAGCCGAAAATTTTGGCTTTTTTATGTAACTGGTGCAGTTACGGCGCAGCGGATCTTGCGGGAGTAAGCAGAATGCAGTATCCTCCTAACTTTCGGATAATAAGAATACCTTGTACCGGACGAATGAGCCCTAAATTTATTTTGTCCGCTTTTAAGCAGGGGGTGGACGGGATATGGGTATCAGGCTGACATCCCGGAGAATGTCATTACCTGGAAGGTAATTATTATGCGCGTCGTAAATTTACTTTATTTAAAGGACTTTTGGAACATATAGGCATTGAAGAGGAACGGCTGCATTTTTCGTGGGTATCTTCGGCAGAATCCACCAAATTTATTAAAGTAGTAAATGAAGTAATTTCCTCGGTAAAAAGTTTAGGACCTAATCAAAGATTTATAAATAGAATTAAGGCAGCGTAAATGGTAGAATATATTAGTAAAATACAAAAAATATCAAAAAAAATACTCCAAGATGGCAAGGTTGATATAATAATAGGTTTTTCAAGCGGAAGCTTGCCTATGGCAAGCAGACCTTCTTTTATAAAAAGCCCCGAAGATGCAGACAAATTAATATTTGACGGCAATTGCGGAATCAATCTTGCAAATTATTTGGCAGGCAGAAAAGAGAAAATAGGTATAATAGCAAAAGGCTGCGATTCTAGAAACATAGCGCAGCTTATAGTTGAAAATAAAATAAAAAGAGAGCAACTTTTTATTATAGGCGTTCCATGCTTTAAAATGATAGATAAAAGAAAAATCTCTCTGTTATTTGAAGATGAGATTACCCAAGTAACCGAAGTAGGCGATAAGGTTATAGTAAAAGGAAAAGCTAAAGAAAAAACATTTAACCGAGAAGATCTGTTGCAGGCAAACTGCATTACCTGCACACATCATAATCCAGTTATATATGACGAATTGGCGGGCGAGCTAATAAAAGAGCCTGATCAAAAAGACGGGTATGAGGACGTTAAAAAAATAGAGGCTATGAGCTCGGATAAGCGCTGGAGCCATTTTAGCGAAATGTTATCCGCATGTATCAGATGTTATGCATGCAGAGATGCATGCCCTTTATGCTATTGCCCCACATGCTTTGTTGACGAAGCTGCGCCGCAATGGGTTGGAAAAAGCGCGGATAATCAAATAGACGTAAAAACGTTCCATATATTGCGGGCGTTCCACTGCGCGGGAAGGTGTACCGATTGCGGAGCATGCGAAAGAGCCTGTCCTATGAGTATAAAAGTAAGGGAATTTACAAGAAAACTCAATTCCGACGCTATGCGGCATTACGAATGGGAAGCGGGATTAACTACCGATAAACGTCCCTTATTGGATAATTTTAGAGTAAACGACTATCAAGATTTTATAAAATAAAAGGCAAAACCAATTATGAAGCTCGTAAGTATAAATAAAGAACTTTTAAAAATTCGGATAAAATAGACATAAATAATCTGACGTTTTTAAATACCCGTCTTTCGCCCAAATCTTTAGTTTTTCCTCAAACCGAAAAAATGTTCTCTTATACTACCGATACAAACAGCGAAGACTGCAATATAATCAAACCTATAAATAAAAAAAATGTAAAACAGGCTATTCTCGGCATAAGACCATGCGACTCCGCATCTTTCGGAATAGTTGAAAAAAATTTTGATACCGAAGAGTATAAAGATCCCTTTTGGATAAATTCTTATAAGGCTACAACATTTATAGGGCTTGCATGCGATAATCCGGATTCTACATGCTTTTGCACAACCGCAAATTCCGGTCCTTTTGACGAAAAAGGGCTTGATATACTTTTGATAACTTCAGGCGATTCCTTTATCGGCAAAATTCTTACCGAAAAAGGAGAGGAAGCCGCAAAGATTGCGGGCTGGACAACAGAAGCGCCCGCCAATTCTGTTTCGGCGATAGAAAAACAAAAAAAAGAGGCAGAATCTAAAATAAGCTCCTCTATTTCGACGGATAAAATAAAAAATAAAGATACGTTAGAACTATATAACGCATCTTTTTGGGAAGAAGAGGCGTTTGCCTGTATCAACTGCGGAACATGCGCTTATGTATGTCCGACATGCTGGTGTTTCGACATACAGGATGAAATTTCCGATAAAAAAGGAATCCGTATGAGAAACTGGGATAGCTGCATGTTTCCCCTTTTTACTCTGCACGGTTCCGGGCATAACCCCAGAGATTTAAAATATCAGAGAGTCCGACAAAGATTTATGCACAAGCTTAAATATTATCAGGATAAATATAAAAGCGGAATCCAATGCGTAGGATGCGGTCGATGCATACGTCTTTGCCCTGTAAATATAGATATACGCAGCATATGCGATATAATGAATTCGTAATAACAATTAGAAACAAAATAAAAAAGATCAGATATAATAAAACAATTAAGATGGAGTACAAAAGTGCAGAATCCATATTTACCATACCCTGTTCGTATAGACGACATAGTAACCGAAACAGAAGATAAAAACTTAAAAACATTTAAATTCGTATTTATAAACCCCGAAGAGGAAAAAAAATTTTCTTATAAAGCAGGTCAATTTGCGGAACTTTCTGTTACGGGAAAAGGGGAGATACCCATAGGAATAGCCTCTTCTCCTACGGAAAAAGGATTCGTAAAATTTACGGTTAATAAAGTAGGACTTATTACAACCCATCTCCATTCTATGAAAAAAGGGGATATCATGGGAATTCGAGGTCCTTTGGGCAATTATTACCCATGGGAGCTTCTCGAAGGAAAAAATATTGTTATAATAGGCGGAGGATTCGCTTTTACAACCCTTAGATCCTCCATAATATATATGCTTGAGCCCTCAAACCGAGACAAGTTTAAAGAGATTAATGTAGTATATGGCGCAAGAGTCCCCGGTATGCTTTTATACAAAGACGAGCTTAGCGCGTGGAAAAAGCGGGATGATATTAATATGCACATAACCGTAGATTCTACCGATGATCCGAATTGGAAATATAACGTAGGATTTGTTCCCGCCATAGTAGGCGAAAAAGTTCCCAAAGGAAACAAAGATACTTATGCCATAGTATGCGGGCCTCCGGCTATGATTAAATTTACCCAGCCCGTATTAGACCAGCTCGGTTACAGCCACGACAACATAATAATGTCTTTGGAAAATAGAATGAAATGCGGAATTGGAATGTGCGGCAGATGCAACATAGGCGAAAAATTCGTATGCAAAGACGGACCCGTATTTACCCTTTCTCAGCTTAATAAAATGCCGAAAGAGTATTAATATGTCATATAGAGTAAAAGTTATTAGAGATATTTTATGTCTCCTGCCGATAATAATATAAAATTAATATTACTCGGTTTCGGAGTTGCTTTGTTTAGCGCGTGTATAGGCATTGGAGGCGGAACCCTGCTAGTATCGTTGCTCATGTCTATATTCAATTTCGATTTCAAAAAAGCGGCGGCTACATCTTTGGCTACTATAATACCAATAAGCTTTACCGGAGCGGTTGTCGGTTCCATAATATCGGGGAATCTTCCGGGTCCGATAATAAAAAAAATATTCGGTATTTTTTTATTTTTAATAGCATTAAATTATATAATCGAAGCTTTTTACCGAAAACACGGGTCAGTTATTTAACTCCCGTAGAAAAAAGCCGTATTCTATTTAATTATAGCATTGGATTAAAAAAAGGCGTAACAATTATGGATTTATATAACAGATTAAAAAAAGCTTTGGAAGATAAGATAAAAGAATATAATCTTTCCGGGCAAAATATCAGCATTCGATGCAAAATTCTTTCGGCTTCAGAGGCTATAGGAAAGCCGTCGGATGAAGATTATCCCATAATAAAAGGAAAAGAGGTAATGGTAGAAGCCGTTTTTAAAGGCGCAAAAGGACAGGCTTTTACCGAAGAGTTTGAAAATACCGATTACTCCGTAGAAGATTTACTAAAAATAAGCTTAAATTCAAATAAAAAAAGAGCAAGCTTTATAGCCGCATTAAACGCCATTTTCAGACATCTTAAACTTTGCGATAAAACGGTTCATTGTAAAGATAATGAACCTAAAGAATGCGCGTGCGGTTTATCCGATATTGGACGCGGTTATAATAATATTTTACTTATAGGGTATCAGCCCAGATTTCTTGAAGCGCTTATAGCGGATCATAATGTAAGAGTTTTGGATATGGATAATGATAACATAGGCTCAAAGCGTTTCGGCATATTAATCGAATCCCCTGATATAACGAAGGATGCCGTAAAATGGTCTGATTTAATATTTGCCACAGGTTCTACCATAGTAAACGGCACAATCGACAATTTTATCAATAAAAACAAGCCTGTTACATTCTACGGAGTTACAATTTCGGCTGCCGCAAAAATATTGAATTTAAAAACATATTGTTATTGCGGGCATTAATAATTTGATTTTCAGGCTTTAGACGCCGGCGGGTTAATTCTCTAATCCTTTTCTCGGTTATAAAATTTTATGCGCGTAATAGCCTTTTTCCCAATAACGTTTAAGATTCCCCTGCGTCCATTCAAAAACCGAATGAATATAAACGTTAGATTCGTAAATTTGGCATATAATACGATACGGCTTAAATAGAGTTCAATAATATCTTGTTTAGCATCGTCAATAAGATAAACTTTGCAATTCACATCGAATGCCTCTTATTAATTTTGGCTCCATTTCTTTAAAAGCTTCGGATACAGGTTTGAATTTTCCTTGATTTAAACTTTTGTTACTAATAGCTAATATTTTTAACAAAGTAATGCTCTCTTGTAATTGTTCATAAGAACGGACTTATGCCTCGCCGTTTTAAGTTATAATCATTGTTTTATTATTATCGACTACATCTTTAATTACTTACGAGGCATAAGTTTTAAAGTCACTCATCGATTTTACTGTTTCGCTATCATTCATTTTACAAAAAGCAAGAATAAAAAGTTTAATTCGCTTAATTTTTATATCCTGTAAAAAGAGTGGCAACCCCTAAGCTTAATTTTTTAATCCTGATATTTTTAAAACCGAATTTTTCCATCATTTTAACGAATTCAGAAGTTTTTGGAAATTTCATAACAGAGTCCGGCAGATATTTATAAGCCTGAAAATTTTTTGAAAACAGCCCGCCTATTAAAGGAAGAATCTTTTTAAAATACAACATGTAAAGCTCCATAAAAAAACGGTTTTCCGGAGCCGTAAGTTCTAAGATCAAAACCGATCCGCCCGGTTTTAATACCCTTATAAACTCCGTTAAAACTCGCTTTTTATCCTCTATATTTCTTATTCCGAAAGCTATTGTTACGACATCGAAATGGTTATTTTCAAAAGGAAGCAAAAGAGCGTCTGCGGCAACAAAAAATAGGTTTGTATAATCTGTTATATCCTTTTTTTTTTGCGCTATAAGAAGCATCTCTTCCGAAAAATCGGTTCCGTAAATTTTAATTTTTTTATACCTCTTTGCAATTTCAAAGGCTACGTCTCCGGTTCCGCAGGCTGTATCAAGAAGATTTTTTACGCCGCCAACAGAAGCCGCCATTATTTTACGCCAGTATATATCTTGACCCAAACTTAAAAGCCTATTTAAAAAATCGTATTTCGGAGCTATCGCGTTAAACATTTTTCTTATAAATATATTGGTATTATTCATTGACAACCTTCTATTAAGTATTAATGTTAAATAATTTATATGTGTTTTATTGAAGTTGTCAATAACAACACTTTTAAAAAAAACGGATTATATTAAAAAGTGAGGAAACTTTTAATTATTTAATTTTAATTACTCCTTTTAAAAGGAGAAGAAATAATCCTTTATTATGATTTTAAAAAAGTCGGGAAGGCATAAATGACAGATAAACGTTGCTATTATGATATTTTAGAGGTGGGAAAAGAGGCGTCTGCAGATGAAATAAAAACCGCTTACAGAAAAAAAGCGTTTAAGTTTCATCCTGATAAAAATCCGGGTAATAAAGAGGCGGAAGAAAAATTTAAAGAAGCCTCCAAAGCTTACGAAGTTCTTAGAGATACTGAAAAAAGAAGAAGATATAATCAATTCGGGCATGAAGGATTAAACAGAACCGGGTTTTCCGATTTTAAAGGATTTGAAGATATTGTTTCCGGTTTCGGAGATATATTCGAAGATTTTTTCGGATTCTCTTCGCAAAGAGGAGGTAAAAGAAACGCTCCCCGAATAAAAAGAGGAGCGGATATTCGTTATGATTTAACCTTAACATTTCAACAAGCCGCATTTGGAACAAATACCGAAATTAATATAACTAAAGATGAAACATGTTCCGGATGTTACGGTTCCGGATGTAAGCCCGGAGCTCAGCCGAAAGTATGTTTTAAATGCGGCGGAACAGGACAGGTTGATCAAAGACAAGGGTTTTTTACTCTGCGGATGGAATGTTCCGAATGCGCAGGTCATGGGGTTATAATAGATTCTCCTTGCGGAAAGTGTAGGGGAAGAGGTAAAAAGCGAATTGATAAAACAGTATCTTTAAAAATACCCGCCGGAGTTTACAGCGGCGCTCGTCTAAAATTAAGCGGAGAAGGAGAACCCGGAGAAAACGGCGGATCAGACGGAGTTCTGTATGTATTTATAAATGTTGAGCCTCATCAATATTTTAAAAGAGAAAACAACGATATTATCTGTAGCGTCGCTATAAGTTTTGTTCAGGCATCCTTGGGAGATACCATTAAAGTTGAAACTCTAAAAGGAGAAAAAGAGTTAAAAATACCGGAAGGGATACAGAGCGGAGATATTTTACGTTTTGAACAGGATGGTATTCCTGATATTAGAAATAGGAATATAAAAGGGGATCAAATAATGATAATAGAGGTAAAAACCCCTACAAAACTTAATGCTAAACAGAAAAAACTGCTTAAAGAATTTGAAAAGTTAGAATCGAAAAAGCTTTCCAATAAAATAAAAAAATTTTTAAATAAATAAGGATGTAATCAATGTTTGAGTTAAAGGTTGTTACAAATTTTGCAGCCGCGCATCAGCTTGATTTAACTGGTAGAAAATGCGAAAATCTGCATGGTCATAATTGGAAAATAGAGGTTTTTACAACAGGTAAAAAGCTTGATAACAGCGGTGTTTTGTTAGATTTCGGAATAATAAAACAAAATCTTAAAAACGTTATAAACAATTTAGATCATAAATTTTTAAACGAACTTCCGCTTTTTACAGAAAAATTCCCCCCTTCTTCCGAAAATATAGCCCGTTATATAGGCTTGGAAATAGAAAAGCTTTTAAATAAAGAAGCAGCAGGGGTAAAAATATCGAAAGTGACCGCTTGGGAGTCCGACACCTCTGCCGCATCTTGGATTAATCCAGTTTAAATTTGTTAGAAGATTTTCCAAATTGTTTGCTCCGCTTCTTGCTTATTCGCTTCGGAACGCAGAAAATAGGCAAAATACTTTGTTATACGGGGCGTATCTTACAATATACTTCATTATAATCTTTTATTTGCTCCGATACTTTCAGCAGATCATTTCTTACGGAAATGCCAAATAGTTTTTCATTTTCTTTAAGATATGGCAATATTAAATTCCAGTCCGCATCGGTTAATTGAGCTATTTCTCCTCTGTTTAACTGCTCTTTTTGAATTGTTTTGTAAAAATCTCTTATATAAACTGCGCCTCCTGATGCCAGAGAAAAAAGATTCGACCCTGAATAAGGGTTTTTTAAAGAGACAACTTTTCCTTCTTCGTTGAATTCAACTCCGTTTAATATAACAAAACCTCCGCCGTTTAAAGGATCTCCAGCCATAAAAGATTCCGCAAGATAATCAAGACATGTTCCGTTAATAACAACTTTAGGGCTGCCTGTGGCATTGATAAGGGGGCGTCCGGCAAGATTTCCCATTACAAAAACATCTCCGCCTTTTGCGCCATACATAAAAGTCTGCCCAGCGTCTCCGTATATTACAAGTTTGCCGCTTTTCATAATTTGCCCTAGCTGATCCTGAGCGTTATTATGAACATAAATTTCAAGCCCGTCTATTCCGGAAGCAAGATAATCTCCCGAGCTTCCGTAAACATCTATTCTTACTCCGTTTGAGTTTTTTAAAAAACCGCATCCGCAAAATCTTTGCCCTTTATATCCGTAACATATAAAACGTTTCCAGCCTAATCTATAAGCTCTGCAAATAAAGGTAGCGTCGCAATCGTCTCCCTCTGGCGGAAAATCTACAGCGCTTATTACCAAAAGCCTCTCTTTTTCTTTCGGCGCTCTTATATCGGCAGCGTTTTTTTTATCTATATAAGCGTAGATAGATTCTCCATTGTTAATTTTTAAAAGCGCGGTTGAGGCAAAAATCTTATCAAGCCTTTTTCTTACTGCCGCAAGAATCAAACTTCTTTTTTTATCTCCGATATAATAGTGCATATCATTAAGGTAAGTTAAAATCTCTATTGCTTTTTCTTTAGGTTCATCTCCTTTTTTTGCATAAGATAGAAGCTTGTCTAATAAAGAGTCTGTTTCTTTATAATCGGAAACCTCCATATAAGCTTTGCATAAGTCTTTTAAAATTTTTAAAGGTTCGGTTTCTATCTTTTTATCAATTATATTAAAAAGGTTATCCGCATCTTTATTTTTTGCGTTTTTTGTCTCTTTTTCAAAATTTTTTTGTTTATAAGGAGCGGTTATTATATCTCCGAATTTATTTGAGCATACAAGAGTCTTCTTGCCTTTATTCTCTTTGTCATCTTTTACCGTAAAGATAAAGGCGCCGCCGTCTGTAGCGCTTCCGCCTCTTGCGTTCCAGTAAATATCGGCTACAGGGCAAAATCTGTTATCTTCTTCGGCAAGGCTTTCTAATGTTGCGTCAATCGCCTGCTTTTCAGAACAGATTAAACCGATTTTAACCTCTGAATCCTGCAAAGCAAAAACCTGCGGTCTTAACATAGAAGTATCTGTAATTCCTATAAGCTTAAAAGTTTTTTCGGACGGATTGTTTTCTGCTATTATAAAAAACCAAGGACCATCTGGCGAAGAGTTTATATGAGACGATTGAATATATCTGTATATCTCCTTTTTTTTGGCGGGCAAAAGATCAAAATCGTATTCCGTAGTGGGCGCGATAGCTTCTATTACATATTCGGTAGGATATTGGTAAGTTCTTTTAAGAAGATCTATCATCAAAACCGCCACTTCAGTATCTGTTAAAAACTGAGGAAAAATATTATGCTGTTTAAGATATTCGCTTACTGCATGATAATTTGCAAAATCGCCGTTATGAACCAAAGCTTCATGCATCCCTATAAAAGGGTGAGCGCCTCCTGGATGCCACACTTTTCCTTTGGTAGGGTATCTTTGATGAGCAATCCAGCCATGAGCTTTAAAATCTTCTAACTTATAATATAAAACCGCGTTTTCGGCGTATCCGACAATCTTTAAGATCATCATATTTTTTCCATGAGACAAAACAAATGCTTTTTGCTCGCCAAGAGAAGAATAGAAATTTTTATTTAAGCGGATCGAATTTTGATAAACAAATTCATCTTCCGCTTTTTCACGTTCAAGTTTCTGAAGCCTGTTTTGCCTGATAAATTGTTCCAAAACTTCTTCTTTTACCCTTACAAAATAGCGCAGCGCATCAGGAGGTTGAACTTCAAGCCCGTCAATTTTTCTATAATCTTTTACCGAAGGAATAATTCCGCCGTCATAAATATCAAAAAAAGGGTCTATATTTGCGGCTTCCACATCCTTTCGGAATTTTTTATCAAGAAGCGCTACGTTAAGCAGATAATGAGAATCAAGAATTTTTTGAGGAACTCCCAAATCTTCGGCGCAAAGCCCTACCGCGGCTATTCCGCCGCCTTTGCCGTTGCCTCTGTTGTGCATCTGAACCGAAGGTTTATAAATATGTTTTCCTTTTACCGGAATCGAGCAGATAAAGCCGGTTACTCCGCAGCCGCCTTCATCCGCGTTTTTTGAAATTATTTTTTGATCTTTATCAAACAGTTTAGCTCTTGAATCTGTTAAAGTTTTTGCAATGGTATTTTGGGAAGTCATTTTTTTCCTCTGTTTATATTTTAATTAAGGGATTTCTTCTCGCTGCGCTCGTCGAAATGACAGGCAAAAATAACAGACGGGCATTACAGGGCAAAAAAAAATCCTTCCCGTCTTGTCGAGCGAAGCGAGAAATCACTTTATTGTTTCCTTTACCTTTTTATAATCGTCCTTTTCTGTGTCTACAATTTTTTCAGTTACGGGGCTTTCCTCTGTTTGTATTTTTATTATGATTTTTTTTTTATACAATGCTTTAAATCAAGCGACCGAGGATATTTTACTACCGCAACTTATCAGAAGGCATATATTATTAAAAAAAGGTTTATTCAAGCAAAAGATATAAGGAACAAGAGGAATAAGATTAAGCCTGCTTATTTGAGACGATTTTTTGAGCGGACATAATTTTTTGTTTGCTAATCGCCGATTTTTTGATATTAATTCTACGATTAACACGTAAAATTTTTGCCTGAAGCGTAGAATTATTTTATATTTTGTATCTTAATTTAAGGAAACAATTATGGCATACCCATTGAATAAGATTACCATAAAAGGTTTTAAGTCTATAAAGTCTCTTGAGAAATTTGAGCTTAAAAGCATAAATGTTCTTATAGGAGCAAACGGAGCGGGAAAAAGTAATTTTATAGATTTTTTTCGTATGATTCGCGCTATGATGGAACTTCCTTTGCCCGGGCTGAAAAGCCCGAGTTTACAAACTTATGTGGCGGACGGAGGAGGAAGCGACGATTTTTTGTTTAACGGACCTAAAATAACGGAAAATATTGAAACGGAGCTGATGTTCGGAGCTAACGGCTACCGTTTTAAACTTGCTCCTACCTCGGATGAAACCTTTATGATAAATGATGAGGCGAATCATTATATACATTATTCTCAAGGTTGGTATAATTTGGGAAGCGGGCATTATCGTCCCAAATTGCTTGAAAATATGAAGAGTAAATCTGAAGTTCCGCGTCATATTTATAACGCTATTGATTCATGGAGAATTTATCATTTTCACGATACAAGCAAATTTTCTCCTATGCGCCGTTCCGAATCTGTTTATGATAATGATTATTTTAGGTTTGACGCTGCCAATATTGCCCCTTTTTTACTTTATTTGAAAGCTAGAAAAAAGGATGTTTATGACCGTATTATAGATACAATCCGTTTGACTGCCCCTTTTTTCGAAAATTTTATTTTAAAGCCGGATTTAAACGAAAAAGCGCGTCTTCTTTGGCATCATAAAGGTTTCGATTATCCGCTTAAACCGAGTCATTTATCAGACGGAACTCTTAGGTTTATTTGTTTGGCGGTTGCATTATTGCAGCCTTATTTGCCTTCTACTATGATTATTGACGAGCCGGAATTGGGGCTTCATCCTTATGCGATTGAAATTTTGGCGGAACTTATTAAGTCTGCCGCAAACAAAACTCAGCTTATAATATCTACTCAATCTCCGGCTCTTGTAGATTTTTTTGAGCCGCAAGATATTGTTGTGGTTGATAGAAATAAGGGAGAATCTATTTTAAAACGGCTTGATAAGGCAGATTTTAATTTGTGGCTTGAGGATTATTCGCTCGGAGAGCTCTGGCGAAAAAATATTATTGAGGGAACGCCGGGTTATGAATAGAATTACGATTAATATTATTGTAGAAGGGCAGACGGAACAACATTTTGTAAAAACTGTGCTTGCGCCTTATATGTCTGCAAAAGGAATTGATTTGTATGCTTCAATACTCGGAAAACCCGGTCATAAAGGGGGTAATGTTTCTTTTAAAAGGGTAAAAAAGCATATAGAAATTTTTTTAAAACAGCGGCAAGATACTTATATATCTACTATGCTTGATTATTTTAAAATCGATTCGGATTGGACCGGAAAAGCGGAAGCGGAAGATCGGATAAAAGGCGGTTTGTCTGTTACCGCCGAGGATAAAGCAAATATTTTGGAAAATGCAACTTTTAAGGAGATTGAAAAGGATTTATCGGACTATAATGTAAAAAAACGTTTTATTCCTTATTTTTCGATGTATGAGTTTGAGGCTCTTCTTTTTAGCGATGCAAATATATTGGCTGAAAAAACAAATATAAAGGTATCCGAAATTAGTAAAATACTTAAAGATTATAAAGATAATCCTGAAGAGATAGACGAAGAACCTGCAAAGGCTCCGGGAAAACGACTTATTGCGTTAATGCCCGGATACCGAAAAATTGCTATGGGCAAGACTGTTGCCGAAGCCATAGGCATTGAAGATATAAGAAAAAAATGCTTCCATTTTAACGGATGGTTACAAAAATTGGAGGATATTAAAGTTAATAATTGATAAATACTCTTTCGCCGTTAAATTGTTTGGTTACCGCCGCTTTTAGAGCGGCTTTTTTGTCTGCCTCTTTTACGGGCAGGTATAAAAAAGATGCTTTTTTCCCTTTTTCTATTGTTCCGTAGTATTTTTCTATTCCAAGGGCTTTTGCTCCGTTTATTGTAGCCATAGCAAGCAGGTTTTCGGCGGATATTGCCGAATATTTTTTGGCGATAAAAGCGGTTTCGTCTAATATGTCCAGAGTGTCCACGCTTGCCAAACTGTCTGTCCCAAGGGATGCGTTTATGCCGAGTTGTGTTATTTTTTCTATATTCGGCAGCCTGCCGTGCAGGTTTTGATTACTACGCGGACATAAACAGATGTTTGCGCCGCTGTTTTTTATTATGCACAAGTCTTCTTCGGTTGCAAAGGTAAGATGGACAAGTATTGTACGCGGATTTAATATGTTCAGGTTGTAAAGATATTGAACCGGGCTTTTTGCAGGAATTCCCCAGTTTTTATAATCTATTTTTCTTTCTGTAAGAAAATCCGCCCATTTTCCTTTTGCGGTTGTTATAAATTCTATTTCTTCGGCAGATTCTGCTGTATGAATCGAAAAGGGAAGAGAGGCTTTTTCGGTCTGTTTTTTTAATTGGGCAAGTAGAAGCGGAGATGTTGTATGCGGAGCATGCCCTGCATAAGAATAGTATTTGTTTTTTTGCGCTTCTGTTTTATCTATTTTGAAGTCCGAAAGGTTGTTTTTAAGTTTTTCTTCAAACCATACTCCTGCGAGAGGCGACTTTGTAAAGATTTGTTTTGTAATTTTTAATGTGGATACTTCAGCGCATGCGGCGCATCCTGTATTTAAAAGTCGTGTTGCTGTAGTTTTTGCAGCGTTTATAAGGTTTTTTTTATCTGTATTTTCTCTTTTTTCAAGCAGGGTTTTTACCCATTTTTTAAATCCGTAGTTATATGGTATTTTGTTTTTAAAGGCAGAAAGTTCAAGATGGGTATGGGTATTTATCAAAGCCGGTATTATTATGCCGTCTCCGAGGTTTATTATTCGCGCTGTTTGGGGAAGGATGCGCGTCGAAATCTCTATAACGGCTCCGGCTTTGATGTTTATGTATCTGTTTTCAAGTATGTTTTGCGGGCTTACGGCTATAAAGCGAGCTTTATATGCTGTTATGCTCATTATGTTGTTTTAAGCCGCTTTTACGGCTTCGCCGATTTTTTTGCCGTATTCAAAAGCTTTGTTTTGCCCTTCTTCGTCCGGTATGTATAAAAGTCTTAATCCTTCGTCTATAGGTTTTATTCCGATTGTTTCAAGCTGTTGGTTTATCTGTTTTACAGCTTCTCCGCTCCAGCCGTAAGATCCGAAAGCCGCGCCTATTTTGTTTTGGGGTTTTAATCCTTTTATGTAGGTTAGAATGTCTGCAACTGTAGGAAACATGTTGTTGTTCATTGTAGGAGAGCCTACGACTACGGCTTTTGCATCGAAAAGTTCGGCTATTATGTCGCTTCTGTGCGTGTCTCTTAATTTTAGCGGTTTTACCGCAACTCCTGATTCTGCTATGCCTTCGGCTATTTTTTCTGCAATTATTTTTGTGCTTTTCCACATTGTATCGTATATTATTACGGCTTTTTTTTCAGGTATTTGATCGCACCATTTTATATATGCTTCTATTATTTTTTCGGGATTTTTTCTCCATAACAGCCCATGATCGGGACATATTGTTTTTATGTTCAGATTTAAACCGATTATATCAGATATTAGTTTTTTAATTTTCGGCGAGTACAATAATAGTATGTTTGCAAAATATTTTTTTGCATGCTCAAATATATCTTCTTCACTTTTATCCGCATATTTTTCAAAACCCGCATAATGCTGTCCGAAACCGTCGCTGGAAAATAGTATGCCGTCCTCTTTAATGTATGTAAACATGCTATCCGGCCAATGTATCATTCTTGTTTCCAAAAATATCAGGTTTTTTTTGCCTATGTTAAGCTCCCCGTAGTTTTCAACCTCTTTAAAGTTCCAGTTTTGTTTAAAATGAAGATATAGATTTTTTTTGCCCATTTTAGAACAGTATAGCGGTTTGTCATTCCCTATTTTTATCATTATGTGAGGCAGCGCGCCGGAATGATCCATTTCTGTATGGTTGCTTACAACTATGTCTATTTTTTTCGGATCTATTATTTCGGATATGTTATCTATAAATTTACTTGTAAATTCTTTTTTGACAGTGTCTATTAAAACCGTTTTTTCATCTAATATTAAAAAAGCGTTATACGACGTTCCGTCAGGGACGGTGTATCCGTGAAAATCTCTTATGTTCCAATCTATTACTCCTACGCTATATACCTTGTCTGCTATTTGATACGGTTTCATTTTTATCCTTTCTTCCGGTTGATATTCAGATTTTAATATTTTGTCTCTACAGGACTTTTAAATTAGCCTAATATTCCAAATTCTGTCAGGGACTAAATATTTATAGAAAAAATTCTTCATTCCGTTAAATACGAAATATCGTAATAATCATTCTTTTTTGTGTCTATAATATAATCATGAACGTTTCCTCTGTTTATATTCAGATTAGATAGCAAATTTGTTGGTTTTTACAGCTTACAAAAATTTCAATCCTCGGCTTATTAAAAATAAGCCGAGGATTGAAATTAAAATATGATGCCGAAAATAGACAAAGGACGAAGTTATGCAACACTCTTTTTGCCATACATAATTAGTATGGGACTCGCCACAAATATTGAAGAATATGTTCCTACTAACACTCCGATAATCATAGCAAAAGCAAAATCGTGAATAATTCCTCCGCCAAATATAAACAAGGAGGTTAAAACAAGCAGGGTCGTAAAAGATGTAAGAATCGTTCTGCTTAATGTTTCGTTAACGCTTTTGTTAATTATATTTTCAAAGCTTTCTTTATGATTTTTTTTTAAATTTTCTCTTATTCGGTCAAATACTATTATGGTATCGTTAAGAGAATATCCTATTATTGTAAGAAGCGCGGCAATAATAGGAAGGGTAAAATCTTTATCTAATATCGAAAATATGCCTACGGTTATAATAACATCGTGTATTAACGCGGCTACAGCTCCCATCGCATATTTTAAGCGCAGCAGCCAAAATAGCGTTAAGCTAATGATAAATGCGGCAAGTATAAGAATCGGTATGCCTGTTTTAAAAAGGGATAATCCGTAAACCGCCCCCATCAAAGCGCCGGCTACAACTCCGCTTAATATCCATTTCAATTCAAATCTACCGGAAATATATACTGTAATAAACAAAATCACAAAAAATATCGCAAAAAGCGCTTTTTCTCTTAATTCTTTTCCTATCTGAGGACCTACCGCCTCTACCCGCCTTATTTCGGCTTTATTATCGGAAAAGGTTTTTAAAGCATTCTGAAAATTTGTTCCGAATTCTTCATCTGTTATTTCAGTATTTGCTCTTATTAAAAATTCTTTATCTTTTTTATCTCCGAATTCCTGCACAGAAGATTTATCAAAATTTATAGCCTCAAAGACATCATTTATCTCTTGTAGGGTTATGCTTTTTTCAAACTTTATTTGTATGACTGTTCCGCCCGCAAAATCGATTCCCAGTCTAGGTCCTCCCTTGATAATTAAAGAGGCTATGCCTAATAGTATCATTATACAAGAAACCGCAAAGCCTATTTTTCTTTTTGCTATAAATCCAATATTTATATCAGGCTTTATAAACCGCATTTACTGTTCCCTTCCTTTTTTTAGTATTTTTTATTTTATAAAGCGGATAAAAAATCCGCTTTATAAACCATCATAAGATACTGCAAAAAGTTTGACTATCCTATGCTGAATTTTTTTACTTTAAATTTTACAAACATATAATCGAATACAAGTCTAGAAAAAATAAGAGCGGTAAACATACTTGATAAAACTCCCAAACTTAAAGTAACCGCAAACCCTTTAACAGGGCCTGTTCCAAATTGAAATAACACTAACGCCGCAATAAGCGTTGTAATATTTGCATCTAAAATAGTAAGCGCGGATCTGTCAAACCCTGCTTTTAAAGCCGCGCTCGGAGGTTTGCCTATTCCAATCTCTTCTCTTATTCTTTCATAAATTATTACGTTGGCATCCACCGCCATACCTATTGTAAGTATGATTCCGGCTATGCCCGGCAATGTTAAGGTAGCTTCAAAAGCCGCAAGTCCGGCGGCTATTAAAAGCATATTGAACATAAGAACAACATCGGCAACCAAACCTGCAACTCCGTAATATACAAACATAAAAACTATTACTATTAATCCGCCTATATATATGGATAAAAGCCCCTGTTTAACCGAATCCGAACCCAAAGAAGGCCCTACTGTTCTTTCTTCTATTATTTTAACCGGAGCGGGAAGCGCTCCGGCTCTAAGGGCTATAGCAAGATCGTGGGCGCCTTCTGTAGTAAAAGAACCTGTAATTCTTGCGGCACCGCCGCTTATTTTTTCCTGAATTACGGGCGCAGAATAGATTTTATTATCCAATACTATTGCAAGACGTTTTCCAACATTCGCTTCGGTTATTTTGGCAAATATTTCTCCGCCTTTTCTATCAAAATCTATAGAAACGTAAGGTTCGTTATATTGAGAATCTATTTGAACCTTTGCGTCCGTAAGATACGCGCCTGTAAGAAGCGTTCTTTTTTTAACAAGATACGGAGTTTTAATAATTCTGTTGGTATCCGGATTTTCTTCTATCTGATATAACACTTCCGAATTCGGAGGTATATTTCCGGTTAATGCGGAAGTTATATCGGCTGTTTCGTTAAGAAGTTTAAACTCCAAAAGCGCGGTTTTGCCTATAAGCTTTTTTGCTCGTTTGGTATCTTTTACTCCAGGCAGCTGGATTAAAATATTTTTTTTGCCCTGCATGCGTATATCAGGCTCGCTGACTCCGAATTGATCTATTCTGTTGCGTATTGTCTCTAATACCTGACGAACCGCCATACTTTTTATATATTGAGCCTCTTTTTCCGGAAAATCTATATCAAGATAAATAAATCCGTTTTCGGTTTTTTTATCAAGCAGCCTCATGTTTCTATAATTGTTATCTAAAAGCTCCTGAAGCTTTTTAAAATGCTCACCCTCTTCTTTCATTTTAAAAGATATTTTTTTATTATCCGTTATACTGATATTTGCAGGATATATTTTTTCGGCTCTAATATCGTCTCTTATTTGATTATATATATTTTCTAATGCGCTTTCCAAACTTTTATCTGTATCTACTGACAGAATAAGATGCATTCCGCCTTGCAGATCAAGCCCCAAATTAATCTTTTTATAAGGCCATAAGCCGTTTTTAAAGGTAGGAATTACATATAACAAAGCTGCCAAAAAAACAGCGGAAACAAGAACGGTTCTTGATAAAAGTCTATTCAATCTACGATACCTCTATTCTTTCTTCTTTTTATCCTTATGCGGCAAAGCACTATCATTTCCGCCTATCAAAGCCGCGATGCTGCCTCTGTTTATCTTTATATTTACCTCTTTGGAAATTTCTACCGTAGCAAAAGACTCGTCTATTGCCATAATTTCGCCGTAAATTCCGCCGCCTGTTATAATCTTATCCCCTACTCTAAGTCCTGCTATCATACTTTTATGCTCTTTTGCCTTTTTTTGTTGCGGTCTTATTAAAAGAAAATAAAAAACCACAAACATAAGTATAAGCGGTATAAAAGCCGTAAATCCGCCGCCGGATCCGGATGCGGCGCCTCCTCCAGCCTGTCCCATTGCATAAGCCGTATCTATAAACAAAATTTACCTCCCTAAAAATTTCTCTGTTTCGATTTATACGATTATCAGGCTATATTCTTACCCTACAACCGATTTTTAAAAAAAATATTCTGATACTCTATTTATATTTAAGTGTCAAATTGTTTAAAACCCGCTGTCCGACTTCGTCCTTTGTTCCTCCTTTAAATTATTCAATTCTTCATAAACTATTTTAAAATCCGAGCAATTCATCGTATCATCGCATTCGATATTAATTGATATATTTCTTATATCCTCTAACTCAATAATCTCTTTTCTTTTTTTATTAAGCAGATACAGCGCCGTTTCTTTTGGAAGAATACATTTTACAACTCCGCTTTGCTTTTTAAGGGTATCTAAATTAAGCCTTCTTAAAAAACTTAATCCCAACGTCTCTTTTGAAGGAACAAGCCCTTTGCCGTTGCAGCGTCTGCATGTTACAAGACTACCAAATTCAATTGAAGGTCTTATTCTTTGTCTGGACATCTCCATTAATCCGAACATAGAGATATTTCCGACTTTTGTTTTTGCTTTATCCTTTTTAAGATGCTTTCTTATCTCTTTTTCTACTGCGGATTTATTGCTTTTTTCTCTCATGTCTATAAAATCTATTACTATCAATCCGCCCAAATCTCTTATTCTAATCTGTTTTGCTATCTCTTCTGCAGCTTCTAAATTTGTCTGCGCTGCTGTCCCTTCAACCGTATATTTCCGAATCGCTTTGCCTGAGTTTACGTCAATAGCCACTAAAGCTTCGGTCTGAGCAATTACGATTGAACCGCCGGATTTTAATTTTACGCGGCTTCTGTAAATGGAAGCTATCTGGTCTTCAAGCTGGTATTTGGTAAATATAGGTTTTAATCCTGTATATAACTTTACTATTTTATTATGATTAGGAGAGATAAGATTAATAAAACCTTTGATTTCTTCAAAAATAATAGAATCGTCTATAAGTATTTCCGAAACGTCATCCGTAAAGGAATCCCGTATAACTCTTAAAGCAATATTGCTCTCTTCGTAAAGAAGACATGGAGCGTTATTTTTTTTTATTCCGGCTTTAATGTCGCGCCAAATACGCATAAGATAACGAATATCTTTTTCTATCTTTGTTTTGGTGTAATTTATGGCGGCGGTTCTTATAATTGCTCCGATATCTTTAGGAAGTTTTATATTCTTTACAATATCTTTTAAACGTTTCCGCTCCTTTTCATCTTCGATTTTACGGGATATGGAACAATTATTGCTGCCTGGCATAATAACTACATAACGCCCGGCAAGGCTTATAAAGGTAGTAAGAGCCGCTCCTTTTTTCATAATTCTATCTTTTACTATCTGAACTATAACATCCTGCCCCGGTTTTAAAAGCTTTTCAATCGTTTTTTTTCCGGCATCTACATCCGCAAAATAATCTTTATGAATCTCGTCCATCTGCAAAAAGCCGTGTCTTGCGCCTCCGTATTCTACAAACGCCGCCTGAAGCCCCGGCTCTATTCTTACTATAGTCCCTTTATATATATTACCCTGCGTTATTTTTTTTGCGGTGGTCTCTATATTAAACTCTTCCAATAATCTGTCCGCAATCTTTGCAACTCTGCATTCTTCCGGATCAATGGCATTTATTAAAATTTTTGTATCCATATTAGGCATATTTCCTATTCATACAATATAATCCTCCCTTTTCATAAATCTTATATTAATTTCAGTAAAAAAGTTGCTTATAGTCATTTTTTTGTATCTTAATTTTATTTGCGAGAGTTTTGCAATCTGAAATTTACAATTATTTTAACAAAAAATATAAGTCAATTTCTTGCAACTTAAAACAAAAAAGAATCAAAAAACATTTTTGTAAACGTCAATACTCTATAATCTTTAACTTGACAATATATTAAAAATTCATATAAAGATATACCTTAAATATTAAACTTTGCTATTGTTAGATTTAGCTTTTTCTCCTTTTTATCTCTTATCTCGGGACGCAAGCCGAGTTAACCCGCTTGCGTCAAAAATTTTAGCCGAAGTGGCGGAACTGGTAGACGCGCTAGGTTCAGGGTCTAGTCGGAGTATTTCGGTGGGAGTTCGAGTCTCCCCTTCGGCACCAGCTTTAAAATAAAAGACTTGTATATTTTTTGATATGATTATTAAGATAAGAAATAAAAAGACTCTTAAAAATTTATATTAATATTTTTAATAATTATCCTGTTTTTTAATAATCTTTTTAAAAGTTTTTATAATGTGTTGTAATGCCAAACCAATACTAACTATACCTGCAATACTTAAATGAATTCGCCATGCTTCAGGCAGGTTAATCGGGTCGCCTTCTAAAGCCGCTTTAATAAGTTCATATCCGGCAAAAGATCCGTAAAAAGCTAATGCAATAATTACATTGTGAATCGGTTTAATACTCTTTTGTATTGTAATCTCAATTAGTAAAAAAATAGATACGCCGACCAAAGCAAAGATAATAGCGCATGCCGTAGAATCAAAGGACATTACCCGACTCCCTTAGCTTCGTTTCCTATAAACCCGCCGAGAATACCGCCGATTATAGCTCCTACGGGACCGCCAATAGAAGCCCCCAGAGCCGCGCCCCCTATTAATCCTACAGCCGCGCTTGTAGAACCGTCCGATTCTGAATTTCGGGAGGTAAGAGGCGCTTTACAAGAATTGCAAACAACCTCGTTTAAATTCTTATCTTGCGGAATATCATTAACAGCGCCGCATTTTAAACATTTATATGTCATTTTTTTACCTCGTTTTTGTTATAATATAGCCTTAACTAAAATTATAGTTAAATAAATAACATAAAAAAAGATTTAAAAAAAGACTTTAATCTCTCTTAAAGCAAAAATACAAAAAAATCAATTTAAAACAATGAGTTATTTGCTTGTTAAAAAGTTTTCAATATATTATATTCATACCCTCAATTAGCAAGTATTGTTTAAAAATAAAAAAAATGAGATTGACAAATTTATTATATATCCAGCGTTATCCTTTTTAGAAAACGCCATAATATAAGAGAAAAAAATGACACCTGTAAAGTATGCCAAGAAGGAAAATTGCTAAAACGGGAAGAGCGCTTTCTCCCCTTATAAAACCCGCAATATTTTATCTGTAAAGAATAAATAACGCAATATAATCGAAACTCGGTTGACTAAATAGTAAGCCTGTGTTATATTGCCGTTAGAATTAAAAGGTCTGTATATATGAAAAAAGAAACGCTTCGGACAATGAAAGAATTGGGTTATTACAGTAGCCTCGGGTTATCCGTTGCGCTTGCTATTTTTATAGGATTGGGAGTAGGAGTTTACCTTGACAGATATGTTTTTAATACGGCTCCTATATTAACTTTTATTTTTTTAGGACTTGGAATAGCGGCGGGTTTCAGAAATATATGGCTCGCTATGAAAAAATTAAAAAATCAATAGCATATAATCAATTATGAACATTTCGGAACGCCTTTTAAAATTCGTTACAAGATCAAACTGGTTTCTGTTTGTTATAGCGGTTCTTTTTGGTTTTGCAATTATGCCTTCCGGCTTTGCCCGCGGCATTCTTTTTGGCGGACTGATTGTAACGATAAATTTTCATCTGCTTTACAAAACCTTAAAAAAAGCGTTTACTCCCCCTAATATTTCAAATCATAGATTAGTTTTGTTTAAATACTATGTCCGATTTACAATAAGCGGTATTATTATATTTTTTCTTATTTCAACAAAATATGTAGATCCGCTGGGTCTTATTGCCGGTTTATCGGTGGTTGTGGCAAGTATAATGCTTGCGGTATTATGCGAGCTTAAAAAAATTATTTTCAAGGAGGCAACGTAAGGTGGTACATCCATATCTTTTTTTAGTAAAACTGTTTGAATTGTTTGGTCTCGGAGATTTTGCCAGTAATTATCCTCATGTGGTTTATATGTGGATAGTTATGATTCTTCTTATAGTATTCGGGATAATAGCTACTAAAAGTATCAACATTGTTCCTGGAAAAGCGCAAAACCTGTTTGAAATACTAATATCCGGAATTGAAGAATTTATGGTCGGCGTAACAGGAGAGGAAGGTAGATGGCTTTTTCCATTAGCCGGAACGGTATTTATCTTTATTTTTATAAGTAACCTTATAGGACTTGTGCCAGGTTTCTTTCCTCCTACGGCAAGCATTAACACTACGCTTGCATGCGCTTTAACGGTTGTAGTATTTACTCATGTTCTGGGCGTTAAATATCATGGAGCAAAATATATCAAACATTTTTTAGGACCTGTCTGGTGGATGGTTCCTATTATTTTTCCGATTGAAATAATAGGACATCTTGCAAGAATTTTATCTCTTACGTTCCGTCTTTTCGGAAACATGATGGGACACGAGCTTGTTCTCGGTATTCTTTTCGGACTTGCGGGTCTGTTTTTCGCTCCTCTGCCAATTATGGCTTTGGGTATTTTTGTAGCGCTGGTACAGGCTTTTGTTTTCTTTTTGCTCTCTATTATGTATTTTACAAGCGCTATGGAGCATGCGCATTAATTTGTTGTTTATAACTCTCTTATGGGGTTTTATTGGAAATAGGAAGAAGTGATTTTTAATTTTATTTATTTAAGGAGGATTATTTAATGGAAGCAGATGCATTGAAATTTTTTATTGCTTGCGTAACTGCGGCAGGTTTATGTATTGCAGTAGCGGCTTTTGGCTGCGGTATTGCTCAGGGATTAGGCCTTAAATCGGCGGTTGAAGGTATTGCCAGAAACCCGGAATCTTCCGGCAAAGTAACCGTTACCCTACTTATCGGTCTTGCTATGATTGAGTCTTTGTGTATTTATGCTTTGGTAGTCTCATTAATACTCATTTATGCTCATCCGCAGGCTGCGGCAATCGCCAGCCTGCTCGGCGCTCATTAATAAGCTGCCGATAAAGCAAAATAGTAAGGCGCTTGAAAGTTTTTCAAGCGCCTTACTATTTTTGGAATAATAAAGCCCGGCGTTTATTGTCTGCGTTATGCTGAAATTTTAATACTTGATTTATGTTTAATACAGACTTTGTTGTTCAAGGAGCAATAGGGTTAAATAGTTTTTTTAAAAACTGCCCTGTATAAGAATTACGGTTTTTTGCTATATCTTCAGGCGCTCCGAAAGCTACGACGCTTCCTCCTTCGTCTCCTCCTTCCGGACCCAGATCAATTATATAATCCGCAGATTTTATAACTTCAAGATTATGCTCTATAACTATAACGGTATTTCCTGCATCCGTAAGCCTGTTTAATACTTCCAAAAGTTTTGCAATATCTTCTATATGCAGCCCAGTAGTAGGCTCGTCTAACATATACAAGGTTTTTCCGGTAGATCGTTTGGAAAGCTCTTTTGAAAGTTTTATTCTCTGAGCCTCTCCGCCAGATAAAGTTGTGGCGGGCTGCCCTATTTTAATATAACCAAGCCCTACATCTTGTAATGTTTCTAATTTGGAACGTATATTCAATATGTTTTCAAAAAAAAATTTTGCCTGATTAACGGTCATATTTAAAACGTCGTCTATGTTTTTTCCTTTGTATTTTATTTCAAGGGTTTCTTGGTTATACCTTTTTCCGTTACATATGTCGCATGCCACATAAACATCCGGCAAAAAGTGCATCTCTATTTTTATTATGCCGTCTCCAAAGCAGGATTCGCACCTGCCTCCTTTTATGTTAAAACTGAAACGTCCGGGCTTATACCCGCGCATTCTTGCCTCTGGGGTCTTTGCAAAAAGCTCTCTTATATATGTAAATAATCCCGTATATGTTCCGGCATTGGATCGCGGGGTTCTTCCTATTGGAGACTGGTCTATATTTATGATTTTATCTACATATTCTAACCCCTGTATCTCCTCTAAATTAATGCCCGAAGCGGTTTTTTTATTCCCCAATCCGTTTTCCAAAGCTTTATGTAATGTTTGAATAAGGGTAGATTTTCCGGAACCTGATACTCCTGTAATGGTTATGAAGCATCCTAACGGCAGATTTACATTTATATTTTTTAAATTATGCGCCGAAGCTTTTATTAATCGAAGCTTTGCACCGTTTCCTTTGCGTCTTTTTTCAGGAATTTTGATCTCTTTTTTTCTTGAAAGATATAAACCTGTCAAAGATTTTTCATCTTTTATCAATTCTTGGGGCGAGCCTGTAAATATAACTTTACCCCCGTTTATTCCTGCTCCGGGTCCCATATCTATTATATGATCTGCTGCAAGCATTGTTTCTTCGTCATGTTCTACTACAAGAACCGTATTTCCCAAATCGCGCATTTTAAAAAGGGTTGATAAAAGTCTTCTGTTATCCCGCTGATGAAGTCCTATACTCGGCTCGTCTAATACATAAAGAACTCCTGTAAGTTTTGAACCTATTTGCGTGGCAAGCCTAATTCTTTGGCTTTCTCCGCCGGAAAGGGTGGAAGCGGAGCGCGATAAGGTAAGATAACCAAGCCCTACATCTTTTAAAAAACCGAGTCTTTCTTTAATCTCTTTTATTATTTTTTCCGCTATAATTTTTTTTTTACCCTCTAATTGAAAATTTTCTACAAAATTTATTTCTTTTTCAACGCTTAAATTTGTAAATTGATATATGTTTAATCCGCCTATTTTAACCGAAAGGCTTTGTTTGCTTAATCTTGCTCCTAAACATTTGGGACAAGGAGTAATGTTCATAAATTTTTCCATTTCTCTTCGAGACCAGCCGGAATCGGTCTCTTTATAGCGTCTTTTAAAATTCGGAATGATTCCTTCGTAAGTTTTATAATATGTATAAACCCTTGAGCCTTTTTCGTATTTAAAGGGTATTTTATCAGCATTTGAGCCATAAAGCAGAATATTTTTAAATTTTTCCGGCAAATCTTTAAACGGAGTATATATATCTGTTTTATAAAAGGCGGTTAAAGCCTCCAAAAATTCAACAAAATATACCGAATTTCTGCTTTTCCATAAGTTTACAGCGCCATCTCTTAAAGATAATCTTTCATCAGGGATTATAAGGTCGGGGTCGAATTCGCTTGCAGCGCCTAATCCGCCGCATTCGGAGCATGCTCCCTGCGGAGAATTGAATGAAAAGGATGCCGGCTCAAACGGTTTATAGCCGACTCCGCATTCGATACATGCGGCTTTTTCGCTGAAAAAAAGGGATGTTTCTTTCGGTATCTCTATAATAACCGTTCCGCCGGATCTATCAATTGCAAGCTCTAAAGAATCGGCAAGCCTTTTTTTTATTTCGTCTTTTATAACAAGTCTGTCTATAACAACCTGTATCCGATGTTTTTTATTTTTATCAAGCGCAGGCGTCTCCTCTATATTGTATAACTCCCCGTTTATTTTCACTCTGGCAAAGCCTTCTTTTTTAAGTTTATTTAAAAGGGCTTTATGCGTTCCTTTTTGTCCTTCTAATAACGGAGCCAAAACTATTATTTTTGTTCCCGTTTCAAGGCTCATTACGCTTTCTAGTATCTGATCTATGCTTTGAGAGGTGATTTCTTTTCCGCATTTATAACAATGAATCGAGCCTGCTCTGGCGTAAAGTAACCGTAGATAATCGTATATTTCCGTAACTGTTCCTACGGTTGATCTGGGATTATGACTTGCCGTTTTCTGTTCTATTGCTATAGCCGGCGATAATCCTTCTATAAGATCAACATCTGGCTTATCCATTTTGCCGAGAAATTGTCTTGCATAAGTTGAAAGGGATTCCACATACCGCCTTTGTCCTTCAGCATAAAGGGTATCAAAAGCAAGGGTAGATTTTCCGGAGCCCGAAAGTCCAGTAATAACTACAAGTTTTTTCGCAGGAATTTCTATGTCTACGTTTTTAAGATTATGCTGTCTTGCCCCTTTTACTACAATTTTATTCATTATCCTTATTTATCCGTTTTTATTTCCAAATTTATATAATATTTTTAAATAGTTATAATTTTAATTTCGACGTTCTATGCAACGTCTCTACTTTGAAGAGCCGCAAGCTTAATCGCAGCCAATAAACTTCTATGATTTGCCTTGCCTTTTCCTGCAATATCATAAGCGGTTCCGTGAGCAACGGAGGTTCTTATTATCGGAAGCCCTAATGTAGTATTTACTCCGTCTTGAAAATGTATCATTTTAAAAGGAATAAGCCCCTGATCATGATATATTGATATAACGGCGTCATACTCTTTTTTTATCGCGCGGTAAAAAACCGTATCTCCGGAAATTGGTCCAAAAAGTTTGTATTGTTTTGATTCGGCAGCCTTTATCCCCGGTATTATTATTCTTTCCTCTTCGTCTCCGAACATATTATTTTCGCCGGAATGCGGATTAAAAGCCGCAATCGCAATTTTCGGCTTTTTTATTCCGAATCTTTCAATTAAAGCTTTACCTGTTATCCTGATTGTTTTTTCTATTTTATTTTTTGTAATTAAAAACGGAACATCTTTTAAAGGAACATGTATTGTAACAAGAGCTGTTTTTAACTTGTCTCCGTAAAACATCATTACATAATCTTTTGTTTTTGTTTTTTCGGCAAAAATTTCGGTATGCCCGTTATAATTATATCCGGCAAAATTCATCGCCTCTTTATTTATGGGGCAGGTTGCAACTCCATCTACTTTTTTTTGCATAGTTAGTTTTATAGCCTCTACTATATATTTTACCATAGCGTTAGAGGTTTTATTATTCGGCTTTCCGTAAACTGTTTTTTCATATATAAGTTCAGACAAATGTATAATGTCCATAGTTCCGAATTGATATTTGCCTTGAGCGGGGTCTTTTATAGGATTGATTTTTATTCCGCTTGATACGATTTTTTTTGTTCCTTCAATTATGTCCGCATCTCCTATGACAAGCGGACGGCATTTTTTATATATCGATTCCTCTTGAGCGGCTTTTAATATTATTTCCGGTCCTATTCCGGTAGGGTCTCCCATTGTAACGGCTATTATATGAAGGTTTTTTTTATTCATTGTTTATCTGTTTTATTTTTGTAATATTACCCGCAATTAAAATGCAACCTGAAACGAATGCCCTATCATATTGAAACTTCGAGTCTCTTCCCATTCCAGTTCCGATTCAATTTTTTCAAACCGCCGAATAACTTCGGGAGAATAAAAACGTTCTCCACAGATAAGACATATTTCTGCCGTAACATTTAAAGAAGCTATATTTCTTCCGCCCTTTAGGAGTTTTTCAACATTTTTTTCGATAAGCTCTCCGCCGCAAATAGCGCATTTTTAATCTATGTATCTCATCTGTTTCTATTTTTAAAAAATATACTATCATTTCAGAATTCTAACGCTAATTCAAGAATTAGGCTTGACCAATTTGCTTGTAAAACTATTTTCATTTTTTTTTAATTGAAATTCTATTTTATCAATTGCGAGCATAGTTCCTATCAAAAATTGAGATTCAGATATTGATTCTGACCTCTGTTTTGCACGATAGATTTCTAATTCTGGTATTCCTTCATATCTTGCTCTTTTACATAAACCTAACATATAAAAACGATTAAACTGACCTTCCGCTACAGTTGCAGCAGCAGTAACTAGAACGTGTTTAATTGTATATCCGCCAAAAGGTTTTCTATCCCCTTCAATACCTTTCATTAAGTTATTAGCTTCCAATTCGTAAGCAAGCCAATGTTCATTGTATTCATTTGCAGCCCCCGTTTTAACAAAGAGACCCATTTTTGATTACCAGCCTCATTAAAACGAGCGCTATAATAAATATTCTCTGTTTGCTCTGCTTCTTCAATTGCTTCAATCATATATCCCCTTGTATTTTTTTCCATATCTTCAAAATTAACAGTTATATTCATATTAGTTTGATACTAATAATATTATATTATCATATAGATAAGCTTTTTTGACGCAGCTTATCAAAAAAAATTTGTATATCCGGATAAAGCTCCGCCTCAAAGCAAACGTATTTTTCGGTTTTCGGATGTATAAAGCCGAGAGAATGAGAATGAAGCATTTGACGGGTTACTTCAAACGGCTTTTCTTTTTCTTTTGATTTGCGCGTATTATATATGGCATCTCCGGCTATAGGATGTTTTATAGCCAATAGATGAACTCTTATTTGATGTGTTCTGCCTGTTTTTATTTGAACTTCAAGAAGCGAAAAATCACCAAATTTTTCTTTAACTCTGTAATTGGTTTCCGCTGGCTTTGAATGTTTTGTATTTGAAGCGATAAATTTTTTTCTATCTGTAGGGTGTCTTGTTATAGGGATGTTGATTTTGCACGAAGGCATAATAGGCTCACCGTGAACTATGGCAAGATACTTTTTTTTAACTGTTCTGTTTTTAAACTGCAAAGCAAGTATGTTATGGGCGTTGTCATTCTTTGCAATTACCATAATTCCGGAAGTATCTTTATCAAGCCTGTGAACAATACCTGGTCTTAATTCTCCGCCTATTCCTTTTAGATCCGGACAATGATATAATATAGCGTTCGCCAATGTGTTTGAAGGGTTGCCGCAAGCGGGATGGACTACCAGATTCGGCTGTTTGTTTATAATTATAATGTCTTTGTCTTCAAAGATAATTTTGATTTCTATGGGCTGGGGTTCCAATACGCTTTTTATAGGAGGAGGAATATTAATTGATATTATATCATCTCGTAAAACTTTATAGCTAGGCTTTTTTATTTGTCCGGAAACTTTTATATTTCCGCTTTTTATAAGGTTTGCTATAAAGCTTCTTGAATATTGATAAGCTGCCGAGGCTATAAAGGCATCAAGACGAACTCCTGCATCTTTGGGTAAAACCGTAATTATCTGTCCGGACATATCATTTATACAACGGCTTCCTTATTGCTTTGCGGGTTATTATTATCCTCTTTAAGCTTATCTAACGGCAGATCCGCAAATAAGGCTTCGATTTCAAATAACACCTTTTTTTCATCCGTATTTTTAGCTATGGCAATCTCTTTTATAAGAAGGGAGTTTGCGGTATCAAACAGTTTTCGCTCTCCAAAAGAAAGGGTTTTGGTTAGTTTTAATATGTAAAGGTCTCTGAAAACTTCGGCCACGCTCAAAATAGAACCTGCTTTTAATTTGTCTGTATATTCTTTGTATCTTCTATTCCATGTTTGACGGTCTATATAAAAATCTTCTATATTTCTAAGAACTTTATAAACTTCCGGGATGTAATCGGCTTTTATAACTTTTCTTACGCCTATGTTGCGGACATTATCGACAGGTATCATAATTTTTATATTGTTTTCGATAATATTCATTATATAAAAATTCTGTTGCTTGCCGTTTATTTTTTTGCTCTCAATTTTTTTTATAATACCGACTCCATGAGCAGGATAAACCGCCATATCATTTACTTTAAATGTTTTTACAGAGCCTGTATGCTTCTGATTTTCAGCAACCATATATTATTTTACCTCTTCCAAATTATTTTTTATACCATTATTTGTAATAGTAATCAATCAATAAAAAAGGATTGACGTAAAAACGCCAATCCTTTTTTATTGAAAAGTTCTAACCTATTATAAAAACGGTATAAGAAGCAACGCTACAACGTTTAATATTTTTATCATAGGATTGATAGCGGGTCCTGCCGTATCTTTGTAGGGGTCGCCTACGGTGTCGCCTGTAACCGCAGCTTTATGAGCTTCGCTGCCTTTTCCGCCATGATGACCGTCTTCGATGTATTTTTTAGCATTATCCCATGCCGCGCCGCCTGTAGTCATAGAGATGGCTACAAACAGCCCTGTTGTAATGCTTCCTATAAGAAGTCCGCCGAGAGCTTGGGGACCAAGTATAAAACCTACCAAAACAGGAGCTAAAACAGGAAGGAGTGCAGGAACCATCATTTTGGACAAAGCAAACTTGGTTACTATGTCAACGCATGCCGCATAGTCCGGTTTTGCTTTCCCTTCCATGATTCCTTTTATCTCTTTAAACTGTCTTCTTACCTCTTTAACAACCGCATGTCCGGCTTCGCCTACCGCAGTCATTGCCATAGCGCCGAATAAGAAAGGAAGCAGTCCGCCTAGAAAGAGCCCGATTAACACGTTAACATCGGAAAGATCGAAAGTGAGTTCTCTTCCGAGATGCGCGAATTCCTGAGTATATGCCGAAAACAGAACAAGCGCCGCAAGTCCGGCAGACCCTATTGCATAACCTTTTGTTACGGCTTTTGTTGTATTTCCCACAGCATCAAGAGGATCGGTAACAGCTCGGACGCTGTCGTCCATTTCAGCCATTTCCGCAATTCCGCCGGCATTATCGGTAATAGGACCGTAAGCGTCAATTGCAATAACCATGCCTGTCATAGAAAGCATTGAAACCGCCGCGGTGGCAATTCCGTAAAGCCCGCCAAGAGCGTTTGCCGCAAATATAGCGGCGCAGATGGCAAGAACAGGCAGAGCGGTTGACTGCATACTTACCGCAAGCCCTCGAATGATATTTGTGCCATGCCCTGTAGTAGAAGCTTCCGCTATGTCTTTAACAGGTTTTTTTATTCCGGTATAATATTCGGTAATAACAACTATAATAACGGTTAATATAAGTCCGACTAAAGCCGAAAAATATATTGAGGTCGGATTGATTCCTTCAAGACCCGCCAAAAGTTTATTAGTTGCAGGATAAAATAATATACCTGCAATAATGGCGGAACCGAACATTCCTTTATAAAGAGCGCCCATTATATAAGAGCTACCTTCTTTCAATCTTACGAAAAATATCGCTATCATTGAAGCCACAATTGATATAGCTCCTAAAACAAGCGGGAATATTATAACGGCAGGCGAGCCTTTGAAAAGAATCTCTGCAAGAACCATTGCGGCAACGGTAGTAATCGCATAGGTTTCAAAAAGGTCTGCAGCCATACCAGCGCAATCTCCTACGTTATCTCCTACGTTATCGGCAATAGTAGCAGGGTTTCTGGGATCATCTTCCGGAATGCCCGCTTCTACTTTGCCAACCAAGTCTGCCCCTACGTCCGCGCCTTTTGTAAATATGCCTCCTCCTAATCTTGCGAAAATAGATATAAGGCTTCCTCCGAAACCGAGAGCTATAAGCGCTACCGATATTTCTTTGGAACTTAAACCTAAAACCGTAAGAAGAGCAAAAAGTCCCGCGCATACGGTAAGAGCAAGAGACGCTACTATCATTCCGGTAACGGAACCGCCTTTAAACGCCATTCTAAGCCCTGCATTCAATCCGCTTCTTGCGGCTTCGGCAGTTCGGACGTTAGCAATAACCGAAACTCTCATTCCTATATAGCCCGCACAGAATGAGGCTATCGCGCCCACAGCAAACCCCAAACAGGCGTATCCGCCGTATCCGGGCGCAAATAAGATGATTATAGCAAGAACAACTCCTACTATTAGCATGCTCTTCATCTGACGATTAAGATATGCTATCGCTCCAGCTTTTATGGCATCTGCGATTTCATTCATTCTTTCATTGCCGGCAGGAGCTTTTTTTACGCTCGCCGCCTGAATGACAGAAAAAATCACGCCTACAATGCCCACAAGTGTACAAATCCACGCTAAATTTTCCATTTTACCTCCATTTTTGAAAAATCAACATAATACATATTACTTCCTATTAAAATAGTTCATACTATCTTTAACGCCTTTTAAAAGTATTGATATTACCGCCTCTTTTGCTTTATTTATTGAATCTTTTATATTTTTTTTTTCAAAATAGTCGTAAGATTTAAGAACATAATCGGATATTTCGATTCTTTCTTCGGTTTTCGGTCTTCCTACCCCAAAACGGACTCTTATAAAATTAGTATCTCCGAACGCCTCTATTATTGATCGGACGCCTTTATGCCCTCCGTCTCCTCCTTTTTCTTTTATTTTTATTCTGCCTAATAAGAGGTCTATATCATCATGAATAACTATTATATTTATATGGTCTATATTATAATACTCAGAAAATTTTTTAATCGCAAAACCGCTTAAATTCATGTATGTCATCGGCTTTACAAGTATAACTCTATTATTTTCAATTATATCTTTTGAATATAAAGAATTAAATTTTTTTTTATCAATATTTATAGAATAGGCTTGAGCAACCGCCTCTATTATATCTAATCCCGCATTATGGCGGGTATGCCTGTATTTTTTATCCGGATTACCCAGCCCCGCTATTATTTTTATTTTTTCATTCATTTATAAGCGGAAACCGCTATTTTTTTTCTTTATCTTCGGTCTCTGCTTCTGCTTCTGCTTCTGATTCTGATTCAGCCTCTTCTTCCATAGCTTTATCCGTAGTAGGACTTGATACTGTTAATACGGTAAATCTTTGCTCAAAGGGTATTTCGATATTTGCGCCCAAATCCACTTCGTCTATATGGATCGAATCGCCTATATCAAGCCTGCTTATATCCAGTTCAACCGTTTCCGGTATTTCGGAAGGAAGGCAAAAAATTTCGATTTCGCGTCTTATTATCTGTAATATTCCGCCGTCTTCAACCCCTTTTGCTTCCCCTTTTGTTTTAACCGGAATTGTTGTTTTTATTTTTCTATTCATGTCTATTTCATAAAGATCTGCATGCAGATAAGCCGAACTTACGGAATGGCGCTGCAATTCTTTAAGCATAACCGCTTTTTTTGAGCCTTCCTCTAATATAAGATTAAAAAAGGCTTGACTGCCCGCGCTCTTATTAAAAGCGGTTTGAAACTCTTTGGCATTAAGCGACAATAAGATGTTTTCGGTTTTATTTCCATATAAAATCGCTGGTATTCTTCCCTCTTTGCGAAGTCTTTTTGCCGGACAATTGCCTGTCGCTTTTCTTGTATTTGCTTTAAGTTCAAGTAGTTCCAAAAACTTTTCCTCCTTTTAAAAATTATACGAATAGCGAATTCACCGAATCGCCTGTATGGCTTCTGATAATCGCTTCTCCAAGAAGTTCCGAAATGGAAAGAACTTTTATTTTACCGCATTCAATGGCATTTTCGGATAACGGTATTGTATCGGTAACTATAAGGCTTTCTAACTTTGAATCCGATATTTTTTTAACCGCGGAACCGGATAAAACAGGATGAGAGCAGCATGCATATATTTTTTTTGCTCCTTTGCTTAACAATAGATTTACCGCTTGAGTTAAAGTTCCTGCGGTATCTACCATGTCATCTAATATCATTGCGGTTTTGTTATTAACGTCTCCTATAACCTCCATAGCCTCTACTTTATTAGGCTCGTCTCTGCGCTTGTTTATAATTGCAAGCCCCGCGTTATCAAGACGTTTTGAAAATGCCCGCGCTCTTTCTACGCCTCCAGCATCAGGAGACACTATAACAAGCGACTCTTTAAAATACTCTTTCATATATTTTAATAATACGGGAGCGGCAAAGAGGTTGTCGACCGGAATGTTAAAAAAGCCTTGAATCTGCCCTGTATGCAGATCCATTGTAATAACTCGATTTGCGCCTGCCGTAGTAATAATATCCGCTACAAGCTTTGCGCTTATCGGAACTCTGGGCGCCACTTTTTTATCCTGACGCGCATAACCGTAATACGGTATAACCGCCGTTATTCTTCTTGCCGAAGATCGTTTAAAAGCGTCTAACATCATTAGAAGCTCTATTAAGTTGTCATTTACAGGCGGAGATACGGATTGAATGATAAAAATATCTTTAAGTCTTACGTTTTCGTTGATTTCTATTCTAATTTCTCCGTCGCTGAATCTATCCACTTTTGCGCTGCCAAGAGGCAGTTTTATGTATTGGCATACTGCTTGAGCAAGCTTGCAATTTGAGTTTCCGCTAAAAAGCATTATATCGTTATTCATAAATTTTCTCTGCCGCTTTTATATAAAATCGGAAAAATATTATTTCCGAATATATTTGGCTGGGGCGGGAGGACTCGAACCCCCAAATGCAAGGACCAAAACCTTGTGTCTTACCGTTTGACGACGCCCCATTATAAATCATTATAAATCATTTTTTTTACTCCGATAATCAAAATTATTATTAAACGATTAATTTTGTATTAAAAACAATTAACCTTCTATTTGTTAAAAAATATTCAAAAGCTTTTTTTGCCGTTTTAAAATCTTTAAAAATACCGAATACCGCAGAACCGCTTCCTGTCATTAAAGTTTTATCCGCTTTGTTTTGAATAAAAGCCTTTTTTATATCCGATATTTGCGGATAACACGGCTCAATAGCCTCTTCAAGATCATTTTCAATGTAGATTCTATTCTTTTGATCTGTAAAAAATGGATATTTATTTCTCTTTTTAATATTTGTCAATCCTAAATTATTTTTAACCTCGTCAAATTTTCTATATGCCCATAGAGTTGAAACTTCAAAACCCGGATAAACCACAACAATATAAAAAGGATAAAGCCCTTTATATTCGTAAAGCTTTTCGCCTATGCCTTTTGCAATCGCAGGTTTTAAACGAATAAAAAAAGGAACGTCCGCTCCGAGTTTTAAGCCTATTTTTTCCAATTTTTCAATTGAAACAGCCTGATAATATTTGTTTAAAGCCGAAAGAACAGCGGCGGCATTACTGCTGCCCCCGCCCAGCCCGGCTCCCGCAGGTATTTTTTTATTTATGACTATTTTTACTCCCGCTTTTATTTTTGCTTCTTTAAAAAAAAGATTAGCCGCTTTAAAAGCAAGATTATCTTTTTGAGCGCATATTTCGGGATTAGATTCTACCGAAACTTTTTTTTGGCCAAAAATAAAAGAAAGGGTATCAAATATTTCTATGGGGCAGATAAGGGTCTCTATATTATGATAACCATCCGCTCTTTTATCCTTTATTTTAAGATATAGGTTTATCTTTGCGGGAGAAAAAATTTTCATTTGTTTATAACTAATTAGGCGTGCAGACAATAATTTCCTTATTAAGCCGAAGTGTCAATTTCGTATCCATTTTTTCCCTCCCTGACGCAAATAAAGCCAATGATATTAAAAGACAACTTATATATTAGCGGATTATATCAATATACATTAAAATAGAATGCAAACCTAGTTTTTGTCTCAATGTCATTTACTATCTTCGTACCATGTGGAAAGCAGAGAATAAAACATATCACCTTTATTATCACATGCATAATTTTGTTTAATATGTTTTATTTCAATGTTATTGTTGTTATCAAGCCAGTCATTTATCTCCGTTTCTAATTTCGGAGCATCTCCCATATTTGTGAACATCTTCACTTTCATTGATAAAGCCCCTTTAATGATAATCAGTTAAAATAAAAGCCTCAATCCAACATTACGCAACTCATCAATAACAGATTGAAAATTTACAATTATTCCTTTTTCTTTGGCTTTTTGTGATACCGCTGCGGTTCCGATAACAGGCAGTCCTAATTCTTCCGCCTCCCGACGAGCCTTTCTGTCGTCAAGTATAATAAAATCAGCATTAAATTCATAGGCTAATATAATCGCCTCTAATTCTCCGAAACCCAAATTAATTCTCAATGCTCGAACTGCCAATTTATTCTTAATTTTTTCATTTTTAATCTAATCGGCATTTTTCACTTCTTCCACGCCGGCTCTATCTTTTCCTAACATTACTACTTCATTATAAACAGCTGCAGGAATTATTATTTTACCAAAGATTTCACGCAGAACTTCTAATTTACCGATTTTACTTAAACCGATTAAACAAAAAGAATCGCGGAAACAACTGTTTTATGTCTTAGTCTATGTTATTTAAATCTAATCCCGCTTGAAAAGCAATCATTGCAGGTAGTTCAAATTTTATGCTTAATGTATGCATATTAGTTTACCTTTTTTTGCCATCTCATTTCGACGAACTAATCGAAAATAAATCTCATAATAAAAATAGAAAAAACCGTAGAGAGGTTGCATGCAACGTCTCTACTTTGTATCTGTATATTACTTCGTTAACTTAACAACCATATAGCCTCTGCCTGCTCTTTTAATGTAGAATTTTATTGTTTCCCCCGCTTTAATATTTTTAATTGCCGCCGTATAATCGACTTTCGATTTCATAACTTTACGATTTATCTCTTTTATAATATCTAATTTTGCCAAACCTGATTCCGAACCTTTTTTATCCGAATCTATATCAATTATAATAATGCCTTCTTTGTCTGTTATACCGAGTCTTTCCATTATTGCCAGGGTAATATCGGCAACGCTTATTCCGAGTTCGTCTGTTTCCGCATCTTTTTCGTTATATTCGGAAGAAGATAGTTTTTCGCTTTCCCGTTTTGCTATTCCAACTTTAAAGGCTTTTTTATCTCCATCTCGCAATACCGTTACGTTAATTGCTTTGCCAACTTCAATTCCTGCTATTGTAGCGGATAAATCTCTTGCGGTTTCTATTTTTTTACCATCTACTTCTATAATTATATCATTGGCTTTTATACCCGCCTTATCTGCAGGATCGCCTGGGAATACTTTACTGATAAGAACCCCTTTTTTATTTTTTAAGCCTCTATATTCGGCAAGCTCTTCGGTTAAATCCTGTATCTGAACGCCGAGCCA
The DNA here is from genome assembly GCA_019306065.1 of Deltaproteobacteria bacterium. Taxonomy (GTDB): domain Bacteria; phylum Desulfobacterota; class Desulfobacteria; order Desulfobacterales; family JAFDMD01; genus JAFDMD01. The sequence goes on from JAFDMF010000013.1 coordinate 63,815, forward strand.
GCCTCTGGTGTATTCTCCATGTTTTTTTAATTGCTGAATTATATCGCCGGCAAGATTCATCGGTATCGCAAAACCTATGCCGTTTCCGCCAGCTATAATTGCGGTATTTATGCCTACTACTTCGCCGTCCATATTTATTAGGGGACCGCCGCTGTTTCCGAAATTAATGGAAGCGTCCGTTTGAATAAAGTCATCATAAGGGCCAGATCCTATTACTCTTCCTTTTGCGCTTACAATACCGGCTGTTACTGTATGTTCTAACCCGAAAGGGCTGCCTATCGCAACTACCCACTCGCCTACTTTTAATTGTTTGGAATTGCCTATTTTTACCGCATTAAGCTTCTCTTTTGTTTTTACTTTAATAAGGGCTATATCGGTTTCCGGATCCCGCCCTACTATTTCAGCTTCAAACTCCTTGCCGTCTTGTATTTTTACTTTTATTTCGTCTGCATCTTTTATAACGTGATTATTGGTAACTATATAACCATCCTCGTCTATTATAAAACCGGAGCCAAGGCTTGTTTCTTTATGCTCTTTTTGATTATCTTCTTGAAAAAATCTTTCAAAAAACCGATTCATAGGGTCATTTTTATCAAACGGACTATTAAAAAAATAATGTTTCGATAAGGGACCTCCTCCTTTTATAATTTTAACGGTGCTAATATTTACCACGCAGGGCATAACCGTCTCGGAAAGATTAGAAAAGTTTCGAGGTATCATTTGAACGGCTTTTTCTTCTTCCGCATAACTGAAAGAGAAAAAAGATGTTGTTAATAAGATAAAAAATAAAGCAAAAATAGCCAAAATTAACTTATTTGAATTTTTTCTCATTGATTTTTCCTATATTTATATTTTAATTATGAATCTTTGCCAGCTTTTACATAAGCAAGCCTTAAATCATGCAAGAGGTTTATTAAAAGGTTGTTTTCATCATCGGTAAGATTATTTTTTGTTTTCTCTTCTATAATACCGAGTATATCAATTGTCTGTTTTGCCAAAGACAGATTTTTTCCGCTTTCTCCCGCAGTATCCTGCATTATTCCCAAATTAACCAAAGCCGAAGCTACAAGAGAATTTATAAAGGTGGAAAAATCAATCTTAGGCAAAGCCTCTTTTTTATTATTATCAGACATTTAAAAACCCCTAATTATTTATTAATATTATTTTGCCTTTTTGTATCTTTGCCGGTTTTATTAAAAAGGAAATGTCCGTTTTTTTTAAATTGCACCTTTACGGCAAGAGGTAATCAAAAAACAAAAAAAACTTGGCAGAATCTTTCGGACATATCCGCCTAAAAAAGAAAGGCATAAAATTAATAATACTATAGAGTAGGTTAGTCAATAATGATTTAAATTATATTGAATTATCGCAAGCGGTTTTTTTTGTTTTTATAACGGTTTTTATGTTTTGGAAGCAGATTTTTAAAACTTGTCTCGCTTCCCTTTTGAAAAACCATATTCTTTTTTCATAATATTACTTTAATATCTCTTGATGTATCTTTGCTTCTTGCAAATTCAATCTCTTCTCAGGCAAGAGGAGAATTTCCGATTATTATTTTATTCTTTTTTTAATCTTTATTTTCAAATTATATTGCCTTAAATAACAAGATTAATTTAAAATAAAAAGTTTATCAAACTTTTTGACTTTTTAATTATCAAAGTATAATAAAAGAATAAAAATACAAAAAACGAATAATAAGGATTTTATCTATGACTTGCAATAATTGCCATACCCATAACGATAACCATCAGTTATCGTTTAAAGAAAAACTTGCCAAAATTTTAAAGCATTGGAGCGCTCATAATAAGGAGCATAATGAAAGTTATAAAAAGTGGAGCGCGGAAGCAAAAGAACGCGGATATACCGATATATCCGCGTTAATCGAAGAGGCAGCGGCAATTTCGCTTAAAATTAACAAATACTTTGAAAAAGCGGAAGATTTGATTAAATAATTATAAGAGATATTTTTAAGTTTTTTGCAAAAAACGGTAGAGACGTTGTATGCGGCGTCTCTACTTTGCAACTCTGTATCTCTGTATCTTTAACAAAATTATGCAACCGACTTTTTTATACTCTTTTATCCTGTAGTATATTGTTTGAAATAACTATCCGCTGTATTTCGGATGTGCCTTCGTATATTGTAAATACTCTGGCGTCCCGATAAAATCGCTCTATAGGATATTCTTTTGTAAAGCCGTAGCCTCCGTATATTTGAAGCGCACAAGCTGTAACCCGATTAACCATCTCAGATGCAAAGAGCTTTGCTATGGAGGCTTGCATTGTATATTTTTCGCCTCTGTCTTTTGCCGCCGCAGCGGAAAACATTAACTGGGTTGCGGCTTCAATCTCTGTTGCCATATCTGCAATCATCCACCTGATTCCTTGAAATTTGGATATCTTCTGCCCGAATTGCTCTCTTTCTTTTATATAATTTACGGAAGCATCAAAAGCCGCGTTCGCAACTCCTATAGACTGAGCGGCTATTCCTATTCTTCCTCCGTCAAGCCCTGTCATAGCTATTTTAAAGCCCTCCCCTTCTGCCCCGAGAATGTTTGAAGCGGGTATTTTACAATCTTCAAATATAAGATCGGTTGTATCGGATGCGCATAAACCGAGTTTTTCTTCTCTTCTTCCGACTATAAAGCCGGATGTTCCTTTTTCTACTACAAACGCGCTTATTCCTTTATGCTTTTGGCTTTTATCGGTTTTTACGGTTACTATTACAAGCTCGCAGTTTTCTCCGGTGGTTATAAATCGTTTTGTTCCGTTTAGTATGTAATAATCGCCGTCTTTTACTGCGGTCATATTTTGAGATAATGGATCGGAGCCTGCCTGAGGTTCGGTAAGCGCAAACGCGCCTATGTATTTGCCTGCCGCAAGCGGTTTTAAAAATTTTTCTTTCTGCTCGTCTGTTCCGTATTTTAATATGCTTTCGCATACTATTGAATTGTGAACAGACATAACTACAGCCGTAGAAGCGCAGGAATAAGCGATTTCGGAAAGAGCTAATACATAAGATACGGTATCCGAGCCGGAACCGCCGTATTCTGGAGGAACCATCATTCCCATAAGTCCAAGCTCTGCCATCTGATTAAGATTATCTATAGGAAACTCTTTTGTTTTATCTCTTTCAGCAGCTTTTACGGCAACAACTTCTCTTGAAAAATCTCTGACCATAGTCCAGATCATGTTTTGCTCTTCGGTAAGTTTGTATAACATATTCACCTCTTATTTATTATGCATGTGCGTTCTTTCGAGTTTAAGCGCCGTATATTATCACTATCAGTTCCGCCTTTGTTTTTCCTACGTTTTTCAAACCGTGTTTTATCCCTGAATTAAAATGAAGGCTGTCCCCTTTGCTAATCCTGTTTATATGGGCGCCAACGTTTACCTCTACGGTTCCGGATAATACATATACAAATTCTTCCCCCTGATGCTCATACTCAACTCCTTCTATATGCTCTTCTTTAGGGTCTATCTGAACTTTGAAAGCTTTTAGGCAGGTATTTTCAGCAAATGAGGGAAACTGGGTATAATCATAATTATCGGTGCGGGTTCCTACCGCTCTGGTAGCGCTCTTTGTTTGTTTCGGCTTTTCCTCTTTTTTAAAAAAATTTACCTGTAATGCTTTTGAAAGCTGTAATAATGTTCCCACCGAAGGGGTTATGTCGCCGTTTTCAACTTTTTTAAGTCTTTGGACGGCAAGCCCTGTTTGATTTGCAATATCTTCGTAAGATATTTTCTTTTCCAATCTTATTTTTTTTATTACTTTTCCTATGGAATCGGGTTCAGCCTTTTTTTTAACCGGCATAACGCCTCCTTTTTTTATTTATAATCGTAAAATCCTTTCCCTGTTTTTCTTCCGAGCCATCCGGCTTCAACATATTTTCTTAAAAGCGGGCATGGACGATATTTGGAATCTTTAAACCCGTTGTATAGAGTTTCCATTACTGCAAGGCAGGTATCAAGCCCTATTAAATCTGCAAGCGCCAATGGCCCCATAGGATGATTCATTCCGAGTTTCATTACGGTATCTATAGCCTCTTTTGTTCCTACTCCGTGATACAGAGCATAAACCGCCTCGTTTATCATTGGCAGTAGTATTCTGTTTGCTATAAATCCGGGGAAATCTTCGGATAATGCAGGAGTCTTTCCGAATTTTACGGACAGATCCCATGTGGCGTTAAATGTTTCCTCGGATGTAGCGATTCCTTTTATTATTTCTACAAGTTTCATTACGGGAACCGGATTCATAAAGTGCATTCCTATCACTTTTTCGGGACGTTTTGTTTGAGAGGCTATTCTTCCGATCGGTATGGAAGATGTGTTTGTTGCAAGGATTGCGCCTTCCGGCATTATTTGATCAAGTTCTTTAAATATGTTAAATTTTAACCGCTCGTTTTCGGTTGCCGCTTCCACTACAAAATCTGCGGATGCCATATCTTTTATATCTACGCTTGTTGTAATTCTTTGAAGTATCCCCTGTTTTTCTTCTTCGGTTATTCTGTTTTTCTCAATATTTTTTGTAAGAATTTTTTTTATGTTATTAAGTCCGTTTTGAATAAATTCCTCTTTTATATCGCTCATTATTACGTTAAGTCCGCTTGTTGCGGCAATCTGCGCTATTCCGTTTCCCATTTGCCCGGCTCCGATAACGCCGAATGTTTTTATTTCCATTTTTTATTCTCCTTTATTATTTATCATTCTTTCTTGCATCTAATTCTATTTATGGGTGTTTCCTCTGTTTATAATTAAGATACAAAGTAGAGATGTTGCAATGCAACGTCTCTACTTTGTATCTTACAATTAAAAAATTAAAAATCGATTCCTTTGTCCTCTTGCTTCTTTGTATCTTATTAAAAGAAATCCATTGATATTTGGTTTCATATCTGCGCTCTACCGGCTCCGTTTTATAATCATTGCAACCGCTTCTCCTCCTCCGAGGCAAAGAGAAGCTATGCCTGTTTTATTGTTTCTTTTTATCATTTCGTATAAAAGGGTAATTAAAACTCTGCATCCGCTTGCCCCTATTGGGTGTCCTAACGCAACGCTTCCGCCGTTTACATTTGTTTTATTAATATCAAGTTTCAGCTCTTTTATAACCGCTGCCGTAGAACCGCTAAAAGCTTCGTTTATTTCAAAAAGATCTACGTCGTTTATATTTATCCCTTCTTTTTTCAAGCATTTTGGAACCGCCCAAATAGGCGCCACTAAAACATATTTCGGGTCTATAGCATAAGATGCTTGCGCCCCTATATACGCCATTATTTCGCATCCGAGCTCTTTTGCTTTTTCTTCCGCCATAACTGTTACCGCTGCGGCTCCGTCGCTTATTATAGAAGCGTTTCCGGCTGTTCCTACTCCCTCTTTTTTAAAAGCGGGTCTCATTTTTGCAAGGATTTCATAATTCGTGTCAATAGGACACTCGTCCGTGTCGAGTATTGTCTCTTTTCTGCGTTTAAGAACGGTAAGAGGAAATATCTGATCTTTGAATTTTCCGGCGGATATGGAAGAAATCGCTCTTTTGTATGATTCCGCCGCATACTTATCCTGATCTTCTCGCGTTATATTATATTTTTCGGAGCATAGCTCGTTTGATATTCCCATATGAAAATCGTTTATAATATCCCATAGCCCGTCGTTTATCATATGATCTTTTAAAGTCCCATGCCCCATTCTATAACCTGTTCTTGCTTTTTCAAGATAATAGGGCGCCATGCTCATATTCTCCATTCCGCCCGCTACAACAACGTCTGCGTCTCCTGTTTGTATTGCCTGCGCCGCAAGCATTACCGATTTTAATGCGGAACCGCATACTTTATTAATCGTAAAGCATTCTACGCTAAAAGGCATCCCCGCTTTTAATGCCGCTTGTCTTGCCGGATTTTGTCCGTATCCGCATGGAAGCACTTGCCCCATTATTACTTCGTCAACTTTATCATTTTCTATTTTCGCTCTTTTTACCGCCTCTTTAATTGCCGCCGCTCCCAAATCGGTGGCTCCGGTATTTGCAAGAGAGCCTCCGAAGTTTCCCAAAGCGGTTCTTGCAGCGCTTACTATTACTGCTTTACGCATATTTTTTTCCTCCGTTTTTTATTTTTTATTTGCAATTTGCAATTTTATAAATCAGATTTAAAGCTAAAAATCAAATAAAAGTATTTTAGGCTTTATGAAAAATCTTATAATTTGATAAATTAAAAAAAAATCAACCTTTATAAAAGTTATTAACTTATTAATATCTTATACTATAATAATATCCTTGATTAACCGTCTTTTTTATATATATTAATATAAAAGTTTATAATCGGTTAAGCATATAATTCATTGTGAGGACTGCAAGAAGCATATGGAAAATTTTTATTTTAAATTAGAAGGTCCAATTTTTCAAAATGGCGTCCCTATCCATGTCGCAATAAAAGCATGGGAAAATTTCCTTGCGATTATTGATAATACCTATCTCATTGCAACAAATTTACAAAAAATCAGTAACAAAGAGCGTGAAAAATATTATTTAAAAGCCTTAACTTTCAAACATTCCTCATTTCATACAAATTTTGAAATAGTTTGTAGCGGTTCACAATTAGTGCTTCCTTTGATTGGATTTCTCGGTCCTCAAAATTTATGGGAATATACTAAAGAGGCATTCAATTTGCTTAAATTAATGAGTATATCAAATAAAAATGCGAAAATTGTCATTAAAAACAATCAAAATACTGTAGTTAATACTGGCGATACCACCATTCACTATCATGGTCCTGTTTATCAAATAGCTGAGAAATCACTGCCTAAATATAAAAAGCTTGCCCATATGCTTGATCCGGGTAAAATAGAAACTATATCTGCTGGTGAAAAGCATAATCCCGAAATGGTTTTTAAATTAGAAGATAAAAATCTGTTTGATTTACCAACCGAAATTCAGAAAAATTCAATTGAAGTTAAATGTGAAATATTTACTTTTAACAAATTCAAAAATGATGGAAAATTGAGAATACCGGATGGACAAGCTATTCCAAGAAACGATTACAGTTTTTCTATCTTCGGAAATCAGGATAATATAAACTATATTCATTCAATGTTAAAAAATCTTGTTACAATAGAATGCCGACTCGAATTTGCTATAAGCCCATTAGGATCCAAACTAATATCAAAATTACATATTATAGGCATTATATCTTAATCCATCACTACCTTGGGCTCAAAAAAAAGGTGAAAAAAAGATTATTTATAATCTTAATTTATAAGGAGATAATAAAGATGATAGGATATTGCGGATTAAATTGTTCCGAATGCGAAGCTTATATCGCTACGCAAAATAATGACGACGCTAAAAGAACGGATACGGCAAAACAATGGTCTAATCGCTATAATGCGGATATTAAACCGGAAGATATAAATTGTAACGGCTGTTTATCCGAGAATAAAAAGCGTTTTTTTTATTGCGAAAACCGTTGCGAAATAAGAAAGTGTTGCGTATCGAAAAAAATAACCTCCTGCGCGGTATGCCCGGATTATAAATGTAAGCTTCTTATGGATTTTATTAAGCAGGCTCCGGAATGCGGCGAAGCGCTTGAAAGGCTTCGAGCTTAAAATGAATTTTAAAACCGTTGCATAACAAAGTGGTTTGTTCAAGTTCAAAGCGGATAAAGATTTTAACCGCAGGAATACTTATAGTATTTCGAGGATTAAAATTTTTATCCAACGCCGAAATTGGGCAAACTACTTTGTTATGCAGAAGTCTTAAAATTTATTCGCCCGCATAAACTTTTGTAGCTTTATTCGTGGAGGCTTCGACTTTTTTTAATATTTTGTCTGTTTTCTCCAAAGGAAGCCACTTAACTTTGCCTGTTCCCACGTCATATATTGCGCCGATAACTTTTGCTTTTCCATCTTTTACAATGTTTCTGACTGCGGGGCTTTTCATAAAAAGGTCTTCTATGCTTGTCCATACGTTTTCTTCGATAGCGTAAGGTATTATGGCGTCTCCTTTTATATCTTTATGCTGTTCCATCGCTTTTTTAACCGCCGGCACTATGTTATCCACAAGCGGCGGGATGTTGGCTTCCAATTTACTCCCTTTGCCGGTAAGGGAATGGGTTACCGCTGTAACGGCTCCGCATTGGGTATGCCCTAATACTACTAAAAGCGGAGTATTAACATGAGCTAATCCGTATTCTATGGAGCCTACTTCGTCTGTGTCGCATACGTTGCCAGCAACTCTTATTACAAATATGTCCATTATTCCGGCGTCAAAGATTAATTCTACAGGAACGCGAGAATCGGAGCATGTAATAACCGTAGCGTAAGCGTAATCTCCCTGATTTGCTTTGCCCGCAAGAGCTATGCGCTCGGCATCTTTATGGGGGTCAGAGGATTTGCCTGTATAAAAGCGTTTATTGCCATCTGTCATCATTTTTATAACTTCGTCGGGGCTCGGCTTTTTTACAGCGCCTTCGCCTGCGTTTGCAATAACGGGAAACCAGATTAACATCGCTGAAAAGATTAGGATGAAAAAAATGTTTTTGATTTTTTTAAATTTCATTATGCAATTTCCTTTCATTATGAGTTGTTTGATTACAGTATCCGTATATAGATTATTTATTATGTAAAAATCAATAAAAGAAGTTGTATCTATTTTTTTAATTTATCGCTTGATATTATTATCTCGTCTCCGGCTATGTTTCTTGTTTTTATTTTGAATTTATCGGTATTAAGAAGATATTCCCCTTTTATTTTCTCTTTTATTCCGGCTTTATCTTCCAAAGTAGAATCGCTTTTCCAAACATCTGCAAGAGTCGTTTATGTTGTATTGTTTGTATTCTTTCATTTGTTTTTTTATATTGATTTTAACGTTGCTTTTACCCATGTCATCGTTTACCTTACATAAGGCAAGGTTGCTTTGGACTATGTTAAGCTTGCTTTTGTCCGAAGTTTCTTAATATTTCCCTAAATCTATTAAGATGTTTTTTAAAATTGTTTGTTCCGTTGTCTATAAAGGATTTATAGCTTATGTGGAGGTTTTCTTTTAAAAACTCCTCTTTTATAAATTTCTCTTTTGCCCGAAACAGATCGTTATAATAGATTTGATCTTTGGTTTCTATTATAAGCGCCTTTTGTATGAGGATGTTTTTTTCTTTAATATATCTTTTGTCGCCTTTTCTTTTTAATATTAAAAAATGGGGCATGTATTTTCCTCTTGGGATTTGTATGTAAAGGGGTTGGAGGCTGTCCTTGTCGTTTAATAGTTTTTTATGAAGGTTTTTTAAATTATTGTCTTGAAAAAATTGATTTAAAAAAGAGGTTACGGGATTGTTTGAAAATAGCCGGTTAAAGTGTAGATTGTATTCATTCTTGAACCGATTATATAAATATATATAAATAAAACTTTCTATTTTTTAAGCGGGTATTCCTCTGTTTATAATTAAGTTGCAAAGTAGAGACGTTGCAATGCAACGTCTCTACCTGTTTTATTTATATCCGACGCAAATGTTGAACGAAAGAGGACTTTTTTATACGGAAATTATCCGATAACGCAAAGCACATCCCCCTTCGCAACGTTATCTCCGCTTTCGTATTTTATCTCTTTTATTACTCCGTCGGTATGAGCGCCAAGGGTGTTTTCCATTTTCATTGCTTCAAGTATAACTACGGTATCCCCTTTTTTAACGCTGTCTCCTTCCTTTACTTTATAATCTATTATTAATCCTGGTAAAGGAGCTGCAAGAGGAGAGCCGCCGGAAGCGGACGCTGCAGCCGGAGCCGCGGCAGGTTTTTCAGCCGCGGGAGCGGCAGGAGCCGGAGCTGGTTTCGGAGCGGCTGCCGGTACCGGAGCCAAAGGGGCGGCAGGCTGAACGTAGCTTACAACTGGAGCGCCTCCTATTTCTTCAACTCCTACTTTGAAGTAATCGTCATCCACAAATACTTTGAATTCGCGCAGGTTTTCGCATTCTTCCTGATATTCTTTCATTTCTTTCTTTTCTACCAAAAGCCCTGCTTTTGCTTTTGTTATAAGTTCAAGTTCCGCTTTTGCATCCTCTAATGTTTTGGGAAGCATTTCTTTGGGAACTTTTTCTTTTCCGTATTTGTATTTTAAGTATTTTTTGCCTGTTACAGGAAATATTGCATAAAGTATCTCATCGTCTATATCTACGGCAAGCTCTTTTATTTCCTCTTGTGCTTTTTTAAGTTCCGGAGTAAGAACCTCTGCGGGTCTGCAGGTAATAGGCTCTTCGCCCCTCGGATATCCTTTAAGGGCTTTTTTGATTACTTCGGGATTTATAGGAACTGCCGTTTTGCCGTAAAGTCCGTAACATAGGTCTTTTACTTGCCCTGTAATCATTTTGTATCGCTCTTTGTCTTCGTCGAACAAAACGTTATTTACCGTTTGGATGCCTACTATCTGGCTTGTAGGAGTTACAAGCGGTATTTGCCCCAAATCTTTTCTAACTCTCGGAAGCTCTTTATATACTTCGTCTATTTTATCTAATGCATCCATTTCTCTTAACTGATTTATAAGGTTGGAAAGCATACCTCCGGGGGTTTGATGAAGTAGAACATTTATATCTATAATAGACATTTTTGTATCGTCTAGCAGGTGCCTATATTTGGGCATGATCTCTTTTTCGAGTATTGCGTTTATCTCCGCCAATGCTTTTATGTCAAACCCTGTATCTCTGTCTGTGCCAAGAAGGGTCATAACCAAAGGCTCTATAGCCGGATGAGATGTTCTGTAAGCGTAAGGAGACATACAGGTATCTATTATGTCAACTCCTGCTTCAATTGCTTTAAGATGAGACATTGACGCCATTCCCGAAGTAAAATGGCTGTGTAGATGTATCGGAATTGATACTGCTTCTTTAAGAGCCTTTATAAGAGCATAAGCATCATAAGGGGCTATAAGCCCTGCCATGTCTTTGATACATATTGTATCGGCTCCCATTTTTGCCAGCTCTTTTGCTTTGTTTACATAATAGTCGATGTTATAAACTTCGCCGCCCATTCTCGGCTCGGTCATTGTATAGCAGATGCAGCCCTGAAAATGTTTGCCGCATTTTTTTATTATGGGAACTACGGTTTCAAAGTTTCGATAATCGTTTAACGCATCGAATGTTCTGAATACGTCTATGCCGTTTATAGCGGATCTTTCTACAAAAGCTTCGGCAAGGTCGTCTGCGTAATTTCTGTATCCTACAAGGTTTTGGGCTCTTAAAAGCATGGAAAAAGGGGTATTTTTTATGTATCGTTTTAATGTTCTTATTCTTTCCCATGGATCTTCGTTTAGGTAGCGATGGGTTGTGTCAAAGGTTGCTCCGCCCCATGTTTCTACGGCCCAAAATCCTATTTGATCTATTTTTTCGGCAATAGGTATCATGTCTTCGGTTCTTCCTCTTGTGGCAAATAAGGATTGATGCCCGTCTCTTAATGTTAAATCCATTATTTTAAGAGGATTTTCCGCTTTTGGTCTGTCTTTATCGTAGTTCATTTTTGTCGTTTTTAATTTGTTATGCTCGCTCATGTTTATATTCTCCTTTTGACTATACGGCTTTTTTATCGCATAGTCTCCGATTATATTTTAAAACTATAGGTTACTGTTTTATTATTTAGTTCTCTATAGAAAAATGTTCGATTTTCTACGAAACTTATCTGAGTGCTTTTAACTGCATCATCAAACGCATGTTCATCATATCTGCTCTTCCGCCTGCTCCCCATAGATTTAAGCCGAAATTTTTCTGATCAGGTTTAACATCATCGATCGCGGCGCAACTCGCCATAGCATCTTCGTTTTGTCTTATGTATGCTATAACCCCAGCTATTGCCGCCGCTATTTTCTCTTTTTGATTATTAATCATTTTTTGTCCTCTGTTTAAATTTTACCGGATAACTTTGTAGTTTGTCCGATTTCGGCGTCGGATAAAAATTTTTATCCGCATTGAACTTGAATAAACTTCTTTGTTATCCGACGAAATTTCATCATCATTTTTTGTGATTAAATATTTTTCATAATGGATATTTCAAAAGAGTTTTAAACGGGAATGTTTCCATGCTTTTTAGGCGGTCTTATTTCCCGTTTAAAGCATACTGTTTCAAGCGACTCTATAAGTCTTTGTCTTGTTTCGCTGGGAATTATTACCGCATCTATGTAACCTCTGCTTGCAGCGCAATACGGATTTGAAAATAAGCGGTTGTATTCCTCTATTTTCTCCTCTCTTTTGCTTTTCGGATCATCGGCTCCTTTTATCTCTTTTCTATGTATTATGTTTGCCGCTCCCGCAGCGCCCATTACCGCAATCTCTGCCGTAGGCCAAGCAAATGCCATATCTGCCCCAAGGTCTTTGGAACACATCGCAAGATATGATCCGCCGTAATCTTTACGGGTTACAAGTAAAAGCTTGGGAACTGTGGCTTCGGAGTAGCACCACAAAAGTTTCGCTCCGTGTCTGATGATTCCTCCCCATTCCTGATTGCTTCCTGGCAAATACCCGGGAACGTCTGCAATAGTAAGCATGGGTATGTTGAAAGCGTCGCAAAATCTTATGAATCTGGTAGCTTTATCGGATGCGTCTATATCAAGGCAGCCTGCAAGAAAAGCCGGCTGGTTTGCAATGATTCCTATGGGTCTGCCGTTTAATCTTGCAAAACATACTACCATGTTTTTTGCATAATGCCGGTGAGGCTCGAAATATTCTCCGTTATCTACTATCTCTTTTATAATCTCTTTTACATCGTAAGATTGGTTTGGGTTGTCCGGTATTATTTTATCCAAAGATGAAACTTGTCTTTTCGGATCGTCTCCGACATTTTTTACGGGAGGTTCTTCCATGTTGTTTGAAGGCAGATATGATAAAATCTCTTTTATCATGTTTATAGCGTCTTGATCGCTTTCCGCCGCAAAATGAGCTACTCCGCTTTTTTCATTATGGGTCATAGCTCCGCCGAGCTCTTCAAATGCAATTTGTTCGCCTGTTACCGATTTTATTACTTCCGGTCCGGTAATAAACATATAACTGCTGTTTTTTACCATAAATATCCAGTCTGTCATAGCGGGCGAATATACCGCGCCTCCCGCGGTAGGTCCCATAATAGCCGAAATTTGAGGTATTACCCCTGAGGCTACCGAATTTCTATAAAATATTTGCCCGTAACCGGAAAGCGCATCTACCCCTTCTTGTATTCTTGCTCCGCCGGAATCATTTATTCCTACTATAGGAACGCCGGCTTTTAACGCCATATCCATTACTTTGCATATTTTCTTTGCATGCATTTCCCCAAGGCTGCCCGCTCTTGAAGTGAAATCCTGCGAATATGCAAATACCGGTCTGCCGTTTATTAAACCGTGCCCGGTAACCACTCCGTCGGATGGTATATTTACGTTTTCCATTCCGAAGTTGACGCATCTGTGTGAAACAAACATATCTATTTCCCGAAATGTGTCTTTATCAAAAAGAAGATTAAGCCTTTGCCTTGCAGTAAGCTTATTCTTTTTTTTCTGACTTTTCACGGCGTCTTCTCCGCCCATTGCCTTAATTTGCGCTCTGCGCTTTTTTAGGTCTTTTATTTTTTGTTCTACTATTCCCATTTATATTTCCTTTCTTCCAAGGTATTTTGAATTGACGATTCAATTATATAGCATATTTTTTGTCAAGCTAAAACACAACGGTTTTATACAAACTTTATTATTTTTTATTTTTTAAATTCTCAAGCAATACCGGTTTCTACCTGGTTTTTATTTATATAAGATTGACATAAGCCGGATTTTCTTTTTTTACTTTTTTGACTATCCGATTTTATATTGTCTTGATTTAAAAAAATGGGTTTATTTTTAAGGTCTATTTTTTGAAAATCTATTGCCTTTATTTGATTCGGAATAATGAAATAATCCGATAATCGCTCCCAGTCTTTATTTCTTATTGTAACAACTTTATTAAGATATAAGCTTACCCTGCTGTTGCCGATTATAAAATCTTCTTTTCTATTTTTTAATTTTTCTTCGCTTATTTTTTTATATGTTTCGTCCAACTCAAACCCTATGTATCTGCGCCCTAATCTTTTTGCCGAGATTGCGGTTGTTCCTGTGCCGGAAAAAGGATCTAATACTATATCGTTTTCGTCTGTCGTCATTAATATTATCCTGTCAAGCAGATGAATCGGCAGTTGGCAAGGATGCGGGTCTCTGTTTTTATTATGTTTGATTCTATGTATATCTGTCCAAACATCAGCAATAAGGGGACCGAAAGGATGTAAGCCGTTTTTTTTCCCGCCGTAATCTTTTAATAAAAAACCTTGTTTTCTATCTCTTTTATGCGGATAGCGCAATTCGTAAATTTTTGTTCCTTTCGGACGTTTGGTATAAAACAGTATTCCGTAATGCGACGGCTGTAAAGATTTTCCCATAGGAGCGGTAGGAGCCTCCCAAGAAATCCAATGTTTGAAATAAGCGAATTGATTTAAATATTTGGTATAATAGGTTAGCCATTTCGGTATGTTATGTATAAAGATAGATCCTGTTGTTTTCGTAACTCTTACCATTTCGGCTATCCACTGTTCGCACCAATTAAGATATTCTTTAAATGCAAGGCTATCCTTATAGCTTTTATATTTTTTTTTAAGATTAAACGGGGGATCCGCAAATGTCATATCAACGGAATTATCCGGTATGTTTTTAAATAATTCAAGGCAGTCGCCCAGCGTAATTTTATTTATATATTTTTTAAGCATTATTTTTTGAATGTTTTTATTAATAATTTTCCAAATCGTTTTAATTCGTCATTATGGAAAGTAAAAACCTCTTCATAAGCCGTTACCATACGTTGCAAGTCCCGTTTGCGGACATACCAGCCTATTCCGTCTATAAAACCTATAAATTTTGCTTTGGGATAATGCTCTTTTATTAAAGCGTCAATTGATATTTCCGTTTTCGATTTATCGCCCTGACCGGACGATGTCGTAGCCAAAAAAGAGCTTTCGATAATTATTAAAGGATTTTTTTTGCTCGGAATTATAAAATCCATAGTTCTTTTGTTGTCCGGCGCATTATTGATCAATTCT
>JAFDMF010000041.1 GCA_019306065.1 Deltaproteobacteria bacterium
AACGCCGGATTACAAGAAGATATAAGATATTTTAGCTTAATCGAAACCTATTTGGATCAACTAATTATATTTATCGGGATATTTTCCGAATCTATGCATTATAGGGCAAACATAATAAAAACCAATAAAGAACCCGTAAAACTATCCGAAATATTCGATATTACAATGGAAGGATTAGGCATAGACAGATATATTGACGATAGCGAAGACAAAATCAAAATCTTTTTTGACATAGACAACAACATAAAAGATAAAAGCTTTTTATTAGATAAAGATTTAATTGCCGAAGCCTTTTATGTAATCGGCGCAAATGCCGTTCAATTTAACAATTCTGCCGAAAAGCAATTAATAAAGACATAATATGCGCGGACGGAGTAGGCTTAACCTACGCAAAAGGCGCAATAGAAGCGCATAACGGCAGAATGTTTGTTTTAAAAAGCAAAGCGGGTAAAACGGTTATTCGGGTTATGCTTCCTATTTCTACGGAAGCCGAATAAAAATAACGGATAGAAAAATATAATAAAAAAAAAGGGCGGAGGTTTTAACCTCCGCGCCTTTCCTCCCCTCAAATCTTATCTTGACTATTATTTCCATTTTTGGTTTATCTGATTTCCTGTTTTTATATAGTATCAGCGTATAATATATAATATTTTTCATAATCGGAAAGTATCAACGCGCGGGATAAGCGCATTGATTTTAAAATTACGGAGGATTACATAATGGCTTTAAGTCTTTTAGACGGCAACGAAACGGTTGCTCTGGGCGCGGCTGCCGCAGGCTGCAAATTCTTTGCGGGTTATCCGATTACGCCCGCGACTTCAATCTTTAACGCTATGCTTAATCTTCTTCCTCAAAAAGGCGGAGTATGTATGCAAGGAGAAGACGAAATAGCATCAATAGGTTACTGCTTGGGCGCTTCTATGGCCGGCGTCAAGGCTATGACCGCAACATCCGGCCCAGGCATAAGTCTTTACAGCGAAAACATATCCTTTGCCATAGGAAGCGAAATCCCAATAGTAATAGTGGATGTGCAAAGGCTCGGACCTTCTACCGGCTCCGCCACAAGAGGCGCGGACGGAGACATTCAGTTTTTAAGATGGGGAAGCAGTTCAGGACTACCTATTATAGTTCTTGCTCCTGTTGATGCGGCAGATTGTTACATCCTTACAAAACAGGCTTTTAATCTTGCCGAACAATTCAGATGCCCCGTTTTTATAGCATCTAACAAAGAAATAGCTTTAACAAAAGAAAGCATAGATTTAAATCTGCTTGAAAAGCCGGAAATAATAGAGCGAAAGCTTTTTTCCGGAAAACCGGACGAAGAGTTTATGCCGTTTGCAGTAAAAAAAAGCGCCGATGTTCCGGAGTTTCTACCCATAGGCTTTAAAGGACGGCTTGCACGTCAAACCTCCTCTACCCATGGGGCAAAAGGTTATATAACGATCGACGCCTCCGAGATCGAAAAAAACCAAAACAGACTTCAGCATAAAATAGAGGCTTGCGTAGACGCCTTTACATACTTTGAAGAAGTAAATACGGATGCTGCGGATACTTTAATTATATGCTACGGAATTACCGCAAGAGCCGTAAAAGCCGCGGTAAATATTTTAAAAAAGGATAACATATCCGCATCCGCTCTTATACTTAAAACCTTATGGCCCGCCCCTGAAAAGTTAATTAAACAAAAAACGGAAAAATTTAACAAAATTGTAGTTATAGAGATGAATAAAGGGCAGTATGTAAAAGAAATAGAACGGATTTTATGCGATAAAAAAATTAAATTCTTCGGGCAGATGAACGGAGTTTTAATAGAACCGGAACAAATAAGCGAGGTTATAAAAAATGGATAGTTTGATCAATAAAAAAAGACCGCCTCTTTTCTGCCCCGGATGTTCTCACGAAAAGGCTGTCAATGCTTTGGATAAAGCTTTTTACAACATAAAACTTTCCGGCGATAACATAGTTATGGTAAGCGACATAGGCTGTTCCGGCTTATTCGATACCTTCTTTAATACCCATGCATTCCACGGCTTACACGGCAGAGCCTTAACTTACGCTGCGGGAATAAAAATGGCAAACCCCAAATTAAACGTTATAGTTACTATGGGAGACGGAGGCTTGGGAATAGGCGGAGCTCATCTTTTGGAAGCTTGCAGGCGCAATCTGGATATTACGCTTCTGATTTTAAACAATTTTAATTTCGGAATGACCGGCGGACAATTCTCTTCGACAACTCCGGCAGATGCCATAGTCAGCTCTGGATTTTTAAATAATCTTGAAAAGCCCTTCGACGTATGCCAAACCGCAATTGCGGCAGGCGCATCTTTTACAACCAGATGTTCCGCTTATATAAGCGATCTGCATAAAAAAATAGAAGCCGCCATCAAACATAAAGGATTTTCAATTGTGGATATATGGGGAGTATGCCCCGGCAGATATACAAAAAAAAATATCTTAACCCCTAAAATCATAGAAGAAAAACTTAAAAAGCTTCCTGCGGTTGAAGGAACAGTTTCCGAAAACATAAGAAAAGAATATACCGCTCATTACAAAGAAATTACATCGGCTCTTAAACCTTTTAACATGGTAAAAGAGATAAAGCCGGAGTTTAAAGCCCCTGAAGCCGGAAAACACAGCGTTATGATACTGGGAAGCGCGGGGCAAAGAATAATTACCGCAGGCGAAATCTTATGCTATGCAGGTTTAAAAGCCGGACTCTTTACAACCTTTAAAAGCGATTATAACATTACCGTATTAAGAGGGCATTCCGTATCGGAAGCGGTGTTATCGGATAAAAAAATAATATATACCGGAAGCGGAGCCCCTTCCGTAATACTTGCTCTTAATAAAGAAGGTATAACAAGAAAAAAAGCAGCCTTTAAAACCCTTAATAAAGATACTCTTATTATAACCGGAAAAGATACGGAAATTCCCGCTACGGACGCAAAGATATTTAGAGTGGATTTTAAAAAATTAAAAATAAAATCCAACGAGCGGGCGTTGGCATCACTTGTGGTTATGACAAAACATAATAAAATAATCTCTTATGATATGCTGACAAGCGCGCTAAAAGAGATATTTAATCAAAAAATCTTTAACGCTTCTTTGGAATTAACCGAAAAAATACAAAACAGCGATATATTATAGACACAAAAAAAAATGATTATGAAAGGATATAACAATCTTCGAAAACTTTAAACAGAAGAAACTATGAATAAACATAACCGGACAGATGTTTTGATAGATTCTTACATACAATTTCTTATTGTAGAAAAGGGATTGTCCGAAAACAGCATTGCCGGATACGCTCATGATCTAAAGGAATATCTCCGCTTTTTGAATAAAAAAAATATAAATAAAATCACCGAAAAAGATACGGCTTTTATATTGGAATATCTTATAGCATTACAAAAAGCAAAGTTAAGCCCAAAAACAAGGGAGCGTCGCGTTTGCGCTATAAAAGGCTTTTATAAATTCTTTGTTAATGAAAAAAAACTTAAAAGCGACCCTTCAAAATTTATAGAGCTTCCGAAAAAAGGCTTAAAACTTCCGGATGTTCTTTCTGTTTCGGAAATTGAGCGTCTTATAAAAACGCCGAATGTAAAAACCGCCAAAGGCTTGCGAGATCGCGCTATGTTAGAGCTTTTATATGCCGCGGGGCCTAGAGTATCCGAAATTATTAATATAAAAGTTACAGACGTTAATATGCACGCCTGCTTTATAAAAATTTTTGGCAAAGGTTCCAAAGAAAGGGTTGTTCCTATAGGTTTATACGCAAAAAAAAACCTAGAAAAATATCTTAAAACCGCAAGACAAGAAATTTTAAAAAATAAAACAAGTTCTTATATGTTTATTGCCAGAGCGGGCAAACCGATTACCAGACAAGGATTTTGGAAAAACCTAAAAAAATATGCGGCTGCATCAGGTATAACAAAAAAAATAACCCCTCATACTTTCAGACATTCTTTTGCAACACATCTTGTAGAAGGAGGAGCCGATTTAAGATCGGTTCAAATAATGTTAGGGCATTCCGATATATCTACTACCCAGATTTATACTCATATAGCATCAAGACGTTTAAAAGAGATACATACCCGCTTCCATCCAAGAGGTTGAAACCGCATTTAAAATTTTCATACGCCGTAAAACCGGATAATTTTTTTACACGAAAAAGCTTTTAAAGAGAATTTATATCGAAAAAAAAGTATTTTTCTTATAAAAGTGAAAAAAGCAGCTTTTTCGTTGACAAACCCGGCTCTTCACTATATGTAAAAGACAAAATTCGGAATTGCTCGGAACGAAGTTAGAATAAAAAAGAACTGGATCGGAACGAAAATTAAGCCAAAAAAAGGAGTAAAGGGTTTTACATAATGTAAAACCCTTTACTCCTTTTTTTATTTCGCATGCGCCTATTGTTGTCTTGTTTTTTTGGATTTAATCGGCAATTTCTAATTCCGCTTTAAATTCTTTCGGTATTTTTGCAATGTTTTTTTGTAATCTTCGTAGGCTGTTTTTATTTTTTCTTTTGAATTCATTAATCAACATATAGATTAATGAATTAACTAATCTTGAATTCGTATTTTAGAAACTTCAGCTTTCATATCCATCAATTACTTAATTTCGTGATAAGAACATATATTTTATTAATTATAACTTTATTCTCTTCATTAATTATAGAACATAGAATTTCTAAAGCAATGCCGTATTCATTTACCTCTATAAATTCCTTAACTTCGGTAATTTCCGCCTCGGTAAATATAGTAAGTAGAAGCTTTGACACAACGTTTTAAAAAAGTATCTCTACTTTTTTAAAACGTTAATTGTTTATCATGTAGATTTATAAAAAATCCCGTTATAATCCGTTCTCCCTTATCATGACTTTCGATTATAACTCGTCTATCAACTCCATCTCTTATTCCTTCAACCACCCCATCCGCTTTAGCGGTAGCATCAATTACATTATCAATTTTACTACCGGCTTTAGTCGCTGTTCCGAGTCCGGTAGCAAGCGGTATGAAGAGTCCTGCTGTGTCTGCGCCGAGAGCTATTATGTTTTTCGCCTATTATGTTGTCTGTTAAGATTTTATATAAGTCGTAGCTTATAAAGCCTGCGTCTAATAGGGTATCGGGGGTAAAGAATTGGTTTATGTTGTCCGGGTTTAAAGCGTTTAATTGTAGGTTGCCGTATTGGATTGTGTCGGAGTTGTAGTTTTTAAGGTTCCAATTCTCCGTAGTTTGCGCGTTGGTATTTTGT
>JAFDMF010000042.1 GCA_019306065.1 Deltaproteobacteria bacterium
TAATTGATTGTCGTTTAAATCAAGATAAGTAAGATTAGTAAGTTTTGTTATTGCCTCTGGCAAATCGGTTAATTTATTGCCGCTTAAATCAAGATCAGTAAGATTAGTAAGTTTGCTTATTTCATTAAATATTTCATTTATCTCTTTTGCGCTTTTATTTAATAGCAGTCCGTTAAGGTTTAATACTTTTTGCCCCGTTTTTTTTGCTTTTAAAATTTCTTTTAACATATTGCCTCTTAATTGTTTTTATATTTTATAAAATTTTCAAGGTATAATTTATAAAGTTACGGATATAGTATTGCTTGGCGCGCTTTGCCCTGCTTTGTTAAAACCTGTTACTCTGTATTCCAGCAAAACGGCTCTCGGCTGATCAATAAGGTTTTTTTTAGTTTCCGTAGCGTTTCCAGCCTCTTCCCATGTGTCGCTTTCGGTTTTTTTTTCTATTATGTAAGCGGCGGGTTTGCCGCCTTTGCTTGATTTTTTCCAAGATATTGCAAGCCATCCTTTTCCCGCCTTATTTATTACAAGATTATAGCAGGCTTCGGGCGGTTCAATCGGGGTTCTGTTTTTTTTTGCCCCATCCTATAGACGTAAGTATTACTTTATCTTTTATTGATAGGTTTTCCGCATATCGAAGTTCCTGTTTCATTATATCTACAAGTTTTTGGCGAGATTCTTGCTTGGCTTTGGATGCTTTGTTAAAAGCCGCGCGCTCTTCAACGAAATTATTTATACAAAGATTACAATTTGTAAAAGCCCCTTTAAATTTTTCAAGAGTAACGGGCAATGTATTAAAAATAGAAGCGTTTGCGGCAAAACCTGATGTCATTTTTTTGGCAAGCAGCATTATATCAGCCTCTTTAATCGGAAACCTCATTATATTTTCCTTTTATTGTCATAGTTTTACTATTTTAAAAATATAAATGCTTATATATAGAGCTAAAAACCGATTGTTATGCCTGATAAGCGAATAAGAACCGTATTTTTTTTAAAGAAATTTGATAGTAAAGTCAAGCAAACGGAAGCGTTATGTTGGTAAGATAAAGCGTTATGTTGGCAAGACAAAGTGTTATGTCGGTAAGATAAAGCGTTATGTCGGCAAGATAAAGCTTCATATAGACGATATGAAGCTTTATACGGTTAAAAACTGTTGCATAACGCTGCAAACGGATTAACTATTTTGTTAAGCGCCGATTGTTTTAGCGGCTTCTATGGCAAAATAGGTCAATATAATGTCCGCTCCCGCTCTTTTAATGGAAGTAAGAGTTTCCATCATAACCTTCTCGCCGTTTATAAAGCCAAGTTTTGCCGCAGCCTTTATCATAGAATACTCTCCGCTTACATTATATGCGGCTATAGGTAAATCTATCTCTGTTTTTACTCTGTATATAATATCCAAATAGGATAAAGCCGGTTTTATCATTATAATGTCGGCTCCTTCTTCCACATCCATGTTAGCTTCTCTGATAGCCTCGATTGCATTTGCAGGATCCATTTGATATGTTTTTCTATCTCCGAATTGAGGCGCGGAATTTGCGGCTTCTCTGAAGGGTCCGTAATATGCGGAATGATATTTTGCCGAATAAGCCATTATAGGTATGTTAATAAACCCGTTATCATCTAGCTTGTCTCTTATTTCCGCAACTCTGCCGTCCATCATATCGGACGGGGCGACCATATCGGCTCCGGCTCTTGCATGAGAAAGCGCCGCGTCCGCAAGAAGCTCTATTGTGGCGTCGTTATCTACTTTTCCTTTTTCAATAATGCCGCAATGCCCATGATCCGTATATTCGCAAAGGCATACGTCTGTTATTACGGTTATATCGGCAACTTTGTTTTTAACCGCTTTAATCGCTTTTTGAATAATGCCGTTGTTTTTACAAGCTTCGGTTCCCAAAGCATCTTTTTTACTCGGGATACCGAAAAGTATTATTCCCGGTATTCCCAATTTATAAGCTTCGGCCGCCTTTGAAGCTATGTTTTCTACGCTTAGTTGAAACTGCCCCGGCATAGACGGTATCGGGTTTTTTATGTTTTTGCCTTCTACGGCAAAAAGCGGAAGAATAAAATCCGCAGGGCTGATTGTTGTTTCGCGTATCATTTTACGCAAAGCTTTTGTTTGTCTCATACGTCTTGGTCTGTAGTCCGGAAAAATCATATCGCTCCTTAAAATTCGGCGTATAACTTCGTAGTTTGCCCGTTTGCTGCGTTGGATAAAAATTTTTAATCCTCGAAATACAATAAGTATTCCTGCGGATAAAGATTTTATCCGCCTTGCAACCAAACAAATTACTTTGTTATCCGCCGAATTTGATTATTATTGTCGTATAACTTCGTAGTTTGCCCGTTTGCTGCGTTGGATAGAATTTTTAATCCTCGAAATACAATAAGTATTCCTGCGGATAAAGATTTTATCCGCCTTGCAACCAAACAAATTACTTTGTTATCCGCCGAATTTGATTATTATTGTTTGCGGTTAACCTACTTTATAACGGAGGTTTACTCCGATTAAATGTTTTTAATAATAGCCGTTTCCTTTATCTCTCTTTTCTCTATCTTCCTATTTCTTTATCCGTTAAATAACAGGCGGGGTCCGGCGCCCATAGATCTCCGGTGACGGCTTCGGCTCTTACTCTAAAATTGCCTCCGCAAATATCAAGCCATTTGCATTGAGCGCATTTGCCTGTTACATATTTTTTCTTATTTTTTAATTTTTTCATTAAAGGTTCGGATAGGTCTGTCCATATTTCCGAAAAAGGACGATTTTTTATGTTTCCGAAGGAATAATGCCTCCAGAACTGGTCCGGATAAACTTCTCCGTCCCAGCTTACGCAGCCTATTCCTCTGCCGGAATTGTTTCCTTCGTTCATTTTAAGAAGTTCCAAAACTTTTGCCGCTCGCTCGGGGTTTTCTTTTAAAAGCCGCATGTACAAAAAAGGTCCGTCTGCATGATTATCTACGGTTAAAACCTCTTTCGGCATGTTTTTATCATGCAGCTCTTTTGTAAGCTTCATAATAAGCTTTACCGCATCTCTTGTTTGGTCATGGGTTAAATCTTCATTAACAAGCGTTGTTCCTCTGCCCGAATATACAAGATGATAAAAACATACTCGCGGAATATTTTCTTTTTCCAATAAATCAAATATCGATTTTATTTCATCCGCATTATGTTTTGTAACGGTAAAACGAAGCCCTACTTTTATTCCGGCTTTTTTACAATTTTTTATGCCGTCAAGCGCCGCTTTAAAAGCCCCTTTTACTCCCCTAAATCTGTCGTTAATTTTTTCCATGCCGTCAAGGCTTATTCCAACGTAAGAAAGCCCTACATCTTTTAAAATGCGGGCTTTTTCTTCGGTTATAAGAGTTCCGTTTGTAGATATTACCGCTCTCATTCCTTTTTTTACCGCATACTCGGCAAGTTGTGGCAGGTCTTCTCTTAATAAAGGCTCGCCGCCTGAAAAAAGAATAACTGGAGACTTAAAATCGGCAAGGTCGTCTATTAATGTTTTGCCTTGTTCAAAACTAAGTTCGTTTTTAAAATCCTGATTTTTTGCATGAGCATAGCAATGAACGCATTTCAGATTGCATTTACGGGTTATGTTCCATACTACCACCGGTTTTTTGTCTGCGGAAAACTGAAGCAGTTCGGAAGGAAGCTTAGCGGAATCTCTGCCGTATCTTAAAGCGTCCGAAGGCTCTACCGTATCGCAGTATAATTTTGATATTCCTATCATTGATGTTGATCCTTTTGATTTTATAAGTTTATATAACATAGCAAAGTTTTTGCAAAAATTATTTAAAAATAAGGCTTGTGTCAAGTAGTTTAATTAAAATATAAGAGGGGGAAGAGAGGAAGAGGGATGCAGGGGGTTTTGTATTTTAATTATAATTTAAAAAAATATTTTTTCGTAAAACAGATAGGAGAGATATGAAGATTTTCGATACTCATTGCCATCTTGACGACAGCTCTTATAAAAAAGATTTGGAAGGAACAATAAAAAGAGCATATCAAAATGACGTATGCGGATTTATGAGCGTAGGAACAGATAAAAAAACCTCCGCAATAGCCATTGAAATAGCAAATTCAATGGAAAACTGTTACGCGTCCGTAGGGTTTCACCCTCATTACGCAAAGGAATGCGCAGACGAAGAGATTGAATTTTTAAAGGAACTTGTTAGAAAAAATAAAAAGGTAAAGGCTTGGGGAGAAATAGGGCTTGATTTTAACAGGATGTATTCTCCGCAAAAGGATCAGGAAGAGATGTTTGTAAAGCAGCTTGAAGCGGCTTTTTCGCTTGAACTGCCGGTAATATTTCACGAGAGGGATTCGAACGGAAGGTTTTACGAGGTTTTAAAGGCAAATATTAATGAGAGCAAAAGCGTAAAAGGGGTTGTTCATTGTTTTAGCGGAGATAAACGGGAGCTTGAAAAGTATCTTGATTTGGGGCTTTATATAGGAATAACCGGTATTATCACCGTAAAAAGCAGGGGCGCAAAGCTTAGAAGTCTTGCCTCTTTTATTCCGAAAGACCGGATTGTTATAGAAACGGACGCTCCGTATCTTACTCCGGCTCCTTATAAAAATAAGGTAAAAAGAAACGAGCCTGCTTTTGTTAAAGCGGTTTTTTTAACTCTATCGCGGCTTTTTGAAATCGAAGAGGAAGAGTTTAGTAAGATTTTATGGGAGAATAGTTTGAAGCTTTTTTCTATAGAGGAAAGTCCCATTATTAAAAATACTTAATCACAAAAAAGAATGATGAAATTTTGGCGGATAACAAA
>JAFDMF010000043.1 GCA_019306065.1 Deltaproteobacteria bacterium
GTGCCGTTTGTACAGCCGGATCATGTGCCGTTGGACGAAGCGCCGCATGACACCATAGCTGCAGACCTTACGCTGCAGCAGAATAAAAATCTGCCGTATAATCCTTTAAATATGTCAGCTCCGCCCCTGCCGATAGTAGAACCGTTAGATATACACAGCGGCATAGAGTTTGCGTCTCTTGAGGTTGCATCTATAGTAAGCATAAGCGAACGGGATATGGACAGCTCTTATTTTGCAGACGGAGCAACCCCGCCCCCTTCAAAGCTTGCTTCTTCCATAAGCTATGGAGACTTGGCTATGGGCGTTCCGGACTTTTTAACTCGGCCGGAAATTGATTCCGTTATATATTTAAACAACTCTCATGATATTGCAAAAATATCTACAGAGCCTACAGAGGCGGATATCAGAAAGCTGGGATATTATCCCGCTCAATGGGAAATAATTGAAACTGACGATTCCGGATATTATATCAAGATAGAAGATAACATATACTATATAAATCTAAAGTCTGATATAGAAAGCGACGAAAATAAAATGGCGGCTTTTGACCAAATACGAGACGGCTCTGCTCCGATAGACAACAATTTTATATCGCAGCATCTGGAACATCTAAAAAAGACCGGCAAAGGGATGTTTAACAACTTCAAAAAAGTTACTCGTTATTAACATAACAATCTTTCTTCTTTATAAGAAAGTAAGAAGAAACAATACAAAAAAGGGGAAGCAAAAACGCTTCCCCTTTTTTTGTTGTTTTCAAGGCTTGCGAAAATAACCAAACTAACCCCGTCTGTTTTTTTTTAAAAAAAACTATGAATGTTTATCCGGACTTTTTTAAAAGAATAAAAGGTTGTCATCATATTCATAGCAACTGCAAATATACGGTTTACGATTACTTAAAACATGCATTTACTGTTAATTATTAATCTTGCATTTAACCAGCAAATTTGCTTAATAAGATTATTGTATAATTTCTTCTTTTGCCCTGTTTATGCGTAAGGGAATTCTCGCTTCGCTCGACAGAATAGGCAATTAATTTTTTGCGCATTATTTCGAGAAGTTGATTTCCCACAGGTTATTCGACGAAAAGAAGATATTCAAAGTTTATTTACGTAGCGGCTCTTATAGCTGATGGAACAAACTTAAACGTCTATTAATAAAAATATAAAGGAGAAAAAATAATAAAATGTCTTATACAATATCCCTTGCGGGAAAAGGAGGAACCGGCAAAACCACCGTTTCCGGTCTTTTGATAAAATATCTTATAGAAACCGGCAAATATCCGGTATTAGCGGTTGATGCGGACAGCAACGCCAATCTTAACGAAGTGCTGGGAGTAAAAGTTACCGAAACTCTCGGCGGCGCGAGAGAAAAAATGAAAAAAGGAGATGTGCCTTCAGGAATGACAAAAGATATATTTATATCTATGAAATTGGAAGAAGCGGTAATAGAATCCGAAAATTTCGATCTGGTGGTTATGGGACAGCCGGAAGGACAAGGCTGCTATTGCGCTGCAAATACCCTGCTTACCGCTTTTTTGGAAAAACTAACCGATAATTATCCTTATATAGTTATTGATAACGAAGCCGGAATGGAGCATATAAGCCGATTAACTACAAAAAACGTAGATATACTTCTTCTTGTATCAGACACTTCCAGAAGAGGAATAGAAGCCGCCATAAGAATTGCCAAACTTGCAAAAGAATTAAATATAGGAGTAGGCAAAAGTTTTCTGATTATTAATCGGGTAAAAGAAAAAATATCCGACGGCATATTAAAACTACTGGAAAAAGAAAAGATTACCCTTGCCGGAACAATCTCGTCAAACGACATGATATACAAATACGACTTCGACGGCAAACCTACCGTCCAATTGCCGAGAGATTCCAAAGCGGTTATAGAAGCTTTTAAAATATTCGATAAAATAATAGCATAACAAAGTAGTTTGTCCGTTTTATGCGTTATGCAACAGGCTTTTAATATAAAAAACGTCTATGCCCTAATATTAAAATACAAACAAAAAAGGACAGCGCTTATGAAAAAAACAGGTTTTTTATACGACAAAAGATACCTTCAACATCTCACCGGCGCATATCATCCCGAAACTTCGGAAAGATTAACCGCTATTTTAAAAGGAATACAAGAAGCTGATTTTTATTCTTCCATTATAAACATAGAAGCAAAACCGGCAGATATAGAAACAATCGAAACTGTTCATACAAAAGAATATATAAAACGTTTTAAGCAAGCCTGCCTAAACCATGAAAGCATATTCGAATGCCCTGACAATCAAATATGTTCCGACAGCTACGATATAGCGCTACTCGCCGTAGGAGGCGTTCTTACGGCGGCGGATATGATAATGGAAGGCAGACTTAACAACGCCTTTTGCGCAATAAGACCGCCGGGACACCATGCCGAAATAGATCGGGGAATGGGCTTTTGCTATTTTAATAACGTAGCAATAGCCGCCAAACATCTTCAACGCAAATGGAATATAAAAAAGGTAGGCATTATAGACATTGACGTTCATCACGGAAACGGAACCGAACATATATTTGAAAAAGACCCAAGCGTATTCTATTATTCCATACACGAACATCCATCCTTTGCATACCCCGGAACAGGACGGGATTTTGATATAGGAAACGATGCGGGAGCTGGGTTTACAAAAAATTCCCCCGTTCTTCCGGGAAGAGGAATAGAAGAATACAAAAAACTTTTTATGCAAGACTGCATTCCCGAATTTGAAAAATTCAAACCGGAAGTAATAATAACTTCTACGGGCTTCGACGCTCACGAAGACGACGAAATGTCCAGAATACAACTTTCCACCAAAGGCTTTTCTTGGCTTGCCAAACAGATAGTTAATCTTGCGGATACCTATTGCCAAAGCAGACTCTTATCGGTTTTGGAAGGCGGATACTCCATCAAACGCCTTCCCGAACTTGCAAGAAATCATATAAAAATTTTGTTAAACTCATAAAGGAGATTGCAATGTTTATAAACAAATCTATGACTGTAAATGTTATTAAAATTACGGAAGATAAAACTCTTGCCCAAGCAAAAAAAAAAATGACGCTGCATGGCGAAATAAGACATCTGCCCGTAGTTGACGCCGCCAATACCCTTATAGGAATAATTACGGACCGAGATATAAGAAGCGCTCTTCCGTCCGACCGTAACGTATGCGCGCCCGAAATAAAAGCCGCATCCGAAAAACTTAAAGTAAAAGATATAATGACAAAAAATGTAGTTGTCATAACATCGGAAGGAACCATTCAAGACGCTCTTTTATTAACGCAAAAATATAAAGTGGGCGCGCTTCCCGTAGTTGACGGCAAAAAAGGGTTAGTAGGCATAATATCCACGCGCGACCTTTTAAGAGCTTTTATAAATGTATTGGGAATAAAAGAGCCGGGAACGCTTCTTTGCCTTATAGTGGAAGATGAATTCGGAATAATGAAAAAAA
Organism: Deltaproteobacteria bacterium; assembly: GCA_019306065.1. Lineage (GTDB taxonomy): Bacteria > Desulfobacterota > Desulfobacteria > Desulfobacterales > JAFDMD01 > JAFDMD01. The sequence goes on from JAFDMF010000043.1 coordinate 3,470, forward strand.
TAACGGATGCCATCTACGAAGAAAAAATATCAACAGGAAGCATACTTGTGGCAAGATACTGGGAAAAAAACAAACGAGCCGTATTTCCGTATCTTTTAACCCAACAAGTTACAAACATAAAAAAAAGATTTCAAAGCCTCGGCTTCCAACTGCTTGATCCTATGGATTGGAGTCTTGAACCGGATACAAAGTAAAGTTTGCCGCTTAACTTCGTAGTTTGCCCGTTTACGGCGTTGAAGAAAATTTTTAATCCTCGAAATAGTCCGGCTATTCCTGCGGTTAAAAGTTTTCTTCGCCTTCAAAACGAACAAACTACTTTGTTATACGGCAAACTTTCATCCCCTCTTCCTTCCATCTTCCCTCAACCTTATACGCTTCATCATCGTCTGTCCAAGGAGGCATTGTAACCCCTACTGCCGTAAGAGGCTCGTCTCCAAAAGAACGAAACTGAAAAGAAACGCCGGCAGGAATTGTTAAACATACGCCGGGCTTTACCAAAACCGCCTCTTCATATTCTCCCTGCCTGCGCCACATTTCGCCGCTGCCGGTAAGAAAAAACCAAATCTCTTCAACCGTTTTATGAGCAACCGCAATAGATACGCAATCCGGCGCAAGCTCAAAATGAGCCATACCGCCTCTGTTTAATTCTAACATCCGATCCGTCCGGCGCTACGCAATCGCGGATTTTCGGCAATTGTTTTGTACTAAAATCCATAATGTAACCTGCTTTCTCTTTATATTATTTAAGTAACAGAGCAACAATGGGGCAAAGGGACATATGCAAGAAGCGCTACGTCGGACTCTTTTAATGAAAATTCCATTCTGTTATCCTTTCTCTATGCTGGTTTATCTTTACCTTATGTTAAATCAATCTTGCTTTGGACTACTTTAACCTTATTGTTATTAATTTTAACATTACGTTCATAGATTTGAACGATGAAATCGCCAAATTGAACGTTCATATCGATAATATGAACGTCAATATAATTTACCTCAAGTATTACTCTTATAGATTTAAAGGTTTATGTTATCAACTTAACGCTTTATTTTGCTTTCGGTTGATAATAAAGGGGGTAATATAAGGATGGCTTTTTTACGATAAGGTTTGTTTGAGGTATGTTTTTTACGGTTCGCTTTGGCTTATTAATAGATTGAGGTCTGCCCGAATGTCTATGTTAAAACCGCCTGCTATTGTGGATTCTCCGGCTGCTTCTATTGTATCTGATATGCGCGCGGTTTTGCCTGCTAATGTTGCCGTTGCCAAACTTATTGCGGCTATGTATTTGGAGTTGTAGGCTTTT
>JAFDMF010000044.1 GCA_019306065.1 Deltaproteobacteria bacterium
GATGATTTTTTCCAAAGCCAAAACTATTTCCAAAAGCGGCAAGGCATCCATTTTATTATCCGGAAAATTTAAAAATAAAGGAGTATCCGCTCCCAGAATTTTACAAGCCTCAAACGCGGATTTGTTTCTTTCTTCTATTGATTGATTCGGTTTTTCTCTGGAGCTTACGCCGTCTGATAAAAATAAAACCGCAACATTATCTCCTTCGGAGATATGTCTTGCTATTGTTCCGCCGCAGCCGAGAACTTCGTCGTCCGGATGAGCGGCTATGATAAGCGCTATTTGTTTCATACTCTTTTTTTCCTCGCAACAAAATTCCAAGCGGCAGATATGTAATGATCGTCCGGTATATATTGTGTTATAACTTTCTCTTGTAGAACAAGCAATTCAAACTCGGAGAATAATTCTTTTATATGGTCGGCATCGGAAAAATGAACTCTGCCTACATTTGCGAATTGCCCTTTTATATAATTTGTTCTGGTATATTCATCCTCTGTCTGCTCGCCTTCACAATAACCCGCGTGATTAGTGGAAAACCAATCAATACCTATATAATATCCATGTGTATCAACAGATAAATTTTTATAGATAGAATCAATACAATTACAAATAGCGGATGTAGAATTGAGGGTAAGAGCGCTACGATCAATTACCAAGTCAAATGGATATTCCCACGGAATAGCATTAGTAAAATCTCCTATTTTAATTTTAGATTTCAAATCCGGAAATCTACTCCAAAGCTTTTTGACTATTGCTTCGCTTCCCTCCACTGCATGATAGTCAACCCCGAGTTGTTTAAAAAAAGGAATATTGGCGCCTGCGCCGCAACCGAGTTCCAACACTTTTAGTTCCTTATTTATTGGCGAAACAAATCGTTTGACATAACTTATTAAATCCGACCATGGCCAGATACTCATATGGGTATTTTCTTGATACCGTTGATTCCATTCTTTTGAAAATGTCATATATGTTACCTTTCCTTAAAATATTATTAATAGCGCTTATATGCTATTTTTTAACCGCTTAATTTATTCGGATAAAAAAATAAACATACATATATAATTTCAGGTGATTATATTTTTAAAAATTGTAAATTTATCATATAGAAGCGCAATTATTATAAAAAATAATCTCTTTACTTTTTTCTCCTTCGTTAAACAACAAATCAATAACAGACATAAACGGTTGAAACTCGCCATGTAGTTGCTTATATTGAGGATGGTTATACTCCTGAAAAAAAATTTCTATACCCGAGTTATTAAATGTATGAGCGTCCGCATAATTTTTTCCTTGTTCGCCGAAAATGTATTTTGAGGCGCCAAGCTTAACGCACATATCAAGTACAAGATCGGATTTTTTCCCCTTAAAGTCATAATCGCTTGCTTTAACTATGGGTATATCTATTTTTAAACATTTTAAAAAAAATTTAAGAATATCTGTATTTAAATCGGTTAAAAATTTATATTCCGTATTAAAAATTGTTTTTACGTCATCTATGTATTTCTCAAAAAAAAGTGCTTTTTTATAAGCCAACTCTATAGATTTAAAATGTTTTTTATTCCAGCCGTTATTAATTATTCTTATGTCGCATATTTTGGTTTTAAAATGATTTTTGGATTCCACAGGAACTGTTAACCAAATAGGTCCATTATGTGTTTTTATTTTATTTCTATTATTAAAATCTTTTTTTTGATATTGAACTATATCAAAAATACAAAATATATCAGCCAAACCGATTTTGTGAAAAAGACCAAGCCATGGCAAATATACTGGCTGATGAGCCGTGAGTATCATATAACTCCTTTTATGGTTTTTATAATTTTATCAACTTCAAAATCCGTTTCAAAATTTTCGACCTCTTTCCCTTGCGCTATCCATCCCGAACGGATTACCCGTATAGCCCGCCTGCTCCTCTTCTCTACATAGAGTCGGTTTGTTATGAAGAATCTCTTTCATACAACTTTTAATTTTTTCAAATAATACCCTTCTTTTACTTGCATAGGATTGCCAATAATTAAAGAATACGACAATATTTTTTTCCCTTCGACTATTGTGCCTGCCGCCACAACCGAATGATGCCCGATATGAGCGCCGCCTTTGATAAAGGAATGAGAACCTATGAATACATTGTTTTCTATAATAATATCTTTTCTCTCCGTATTATCGGAGAGTCCTATACATCTTCGGTGAGAGTCCAAGCAATTGATTGATACAAAAGATGAAATATCGCAGTTATCGCCGATTATTACTTTGGCATTGCCGGCATTAACTTCGGATAATCCGCCTATATAAACGTTTTTTCCTATTTCCGGTTCCCCATTAATCCAAACCAAAGGATGAAATCGATTTTTTTTAAAATTAATAAGCTTGCTAAATAATTTCTGAAAGTCCGATAAATTCATTATTTAAAATCCTCCAATCGCAACCTATATCCTTTTTTCATTTTTTTTACGGCATATCTGCCGACAATATAATCTAAAAACATCGGAGAAAGTCCGTTGCCAGTCCTTTGCAAGCCGATATTTTTCAAATTCAAAACCTCTCCTTGCTCTATGCCAGCCATAGCGGTAATGCTTCGTCTCGCAATCAATTTTATCTTTTCTTCTTTATCAGTAGCTCTTACTATTTGATTTCCCATCATTTTATAAGAGGTTCTAATTGATTTGACCCATGTTTTCAATTCCTCGGAATCTGCCGAAAACCAATGATCCGGACCATGCAAATTATGATCAAGCGTAAAATGTTTTTCAAAAACGCAAGCCCCGAAAGATACTGCAAGACAAGAAGCCAAGGAGCCCTCGGTATGATCGGAAAAACCTATTGGAAGCATAGGAAAACTCGACATTAGCGTTTTGATTTTTTTTAAATTTACATCTTCGGGAGGGGTTGGATATTGCGATGTGCAGAGCAGCAATATTGCGGGATATTCGTCCAAAGCTCCGATTGAGTCCAATGCGTAATATACTTCCGCCAAATTTGACATTCCACAGGAAAGAATAATCGGCAACTTTGTTTCCGCATAATTTTTAAGCAAAGGCAAATTTGTAAAATCATCCGAACCGACCTTGATGGCAGGAATTCCCAACTCAAGTAACAAATCCAAATCCGACCGATTTTGCGGCGTAGATAAAAACAAAATTTTTTCTTTATCACATCTTTTTTTTATTTTTTTCCATATTTCAGGCGCAAATTCGTAACGCTTAAACATTTTCATCATCGATTCGGTAATTTTTTTTCCCTGAGATATGTATGTATATGTTTGATTTGTATCGCTTATGAACTCTTCGGCTTTGAACGTCTGAAATTTAATTGCGTCGGCTCCGCTTGCTTTGGCGCGTCTAATCATAGAAAAAGCTTTTTCTATGTCTCCGTTATGATTTATACCCGCCTCTGCTATTATAAAAGGAGGTTTTTTATTTTCAATGTTATACTTGCCTATTTTAATAGATTTCATAGTTACTGTTTACCCAATCTCCAACATTTGTTTACTACTTTATTTGTTCCGCGTATTTAAATATTTTTTAAATTTTTTTGTATTAATGCTTAAAAATAATTATCGGGTATTAAAATTGTAGCCTCTCCTTTAATTAGAAGTTCATTCGCTTGATTATGGATTAATGTTTCGGCAATCGCTTTTCTCCCTATTAATGATACTATTTTTACTGTCGCTAATAATTCCATACCGCTATACACAGGAGCAATAAAAAAAATGGACTGCGAAAGATAGATAGTTCCATGTCCCGGAAATTTTGATCCGAAAATTCTTGAAAAAACAGCAGAGGTTAATAAACCCGGCGATACAATTCCATTAAAACCAAAATGTCGCGCTGTTTTTTCATCTGTATGAATTAAATTATTATCCTGTGTGAATCTGACAAAATCAAAAATTTGACGTTTTGTTATTGAAAAATTCAGATTATAAGCGCTTCCGATCTTGATTTTATCATTTTGATTGGAGTTATTCTCAATTTTATTTTTTATGTATTTTTCCCAGTTTCTTTTAAAAAGCGCTACTCTGTATATATCCAAAAACTCGCCTAAGTAATAATGTTGTTTCCTAAAAATTCCTTCTATTTCAAAACCATATTTTCTATGAAATGAAACAACATGAAGATTATTGGAAAGGACTTCGCCACAAAGTTTTTCAACATTTAATACATCAAATGCAAAATTGATTGCATAACGCTCCATTAAAGTCCCGCGTCCTTTTTTTGAAGTATCTCCGGAATAAAATCCCCAATAAGTTGTTTTATGTATCGTATCAATGTTATAAAAACTAATTACTCCTATAGGAACATTTTTAAAATTAAAAGTGAATACCTTTGTAGTAGAATCGTTTTTTATTTTTTCATACCATATATAATGCTCCTTGTTTGAAATTATATGATGCGTAAACATAACTTTTCTAATTTTCGGGTTATTTCGCCACTCAAGAATTATATCAATAGTATCATCATTAATAGGGACTAATTTATACATTTTTAATATTATCCTCGCTATCGATTGATGTTTATTTATACATAGTCTATCATTGCCGCAACCTTTTTAGCGCCCAGCCCGTTTACAAGTTTAATATTTCGGCAGATTAAAGCTTTAATTTTTTCGTTGCCCGCCAATATAGGATTTATTAAATTTACAAGAGTTTGTTCATTAACCTTTTCGGATCCGCTTTTGCCATAAATTCCGCCATGTTGCTTACATTTGTATAACAAAAAATATTAGGGAGATTCTCCGCTATATTATAGATTTCCTCTTTATTCGGACTTAAAGCGCCGAGTATTACATCCGCCTCTATATCCGGTCTGTTTAACAGTTTTATAGCCTCTATTGCTTTTTTGGTTTGATTTGTATTATCCGAGCCTCCGAAAAATATAAGTATTCGTTTTATTTCGCCTGTTCGTTTGCG
>JAFDMF010000027.1 GCA_019306065.1 Deltaproteobacteria bacterium
AAAGGAGACGTTTATATATCCGGCATAAGCGTTAAAAAAAATCGGAGAAAAGCAAGACAGCTTGCGGGAATGATATTCCAAGATGCAGATACCCAGATAGTAGGAGAAACCGTATATGAAGATATAGCCTTTGGACCGGAAAATTTTAAAATGAAAAGAGAGGATATAAATAAAAGAGTACAAGAGGCGTTAAACGCGGTAGGATTAACCGGATTTGAACATAAAAGACCCGACAGCCTTTCCGGCGGCGAAAAAAGAAGACTCGCCATAGCGGGAATTCTTGCAATGAAGCCCGAAATAATAATATTTGACGAACCCTTTTCAAACCTTGATTACGACGGAATATTACAGATAATAGAGCAGATAAAACTCCTTATAAAAGAGAAAAAAACCATACTGATGGCAACCCACGACCTTGAAAAAGTAATCTTATACGCCGATAAGGCAGTAATAATGGATAGCGGCAAAATAACGGCATTCGGCGCGCCCGCAAAAATTTCGGCACATCTTGCGCAATTTGGGCTAATCCTGCCTTCAGAGGGATAAAATGGAGACGGCTTTTAAATACCATTATAGAAATACCGGCATTCATAAATTCGACCCGAGATTCAAACTGATAATAACCGCGGCATTATGTATTACAGTCTCATACCTGAAAATATTTCCGCTTCTTATTCTTTTATCAATTATAAGCGCCGTAATAACTATATCAAAACTGCCGCTGATAAACGCGTTAAAAGATATAAAACCGTTTATATTTTTTTTATTATTCGTATTTATTGCAAGATTATTAACAGCCGAAGGCAAAATACTATTTAAAATAAGCTTTATATCAATAACGGCTGAAGGAATAATCGAAGGAACAAAAATTGTTTTAAAACTTTTTTCCGTTATGCTTGCAGGATATATATTAATTGCCACAACCAAAACATTTGAAATAAAAGCCGCAATAGAACATCTTTTAAAGCCTGTCCCCTGTGTGCCGGAAAAAAAAATATCTACAATGTTAGGACTTTTAATACGATTTATACCCCTTATAATATTTTGCATAAAAGAGACCGATACCGCCCAAAAAGCCAGACTTGCCGATAATATAAAAAATCCGGTTTACAGAATAAAACGGCTTGTTATTCCTGCGGTATTTAAAATAATAAATACGGCGGATAACCTTGCAGCCGCAATGGAGGCAAGAGGATATTCCGAGGATAGAACAAGCCGAAAGCTTACGGCAAAAAAAACGGATTGGATACGGCTTGTTATCGGATTGACGATATTGGTTATTTTGATATACTTTAGTTAATAGTCATAAAAAAGTTCTATGACCTGATTAAGATACAAAAAAGGATGATTATACAAGGAAGAGATGTTTAAGTTTGTTTGCTCCGCTTTTTGCTTGTCGCTACGCAAATAAACTTTGAACATCTCATGATCGAATATAAACAGAGGAAACGCCATAACTACGTTATAGGCAAAAAAAATATGAAAATAATAATAATAGGCGCCGGCGGCGTAGGTTTTTATCTTGCTCAAAGGCTCGCTTTGGAAAATAAAGAAGTAATAGTAATAGATAAAAACACGGACGCCGTAAAAAGAGTCGCCGAAAATATAGACGCGCAAACAATTGTAGGCTCCGGGGGCAGCCCCCGCGTACTTAAAGAAGCCGGATTAAGCAAAGCTGATATTTTTTTGGCGGTTACAAACAGCGACGAGGCAAATATAACGGCATGCACGGTTGCAAATATAATATCTCCGGCAACCAAAAAAATAGCAAGAATAAGAAATGCAGATTTTGACGCTTTTCATCAAAATTTAATGCAGTATGCCCCTCATATAGATACTATAATCAATCCGGAAACCGAAGTGGTAAATACAATAGAAAGGCTTTTTAGAGTTCCGGGCGCTATAGAAGTAAATGAATTTGCAAAAGGAAAAATAAAATTTATAGGGGTGCGCTTAAAAGAAAACAGCCGGCTATCCGGCTTAAAACTTATTGATATAGCATCCGAAATAGGCGACAAATCTCTTTTAATAGCGGGTATTATAAGAGAGGAAAGGCTTATAATACCTACGGGGCAAGACAGATTAAAACAGGGGGATCTGATATATTTTATAAGCGAAGAAAAACGTCTTGCGGAAACAATGTCTTTATTCGATAAATATACGCGTCCTTCTTTAAAAGCAATGATAATAGGAGGAGGAAACATAGGCTTAAAGCTTGCCGAAAGATTGGAAAATAAAGGATTAAGCCCCAAACTGGTTGAAATTGATAAAAAAAGGGCATTGTTTTTGGCGGAAAAATTAAATAAAACCATCGTATTACAAGGGGCCGGGTCGGATATGGAACTGCTTGCCGAAGAAAATATATCCGATATGGATATGGTAGTTACGGTAACAGGCGACGAAGAAACCAATATACTATCCTCTTTGCTTGCAAAAAAAATGGGGGTATATAAGGCTATTACCAGAATAGACAGATTCGATTACTTTACGCTGATGCCCGCGCTCGGAATAGATCAGGTTGTAAGCGAAAGAGTATCCGCTATAGATTCCATATTAAAGTATATTCGAAAAGGAAAAGTAATATCTGCCGTATCGATAAAAGGAGAGACTGCAGAAGTGTTAGAAGCGGAAGCGCTGGCAACTTCGGCTATAGTAGGCAAGCCTTTAAAAAAAGCCTCTGTTCCACGCGGGGCGCTTATAATAGGAATATTAAGAGAAGATCAAGTAATAATACCGTCCGGCGAAACAGTAATCAATCCCGGAGACAGAATAATAATATTTGCTACAAAAGAGGCTCTGCCGAGAGTGGAAAAAATCCTTACCGTAAAATTGGAATTTTTTTAGACCCGACAAGCAAGTATTATAAAAAGAGGAAAGCCTAATGACTAAAAATATTTTAGACGCAAAAAAGAATAGTTATTAAAATAATCAAGGGATTTCTCGCTTCGCTTGACAAGACAGGAACTCATTCTTTTTACTTGTCATTTTCAGAAACCGTAGAAACCAATTTTCAGGCAGGTTATATAAAATGAACTGGCGCTTTATAATAACAATAATAGGCAAGCTAAATTTTTTTCTGGGAATTGCCATGACAGCGGCTCTATGCTGCTGCATAATATACAAAGAAGCGGACTTCGTAATATTTATAAAATCTATAATTATTATATTTACGGCTTCTTTGTTGTGCCTGTTTCTTTTTAAAACCCCGCGCACAGATCATATAAATCGTAAAGAAGGAATGGCTATAGTTGCTCTTGCGTGGCTTTCCATAGGTTTTTTCGGAGCTTTTCCTTTTTATTTTGAAGGGGAAACCTTTACAAATGCATTCTTTGAATCCGTATCCGGCTTTACAACTACAGGCGCTTCAATATTAACCGATATAGAGGCAAAATCAAAAGGGCTTCTTTTTTGGAGAAGCTTAATACAATGGATAGGCGGAATGGGAATAATCGTTCTTTCAATAGCAATACTTCCGTTTATAGGGGTAGGCGGAATGGAGCTTTATAAGGCGGAAGTTCCAAGCCCGGTTCCGGATAAGCTGAAACCGAGAATAAAAGATACGGCTAAGATATTATGGAAAGTCTATCTTCTTCTTACCGGAGTCGAAGCCTGTTTATTAATGCTTGCGGGAATGAGCCCTTATGATTCTTTATGCCATGCTTTCACTACAATGCCCACAGGAGGTTTTTCGGTTAAAAACGCCTCAATAGGCTATTATAACAGCATATACATAGATTCTATAATAATACTTTTTATGTTTTTGGCAGGTATAAATTTTTCGCTTCACTTTCAACTAATTCGAGGCAAAGCCTTTATATTTTGGCGCGATTCCGAATGCAGATTCTATATTATAATAACGCTAACAATAACCGGCGCCCTATTTTTTTTCATATACGGTTCCACATATCAAAATATAGGCGACGCTCTGCGATACTCGGCTTTTCAGGCTGTATCAATAATAACCACCACAGGATTTGCCACTGCGGATTATGAATTATGGATTCCGGGGGCTAATATTCTTCTGCTTTTTTCAATGTTTTTGGGAGCCTCCGCAGGCTCTACCGGCGGCGGAATGAAATCTTTGCGTATAATGTTATGCTTTAAATACTGCTACAGAGAAATATTTTCTCTTATACATCCCCGCGCTGTTTCCCGCATAAAAATAGCAGGCAAAACCGTTTCGGATAGCATTATAAGAAGCGTTCTCGGATTTTTATCTTTGTATGTAGGAATTTTTGCTTTATGCGCCATACTTTTAAGCGCTATAGGGCTTGATTTTGCAACCTCAATAGGAGCGGCGGCATCCGCTCTCGGCAACATAGGACCCGGCTTCGGGTTGGTAGGACCGGCCGAAAATTATGCCGCAATCCCTCAAGCCGCAAAATGGACGCTGATACTGTGTATGATGCTCGGGCGTCTTGAAATATATACAATTATAGTTCTTTTTGTTCCGGAATTTTGGAGAAAATAATGGGACGAATGGAAAGCAAATAAAGTATAAACAAATAATAAGAAGGCAATATATATTATGTCTTGGGAAAAAGAAGTAATTAAAAAAAAACGATTCGAGTTTGGTAAAAATTGGTAAATCTTTTTAAAAAATTTAAACAAAGAACGTATAAAACGAGCAAAAACATCATTGCAAGAATTGCTGGAAGCGGAAACTTTAAAAGATAAAACCTTTTTAGACATAGGATGCGGAAGCGGGCTTTTTTCTCTATCCGCTTACATGCTAGGAGCGGAAGTAACATCTTTTGATTATGATCCTAACAGCGTTGCGGCAGCCGAAAGCGTGAAAGCAAAATTTACGGATAACAATAAAAAATGGAAAATATCTCAAGGTTCAATATTAGACGAAGATTATATAAAAAAAATAGGCAAGTTTAATTATGTATATTCTTGGGGCGTTTTGCATCATACAGGCGATATGTATAAATCTTTTAATAATATCATCCGCCTTGTAAAACCCGGGGGTTTATTGACAATTGCAATTTATAACACACAGTTTTTAACGCCTGCATGGAAAACCATAAAAAAATATTATATATCAAGCCCTGCTTTTGTTCAAAATATTATGAGCATAATGTATGCCGTATTTTTATCAACAGCTTTATTCTTTTTTGATCTTGTCAGATTGAAAAATCCTTTTAAAAGATATAAAAGCTCAATACGAGGAATGAACTTTTATACCGATATAGTGGATTGGCTCGGCGGATATCCGTTTGAAACGGCAACTCCTGCGGAAATAACGGCTTTTTTTGAAAGTAAAAATTTTAAGTTAAAAAAAATAAAAACAGTCGGCAAAAAAAGCGGGTGTAATGAATTTGTTTTTGAAAAAAGCTTGTAAAACCTCTCAAATATAAACGTAATGAAATATCCGCATAAAAAGAAACTGTTATCCGATATTTTAAAGAACTATGGCGCTGTTGCGGCAGCCTTTTCCGGCGGAGTTGACAGCTCGTTTTTGCTTGCTTTTTCAAAAAAAATTTTAAAAGACAAAGTTATTGCCGTAACCTCTTCGGATGCAATCCATTGTCAAAAAGAGCTTAATTTTGCGGCGGATTTTGCAAAAAAGCTTAAGATAAAACATATATTTATAAACTGCGGGCAGATGGAAGCTGCCGAGTTTAAAGCAAATACTAAAAAAAGATGCTATTTTTGTAAAAAGCTTATATTTGAAAAAATAAAAAATATTGCCTTATCTTATAATATAAAAAAGGTCATTAACGGAGACAATATAGACGACCTTAAAGAGATAAGACCCGGATTGAAAGCGGCAAAAGAATTAAATATTGCATCTCCTCTTATTGACGCCGGTATGGATAAAGAAGCAATAAGAGAAATTTCAAAAGATATGGGGCTTGTTACATGGAATAAGCCTTCTATGTCCTGCCTTGCCACAAGAATACCTTATAATTCGGTTATAACGTATAAAAAGTTAAGAACAGTAGAAGCTGCCGAAGAGATTTTAAAAGATTTGGGAATATTGATATGTAGAATCCGACATTACGGTTCTGCCGCCGAAGTTTTAACAGATACAAACGGTTTTAATCTGATTTTAAAAAAGCTTGATAAAATAATATTAAAGCAGTTTAAAGATTTGGGATTTAATAGCGTTGATTTTAAAAAATTCGATTAATTTTTTATGGAGATTTGCCAAAAGATTATAATCGGCAAAATAAAAAATATTGAATCAGCCTGTTAGGATTGCCATTCCAAGCAATTCAAAAACTATTTTTTTAAATAAAAAATTATGATAGACATCTAAAAGAGATAAAAAATAGTTTGAAAAAATTTAAAACTAAATTAAAGAGGCAGTATGGGTAATGAAAGAAAAACCGAAGCGTTTGTCAGAGAACATTTTGGTAATTTTTCGGATCAAGTTTATATAGAAGAGCAACGCTCCGATAATCCGAAAATTGATAAACTGCTTAAAACCGCTTCAAAAAAAGGCGATGGTAAAGGTTATCCGGAATTTATTATCAGCTATAAAACAAATTCCGATTTATTAATTGTAGTTGAATGTAAAGCGGATATTACAAAACATGAAAGCGAATCTCGCGATAAATATTCCGAATTTGCGGTTGACGGAGCTTTATTATATGCTTCTTACTTATCAAAAGATTTCGATGTGCTGGCGCTTGCAGTTAGCGGAGAGACAAAACAATCTTTAAAAGTATCCCATTTTCTACATCTAAAAAACGAAAAAAAAGCGTTTCCTATTTTCGGAAATAAATTTTTAAGCGTTGCAGATTATTTAAACGGATATTTAAAAACCCCCGAAAAATTCAGACAAGATTATAATACGCTTTTGGATTTTACAAAAGAATTAAGCGAAAAATTATATTCATACAAGATTCTTGAAAGCCAAAGAAGTTTGCTAATAAGTTCTATTTTAATTGCTTTGGAAAACAGGGCGTTTAAAATATCTTACTCTTCTCATAAAAAGCCTTACGATCTTGCCGTTTCACTTATTCAAACCGTTTCAAACGAATTGGAACGCGCAAATATAACAGGCAAAAAGTTAGACAATTTAAATACCCAGTTTAGTTTTATTAAAACCGATACATCTTTATCCAAAAAAGATAATGTTTTAAAGGAACTTATTGACGATATTGACAAAAATATAAATCTCTTTATCAAAACACACAGATATTTCGATGTATTAGGCAAGCTTTATGTTGAATTTTTAAGATATGCCAACAGCGATAAAGGGCTTGGAATTGTTTTAACGCCTCCCCATATTACAGAGCTTTTTGCCGATTTAGCTCAAGTTAATAAAAATTCCATTGCTTATGATAACTGCATGGGAACCGGCGGTTTTTTAATTAGCGCAATGAAAAAAATGATCTCCGATGCAAAAGGAGACGAGACAAAAATCAAAGAAATAAAGGAAAAACAACTTATCGGAGTTGAATATCAAGCGCATATCTTCGCTTTGGCGGTTTCAAATATGTATATTCATCAAGACGGAAAAACAAATATTATAAATGAAAGTTGTTTTGATGAAGAAATAATAAAAGAAGTAAAAGCAAAAAGACCAACTGTCGGTTTTTTGAATCCGCCGTATAAATCGAACAAAAAAATCGATATGGACGAATTGGAATTTATTTTAAACAATTTAAAATGTTTGGTTGACGGCGGAACCTGTATTGCAATTGCGCCTATGCAAACAGCATTGGCTCAAACGGGAAAGGTTTTGGAATTAAAAAAAAGACTTTTACAAAAACATACATTAGAAGCGGTTTTATCTATGCCGAATGAGCTGTTTTACGATTCAAACGTAAATGTAAATACTTGCGTTCTGGTATTAAAAGCCGGCGAAAAACATCCGAAAAATTTTAAAACATATTTCGGATATTGGAAAGATGACGGCTTTGTAAAAATTAAAAACAAAGGGCGTATTGATTATTATTATAAATGGAATTTGATAAAGGAAGATTGGTTAAAAAATTTTAGAAATAAAGATGAAATAATAGGAATAAGCATAAAAAAAGAGGTTAGCGCAGATAACGAATGGTCAGTCGAATCATATATGAAAACCGATTACAAAAAATTTAAAAAAAAGGATTTTATTAAATCAATCCATAACTTTGTAGGTTTTCAATTTAACATCGGAAACATCCGAGAAATTAAGAATAACGCTTTAATAAGTAATAAAATTGATTTATTCGATAAAGATTGGAAATATTTTAACTATCCCGAATTGTTTAATTCTATTTCCCGCGGAAAAAGATTAACCAAAATAAACAGAGAAAAAGGAGATACGCTCTATTTTTCTGCATCCGAATTTAATAACGGCTGTACCGATAAGATAAGCAATCCTTTATTTATAAAAAAAAGCGCAATTATTTATACAACCTTTGGCGATGCCTATTATATAAAAGGAAAATTTACGGCAAGCGACGAAATAAGTATTTTTCAATGTGACAAATTAAACGTTTTTAATGGAATATTCATATCAACGGTGATTTCCAAAAATAAATACAAGTATTATTTCGGAAGAAAAGCTTTTAGAAATAAATTCATTAATGACCTTATTGCGTTGCCGGTTGATAAAAATGGAAATCCTGATTGGGATTTTATGGAAACCTATATAAAATCTTTATCATATTCGTTTAATTTATAATTTTATTATTTTCGTCAACATATAAAATATCCGCGACTAATTTTAAGCGCCAAAAAAACAAATAACCTAACCGGAGTTGATTGTGAATAATGAAGAATTAAATGATATTAGAAAGCAAATTGATTTTTTAGACGAGCAGCTTGTCGATATTCTTTATAAAAGAAGTAATCTTATATCAAAAGTCGCTATAAGCAAGCAAAAAACGGGAAAATCAATTTATGCTCCCGATAGAGAATTGGAGTTACTACGGAATCTTAAAAATAAAGCAAAAAATAAAGGCGTTTCAACCGATCTCGTAGATAATTTAATGAGAAGAATTATTAATAATTCATACGAAAGTCAAAGCAGGTCGAAACTTGCGGGAATCGGTCCTTTAGATAAAGATATTGTTATAATCGGCGGCGGCGGGCAGCTTGGCAAGCTTTTTGTCCGATTATTTGTCAATTCGGGATATACCGTAAAAATTATTGAGAAAGACGATTGGCAAAATGCGGAAAACATTGTTTCCAACGCGTCGTTGGCATTAGTATCCGTGCCAATAAATATGGTTGACGACGCGTTAGACATGATACCTTTACTGCCAAAAGAATGTGTGCTTGCAGATTTAACAAGCGTTAAAGAAAAACCTATAAAAAAAATGAAAGAAATCCATAAAGGACCTGTAATAGGGTTCCATCCCATGTTTGGTCCGGACGTAAAAAGTCTGGTTAAACAGGTTATAATTTATTGTCCCGTAAGATATATGAGCAAATGTAATTGGGTTCTTACACAGTTTCAAATATGGGGCGCTTCGGCATTTGAGATGAAGCCTTCCGAGCATGATAGAATTATGGGATATATTCAGGCAGTTCGTCATTTTACAACCTTTGTTCTCGGATTTAATTTAATGAGAGAGAATATAAATTTAGAGGAAGTTATTAAGGTTTGTTCGCCTATTTATCGTCTCGAATTAATAATGGTAGGACGTCTTTTTGCTCAGAATCCCGAGCTTTATGCCGATATAATATTTTCTTCCAAAAAAAATCTGGAATTATTACGCAACATCGGAGATCGTTTTAACGAAGCTCTTATTTGGGTTGAACATGGCGATAAAAAAAGATTTATTCGGTCATTTAAAGATATTTATAATTGGTTCGGCAAATACTCGGAGGAGTTTTTAAAAGAAAGTTCCGATTTTCTTGAAGAGGTTTATATTCAAAAGCAGAAAGAATTATAAAAAGCGGTAAGCGTAAAGCGATTTATTTAAAAACATAACAAATAAATTAAACATAAAAAAATATAATAATAGGCGCTGATGGAAAAAAAAGAAAAAAGCATAATGGGGCTTACAACCTCTTCTCATTTCTTAGTTCATCTGTTTGAAGGGGTTCTGCCGCCTTTAATTCCGCTGGTTATGCTTGAATTTAACGCGGATTATTTTCATATAGGCTTAATAGTTTCCATATTCTCTTATGCTTTCGGGCTGTTTGCAATCCCCGCGGGAATAATTTCGGATAGAATCTATCCGAAACATCTTATAACAATATTTCTTTTATGCGCTGGAATACCTGCAATTGCGGTTTTCAAAGCAACTTCCATACTCGGATACGGAATACTTATGGGTATAATCGGCATATTTGCCGCTATATATCATCCTGCCGCAAATACCTTAATAGCTCGTTCCATCAAAAAAAAAGGCAAAGGCTTCGGGCTGCACGGAATAGCCGGAAGTTTGGGCGTAGCGTCCGCTCCAGCCATTTCGGCTTTTATAGGAACCGCCGCGGGATGGAGAACGCCCCATATAATTTACGGAGCAATAGGCATAGCAATAGCGGTTTTTTCTTTTACAATGAAAAAAGATAATACCGAATCCGGCACGGATATCGAACCGGATAAAACGGAAGAAAAAAAGAAAAAATCTTATTATCCGTTAATCCTTTTTTTTTTAACAGCGATATTTCTTGGCTTAACTTACAAGGGAATAATGACATTTTTACCGATATACATGGGAGAAAATGTTCATTTTAATTTTATTAAATCCAACAAAATTGCTTTAGGCGGGTTTGTAACCACATTAGCCCTTTTGGCGGGCGCGGTAGGGCAGTATGTTTCCGGAAAACTTACGGATAAATATCCGCCGGAAAAAATTTATTTTTTTACCGTATTATGCGGCGCCGTATGCGTTTTTAGCATAGCCTTTACAACAAATTTTGCCTTAATATTATCCGCTATGTTTTATGCTTTTTTCTATTTTTCGGTTCAGCCGATTCAAAACTACATAATATCCGTATATCTGCCTGTTCATAGACACGGAATCGGATACGGCATTTTATTTATGATGACCTTCGGAGTAGGTTCTACGGCGGCTTTGATATCCGGTTATATGGCGGATAAATTCGGACTGGCTTCGATTTTTTATCTAATGGGAGTCTGTTATACAATAGCGGCGTTTATAGCGTATCTGTTATATAAGACTTCTAAAAATCCGCGAAGCGAAGTAGCATAAGAAGAATAGAACAAAGTCTTTTAATTGGATGAGGATTGTTTTTTATTCCGCTTTAATCTTTCAATTCCTTTACCGCCTATTACTCCGACTGATAAGGTAAAAATGTATTTAGCCAATTCTATTAAACTTTCCTCTTTTCCAAGATAAAAGATATATCCGGCAAAAGATAATACAATTATAACTATTATAGTTAGCCATACAAAAACATATTTATTATTTCTTAATAAATAGCTTCTTTCCCTTTCTCTATCCTCTAAATTAGCGGTTATGGCTTTTTCTGCAATCTCTTTTTGATTTTCGTCTCTTGTTTTATGTAAAGATAATTCTTCGGTTCGGAGCATTAATTCATGCTTTTGTAGATCAAAAAAACGTTCCATGTTAGAAGGGTCAAGAGGCGGTTCGGGTGTTTTATTCTTTGGCATAATCAGACGTATAAAACGGATTGTTTAATTTCACTACAAAATGTCCGAAGTCATTATCGCCTATATTAGGACAAACAAATTCGGAAGATTTAATATTATATTTATCTTTTTTCAAAGATGAGATAAATTCTTCGGGTTTCATTTTTTTAGAAAATATACTTTTGAAATCAAATAAATCTGTCTTCTCCATTTTTGTTTTCATTTTCACTCTCCTTTGTGGTTTTATAGATATATATTGATAATTCTTTTGTCAATATAAATGAAACGTTGCCTAACTAATAATAAGCGTTTTTCAAACAACTAATACCTTTTTTAGATTGCCATCTAAATTGATATATTTTATAAATAACTGCTTTAATTTTAGTAGCGCATACTTTAAGAGCGTTATAATTTTTTATCCGACACTTATAAATATAATGAAAAAAAAAATCTCAATACTTGCCGTAGATGACGATGCGGCTCATAGAATAATGCTTAAAACCCTTTTGGAAAGCTGGGGTTATGCGGTTTTTGAAGCGGACGACGGCTCGACTGCCTTTGAAAAAGTTCGAGAAAAAGCTTTTGATTTAATCTTAATGGATATAAAAATGCTTAAAGTATCCGGCATCGAGGCTTTGGATATGATAAAAAATTTTAATCCCGCAATTCCGATTATTATAATGACCGCATATTCCAGCGTAGAAACCGCAGTAGAAGCTTTAAAAAAAGGCGCTTACGATTATATTACAAAACCGTTTGATTTCGACAAATTAAAAATTACCATAAAAAGAGCGGTTGAGCATGCCTATTTAAAAACCGAAAATCTGATATTAAAAAAACAGATAGCCGAAAGCTTCGACACTCAAAACATAATAGGCAAAAGCGAGGCTATGATTAAATTAATGGAGTCTACCTCTCAAATAGCCTATTCCGAAGCGGACGTTCTTATTGCCGGAGAATCCGGCACAGGCAAAGAGTTAATCGGAAACGCAATATATTATAACAGCAGGCGAAAAAACAATCCTTTCATTAAAATCAACTGCGCTGCAATACCGGAAACTTTATTGGAATCGGAACTTTTCGGGCATGTTAAAGGCTCTTTTACGGGAGCTTTCAAAGATAAAAAAGGGGTTTTTCTTCTTGCCGATACAGGTTCTGTTTTTTTGGACGAAGTAGGCGAAATGCCGCTTAATATGCAGGTAAAGCTTTTAAGAGTAATACAGGAAAGGGAAGTAACCCCGATAGGAAGCGAAAAAAGCTATTCCGCGGATATCCGAATTCTATCGGCTACAAACAAAAACCTTCTGTCTTTAATAGAAAAGGATCAATTTAGAGAAGACCTTTATTACAGGCTTAATGTAGTGGAAATAAAAATGCCCTCTTTAAAAGAAAGACAAGAAGATATCCCCCTGCTTGCCGGTCATTTTGTAGAAACCTTTAATAAAAAGAATAAAAAAAACATTAAAGGAATTACCCCCGAAGCAATGGATATTCTAATTAAATACCAATGGCCCGGAAACGTAAGAGAACTTATGAATGCAATTGAAAGAGGAGTTGTTCTTTCTTACGGCGGTTATCTCGATAAATCCTCGTTTTCTTGGATTAGCCAAAAAATCGGCGATACGCAAAACATATCCGAAACCGAAAACAACAATAATAAAAATATATCTCTTAAAGAGGCGGAAAAGCGTATAATTTTAAAAACTCTTGAAGAATGCGGCGGCAATAAAACCAAAGCTGCAAAAAAGTTAAAAATCACCAGAAAAACCCTTAATAGCAAACTTGATTCCAAAAGTTGAAAGCCTTATAATTAGATTTAGGTTATTGCATTAGTATTAATTTATTTATTGTAATTAACGGCGGCAAATGATATTTTTGTACGGATTAAATACCGTATAAAAAAACGGAGATAATAATGGCAAGCGCAGTTTCCAATCCGCATGATAAATTTTTTAAAGAAATATTATCCGACATAAATAACGCAAAAAGCTTTTTTCAAGAGTATCTTCCGCAAGATATACTTAAAGCGGTAAATCTTGATACTCTTATTATACAAAAAGATTCATTTATAGAAAAAGACTTTAAAGAGTTTTTTTCGGACATGCTTTATACCGTTTTAATAGGGGATAAAAAAAGCTATATCTATCTATTGTTTGAACATAAAAGTAAATTTGATAAAAGGACGCCGCTGCAATTACTTCAATACATGATAAAAATATGGCAGTTGCATATAAAACAAAAAGGATTTCCGCTTCCTGTGGTAATACCTTTGGTATTATATCACGGAGAAGACAAATGGAGCCTTAAAACCGATTTCGGACAATTATTCGATAAGAATACAAAACAGTTTAAAGCGTATATACCGGATTTTAATTACATATTATACGATTTATCGCAATATACGGATGACCAAATAAAAGGAGAGGTATTTTTAAAAGCGGCTCTTTTACTTTTTAAATACAGCTCTACCAAAGATATTTTAAAAAAGCTGCCGGATATTTTTTCCCTTTTAAGATCAATAGCGGCAAGCAAAACAGGGCTTGCTTCATTGGAAGCATTTTTTCGTTATATATATTATTCTTCGGATTTGGAGATGGAAAAACTTAAAAAAATAGCATCCGAAAGCCTTAATAAATCAAGAGAGGAGGCAATTATGACATTGGCGCAAAGACTTATTAATGAAGGCATGCAAAAAGGCAGACAAGAAGGCAGACAAGAAGGCATGCAAAAAGGAATGCAAAAAGGAATGCGACAGACCATAATCGATATTTTGGAAAGCCGTTTAAATTCGGTTGATAAATTAATATTAGATTCATTAGCCGAAATACAAGATTTTGATAAATTAAGAGCAATAGCAAAACGCGCGGCTTTGATTAATTCGCGGGAAGAATTAACTATGCTTTTAAATTAAAAACAGACCGAAAGGTTAAAAAACAGCGGCGGAAAACCGCTTTAATTTTTCCGCCGTCTGTTATTTCGATTAGCTTTATCCGATAAACTTCGTAATTACGTCTGTCAAAGCCTTTTGCCCTATATTTTTTCCTACATTTGCAATCCAATTGCCAACTTTAGATAAAAGCTTGCGGGTTTTTGGCTCGTCTCCTTTTTCTGCCGCTTCTTGCGCCTCTTCCATTATCTTTATATTTTCATTATTTTCCGGATCTTCCGGTTTTGCATTCTTTTGAAGCTCTTTTATAAGAGAGGGCAGAATTTTTAAAATATTTTCTAAATTCGGATTATTCTTATTTATTGCGCCATCATTTCCGATTATAATGTCGCCATGAACATCGCCATGAATAGTAGTATTGCCTTCCATCTCTTTTTCCTTTGTTTTATATTTTATTCCGTCAAGCAAATCTCTTGCGCTCATAGATTCGCCAGATTTTATACATGAAACCATATCATTTTTTCTTTTGCCTTCTGTACATTTTAGAATACACTCTCCCAAATCTTTTGATTCAAAAAAACGAGGCTGCTCCGCCTCTTTACAGTCGGAGCAGTTGCAGGCAACCTCTTCGAAGCAGTCAATGCCTGTAAACGATTTTTTATGAATTTCATTAAGTTCCGCGCGTATTATATGAAGGCATTCTTTTTTAATAGGCGCGTCTCCGTCAATTCTAATATCAATAAATTTGCTTCCTCTGTAAATGTTCTCGCAAATATAAGCTTTTGCCTTTTTTTTATAATTTAAAACAACCCCTTTTTTCCAAACAAGCTGAACCCCGTCTTTTTTTTCTATATATTTGTTTAATCTTACTATCAAACGGCTTATAATGCCCTCGGGCATAAAAGAATATTTCATTTGAAAGCGCAAATTGTTATCATAACTCCAATCATTAAAAGTATCCGGTTTATTGTCCGGTAAAAATTGAGGGGCTATATAAGAGTTATTATCTATAGAATAACATATTTCAAAATGCTCTTTAGACATTAAATTAAGCAGATTGTTTTTTTCGGTTTCTTTATATTTATCTCCTAAAAAATCAAAAAGCATATCTTTGGTAAATCTGCCCTCATTATCTTCAATAATGCTTTCTTTTAATATAAAATATACGGCATCGGTTATCCATTTGGGGTTTAAAAATATTTGACTATCCAAAGATGCGCTTTCGTAATGATTAAGTATTCCCAAATTATTAAATGTTCTTAATAAAACCTTACAATCCGCATCGGTTGCAGCCCCGAATTTTTTGCAGATTTTATAAAACTTATCAATATCAATATAATTAACGTTCGTTTTTTTATCCAATTCCTTTTTTACATTTACCCAGTTTGCGGGAACTTTAATTTTATTATCAAATATTAGCTCTTTTATTTTTTCTGTAAGAGCCTCAAACCTTTTATCCTTATCCGCCTTGTTAGATAAATTAACATTAGCGGGTTCCTGCATATCCAATTTTTCACCGTAACGCTTATTATACGCGTTATAATCGAATACTCTTGTTGTAGATTTCATATCGATTTCATTTTCCACAACCAAAACCGCAGCCTTTTTTTTATCATCTCTTTTGCCGAGAAGCGAAATAATATTAAACCAATAATCAAATGTATCGGTTTCGCTTCTTTTATCCGAAATCAAAAGATACAAAGACTCCGGAGTTAAGAAAAAATGATGAATCATATATTGAATCTGCTGCCCTCCGAAATCCCATAGATTAACTTTTAAATCGGTATCCTTATGTTTAAAGTTCCATTCCTTTATATCTATTCCTACGGTAGATTCTTCCCTTTTATTATCATCGGAAGGAACCTTGTATTCCGGCTCTATAAGCCGTTTCATTAAAGAGGTTTTGCCTGCATCAGGTTCGCCTACCAACAGAATTTTTAAGTGATATAAATTATCTTCCCCTTGCGCTTTAATCTGTTTAAAATATATTCTTATGGCGTCTATTCCCTGTTTAACAACAGCCGGCGGAGGCGATTTTATAGGATTGCCGCTTAAATCAAGATCAGTAAGATTAGTAAGTTTTGTTATTGCCTCCGGCAGTTTGGTTATTTTATTAAAGCTTAAACCAAGATTAGTAAGATTAGTAAGTTTTGTTAAGGTTTCCGGTAAATCGGTTAATTGATTGCCGCTTAAATAAAGATTAGTAAGATTAGTAAGTTTTGTTATAGCCTCCGGCAGTTCGGTTAATTTATTAAAGCTTAAATAAAGAATAGTAAGATTAGTAAGTTTTGTTAAGGTTTCCGGTAAATCGGTTAATTTATTGCCGCTTAAATAAAGAATAGTAAGATTAGTAAGTTTTGTTAAGGTTTCCGGTAAATCGGTTAATTTATTGCCGCTTAAATAAAGATTAGTAAGATTAGTAAGTTTTGTTAAGGCTTCCGGCAGTTC
>JAFDMF010000028.1 GCA_019306065.1 Deltaproteobacteria bacterium
CTTAAAAGAGCCTTTTCAATTTCTGAAATTTCAACTCGGTTGCCTCTTATTTTTAACTGATTATCGTTTCTTCCGGTAAGCAATATATCTTGGGTTACTAATCTTTTGCCAATATCTCCGGTTTTATATATTTTGCCGTTTCCAAAAGGATTAGAGATAAAACTTTTTCTACTATTTTTTTTATCGTTTATATATCCTCTTCCTACGCTGTCGCCGGTTATATATATTTCTCCGTCAATGCCAAAAGACGCCGGTTCCATATTTTCGTTTAATATATAAATTTGATTGTTTTTTATTGGTTTGCCAATAGGAATAAAGTCAAACTTATCCTTTTTATCAACGTAATAATAGGTATTATTTATAGCGCATTCGGTAGGTCCGTAAGTATTTATTATTTTTCCTTCAAAATAAGAAGGAAGTTTTAAATTAGGTTTATGCTCGGTCTTATTTAAAATGTATGCCATAGCTTTTAAAAGGGTAGCGGGGCAATACATTACTGTTAATCCGTTATTATTATGCAGCGTATCAATTAAAAGCGTAGGCGATTTGCTTGTCTGTTCACTAATAATTCGGACGCTTCCTCCTATGTATAAAGGCCAAAAAATTTCCCAAACAGAAGGATCGAATGTTAAATTGGTTCGCTGCGCTACAATATTATTTTGGTTTAAATTGAATTCTTCCTGCATCCAACCGATACAATTATTAACCTGCTTATGTTCGATCATAACTCCTTTTGGTTTTCCGGTAGAACCGGACGTATAAATTACATAAGCCAAATTATTATTCGGGATATTTTGCTCGAAATTATATCGGTTTTCGTTTGTTAAGACATTAGATATTAGATTGTAATCTATAACATTTAAGGAATTGTCCGGCAAATCGGAATTGTCTCTAAATGCAATACCGTTAATTTGTTGTAAAATTTTTACGGGCGGAATATTAAAATTGTTTTTCAACATATTGTCGATTAACTCGGCAAAGGTTAATTCCCCTTCTCCGATTATAACTATATCTATGTTTCTATCTTTTAATATTGTATCGTATTCGCTTGAAGCATAAGGACCGCCTGTTACTATAGGAGCGTTAAATCCCCAAAGTTTTATTAAAGATACTGTTTGATGAAAAAATTCTCTAAAAAAGGTTAATGTTCTTATGCCGATTAAATCCGGCCGGTATTGATTCAAAAAAATTTGTAATTCTTCAAAACTATCAAAATCAACGCCGGATTTATAAATTTTTATATCGATACTTTTTCCGAATACTTTTTTTATATAAGTTGCAAGAAAAATTAAACCAAGAGGCTGCTCTACAACGTTATACAATATTTTATGAGATGTGAAATGGGTTGACAGATCAAGCAATAAAATTTTTTTTGAAACCGATTTAATATCGGTTTGCAATGTTTTTTTTAAATTAGGTTTTTTATCAAAGTATGTATTAATTTTTTGGTCTTCTTCGGTTGTAAACTCATAATTGAAATTATCAAGCTTAACAAATTTTATAATATCCTTTATGTTTTTAATTTCAACGGGAAGATAAGCATTGTATTTTTGAACAAGGGCTTTTTCGCTGAATATTTTCATTTGAATAGGCAGAACTTTTTCCAAGCGTTTTTTTGATAAAAAATAATCGTTCATAAAAGACGCCTGAAAATTGCGGGTAAAGCTTTTTGAAAAAGGCAGCGTTTCCGGCAATTCGTGAAAAGCTTTATCTCTGGATAATAAAATATCCTCTTTTGAAATACCGTGTTTTAAAGCAAACTTTTCCATCTCGGTGTTCGGAAATATTTTTAAGATATGTATGTAAGGAAAATGCAGCCATTTTATGCTTTTTATAAAATTTAAGGTCATCATAGCTTCCTCTTCGGTTTCCGAAGGAAAACCATGCATAGCCGCCATTTCCAATATTACATTAGGATGTTGCTTTGCAATATAGTTAATGGTTTCTTTAAATTTTTCAAGATTAAGGTTTTTTTTTATTAGTTTTTGTAATCTTAAAGAGGCGGTTTCCAAAGACAAATTAATACCGCGGGCGCCCGCTTCAACCATAAGATCAATATAATCAGGCGGCAGAGAGTCTCCTCGAAGTCCGTTAGGGAAAAAAAGCTGAATCTTTAATCTGTTTTTTATTATTAATCTAAATAATTGACTACTGTTTTTTTTATTTAAATTAAAACAATCGTCAATAACCGAAAAGTTAGTTACTCCCTTTTTATAATAATAATTTATTTCGTCATATATATTATCGGCGGAGCGGTAAACATGATTTTTAGACCATAATTTATGACAATATAAACAATTATAAGGGCAGCCTCTGGTAGTTTGTATGGAAATACAATTTGTCATGCTTGCCATGCCTATTTTATTTTTATATTTATTTAAATCAATTAATTCTCTGTTAGGCATAGGCAAGTCATTAATATTTTTTATATGTTCTCTTTGTTTTGCAACTAATATTTCAACTCGGTTATCTTTTTCAAAATTTCTTAAAAGAGTAAAAGGAATTTTTTTACAAGAATCTTTATCTGTAATAATAATTTTTGCATTGGAATTTTTAAGCATATAAAAAATTCTATCTTTCGGAAAATCGGGATTAATCGGCAAATAAGCCCCTCCAGTTTTTAAAATAGCAAGCGCTTGTATAACCGTATCTATCGAACGTCTGTTCATAATTGCTATTATTGATTCATTATTAATCCCTTGCTTTATCAAAAATCGAGCTAATCTATTTGCCTGTTCATTCAGTTCTTTATAACTTATTTTGTTATCATTAAATATTACGGCGGTATTATTCGGAGTTTTATTCGCTTGACGCTCTATTATTTGATGTATAGGTTTGTTGTTATATAATGGTTTGTTATTCATATTATATTTTTTGTAATTTTTTAGGGGTTAAAATTGGTTTTATTCGATAATATAAGTCAAGTTTTTTAATAATAAGATATAATTCATTCTTCAAGTTTATAAATTTTGTTAAAAAAGTTTTCCGTTTCCGCTGCCGCTGCCGTTTCAATACTGTTTTTGTTTTTCAATTTGAATTTCCTTTATTAATTATCGGTTTAAAGATTAATATATATTTAAACGCAGATTTTAACTTAAACTTATTCCGCTCTGCGTTTTTATGCGGATTAAATTATAATTGATGGTTTGCGTCAATAAGGAATTTTTTTAACTTTTTTATGTAAAAAGGCTTGAAAAAATAAATATAGCGAGGCGGTTGATATGAAAAAAGTAATAAGCGTTGTTTCGGATACTCATAATTTTTTTGTAAAGAATATAGTAGAGGCTTTGGAAGGAAGCGATTTGATAATACATGCCGGAGATATAGGAAATCAGGCTATTATTGATAAATTAGAAAAGATTGCAAAGGTTGTAGCTGTGCGCGGCAATAGCGATTACGGAGATTGGGCGAAAAAGTATTTTTGGCATCAATCGGTTAATGTTTTCGGCAAAAATATTTATGTTGTTCACGATTTGGAAGATATTGATTTTGATCCGAAAGAAAAGGGTATTGATATGGTTGTTTCGGGGCATACTCACAAACCTAAAATTGAGACTATTGACGGCGTTATATATTTAAACCCCGGCGCTATATTAACTCCTACCACATTTGCGCGTGTGAACGTAACGGACGATAACATAGGATGCGAGATTATTGCTATAGGTTTTTCTACAAAATAGTTATGAATAAAAATATTTTTTAAAAATCCGATTATATTATTTTGTATTTTTCTTTAACATCTTCGCAATTTGCCAAAAGCTGTTCGGTTTGTTCTATTTTTTTACAAATTTCTATTTCGGGCGGAAGAAATCCTGCATTGTTCAACTACTTTTTCAAAACCTGTTATCATGTTTTTTTATTATTATACGCCGCTTCCGAAGCTTGGATTATTTCGGTAAGTATTTTATTATAAGGAGTTTGGATATTTAATTTTTTCCCATAATCAACTATCGCGCCGTTTATAAATTCTATTTCGGTTTTTTTGCGGTTGGTTATGTCTTGCAACATACTTGCTCGGTTGTTTGCGGTTTTTTGGCATACTGTTTTTACCTGTTTTATAGGATCGTCAAAAGGAAGGGTTATTTTTATGGCTTTTGCTATTTCTACGGCTTCTTCCGCCGCATTTTTAACTATTTTAAAGGATTCGGGCATATCTCCTATTATGCCGTTTTTTGTTTTAAGTATTGCGGCAATAGCGTTTATTCCTACGTTTATTATTAATTTTCCCCAGATAATGCTGTTTATATTATCGGAAATTAAAACTTTAATGCCGGCTTTTTCAAATATTTGTATCAGGTTTTCGATAAGATTTTTTTTATTCGGTTTTTTTGCCAGATATGTATCTCCGACTCCTGCGTGGCGGACATAACCGGCAGATACTAATGTCGCGCCATGCGCGGTAACTCCGGCTACGGTTTTATCTTCTCCTATTATAGAAGATATTATTTCAATGTTTCCTATGCCGTTTTGAAGGGTTAATGCAATGCCGTTGTTTTTCAGAAGTTTTTTTGCCGCATAAGAGGCTTCTTTTGTTTTATACGATTTTGTAAGTATAATTGCCGCGTCAAATTTATCGGTTACGGTTTTATAATCGCAGATAAGTTTAACTTTAAATTTTTTTTTAATCCCTTCGGGGTCTTCTATTATAAGGCTGTTTTTAATTACCGCATCCGTATGAGGATTTTCGGGATTTATCAAAAGGGTATCTGCAACTTCGGATATTTTTGCTCCGAATACGGAGCCCATAGCTCCGGCGCCTATTATTACTATTTTCATAATTTTATCTATTTTTTTATATATGTAATTATAGCTATCACTGCGCCTTGCGGATCTTTTATTATTGCAAAACGTCCTATATCCGGCGCGTAAGCGGGAGGGGTTAAAATTTTAGCCCCGAGTTGTTCCGCTTTTTCTGCGGTTTTATCTATGTCGTTTACGGTAATATAAGGAAGCCAAAAAGGTTTTTGTTTTTTATCTTCCATAGCGCCCGCAATTTTTTCTTTTTTGTTTTTAAATGTAGTATATTTTTTTTGCATTATGGAAGGAGACCATCCAAATAGTTTTGTATAAAAATCTTTTGCTTTTTCAATATCCGTTGTTATTAATTCGTTCCAGCCGAATACTCCGTTTGTTTCAAAACGAAGTTTTGCGCAGTCTGTTTGCGGAGCTGTTGCGGTAACGCATCCGTTTAAAATAATAATAAAAAAAAGAAGAAGAAATAATGTATAGATGGCTTTTTTCATTTTATGTCTCCTTTGTTTACAATTTAATTAAGGGATTTCTCCTCGCCGCGTTCGTTGACATTACATGGTAAAAAAAATATTAGTCAAAATAACGCGGCAAAAATAAAAACCTGTTTCTTTATTCCTTTGTATCTCTGTTACTTATATTGTATAAAGTTTTAGTTTTTTATCTTTTATTTTTTTATTTGCCTCTTCCAATCGTTTATATCCCGAAATTACCGCCGTAGCTTTATTTTGAGTATTGTTTTTAAAATATTTTTCGGCTGTTTTTAATATTTTATTTTTATCCGCCGCAAGTATTTCTTCTTTAAAATGTTGTCTTGCCTGCTCCGGCATTGATACGAGTTTTCTGAAAAAAGCTTTTTTAGCCGCAGTCGCGGGAGTATCCGGTTTATCTATATCGGAGCATACCTGAAGTATTGCCTCTTTTATATCTTCGTTTGTATAATTGTTTGCGTTTGTAATAAAGTCTCCTGTTTTTTCAAAGGTTTTAAGGGTGGATATTATATGCGGATCTCTATATGATGCAAAACCGAAGATTCCATCTTGTTGATTATATATGCTCATTCCTCCGTAAGCGCCGCCTTTTTCTCTTATTTCTTTATGAAGATATAACAGCCGCAAGATTCTTCCGATTATTGCAAGAAACGGAGCGTCTTTGTGAGATAGAGTAACCGTTTTAAAGGTTTGCGCCGCAAATGATACTGCGGAAGGAAAACTCCAGCCTTCGTAAGGAAGGCTGCTTTCAACTTTTATTTCAGGCTCGCAAAAACCGGAGGTTTTATTTGTAAGTTTTTCTTTTAAAGCATCTGTAAGCGCGGCGGATTTTTTAAGCGGGTTATTTTCTCCTATTAAAGCAATTTTCAGGTTGTTTTGTGAAAATAAGGTTTTTGCAATATTATTTAAGGTTTCCGTTATGTTTTGAATTCGCGAGTCCGAAAGGTTTTTTGATATTTCTTTTATATATTTAAATTGGGTTACTCCGCGCCATAATTCGTCAAGCGCGGTTTTTTTTGAAAAATTTCTGGATGCAAGAGATAAAGCGAGTATGTGCCCGGAATGAACTATGGAAGATTCCATGTCTGATTTGTATTCGGTAATTAAAGTTTTTAATCTTTCGGTATCTTTGGCGTCAAATTCGGTTATAAGCTCTTCGGTTATCTCAAACATGTTATTTATGTTTCTTGTAAGGCATTTTCCGGCAAATACTATAAAAGGAAGACAACTGTTATGTTTTTGGTATATTGAATTCGCGGCGGGGAAAAGCCCCATTCCGCCTGCATTGGTTGCTATGGCTTTTGCCAAATTCGCATGGTCTCTTTTTTTTGTGCCGAGTTTTGTAAAGGCGTAAGAAAAAAACGGAAGCAGCATTAGGCTTTTTTTATCAAGCATTCCCGCGCCGGCTGCAATGTTAATATAAGATATTCCGGAACATTGCCGATCGTAATAATATATGCTGTTATCTGTATTTTCTTTTCCCGTTACTATATTAATCCCTTTTGATATATCGCTTATTTCCAAAGTGGGAAGCGTCGAAATGTCCTCTTTTGCTTCCTGATTTTGCAGGAGTATGCGCGCCTGAGTTTTTATTTTTTCCATATCTTCCGGTTTCATATTTTTTTTGATTTTATTAAGTTTTTCCGCAGTCTTTTTTTTCTCTTTTGTTTCCGCTTCGGTATCCGGGGCAAGGGTAATAAGAACTCTATGAGGATTGTTTAAAAAATGCTTTTTTATTCTGTTTTCCAAAAAGTTTTCTTCTTTAAGCTTTTTAAAAAGCGCGTTCATATTGCGGTCTATTTCTATATCGTCAACAGGGTCTCCGTTATGTATCCAGTTTCCGGCAAAGGATAAAAGCAGTTTTAATCCGTAAGGGTACGGCGAGTTTGTAACCTCTTTTGCGGCAAATTCTATTTGATGAACAGCAGCGTCAACAAGTTCTTTGTCTATTTTGTTTTCGGCAAGTTGAGTTAACGCTTGAAATATTATTTTTTCCACTTTTTTAACCGAAGTTTTTTCTATGCCTTTTAAACCGCATGCAAATATTGTATCTTTATTATCCGCATCAAAGCCTGTGCAGTCTGCAAGAGCATCTCCGAGTTTTGAATCTGTTAAAGCTTTATAAAGAGGAGACGCGGAATTTGATAAAAGAACTTTTGTTAAAACATCTAAAACTATCATTTCAAAAGAATCGTTTATATCCGAAACAAGCCACGCCACAACTGCCTGATATTTATTTGAGCCTTTATTTTGTTTATCGGCAGGATAATGATATAAAGCGGTTTTCGGCATGTTCCATCTCGGCTGGGGTAAAACGTCGGTATTGGGGTTTATATGTTTAAAAGAGTTTAATACTTTTTTTTTTATAAAGATAAGATTATCTTTTAAAGGAAAATTTCCATAACTGTAAAAAAAAGCATTGCTTGGGTGATAAAAACGTTTATGAAATTTTATAAGATTATCGTAAGTTAAACTTGGTATTTCTTGCGGATCGCCGCCGGAATTGTTTTTGTATGTATTATCCGGACATAAGGAGTTTTTTATCGCCAAATTCATTATTTGATCTTGCGAAGACATTGCTCCTTTCATTTCGTTATATACTATTCCTTTATAAATAAGGTTTTCCAATTCGTCGGTTTCAAGTCTCCAGCCTTCCTGTTTAAAACTTAATTCAGATATAGTCGGGAAGAAAACCGCGTCAAGATACACGTCTATAAGATTGAAAAAATCTTTTTTATTTTGAGTGGAAAAAGGATACATTGTCCAGTCCGATGAAGTAAAAGCGTTCATAAATGTGCTGAGGCTTCTTTTTAACATAGAAAAAAAAGGATCTCGGACGGGATATTTTTTAGATCCGCAAAGAACGCAATGTTCTAATATATGGGCTACGCCCGTAGAATCTTCAGGTATTGTTTTAAAGGCTACTCCGAAGGTATTTTCTTTATCTTGGTTTGCTATATGGATATATTTTGTTCCGGTATTTTGATCTTTAAGTTCATAAAAAAAAGCTTTTACGGTTTTTAAGGGCAATGCTCTTTTTACTATAAAATCGTAATATATATCGCCCGCTTTTATTTCGGGATTGTTTTTATTTTCCGCTTGTTTCATTTGTTGTTTTTCTTTCTTTTGTTTAAATTTTGCTGTCTAACTTCGTATTTTGCCCGTTTTCTGCGTTATACTCAAATTTTAATCCTCGAAACACTTTAGTATTCCTGCGGTTAAAATTTTCGCAAGCCTTGCAAATGAACAAATTGCTTTGTTATACAGCGGAATTTTATCATTATTTTTTATATCTAATTCTATTTATGAGTATTTTTTTTGTTTATATTTTAATTAAGGGATTTCTCCTCGCTTCGTTTGTCAAAATAATGCGGCAAAAATAAGAAATCTGTCTTGTCAGCCGAAGGGAGAAATCTATTAACTATTTTTAATAATGGGACTTTCCTCTGATGCTATATATATGCCTCTTGTTTTTCTTTTAATTTGGTTATTTTTATTTAATCTGTAAATAATGTTTCTTAATTTTTTATCGTCTAATCCTGTTTCCGCCTTTATTTGTAGAATGGAAACTCCGTTTTTAAATTGTTTTATAATGTTTAATACAGTGGTTGTTAATGAATTTTTTATTTTTGGAAATGGCGTTTTGGAAGGGGATTTTTCGCCGTCAAGTAAGGATGTTATTAAAGTTTCTATACGATCGAGACGCAATGATATTTTTTTTATATCTTTTTTAGTAGGAATATCATAGCTTTGCATAAAGAATTTAACCATTGCGTCAAAGCTGATAGATTTATTCCTTTTTTTCATTATTATAATAGTTCCGTTTGTTACTCTGTATTTTTGTATAATTTATAATGTTTTTTGAAATCTTTAATATAAAATAATATCAAATGCAAGAATAAGACTCGGTAAAACGATTTTAACTTTATTAATATATTTTTTTTGATAATATAAAGATTAAACTAAATTACAAAGGAATTTTTATTTTCGGAGATACTTTGTATCTTTGTATCTATAAATATAACGGAGGAGTTTATATGTATTTTGAAAGAAGCGGAAAGGATAATACCGAAAAAACAATATTGGCGGCAAAAAAAAGGGCGGAACAACTTAATATAAAAGAGGTTGTTATAGCTTCTACTACCGGAGAATCCGCATATAAGGCTTTGGAAATATTTAACGATATATCTTTGACGGTAGTTACTTATCATTGCGGATTTAAAAAGCCTTTTGAAACGGTTATGAAAGAAGAGGTTAAAAAAGATCTTATTAAAAAAGGAGCCTGCGTAGTATCTGCGACTCATGCTTTATCCGGGGTTGAAAGATCAATATCCAAAAAGTTTTCCGGCGCATATCCTGCGCTTATTATAGCGGATACTTTAAGACTTTTCGGGCAGGGAACAAAGGTTGCGGTAGAAATTGCAATAATGGCTGCGGATGCCGGAACTTTATCCGGAAAAGATATTGTATCTATCGGAGGAACGGGAAGGGGAGCGGATGCGGCTTTGGTTTTAAAGCCTGCAAGCCAGTCCGATTTTTTTGATATAAAGATACGGGAAATAATCTGCAAACCGTCAAATTTTTAAAATATAAACTTATGAAAAATCAAATTGACGGCGATAAAAAGATATGGACGATTCTTGAAATTATTAATTGGACAACTTCATATTTTAAATCGTTAGAAATAGAAACTTCGAGAATGGACGCCGAAATTTTACTTGCCTATGTTTTAAATATAAAACGAATAGATCTTTATCTTAATTACGACAAACCTTTGCTTGCCAACGAGCTTAATTCGTTTAAAACACTGATAATAAGAAGAAAAGAAAAGGAGCCTATAGCCTACATTATAGGAGCTAAAGAGTTTTGGTCTATGGAGTTTACGGTTACAAAAGATGTTCTTATACCGCGCCCCGATACGGAAATTTTAGTTGAAGCGGCGGTTGCCGCAATAAAAAAGATAAAAGATAAGGGGAAATTAAAAATATTGGAACTTGGCGTAGGCTCCGGCGCCGTAATTTCGACTATTGCCTTTTCTGCGCCTGACAATATATTTTTCGGAACAGATATTTGCAAAAAAGCTTTGAATATAGCAAAGCAAAACGGAAAAAAGCATAATTTAAAAATAAATTTTTTTTTATCGGATTGGTTTTCGGCATTTAAAGAAAAAAAAGTAAAATTCGATATAATAATATCGAATCCGCCTTATATTCCTACCGAAGACATACAAGGTCTTGCGCCGGAAATAAAACTATACGAGCCTGTATCCGCTCTTGACGGAGGCGGAAACGGGCTTGATTCTGTTAATAAAATTATTTCGGACGCGCGTTTTTATTTAAACAAAAACGGATTATTATTGTTAGAAATAGGTTTTGATCAAAAAAAGAGGGTATTTGATATGGTAAATTCAAAAGAAGAATATGAGAATCCGGTATGTTTAAAAGATTACGGAGGAAACAATAGGGTTGTTATTGTTAAAAAGATACATAGATACAAAGATACAGAGTAACAAAGTTGACGCCCGTCTTTTTATTTTTTTGTTCCGTTGTTTAATTGTCAGAGCGCCGAATAGTATGATTAAAAATGCGGCGCCTTTTATATCTATCTTGCAATTAAAAAATTTAAAAACCAATTCCTTTTATCCCTTGCAACTTTGTATCTGCGCGGTGATAATGCCTCTTTTATGGTTTAAAACGGGAAGTTTATATTCGTAAACATTGAAATTAAAATCAGGATATACAGATATAACCTCTTCAAGTTCCGATTTCCAATTTTTACCTTTAAAAGCTATGATAATTCCCTGTTTTTTTATAAAATAAGAGGCTGTTTTTAAAAAATTTAAAAAAGAGGCAAAACCTCTGCATACTACAACATCGAAATTATAAGAAAAGTCTGCAATATCTTTTGCGGCTTCGGCTCTTATATCAAACGCTTTTATATCGGTAAGTTTTAGCATTCTTATTATCTGGCGTAAAAAGTTTGTTTTTTTATTTGAGCTTTCGATTAAAGAAACTTTTATATCGTCTCGGACAATTTTAATCGGAATACCCGGAAAACCTCCGCCCGAGCCAATATCTAATAGTGAAATATTATCGGAAAGAATAGGAAGAATTATAAGAGAATCTATAAAATGCTTTACCGCAATATCTATTGGCGAAGTTATTGCCGTAAGATTCATTTTTTTATTCCATTTTATAAGTTCTGCGGCGTAATCTGCAAATTTCCCCGCTTTTTTTTCATCCAAAATAATTTTCGCTTTAAAAGCGGATTTAATTAAAAAGTTTTGCCATTCTTTGTTAAAGCTATTTATTTGATTCATTATGTTTATAATTAAGATACAGAGTAACAAAGTAACAAATGGATAAAAGGAATTGGTTTTTAATTGCAAGATATAAAAGACGCAAAAGACGTTGCATACAACGTCTCTACAAAATGCCGAATTTTTAATCATACTATCCGACGATTCGACAATTAAACAACGGAACAAAAAAGTAAAAAAACGGGCGTCAGCTTTGTTGCTTTGTATCTTTGTTACTCTGTATTTTTGTATCTATTATCCGTTTAATATTTATCGCATCCATATCAATTCCGTCTTTTTTTTTCGGAGTTTCTAAAATTTTGGGAATATTTGTAAGCCTCTTATCATTTATAATAAATCCGAACGGAGCGCCTCCTATAAAGCCTTCTCCTATATGTTGATGGCGGTCAACCTTTGATCCCAAATTTTTTTTTGAATCGTTTAAATGAATTAAGTTAAGTTTATTCAAACCTATGATAGAATCGAAATTATTTATCGTCCTATTATAAGATTCTTCGGTTCTTATATCGTATCCTGCGGCAAATATATGACAGGTGTCAAGGCATACTCCGGTAAGCTGTGGATTATCTGTTTTTTGTAAAAGTTCGGCTATCTGCTCAAATGTATGCCCGATTCCGGTTCCTTGCCCCGCTGTTGTTTCAAGTAAAAGTTTTGCGGTTATTTTATCCGAATTATCAAATACTTTTTTTATGGTTTCAACAATGTTTTGGATTCCTTTTTCAACTCCCGCGCCGGTATGGGCGCCAGGGTGTAAAACAACATAAGGAATATTAAGCATAGATGACCTTATCATCTCTTTTAACAATGCATTGTAAGATATGCTTTGTTTTTGTTTGTCATCTGTTGCGGGATTTATAAGATAAGAAGTATGAGAAGCTATTTCGGTAATTTTTGTTTTATCTTTTGCCTCTTCAAATAAGAGGATTTCTTTATCCGTAAGCTCTTTTTCTTTCCAAGATTGAGAACTTTTTGTAAAAAGCTGACAAGCGTTGCAGCCGTATTTATTTGCCTGATAAATTGCGTTTTCAAGCCCTTTTGATATTGAAAAATGAGCGCCGAGTATAATAGGCGAGTTCATTATTTTTCCTCTGTTTATAATTAGATTTTAATATTTTGTCCCTACGGGACGTTTAAATTAGTAAATCCCGTAAAAAATTATTAACGCCGTTAGGAGCGAAATATTCTAATAACCATTCTTTTTTGCGATTAAATATTTTTAATAACGGAATAATTATGTAATAAAAAGCGGAAAATCACTTTTCGGCATAATTCCTTTTGCTCTTGCAGCGTCAAAAAGAGTATTTATTGCCTTTTCTCCTTCTTCTCCTATATCTAATGTAAAATTATTAACATAAAGATTAATATGGCTTTTTATAACTTCGTCATCTATTTCTTGAGCATGTTTTTTTATATAATCGTAAGAATGTAAGCGATTTGCAAAACCGTATTCAACGCTTGCCTTTATTATTTTTTCAAATTCTTCCGCTTTGTTTTTGCCAAAATCTCTATCGACTGCTATGCCGCCCAAAGGAATTGGCAGATTTGTTTTATCTTCCCACCACTTGCCCAAATCAACAAGAGCTTTTAATCCATATTGTTGATATGTAAATCTGCCTTCGTGTATTATAACTCCGTAATTAAATTTACCGGAAGATACTGCGGGCATTATTTGCTCGAAAGAAAGAAACTCAACAGTCGGAGTTTCGTTTAAAAATAAAGATAATAAAAGATTTGCAGTAGTAAATATGCCGGGAACTGCAATTTTATTTTTTTGTATATCATCTATATTAAAACCTTCGTTCGCTACTATAAGAGGACCGCAACCGCGCCCTAATGCCGCTCCGCTTTTTAAAAGAGCATATTTGTCTTGCAGATGCCCGAGAGCGGCAAAGGAAAGCTTTGTAATATTATGGATATTTTCAAAAGCCTCTTTGTTTAGGTTTTCCACGTCTTTTAACGCTTCGCAAAATTTATAACCGCCGGTATCTATTAAATTGCGGATAAGCGGATAAAATATAAATGTGTCGTTAGGGCAGGGGGAATATGCCAGCGAGATTTTTTTATTTTGCATATTTTTCATTTTTATTATTTACTATTTTAAGAAACTTCGGTTAACGTCCGTTTTTTATACGGCATTTAATTTATGCAAAAAATATCACTGACTACCGTCAATTACAATGAATAAATTTTAAAAGACGCTTTGCTCCGAATATCAAAATACTTTAAAGAAAGAAAACTTAATGACCGCAAAAATAGAATTAAAAGACGCATATAAAGGATATACGCAAGATCAGGATAAACTGATACCGCCCGAACAAACAATCGAGCTGTTAAAGGAAAAGCTTAAAAACATAGATTGCGATATATTATCTTATACCGAACAGATAGATAACGGCAGAATAGGAATACCGGTATTTTTAAGCGTATGCGGAAAAGACGCTGCCGCCATTGTCAAAACAAAAAAACAGATGGGAAAAGGAGCGACTCCCGAACAAGCCGAAACAAGCGCTATAATGGAGCTTATAGAAAGATACAGCCTTTTTTATTTTAAAAACAATAAAAGCAATTTTATATTTAAAAAATATAAAGATATAACGGAGCCGAGAATATCCTTTGATATGATTGCAGATTCCGTAACGGACGACCGCGCAGATATTGAAATATCAAAAGAAATATTTGAAAACCTGCCTTTTAAATGGACAAAAGCATACAATATTACAACCGACCAAGAAATATTAATACCGTTTGACTGGTTTTTTGCAATAAACGCATTCAACGGCGCATCTGCGGGAAACTGCGCGGAAGAAGCTTTAATACAAGGAATATCCGAAATAATCGAACGCCATACATCCGCGCTTGTAAGTTCAAATAAAATAAAAGTTCCCGCCATAAACCCGGATACTTCGACAGATACAAAAGTTTGCGAAATGCTTGCAAAATATAAAAAAGCCGGAGTAAAACTCCATATATCCGATTTTACTCTTAATACCGGAATACCTACGGTAGGGATTGCGGCATGGGATCCTTCTACATTTCCGCAAAAAAGTGAAATAGTATGGACTGCCGGAACGGCGCCTTCGCCGGAAAAAGCTTTAAGCCGCGCTTTAACCGAAGTCGCTCAGCTTGCGGGAGATTTTAATACGGGATCAAACTATCTTGCAAGCGGACTTCCAAAACCAGGCGATTTAACCGAAATAGATTACATAATAAAAGCCGGCGAATTAAAAAGCATAAAACAACTTCCTGATATTTCGGATAACAACATGAAAACCGAAATTAAAAACCTAATCGCCGCTCTTAGTAATAAAGGTTTTAACCCGATTGCCGTTAATACAACACATCCCTTATTAAAAGTTCCGGCGTTTTATACAATAATACCAGGCGCGTTTTTTAGGGAACGGGCAACAAATTCCGACATAGGAATGTTTTGCGCAAAGTATATAATCGAAAACACCCCTCCGCAAACGGCAGTAAAGATACTTACAAGCATAGACGCAAGACTTATAGGAAAATATTATATTAAATTTTATATAGGTTCGTCATATCTTTCTTTGGGGCGGCATCAAAAAGCCTGCGATTATTTTGAAAAAGCGCTTACGTTAAACCCTGCAAAACAGGACATTGCAAGCATATATTCATACATAGGAGTATGCTTAAAAGAGATGGAAAAATATAGCGAAGCTTTGGAAATGTTAAAAAAAGGGGAGGCGGAAGATAATAACCGAACAGACATATATAATCTGATGGGAGCATGCTGTTTTAAGCTTAAAAAATATAAAACCGCCATAAACTATTTTAAAAAAGCCATAGAAACAGACCCTTCTACAGCTATAAATTATGCAAATATAGGATCATGTTACAGAGAATTGAAAAATACCGAAAAAGCGATAAAATATTATCATATAACCCTTGAGATAGATCCTTCCATAGAATTTGCGGCAGAAAACCTGTTAAAGCTTATGAAGAGGTAAAACATAGAGTAATTTTTAAGATTATCGGAGAAATTATAATGAAAAAATTATGGACAAAAGAAAAAGAGATTGAGTTTTTTACCGAATCATTAAAAAGTTTTGCAGAAATCGAACAACTTTTTTATTTAAGCGATGACAAACGATATTATGCTTATTGGCCTAAATCATATAAAGGTAAAAAAAATACATTACAAAGCCGAAATGCCTTAATTGGTAAATTCACCGAAAATTTTTAAAACTATTAAGGAAATAATCAAATGACAAGCAAAACTACGGGAACCGAAACCAGCGCGTTTGGAACGCCGGGTAAAATCAATCATGATTCCTCGAAATTTTATAACAGCCGTTTATACGAAGGAATAACTACGGAAAACAAGGTTAATAAACATACGGAAAACAAAATTGCGCCCGAAAATATAAATAAAATCTTTTGTAAATCAAGCGAATCTATGACGGAACTGCCGACTAACAGCATTCATTTAATGATAACCTCTCCGCCTTATAACGCTTCAAAAGAATATGACAAAAATCTATCCTTAAATGAATATTTGGATTTTTTAAATAAAGTATGGAAAGAAACCTATCGCGTATTGGCTCCGTGAGGAAGAGCCTGTATAAATATAGCTAATTTAGGCAGAAAACCATACATACCATTGCACTGTTATATAATTCAAGAAATGATTCAAATAGGGTATTTGATGAGAGGAGAAATAATATGGAATAAAGCTTCAAGCGCAAGCCCTTCTACTGCTTGGGGAAGCTGGATGTCCGCCTCAAATCCTGTATTAAGAGACGTTCACGAATACATATTAATTTTTTCAAAAGAAAACTTTTCAAGAAAAAAAAATAAAAAAGAAAATACAATTACAAAGGAAGAATTCTTGGAATTAACCAAAAGTTTATGGACATTTCAGGCAGTATCCGCAAAAAAAATAGGGCATCCCGCTCCGTTTCCGGAAGAATTGCCAGCCCGTTTAATACAACTTTACTCATTTAAAGAAGATATAATATTAGACCCTTTTGCAGGCAGCGGAACCACATGCTTAGCGGCTTTAAAAGCAAATCGTAATTATATAGGCTACGATAATAATCCTGCTTATGTTAAACTGGCGGAAAAAAGGATTGAAAAAAGTTATAAAGATTATATAAAGCAAAGAGCAAGCATGGCAAATAAAGAAAAATTTAAAAAAGCTTTGAAACTAGTTCCGGACATTAAGCCGGAATAATAAGATAGGCTTTAAGAAATAATAACTTAAAAATCAAACTAAAACAAAAAAGGATGTGTTATGATAAAAAAAATACTCATATTCTCAAGTTCATTTTTTATATTTGCATTGTTTTCTATTAGCGCTGTTGCCGAAATTGCAGAACATAAACAATTGTCAAACCTGCCGGATAATCCGTCTCCGACTCAAGTAACGGCTGAATGTATTAAATGCCACATAGAAGAAGCCGAAAACTTTATAAAAACATCTCACTGGCTATGGAAAGGCGCATCTCCTTATACTGTAAAACATACCCAAGATACACAACACGGCAAAGCTACAACCGCTTTTAACAATTATTGAATAAGTTCTATAAGCAACGAGGCTTGTTGCACAAAATGTCATGCAGGATACGGATGGAAAGATAATAGTTTCGATTTTACCGATAAAACCAAAATAGATTGTTTGGTATGTCATGACACTACCGGCAAATACAAAAAAGTTCTTACGAGCGCAGGGATGTCCGCAAAAGATATAAATCTTAAAACAATAGCCGAAAACGTAGGGCATACAAGCAGAGCAAGCTGCGGCGCTTGCCACTTTTATGGCGGAGAAGGCGACGGCATAAAGCATGGGGATATTTCAAGCGCTCTTTTAAACCCGGACAGAAGCTGCGATATACACATGGGAGAATACGATTTTACCTGCGTTGAATGTCATAAAAGCGAAAACCATAAAATATACGGCAGAAGCTCTTCGGTTCCCGTAACCGAAGGCGTAGTATCATGTTCGGACTGCCACTCCGACACTCCTCATAATTTAAGCGAAACATTCGATTATCATCTAAACGAACATTGCAAAACAATAGACTGCAATACATGCCATACCCCCCTTTACGCAAAATGTAAGCCTACAAAAATTTGGGGGGATTGGTCTAAAGCGGGCGATAAAAAACGAAAACCAAAAAAAGATAAATACGAGCAGCCCGACTATAATCCGAAAAAAGGAGAATTGAAATGGGAAAAGTCGGTAAAGCCCTCTTATGCTTGGTTTAACGGTTATATGAATAGAATTTTTATAGGAGATAAAGTAAATATTAACCGAGAAATAATAAACATTACATCTCCGGTAGGCTCCGTAAAAGACCCGAATTCCAAAATTACTCCCTTTAAAATAATGAAAGGAGTCCAAGCGGTAGACGCTGAAAACAAATACTTTTTAATACCGCATCTTTGTGCGAAAGATAAAAACGATACAACAGCTTATTGGAAAAATTTTGATTGGGATAAATCTTTTACCGAAGGGATGAAAACAGCGGGACTTGACTACAGCGGACAATACAAATGGGTTGAAACATGGATGTATTGGAGAATAGCACATGAAGTTATGCCGGCGGATTCGGCGCTATCCTGCGTTGATTGCCATCAAAGCTTAAAAAATGAAAAAACCTGCAATAAATGCCATAAAAATCAAGAAGGAATAGATTTTAAAAAAATAGCTAACAAAGGAATAGATTTTGAATATATGGAAGCGGCGGGAAGAGACGTAGGAGAATTAAAAGATAAAACCGATTACATTAACTTCAAATCTCTCGGATACGAAGGAGACCCGATAATATACGGAGGACGCTTTAAAAAACTTCCTTTAAAAGAATAAAGAAAAAACAGGCGGATTAAAAAGTTTTAATCCGCCTGTTAAAAAACATAAGGAGACAAAAATGAACCCGGAAAACGCCGCAGTTGTAGGCGCAAGCCCATTTGACGACGACGAAGAAGCGGATATAAAAGAACTGACGAAGTTAATAAAAGAAGCCGGAGACGATATGCGAAGGCGCAGGCAAAAAACTCTAAAAGCGCATTATAATAAACTTAGATCCATAGCAAAAAAAGCTTCTTTATCAATAAAATGATTAAAATAGAAAAACCAAAACTTATAATCGTAGCCGGACCCAACGGCTCCGGTAAAACCACCGTTACCGAAAAACTATTGCGGCATAAATGGATGAAAGGATGCGTTTATATTAATCCTGATATTATTGCAGAAGAACAATTCGGCGGATGGAATTCAAAAGAATCTATAATTAAAGCGGCGGAACAGGCAAAAAAAATTAGGGAAGATTGTTTAAATCGAAAAACAGATATAGCGTTTGAAACGGTTTTTTCAACTCATGAAAAACTGGAATTTATAAAAAGAGCAAAAACCGCCGGATTTTTTTTGCGTATGTTTTTTGTATGCACGGACGATCCTGCAATAAATGCCGCCAGAGTTGCAATACGCGTTATGGAAGGCGGACATGAAGTGCCGATAATTAAAATTATAAAACGTTATTATAAATCTATTGCCAATTGCATTGAAGCCGTAGAAATAACGGATAGAATCTATTTTTATGATAATTCCATCAATAATAAAGATCCGCTTCTAATATTTAGGATATGCGACGGAAAAATTGCCAAAATTTATAATCCGTTATTATATTGGACTAAAAACATCGCAGATTCCGCTTCATTACCCTACAATAAAAAAAAGGAGAAATAAAAATGAACCCGGAAAACGCCGCAGTTATAGGCGCAAGCCCAAAAGAGGAAAGATACTCTTACAAAGCGCTAAAAATGCTTGCCGAAAAAGGACATAACCCAATACCAGTAGCAAAAGCCCATAAGGAAATACTCGGGAAAAAAGCGTATCCTTCTTTATCCGAAATACCGGATAAAATAGATACCGTAACAATGTATTTGGGAGCGCAAAGACAAGAGCCTGTTATAGAGGAAATATTAAAAATAAAACCGAAGCGGGTGATATTTAATCCCGGAGCAGAAAACAAAAAGGTTTATGAAAGCTTAAAACAATCTGGCATTGAACCTGTCGAAGCATGCACGCTTGTATTACTTAGAACTAATCAATATTAAAAATTCGGCTGCATAACTTCGTCCTTTGCCCGATTTCTGCGTTGGATAAAAATTTTAATCCTCGAAATATTATATATATTCCTGCGGTTAAAATTTTTATCCGCCTTGAACTTGAACAAACTACATTGTTATGCAGCCGAATTTATCTTTTTATTTTTTTAAAAGAAACGCTTTTGCCGGTTTGCTGTTTTTAATATTTTTTCGGACAAGTTTTGTATAGGGATGCTCCTCCCCGAAAAATTTTA
>JAFDMF010000045.1 GCA_019306065.1 Deltaproteobacteria bacterium
ATTGAAATCAACGATGAAATACTTGTTGCCGACTTCTCCTCTTTAACATACAGCCCTGCTACAGGAGTATCCGGAAATAATTATGCTAAAATCGGCTTTCAAGCCTCCGACGGAATCCGTTATGACATAATATCCAAAAGCTCTATAATCATAAACATAACAAATAACGCGCCTACGACTGACAACATAGAAGTAACCGCGCCTAAAAATTCCTCTTATGCTTTTAAATCGACAGATTTTACAGACGCGGCTTCCGGCGACTATAAAGACCAAGACGGCGACGCCTTTGCAGGAATACAAATTGCCGCCTTACCCGACAGCGGAACCTTATATAATGACGCAGACGGCGACAACATAATAGATAGCGGAGAAAACATAAACGTAGGCGATACCATATTATCAGCAGACGTTACAAAATTGAAATATACTCCGACTACCGGAGAATCAGGAGGAACTGAAAACGATACCACAGACAATTACGATTTCTTTACCTTTAAAGTATATGACGGCGACGCCATCCCTACAAACGCCTACTCTACACCGGCAACCGCATACATAGACGTTTTAAATGCTCCGCCGACCGCTGACAACTTTACGGTAACCGCGCCTAAAAATTCCTCTTATGCCTTTACTGCAAATAATTTTGAAAACAATATATCAGGCAATTATGCAGATACAAACGGCGACGCCTTTGCAGGAATACAAATTACATCCCTGCCCGCCAAAGGAACCCTATATTATGATACGGACGGAGACAAAAACGGCGAAAACGGCGAAGAAGCAACTGCCAATACATTAATAAGCCCCTCTAACATCGGCAAACTTATATTTACTCCCACGGCAGGAGAATCCGGAACCCCTTAAAGCTTACAGCGCGGAACATACCGCTACAATAGAGGTAAATAACGCTTTGCCTACAGCGAAAAACTTTAGCAAAACTATAAATACAGACCAACCCGTTACCTTTGCGGAAACCGACTTCAAATTTAGCGATACGGACAACAGAGACACCCTTACCGAAGTAAAAATTACCCAATTGGAAACTAACGGAACCTTAACATTAAGCGGGTCAGACGTTACTATTAATAAAGTAATAACAATAGCCGATATTCAAGATGAAAAACTAATCTTTACCCCGGATAACGGCGAAAAAGGAACCCCTTACGCTACATTTAAATTCCAAGTTTCCGACGGCAACGAATACAGCGCGGCTTCCTATACCGCAACCATAAACGTAAACAACGCCGCGCCTACATCTGCCGACTTTAGCAAAACTATAAATACAGACGGAACCGTTACTCTTGCCGCATCCGACTTCGGATTTGCAGACGACAATACAGGATCAAATTT
Organism: Deltaproteobacteria bacterium; assembly: GCA_019306065.1. GTDB lineage: Bacteria > Desulfobacterota > Desulfobacteria > Desulfobacterales > JAFDMD01 > JAFDMD01. The sequence goes on from JAFDMF010000045.1 coordinate 1,351, forward strand.
ACAGACGGCAATACAGGAGACGCCCTTACCGAAGTAAAAATTACCCAATTGGAAACTAACGGAACCTTAAAGTTGGGCAACGCGGACGTTACTATTGATCAAGTAATACCAACCGACCAAATTAAAACGCTTACATTTGAACCCGCTGCCGGAGAATACAAAACCCCTTATGCTGCCTTTAAATTCCAAGTTTCCGACGGCAACGAATACAGCGCGGCTTCCTATACCGCTACAATAAACGTAAACAACGCCGCGCCTACATCTGCCGACTTTAGCAAAACTATAAATACAACTAACGGAACCTTAAAGTTGGACAGCGCGGACGTTACTATTAATAAAGTAATAACAATAGCCGATATTCAAGATGAAAAACTAATCTTTACCCCGGATAACGGCGAAAAAGGAACCCCTTATGCTGCCTTTAAATTCCAAGTTTCCGACGGCAACGAATACAGCGCGGCTTCCTATACCGCAACCATAAACGTAAACAACGCTAAACCTACGCTTATCGACGACGCCGACGGCAATGAAATCTCCATATATACAAACCAAACGCATACCTTTAATATAGCCGATTTTAACGATAATTTTACCGACGCAAATAACGATGCTATTGCAGAAATCAAAATAACCGCTCTGCCAGATAACGGAACCTTAAAACATAATGGAGCCGCCATAAGTTTAGACACAGAATATACAATAAGCGGATTAACCTATACGCCTAATACCAATAAAAGCGGAGGAACTACAAACGACGCAAGCGACAATTACGCATCCTTTGCATTTAAGGCAAGCGACGGAACCGATTATTCCATAAATTCTGCCAGCGTATATATAGACATAACAAACCGAGCGCCTACGGCGACCGATATTTCCATAACAAAATACGATAATGCCGATATTACAATCTCATTCAATACATTTAACAGCCATTATTCGGATCCGGACGGCTCTCCTCTTAACGAAGTTACGATATTAACCCTTCCTTCGGAAGGCTACCTTAAAGGTACAGACGGAGGAAACGTAGCCGTAAACGCTACAATCGCCGCGGGAACAGACCTGATATTTACGCCGCTGGAATTTTGGATGGGAGAAACTACATTTACATGGAGAGCAAACGACGGAACCACCACTACGGCAGCAGGAAGTCCTGCGGATGCAAACACAAATTCCAATACCGCTAATGCAAAAATCATTATAACCGACGTTCCCCAGTATATTCCTGTAAACCGCCAAAATATAACCGATTCGTTCTCTGCCAATTCTACGGACTATCAGGCAAGAACGCCCTCTTCGGAAACAACGCGAGAACTAACCGTTACCTCTCCGGAACTTCCGGATGTAACGCCTCTTAATCTATACGTTCAAACCGAAATTTTATCTTCGGAAATAAACTTCAGAGATATAAGCGCTTCCGATACCGGCTACAAAGCGGAAAAGTATCAAAATAAAATGGCGTCCATACTCTTTACCGATACTCCGATAAACTATTCAAATGCAATAAGCGCATCCGTAACCTATGAGGCTGTATCTATGAATACCATATATTTTCTTGACAATATCGATAAAATGAGTATATCCGAGTATACAGATAACAAAGCGCTTGTAGCCACAAACAATTATCTCGCGGCTTTAAGTCAAATTCCCCTTAACAATTTTGTAAGTTCGAGTATGTCCGAAAATAAAATTGATATGGGTAATACATATTATTCGGATAGTTCCGATAAAACCTATTATATAAGCTTAAAGGCTAATATAAATTATAATGGCAATGAAATGATATTTTTCGATTCAATTGCGCCGGATAAAGCTGATATGCCTGTAGATGACGAACTTATGCTTATACACGCGCAACAGATTAAAAAATATGACGGCATGTTTAATAACTTTAAAAAAATTGCTAAAAAATAGTAATTAATTTATCTTAAAAAAGGGGTTTTCCATTTGATTAAAAACAACAGGCTTCTTATTTTGGCAGATATTTTTTTGCCGCGTCATTTTTACAAGCGCCGGCAAAAAAAAATGATAAAATTGTAAAATAAAGTGGCTTCCGTTAAAAAAATATTTTCTTTTACTTGAGTTCACGGCATCAGACGCTCAAATCAAGCAAAAGAAACGCTTTTTACAGAAACTACTAATATAAACATAAAAAAAGGAAATTTCATGAAAAAGGTAACAAGTAAAATTGGAATTAAAACTTTAATTCTATTGGCTGTCTCTTGCGTTATGCTCTCGGCTTGCGCTATTGATTATAAACCGAACTTTACAAAAGAGCGCCAAATCGCTCTTAAAGACGATAAAGCATTGCTTAAAAAAATGCTTGACGTAAAACAAGACAAACCCTTAACATTAGACGAAGCAATTAAAATAAGCATAAATAATAATCTTGAGCTTCGAGTAAACAGAATTTTAAAAGATGCGGAAGATGAAAAAGTTCTGTCCGAAAAATTAAAAATGCTGCCTCTGCTTAATGCGGAAGGAGATATTGTCCGACGAAGCGAATACGATATATCCTATTACAAATATGTTGATCTCAATACAATGGAACCGTATGGGGATATTAAAACTCATACGAACGGCAAAGCAAAAGAACTTACCATTTCCGACGACAGAGAGATACTTTCCGGCAATCTAAAACTTTCTTGGAATGTTTTGGATTTCGGGCTTACCTATATCAGATCGAAACAGAAAGCCATAGGCGCTGTTATTAAAGATATAGAAACCAACCGCCAAACTCAAAGACTTACCGCCAAAGTATTTTCCGCTTATTGGAAAGCTGTTATAGCAGACAAAAATCTGGAAAGAATTCCAAAAGTCGAACAGATGCTTAACGAATACAAAGGCGTAATTCAAAAAGCGGTTAACGAAAAAAGAGTGTCTCCCATAGCTTTAAAAGAGGCGGAGAACAAAATTATTGAGCTTTCCATAAAAACCACTCAAATACAAGCTCAGTTGGAAGCCGCAAGAATAGAGCTTGCCCAACTTATGGGGATTAACCCCGCTATAGGTTTTAAACTGGCGGATGCAGACGTAGAATGCTTTATAACAAACCTTCCGGAACCTAAAGGCTTAAATATCAACAAACTGGAAGATACCGCTTTAAAGAATCGGCCGGAACTCTTTGCTACGGATCTCGAACTGAAAATCCAAAAAGAAGAGGCAAAGGCTCTGCTTTTAAGAATGCTTCCGGGTCTCAGATTCGATGCGGTTCAAATGTACAATTCAAACGATTTCCTTTATCATAATTCTTGGAATACAGTCGGAGCAAACCTTGCATGGGATATATTCGGACTTCCTTCCAAATATTATGCAAGAAAAGCCCAAGATAAAAACATAGCTGCAGCTCAGACAAAAAGAATTGAACTTACCGCGGCAATTATGACTCAACTTCGTCTCGCTCTTCACGACTTTGGAATTAAAAAGAAAAGCTTCAACTATTTCAACGATTTTTATTCAAATCATGAAGATATAGTTAAAATAGGCGCAGAATACCATAAAGCAGGTCTGCTATCCGACGCGGATATGGTAGAGCGTTCCATAGAAAGATTTACCGCAAAACTCGGAAGAGACGAAGCTTTGGCTCATATGCTGGATTCTTTTGCCACGCTCGCCGTAACCCTCGGCGTAGATTATGACAAATGGAGCAGTTACTATACTAATAAAAACTGCGGAGCAGCGGTTAAAAAAGAAAATATCAAAACCGTATATATATACTTTGATTTCGGAAAAGCGAATCTTAAAAAAGAATACTATCCGATATTAGACAAAGTAGTATCCCAAATAAAACAGGAAACAGCCTTAAAAGTAAAAATTCAAGGATATACGGGAGATATAAGAAAAGGAGTTAATAAGGAAAAATACGAAAAATACAACGTAGAACTTTCTAAAAAACGGACTGACGTCATAAAAAAATATCTAATTTCCAAAGGCATAGGCGTCGATAAAATAAAAACCGCTTGGTACGGCTCTAAAGATCCGGCCTCCAAAAAACATTATAAAAATCGAAGAGTCGAGCTTATAATAGAATAGGTTAATCCTAATAAGGGAGGTATTAAGAATGTTAAAACATATCTTTAAATTGGAAGATCGAATTATGCTAAATGCGGTAAGCATCGGAATGGATATAGCCGTAATTTCGGAAGGGATAGCCGACCATTCGGATCTTGTCGACGCGGTTCAAGACGACATAGTAAAAATGGAATATAACCCTGAAACCGATAATCTGGAAACCCTGCTGCAAAAAATCGAAGATGCCGCGGGAGATTCGGCTATTGGCAACATAAGTTTTGCTACTCACGGAGATAACGGCGAAATACTGCTTACGGCGGAAGAAACCGTAACCGCAGAATCTATAAATATTAATTCGGAAAACAAAGATCAGGACCAGATAGATTTTTTTAACGGGCTTGCGGAAAAAATGGCGGAAAACGGACGCATTGATTTTCTTGCCTGTAACTTATCCCAGGATATTGAAACAAGCATAGAAAGCTTTACAGGAAAAAATGTTGCCATATCTTATGACATAACAGGCAATTCGGGAAACTGGATACTTGAATCGGATAACATAGATTTAACCGCCGCAAACGGGTATTTTGATGCGGGGAAGCTTGAGGCTTTT
>JAFDMF010000014.1 GCA_019306065.1 Deltaproteobacteria bacterium
TATATCCGGTCTGTTTAACAGTTTTATAGCCTCTATTGCTTTTTTGGTTTGATTTGTATTATCCGAGCCTCCGAAAAATATAAGTATTCGTTTTATTTCGCCTGTTCGTTTGCGCAGGTTTTTTCTTGCTTCTGCAAATTCTTTTCTAAGTAAGGCAAATTTGGGACCGAGCAATTGTATGCAATGTTTCGGAACAAGTTTTTCGTATCTGTTTTTTTTTATATAAAAGTTTTGATCCAGCAACAGATCGCAGTTATGTTTTCTATTTGCAAGATCATCTATTACCATAATTTTTTTTGCATAAGGTCTTAATCTTTGCTGCCATTGATAATCTATAGCATAATGATCTATTATAAGCCAATCCGTTACTTTGTTTTTCTTGCTTAAAACGGATATTACGGCTTCTGCGTCGGATGCAGGCTCCACGCCGAGCCATTCGTTATATTCGGAAGCTGAAGGACGGAGACCGCAGACAGGAGACTGCAGACAGGAGACTGCAGACAGGAGACCGGAAGTATTAGATAAAACATTAACCTTAAAATTTTTTTCTTGTATAAAATTTATTAGGTTTCCTTTATGCTCTCTGCATATAAATTCAACGCTGGCTCCGCTGTTTTTTAATTCTTCGGCAAGGGTTAAACAGCGCATTATGTGTCCCGATCCGATTTGTATGGATGCATCGGCTCTTATTATTATTTCTAACTCTTTGGATTTGTTTATATTCATATTAAAATATTTTTTATTTTTTTGAAAAAAGAAAGCTGTTCGGCTCGTTTTTAAAATGATCCTGCAAATATTTTATATCTTTTTCTCTGTTTATCAATTCCATATATGTGCATTCTCCTTTTTTAAAGATTAATTGTTTTTTCAACCCGACTAGTTTCTAACGTAGAAATCAAGCAAAATAGATGCTTTTTCTACAGAAACTAACTAACCAATCTCTTAAACCCTGTAGAAGACGGCTTGCCGAGAAGCATTTTATCTATGTTATTATTTGAAAGGGCTTCTGCTATCAACTTAAAAGATTCGTCTGCGGCTTTTAAATATTGGGTTACATTTTCTTCGGTATGAGCAAACATCGCATAAAAGGATGTGCAAGCCAAAAATCCTTTTTTCAACATTAATTGGATAAATAACGCTTTTATAACCTGCGCTTTTTTATCTATAAATGAAAAATGGCTTAAAGGAAGCATGCCTCCGATTTCTATTTTAAAGCTGTTTTTTTTCGCAATTTTTTTCCAGCCTTTTTGGACAAGTCCGCCGATTTTTATAAGATGTTTTGAGGCATCTTCTCTTTTATGTATTTTTATTGTTGCAAGAGCGGCGGAAGGTCCTGTTCGTTCGGTCCAGTTTGTGCTGCTTATAAAGGTTTTTTCAGCCGCATCCATTATGTCTGCTTTTCCTATAACCGCCGCTATGGGATAACCGTTTCCGAGAGCTTTTGAAAAAACCGCTATATCCGGCTCTATTTTAAGCTTTAGATGAGCGCCGCCTGTATTTATTCTAAAGCCTGCGGATATTTCGTCTATTATTAATACGGCTTTTGTTTCGGAGGCTATTTCTCTTACTCCGTCTATAAATTCCGGCTTTGGCTTTTCGCCTCTTATTGGTTCCATAACTATTGCGCCGAGATTTTTTTTATGTTCGGACACAATTTTTTTCAGTTCGTCTAATCTGTTGTAATGAAAGGGAAACGCTGTATTTTTTAATCCTTTAGGAACGCCTGCGGGGTTGACCCCAGCTATAAGATGACTGCCGAGCGCGTCTTCGGTTCCGATGTTTGCTGAGATGTACCAATCGTGCCAGCCGTGATAACCGCAAAATGCTATAATATCTTTGCCCGTATATGCCCGCGCAATGCGGATCGCTATAGCCATAGATTCTCCGCCTGTTCTGGCAAACCGAACTTTTTGAGCCCATGGATGTAATTCGCAAAGCATATCTGCAAGTTCAACATCTTCGGGGCAGTTTAAAGAAGAAGATACTCCGTTTTTAATCGCTTTTATTACGGCATTATCAACTTCGTCAACCGCATATCCCAATATGTTTGCCCCGATTCCTCCGATGCTCATATCAATATATTTATTGCCGTCTATATCCCAAACATAAACCCCTTTTGCTTTGTCGTAATAGCAAGGCCAGACTCCGTAACTGAACATATCCGGACGTTTTGATAATAGCTGAGTAATGCCTGGGATTCTATCTTTCGCGCGGCGTTGCAGGCTTAAGCCTTTTGGTATTAAATTTTTCATAATGTCCGCGCCGTTAATTCTTCTACTTTATTAAAATGTTTATCATTAGTTATAATAACCGAATCAGAATAGATTGCCGAAGCCGCTACTATAGCATCAGGCAGTTTTATAGAATATGTTTTTCTTATTCTTATAATATCATTGATCAATTTAATATTAGAACTTAAAATTTCAACTACTTCGATATGTTGGGTAAACACATCAAAAAGTTTCAAATCATTTTCAGATATTTTGGAAAAAGATAAAAATTCCAGTTGCGATATTATAGAAATCCCTATCCATTCCGAAGAATTGAGTAGAGTTAATAAATTCGAATCGCTATTTTTTAGCAAATAGATGATTGCATTAGTATCAAAAAAATATCTATTCCCATTCATCTCTTATTCCCCTCTGTTCTTTCACGGCATCTCCGTCCCATTTTAATTTTCCGGCAACATGACTAAAATTATACTTTTTATTTTTGATTTTTGAATAATAAGGCAAAATGATTATTTCAACCTGCATGCCCTGAAAACTTTTTGGAATATCCAAAAATATTTTATCTCCTGTAACCTTTTTTATCTGCCGTAATGCTTTCATTGCTCTGCCTCCTTAAAATCGAAAATATTCAAGTTTAGCCTCTCTCTTTATATCCGCTTAAACCTAATTATCGACTTTTCTAAGTTCTGCGATTTTATGCATGCATTCGTATGTATAACTTGAAATATTGACTGTATTTTTAAAATGCTCTTTTTCCTGATATGTTAAAACTCTGCCTTTGTGGGATTTGAGCCATTTATTCAAAACCTGATACCTGCCTATATAAAACTCTCAAGAATGTATTGGAATATTACCGCGGAAGCAGACATAAAAAATCAGGCGCTCCAAAACATTTTTTTCGTTTCGGCTCCTGTATTATTTTGATGTTTTGGCTAATTTTAATCTGATTTAACAGGTTTTCAAAACAGGTTCTGTATGTTTGTTCGGTTTCGTCTGTTTTGATTTTATCCGTTTTTCCAATGTATTGGCAATATTAATTTTTCGTTTTCCTCTTTTAATTGATTAAGCTGTTTATAATTGTCTGTTATTGATACAGGTTCGTTTACGGCGATAATAATCTGTTTAAGATGGTTTAAAGAATCTATGCCAACAACCGCTTTGTCTATGTATTTGTTTGAGGTTACGAAATTTAAAGCTAAAGAGAGTACGGACGTTTTGTTATCTTGAGCTATTTGGCGTAGTCTTTTTAATTTCGGTATTAATTTGTTGAAAAGCTTCGGGGCGCTTTCCGGATTAATAAATATAAGCCCTTGTAAAAATAAAGAACGGATATGTATTTCTACTTTTTTTTCTTTTAATAAAGGAAAATACGGCTCGAATCTTCTGTCGAATATTGAGTAGGGTATTTGTATGAGATTAAATTCTATATTTTTTTTTATCAGAAAATTTAATTCTTCGGGATAATATAACGAAAAGCCTGTTTTTAATATTTTTTTTTTTTTATAGGCCAGAAGCATCTCGTAACTATCTGGATTTTTTTTATAAAGCGAAAAGTTGTGTATTAAAAAACCGTATATTTTTTTTACTCCTAATTTTAAAAAAGTATTTTGCAGCTGTTTTTCCGGATTATCTTTTTCGATTAGCTTGGTTATGATTTTAAAACGGTTTTTTGAGTTTTTAAAATATGTTCCTATAACGGTTTCGCTGTTTCCGTAAGCGTTTGCAGTATCTAATGTATTTATGTCGTTTTCATAAGCATAGTCGAATATTTTATCAGCTTGTTTTTCCGAAATTTTCCCGCATTTATTATTTATACCGTAATTTAATCCGAATTGCACTGTCCCTAGTATTATTTTCAATTGATTAGTTCCTGTATAAAAAAGCCTTTCTTGCTTAATCTCAGCGTTAGATAAAAATTTCAGGCGTCTCTCTTATAAATAACTATTCCTTCGTTGCGTCTTAAAATCTAGTCTGCGGTTTTAATTTTCTTTGAAAGATTTAATGTATCCTTCGTTTCTTATAATACCCGAATTAATTTTTTCAATATCAGAGTTTGCTTTTAAAAATTTTAAAACATCTTCGATTAAAAAATCCGATTTTTTGGTATAAACCTTTTTAAATATTATTTTTAAAAGTTCGTAATCTTTCGGTTCGTCTAATGTCCATCTTTTATCTTTTAGATTTTCTTTATATTCTATACCGGCTTTTTTAAACAGATTCGGATTATAACGTATATAAGGAGTTACATGCTCTTTTTCGGAAGCTTTTTTTGCTTCTTTCCAAGCCTGCGTCAAAGCTTGAAAGGTAAATATTTCAACGTCAAGCCCATCCGGGTATGTTGCAGTTAACTGATTTGAGGTATAATCGGCATCTTCTTGAAGATGCTTTGTTATTGTTTTATCTATTATAACAGGATCTATCATCGGGCAGTCTGCGGTTACTCTTACTATATTATCCGGCAAAAAAAGGCGGGCAGCCTGATAATACCTATCTAACACATTGGTTTCTGCGCCTGTAAATACAAGTATCCCTTTTTCTGCGCATAATTTTACTATAGGCAGATCCTGCTTTTTTATACTTGTGGCTACTAACGTTTCTTGTATAAGTCTGCTTTTTCGGGTTCTTTCTATTACATGTTCCAAGACGGTTTTATCTTCTAACGGAAGCAATACTTTGCCCGGCAGTCTGGTAGAACCTGTTCTTGCCTGTATTATCGCCAATATTTTTATCATTGTTCCTATATTTACAATTTAATAAATGGATTTCTCGCTGCGCTCGTCGAAATGACATGGCAAAAAAATTCCTTCATGTCTTGTCGAGCGAAGCGAGAAATCCATTTATTATTTTTATAATCATCCTTTTTTGTGTCTAAAATATTTTTAGACGCGGGAATTTCCTCTTATTTTATTGCCTGTTTTTTTTATTGGTATGCGACGCTTTAATAAAATCGGTAAATAATGGATGCGGTTTTGTAGGTTTTGACCTGAATTCCGGATGAAATTGACATCCCAAAAACCACGGATTGTCTATATATTCTACTATTTCAACAAGGTGTTTATCCGGCGAGGTTCCGCTTATTATAAGTCCTTGATTGTGAAGTTTTTCTTTGTATTTGTTGTTGAATTCAAATCTATGTCTGTGTCTTTCTGATATTTTTTGAGTTTGATATGCGTTATATGCCAAACTATCCTTTTTTACATGGCAGGGATAAGCTCCCAAACGCATTGTTCCGCCTTTTTTGGAATTTTTATCTCTTTTTTCTATTTTCTGTTTTTTTGCGTCATACCACTCTGTCATAAGGTATATAACGGGATCTGACGTGTTAGGATTGAATTCTTCGCTGTTTGCCTGTATTAAACCGGCTTTATTTCTTGCTATTTCTATTACCGCTATGTGCATTCCCAAACAGATTCCAAAATAAGGAAGGCTGTTTTCTCTGGCATACCGAGCGGCGGTTATTTTACCTTCTATGCCTCTTGTCCCAAAGCCGCCGGGAACAAGTATTGCATCTGCGTCTTTAAATTTTTCTTGGCAGTTTTCTTTATTTAACTCTTCGGAATCTATATATATAAGCGCTACTCTGCAATTATTAAGTATTCCGCCATGACAAAGGGCTTCGTTTAAGCTTTTATAAGATTCTTTTAAGGTTATATATTTGCCTACTATAGCTATTTTTACAATCTGTTCGGCTTGGGTTAATTTGCAAACTACGTTTTTCCATACGCTTATATTAGGTTTGTCCGCCTTTATATTAAGATGCTCGAATATTTTGGAATCAAGACCCTCGGAATGAAAATTTATAGGAACTTCATATATGCAGTTTACATCCTTTGCAGTTATTACGTCATCTATTCTTACGTTGCAAAAAAGGGCTATTTTAGATTTTATATCTTTTAAAAGAGGCTTCACTGTTCTGCATATTAGTATATCCGGCTGTATTCCTATACTTCTTAACTCTTTTACGCTATGCTGAGTAGGCTTTGTTTTTACTTCGTCTGATGCCGGTATGTATGGCACAAGCGTAAGGTGTATATATAAAACATTTTCTTCGTCTTCATCCGCTTTAAACTGTCTAATTGCTTCCAAAAAGGGGAGGCTTTCTATATCTCCTACGGTTCCGCCTATTTCCACTATAACAACGTCCGCTTTTTCCGAAAGAAGTTTTACGGAAGCCTTAATTTCGTCGGTTATATGCGGAATTACCTGCACGGTAGCGCCGAGATAATCCCCTCTTCTTTCTTTTTTTATAACGGATTCATATATTTTACCAGTAGTGAAATTGTTGTTTTTACTCATAACCGCATTTGTAAAACGTTCGTAATGTCCCAGATCAAGATCCGTTTCCGTGCCGTCGTCCGTAACAAAAACTTCGCCGTGCTGAAAAGGATTCATTGTTCCCGGATCAACGTTGATATAGGGATCAAGTTTTTGTATGGTAACTTTTAAGCCTCTGCTTTCCAGAAGCGCTCCTATGGAAGCGGAGGCAAGCCCTTTGCCGAGCGAAGAAAGCACTCCGCCTGTTACGAATATATATTTTGTTTTTGATTTCATTCGGTCAAACTTTCTTTATAAAAAATCAGAATATATTGTTTGAAAACTTTGCGCCGTAGTCAAGCTCTTCTTCTATTCTTAACAGCCTGTTATATTTTGCAATCCTATCGCTTCTTGATAAAGAACCTGTTTTTATTTGTCCTGAATTTACCGCTACCGCCAGATCGGCTATGAAGGTATCTTCGGTTTCTCCGGATCTGTGGGAAATAACTGTATTATAGCCTGCATCCTTTGCGGTTTGTATGGTATTGATAGTCTCGGTTAACGTTCCTATCTGATTTAATTTTATAAGTATTGTATTTGCAACCTGATTTTCTATTCCTTTTTGAAGTAGTATTGGATTGGTTACAAAGATGTCGTCTCCTACAAGCTGAGATTTCGAGCCGAGACGCTCTGTCATAAGCGTCCAGTTTTTCCAATCCTGTTCGTCAAGTCCGTCTTCTATTGAAAGTATAGGATATTTATCTATAAGTTTATCATAATAATCTATAAGCTGTTCCGGCGTAAATTTTTTGCCTTCAGATTTAAGGTTGTATTTTCCTTTTTGATAGAATTCGCTTGCAGCCGCATCCAAGCCTATTGCTATGTCTTGTCCAGGCTCATAGCCAGCTTTTTCTATTGCCTCCATTATATATTTTATAGCATCTTCATTGGAAGAAAGATTCGGCGCAAAGCCTCCTTCGTCTCCTACTCCCGTATTTGCCCCGTTTTGTTTGAGTATTTTTTTTAACACATGGAATGTTTCCGAGCCTATTTGCAAAGCATGCGAAAAACTTTGCGCTCCTATGGGAATGATCATAAATTCTTGTATATCAAGATTATTAACCGCATGAGCGCCGCCGTTTATTATGTTCATCATCGGCATTGGAAGCCGGTTTGCATATATGCCTCCGATATAACGATAAAGAGGCATGCCCAAAGTAGTAGATGCCGCTTTCGCGCATGCCATAGATACTCCTAATACGGCGTTTGCTCCGAGATTCGATTTGTTGGAAGAGCCGTCTAACTCAATTAAGAGTCTGTCAACCGTCGTCTGCTCTGCAGAATCGCATCCTATTATTTCCGGTCTTATTTTTTTATTGATGTTTTTTACAGCGTTTTTAACCCCTTTGCCGTCATATCTTTTTTTGTCGTTGTCTCTTAATTCAAGAGCCTCTTTTGTTCCCGTAGAAGCCCCTGAAGGCACCGCGGCTCTCCCCATTTCGCCGCTTTCGGTAAAAATCTCTACTTCCACCGTAGGATTTCCTCTTGAATCGAGTATTTCTCTTGCAATGATTTCAACTATTTCGGTCATAACTTTCTCCTGATTTAAACTCTATAATTCATTTTGTCCGTTTATAATTTATAATTAAATACAACGCAACGTCTATATGGCTCGGCTTCTTAATCATAGTCTACTCTGTTATCACAGTTCAGACAATTATGAGATTTCCCCTCGCTTCGTTCGTCGAAATAACATGGCAAAAAACGGCTCGTTAAAATGACAAACAAAAAATTACTTCCTGTCATTTCAAGACTACTATTTCATCCTGTCTTTTCGAGCGAAGCGAGAAATCCCTTTATTATTTTGCTTAACTTTTTATAATCATTCCTTATTGTGTCTTGATTTCGAGTCATAGGCATTTTATATAAATATGTTTTGAGTTGCAAAGATACAAAAAGGCAAAAGTTTCTTTTATTGTTTCCAACCGTCGTCTTCTGCCGCAGGTATTGAAACAACATACTTACTTCCTTTGGGGCATTTTCCGCTGCCGTCCGTAACGATTATTTTTATATTGTCAACATCTCCTTGGACTTCCAGCGTATTATCTCCGCTTAATATAAGGTTGAAATCCTCTTTTGTAACAAGTTCAGTATGGGAAGGATCCGAATACCAGCTTACGGCCGCGGTTCCTGCATTCATAGCGTCAGTTTCGCATTTTGTACAATATGCCTTGTCTCTGTATGATATGTAATTCGGTATAGCTATTGCCGCCAATATTCCGATTATCGCCATTACTATCATAAGTTCGATAAGGGTAAAGCCGTAATTATTAAATCTGCCGTTTTGTTTCACTATTCTTAACTCCTTTCTTTTTTAAATTTTTATTAATTCTTTTTTATCCGCATTATAATAACGGATTAATAACCGTCTGAAAGTTTATAAGACTAATTCAAAAAAGTAGTTTAAGAAATTTTCGCGCATATCTTATTTAAAATTAAAAAAATAATCTTTTTCTACTGCAATTTTTTTGCAAAGCGCCTCTAATTCATCAACAAATTTTTCAGCTTCTTCAACGCAAATTGCCAGTTAAATTTTTAATATATTATCCTCTTTTTAGGTTTTATTTTTCATAATGATTTCCTTTTTATTATGAGATTTCTCCTTGCTGCGCTCGTCGAAATGACATAGCAAAAAAAAACTAAAATATTTTTTTCAAAAGCTTATTTATATTTTCATTTCCTGTATCAAATTTTTCTATCTGTTTTTTTATCTCTTTTTTAATATATTCAGAAATATCCACTTTTACTTGTGGTTCTTCGGTTTTGCCTTTAACTGTAACGCTTAACGATTTATCTTTTATATTAATATTAAGCAAAGCGTCTATAGTATTATTTTGAATGTCTAATATCGCGTCTTTTGCGGTTATTTTAACCTCCGGGCTTGTCATATCCATATCTGCGGTTATTATTTTTTTATTGATGTTTCCTTTTATTAAAACGTTTTCATATACTTGTTTGGTAATATCGAATTCGGTAAATTTTAAAATTAGCTCGCTTAATCTGTTATGAACAAAACTTCCGTTTTCAAAATTTGCCGTAAAATCTCCCTTTTCGGTTTTTAAATCATAATTAATATCCGCATTAAATGAGGAATCAAAGATATAATAATCGGGTCTGTTGATTATATGCAAAACTTTGTTTAAATCTGCATTATATATTCCTATATCTAAAAAGGCGGGAACAGCCTCGTTTAATCCGGCTTTATAATCAATATCTATTCCTGCAAGTTTTCCTTTGCCGTCTATTATGAGTCTGTTTTTATTTCCGGAAAAACTGCCTGTTCCAAAATAATCTCCTTGTATGTCTATTGTAAGGTTAAAAAAATTCTTGAAATCCGCAAGGTTTTCAATATCAAGCTTATATACCCCCGCGCCAGATGCTTTAAACAGGTTATATTTGCCGTCTATTATAAATGACGCGGAGGCAAGTTTTCCGGCAAATTTAAATGTAGCAGGCTTAAGGGTAAAGGAGGTTAAAGATGTTTCTATGCCCGAATTCTTTCTTATGCTTTCTTCAATATACGGTTTTAAAATTTTATTGCCGGGTTTGGTAAAAAAAAGAATATAAATCAAAGCAAATAAAATTACTAAACTTATTAGAATTATTTTAAAAAATTTCATAATAGAACCTCCTTGTTTTTATAACCGCAATTATTAGGCGGTCTTCCATTTATTTGATTTCCGTAAAAACAGGTTTCATTTTACTTGAGTTTAAGGAAACCGTTTATGCAAGAGGTATATATTGCTCCGATTTTGTTTCCTGATACGCATCGGATAACATTCCGTAATCTTCATATAATTTAAAAATTTTTGTCATCCATTTTTTTTGCTGTTTTTCGGTTCCGTGCTCTGCCATGTCCATTAAACAGAAGCTTTTCCAATAATAATTTATAGCCGCATAATCTCCGTCTTCGCAATAAAAGACTTCTTTTAATATATTCAGATCGTGAGGTATGTCGAAAATATCTTTTGAATCTTCATAACCGAACAGATAATAAAAATTATCGAAACCGCTCCATGTAATTGCAGATAAACATAAAGAACAAGGCTCATGAGTAGATAGAAAATAGCAGTCTTGCGGAGCAGGACGATTTTTCTCTGATATTGCCCAGTAGTTGTTTATACAGGATATTTCTCCGTGTAAAAGAGGGTTTTTTATTTCGTTATTGATTCCTATGGCAACAATTTCTAATGTTTTTTTTTCCAAAATAGCGGCTCCGAATATTTTGTTGCCTTGTTCAACGCCTTTGCGGGTAAGAGGAAGTATATCTTCGCTTAATACGTTAAGAAATCTGTCAATAATATTTTCTATTTTCATTATGCTTTTTTTGCTCCTTTATTGTTAAAATTTATATTGCCCGTCTTTTACATTGATATTATTTATTATCAAGATGAAAAATTTTTTTTGTAAAATCAAGGTATGCGGTTTTATCTTTTTTACATCCGGCGCTTTTTAAAAAAAGTATAGGATCGTATAATACTTTGTTTATAAAAGATGCAGTCATAACGGATAACGCTTCAATATCTTTTGAAGAGAGATGTTTTAAAGAGGCAAGCGTTTTTTTTAATTCCGCGTCTCCTATGGCGTCAAGTTTGCTTTTAAGGGCAGATATTACTTGATTTATATCTAAACTTTCATACCAGTTTAAAAATGTTATAACCGCTTCTTCTACAATTCTTTCCGCTTTTACCGCCTCTTTGCTTCTTAACTCTTTATTTCCTTCTATTACTCCTCGAAGATCGTCTATGTCATAAAGGTATAAATTTGCGAGCCCATTTATATCCGGATCTATATTTCTCGGAACCGCTATATCTATAAAAAATATGGGTCTGTTGCGCCTTAATCGGATGATGTTTTTAACCTCTTTTTTGAATATTATAAATTCGGACGCCGCGGTTGAGGCTATTACTATATCTACAATCTCCAAAGCGCTTGGAACTTCTTCGAGCTTAAGCGCCCTGCCTCCGAATTTTTTTGCGAGCGCCACTCCGTTTTTAAATGTCCGGTTAGCAACATAAATATCGGTTACTCTTTTTCCTTTAAGATGTTCTACAGCAAGCTCCGCCATTTCGCCAGCTCCGATCAAAAGCAATGTTTTATCTTCAATCTCGCCGAATATTTTTTTTGCAAGCTCTACGGCGGCATAGCTTATTGATACGGCATGGCTGCCTATTCCTGTTTCAGTGCGAATTTTTTTAGACGTAAAAAATGCCTTATGTATTAATCTGTTTAGAATGGGACCGGCTGTTTTTTGCTCGACAGCTGCGCGGTAAGCCACTTTTATCTGACCTAATATTTGGGGTTCTCCGAGTATCATAGAATCAAGTCCTGCAGATACCATAAAGATATGTTTGGCAGCTTTTTTATTGAAATATATATAAAAAAACTCTTTTATCTTTTTAAAATCAATATCCTTTTTTTCGGAAAAAAAATTTTCTATACTTTTTATAGCGCTTTGCATATCCGATACTGCGGCAAGTATTTCGACTCTATTGCAGGTAGAAAGAATAAAAACCTCTTCTATACCCTGTTTGTTTTTAAGGCAAAGCAAAGCTTGTTTTAATTGTTGATCCGAAAAAGCGATCGTTTCACGAAGTTCTACGGGAGCCGTATTATGATTTAAACCTATAAGAATAATATGCCGCATAATTTTAATAAAATTTTATCCCGTAAATTCTCTGTGATGCCCTTCAAATAGAAAATTGACTCCTAAGAAGGTAAATAAAATAAATATAACGCCTATTATAGTCATTATTGCAAACCGTTTTCCGCGCCAGCCAGAGGCAAGCTTTCCGTGCAGTAAAACCGCATAAAAAAGCCATGTAAGGATTGACCAAATCTCTTTGGGATCCCATGTCCAAAAATGCCCCCAGGCTATTTTAGCATATACAAAACCGCTTGCCAGCCCCATCGTAACCATAGCAAAGCCGGCTATTATACAAGAATAACAAACTGCATCCATGTAGCTTAACGAAGGAAGCCGTTTATAAAAATAGCCTCTTTTTTTTCTTTTTATGCCGTATTCCTGGATTAAATAAAAAATTCCCGCTCCGCATGCCAAAACAAAAGCCGCCTCTCCTATAAATATAGAAATAATATGAATATTGAGCCAAAACCCGCTAAATATTTTTTTTATTTCTACAGGCTTATCGGAAATTACACAAGCCGCGCTCATTATAAAAATTATCATAGGAGACGCAAAAATGCCCAGAATCTTTAATTTGAATTTATAATCGAAAAAAATAAAAACTGCCGTTATAGACCATGCCACAGTAAGAAGGGTTTCAAAAAGATTATGTATAGGCAGCTGCCTTGTCGTCAATATTTTAAAAACTATTATTGTGGTATGAAATAAAAAACCGGCTATTATGCAGTATAATCCGGCTTTATAAAAATAATTCTTTTGAGCCGTAAAAAACAGAAAGTATCCTACGCCGGCTAATATATAAAAAAATATGGTAATAAGAAGTAAGTTTTCCATTAACGCTCTAATATATTTTTAATCATTATTTCGTCGCATAAAGACGCCTCGTTAAAATATTTATCTCCCATCGCCTCGTTAATAATCGCTTTAACGGCATTCGCATCTTTTGTTTTAATTGCCTCAAGAAGCCGTAAATTTATCAGCTTTTCAAAAACGCTCTTATGAGCCTCCGGCTCATGGACATGGCTTAATAATATTTTTCTTATAATGCCGAGCAGATTAAGAACTTTTGCATATTCCTCTCCAAACAGTTTTCCAAGCTCTTTTCTTAATTTTTTTGCCAAAGCCGGACTTTTGCCGGATGTAGAAATGCTTATAACAAGATCTCCTCTTTTTACAATAGAAGGCAATATAAAATCGCATTTTTCCGGATAGTCTGCGATATTGCATATTACTTTTAATTTTTTTGCATCTTCGCTTATATCGGAATTAACTTCATTATTATTTGTAGCTCCAATTACAAGAAACATATTTTTTAAATCGGAGATTTCATATTCTTTTATTTTTAAATCTATTTTATTTAAATCTGCCAACGCCCTAATAGAATCCGAAGCTTTTATGGCGACTGCAGTTACGAGCGCTCCGCATTTTATAAGAGTTTTTATCTTTCGCTCCGCCACGCTTCCGCCTCCTATAACAAGGCAATTTTTATTTTGTATATCCAGATTAACGGGATAATATCTCATTATAAAATCCTTTTTATTATGTTTATATCGGTAAAACCATTCTATTTTATAAAATTTCTCCTTACTCCGTTCGTCGAAATGACAAGTAAAAAAAGGTTTTTTTTGTGTCTAATTATTTCAATTTAAAAAAATATACAACCTGCTCATTATACAGCAAGCGATATGTTTGTAATTTTTTTTATTATCTGCCCTTTTACCTATGTTGACAACAGATAAAAATTTGATCGTCCGAATCCGTTTTAACCGCTTCGAACCGATAAAATATTTTTATTTGACAATGTTAAAGTTAAAAATTACATACTGTATAGTTGAAATTCTTAATATATCGAATATCTACATCTGCCTAATCTTCAATCGGAATAGTTGGCATCTAATAGAATAACTCGTCAATATACTTGGATAATCTTTTGAATCTGTTATCTTTGCGCCGTTATTGAAACTTCTCGTAATATCGACAATATTTAGGTTTTTCAACAAATTATACAATCCTCTGTTTAATGGTAAAACTTTAAAAAAGGAGTGTTAAAATGAAAAAAAAAATTTTAATATTATTTACTTTGATTTATCTGATTTTTAATTTTACTTTTTCGGCTTTTTCGGCTTCCGTTCCTAATAATCCAAAAAAACAGACCGAAGCTGGAAAATATTTAACCGCTTACGAAGCTTATGAAATATGGAAAAAAAGTCCCGATAAAATAAAAATAATAGACAGCCGTACTCAAGAGGAATACTCATTTATAGGGCATGCTCCTATGGCTTTTAATGTTCCGGTTGAATTATGGACGAAAAAATGGAACCCGAAAAAAAATAACTATCTTTTGGAACCAAACCCAAACTTTGTAGCGCAGGTAAAAAAAAGAATTAAGCCTAATAATACCATATTCATTATGTGCAGATCCGGTTCCAGAAGCGCTAAAGCCGCCAATCTGCTGTTTAAAGCCGGAATAACAAATATATATAATATAGTAGATGGATTTGAAGGGGATAAAATTGATGATAACGAAAGCTATTTTGACGGAAAAAGAATAAAAAACGGCTGGAAAAATTCGAGCGCGCCCTGGACGTATAAAATGGATCCCTCTTTGATGTATATGTATAACCCGTAATAAAAAACAGCCCAGATAAAAATAATTTCTCGCTTCGATAGACACAACGAAATAAAACGGCAGCGTATTTTTACAGCGTCATTTCAATAAACGCAGTTAGAGGAAACAGGTAGTAAACGCATATCTGCGTTTACTACCGATAGCCAAATATAAACAAAG
The DNA here is from genome assembly GCA_019306065.1 of Deltaproteobacteria bacterium. Lineage (GTDB taxonomy): Bacteria > Desulfobacterota > Desulfobacteria > Desulfobacterales > JAFDMD01 > JAFDMD01. The sequence continues at coordinate 14,981 of JAFDMF010000014.1, forward strand.
GAAAAGGAGATATAATCTTGATAAATAGCAACCTGCTTTTAAATGACGCTGAGTTTGCAAAAGCTATGCTTGAAAAAAATATGCGCGAATTTTAAATCCGAAAAACATATTGACAAGAATCAAAGCAATAATTTATACGCTACTTAATTTTTCAAGCAAAACAGTTCAATAAAATTTATCATGCAACATCAGAATTATAAAAAAATAGAATTATTACTACAATATATACTCTTAATAGCAAGTAAACAGGATGATTTTACAGATCAAAGTCTCGGAGAAATACATCTTATCAAATATGTTTATCTTGCTGATTTGGAATATGCAAAATACAATAAAGGCAATACATATACCGAATTGGAATGGAAATTTCATAATTTTGGTCCTTGGTCTTCCACTCTTTATAATCATATTGATCTCTCATTAAACAAAATTGAAGCGGTTAAAAAAAGTATAGACGGAAAAGATAAAAATTTTATTCGATGGAATATCAAAAACACTGATAATTCTTTGACCGACAAACTTGGAAATCGGCTTAATCTTATTGTTAACGGTTCAATACAAACTAAAGTTAAAGAGCATGGCTCTTGCACCGAAAGCCTCCTTAACGATGTTTACACAACTCTTCCTATGCTTCAAGCGGCGCCCGGAGAAATTTTGAATTTCAAACCTGTATTTGATGAATATAAAGATAAAGACGATAAAATAGAAAATATTCAAAAAATGACAGATAGGCAGAAAAAAAAGAGAAAAATGCTTATTGAAGATATAAAGAAAAATTTTCAAAAGAGATTAAAAGATAAAAAAACAAAAAAAAGAGCGCTGCCGCCCGAACCTCCTATATATGACGATTTTTTTTTTAAAGGAGTGGAGTATCTTGATTCTCTCGGAGGCAATCCTATCAAAAATACGGAGGGAATTATAACTTTTTCGGACGATATTTGGCATTCAAAGGCAAGGTTCGATATAGATGAATTATAAAGAGGATTCAATTCAATATTTTTGCTATCCGTGGTGGGTAACCGATAATTCTACCGAAATTTCGCGAGGGCGTTTAATATGGGCATTTTTGCCCCATATTGATCAAATTTCTTACAGATTGGTTATGGAAGGCAGAAAAGCTGCTACGGATCATCAAAGCGCTCTTTTTAGAATGGAACCGTTAAGAATTAACAGCTCTCAAAAGCGAAACCTTTTGCCTGTAGCGGGAGTTCCATTATTTAAAGGAGAAGTCCTAATAGCAAGTAAAGCTAAAAAACGTCCTGCTATTATTGTTAGTGCCGGCGGAGAAGAAATCTCCAACAATTTAAGAATAGGCAAACCTAAATGGCAGACTTCGCCCGCTATTATAGTCGCTCCTTATTATGGGGCAGACAAAGGGACTAAAAAATCCGGACTAAATACGGAATTTAACAAAAGAATCCGTAAAGGCATGTATCCTCAATATATGCTTGATATTTTACCTATAAAAAGCAGAAATACGGTAGAATCCTTTTTGCGTTTAGACCATATACAGCCTCTTGGAAAACATCATAATTCTATAGAATCAACAGAACATCGTTTAAGCGCGGCTGCTTTAAACATCTTTGACGAATGGTTAAATTGGCTAATTTACGGAGAACTTGATCCTAATAGCGATCTATATTATTTAAAAAACGAATTTTCCAAGTTATAAAATATTAAACTATCAAAATCGCTTTGATTGGCGCGCCCGGCAGGATTCGAACCTGCGACCTGCGGATTCGTAGTCCGTTACTCTATCCATCTGAGCTACGGGCGCATTATAAGATTGATTTTTTCGTGTATGTTATAAGCGGTTTTATGTCAAATATTATTCCTTATTATTTTTAATTTCAAGAAGCGAGGCTACAAAATTTTCGGCGTCAAATTCCTGCAAATCTTCTATTTGTTCCCCTATGCCTATATATTTTAAAGGAAGCTTTACATTATCTGCTATGCTTAAAACAATTCCGCCTTTTGCGGTACCGTCTAATTTTGTTAAAGCCAAAGAGGTTATATTTAAAGCTTCGTTAAAAGTTTTTGCCTGACTTAAAGCGTTTTGTCCTGTGGTTGCGTCTAATACAAGCAAAATTTCGTTTGGGGCGCCGGGTAAAACTTTGCCTATAGTTCGTTTTATCTTTTTTAATTCTTCCATAAGATTTTTTTGAGTATGAAGTCTGCCGGCAGTATCAACTATAACAACATCTTTGTTTCTTGCTATTGCAGCCTTAACACTATCATATACAACAGCGGACGGATCCGAATTATGATGATGCTTTACTATATCCGCATCCGCTCTTTCTGCCCATACGCAAAGCTGTTCAATTGCGGCGGCTCTAAAAGTGTCTGCCGCGGCAATAAGAGTTTTTTTATTCTCTTTAAAATATTTATATGCAAGCTTGCCTATGGTAGTAGTTTTTCCTACTCCGTTTACTCCGACTATCATTATTACATTAGGCTTTACTTCGGTTTTCTTTTTTTCATACTTTTTAAGAGAATTAAAAAGGGCTAACATCTCTTTAGTAAGCGCCTTTTTAAAGCTTTCGGCGTCCGTTGCCGCAAAATCATTTTCCAAAGTTTTTTTAATTAATTTGGATCCTGTATTAAATCCTATATCCGCGGCAATAAGCGTTTCTTCTAACTCTTCTATAAATTCGTCGTCTATCCTTTTTTTGCCTGCAAAAATTTTTTCAATACCGCCGGAAAGATTTTTGCTTGTTTTGGATAATCCTTCTTTAAGGCGTTTTAAAAAATTTTTTCCTATCATTTATAAAGTGTTTCCTTTATCTATATTTTTATTATGAGATTTCTCCTCGCTGCGCTCGTTAAAATGACATGGTAAAAAAATGCTTCATGTCTTGTCGAGCGAAGCGAGAAATCCCTTTATTATTTCATTAGCGATAAGTAAAAAGCGGAGCAAACAAACTTGAACATCTCCTTATAGTCATTCTTTTATTGTGTCTATATTTAAAGACTGTTCTACAAGCATTATCGGAATACCCTCTCTTATAGGATATAACAGCCTACATTTTTTGCAAATCAACCCATCTTGTTTATCTTCAAGATAAAGCTGCCCTTTACATTTTGGGCATACTAAATCTTTTATAAAATTTTTATTATTTTGCATGACATTTACTGCAGCTTGTAGGAGCCGTCTTTTTTCCGGTTTCTTTGTTGGATTTTTTATGACATTCTATACAATTTTGATGAAGCGCTTCCGCATGATAGGCAAGCTCTTCTTCGGGAGTTAACTTAGGAGCATCTTTTCCTTTAGGTTTTTCGCCGGGTTTATCGTGGCAGGCAAAGCATTTGTCAACAGCGGATTCAAGAGTAATATCTTGTAAAGGAGCGCCTGCGTCGTCGTGATGGCAGTCTCCGCATTTAATTTGATATTTTTCAATATGGGTTAGATGGGTAAAGGCGACTATAGGCTTTTTATGCTTATAGCTCGGCTCTTCCATTTTTATAATTCCCTCTTGGACAACCTCTTCTACAGCCCCTTCCTGCGCGTCTTCATGGGCTTCTTCGGCTTTATCATGCGCATCTTCTTCTACATCTTCCATATCATATTCTTCGGCTTCATGTTTTTCCTCTTTTTTTACGATATATATATTTTTAAAAACTCCTTTTACATCCTCCGGCGACTCCAGTTCGACTTGAACAAACTGATTTTCTTGAGATTCAGAGCCTTTGTTATGATAAATTAAAGATATTAAAAGAACAAAAATAATTACTACGCCCGACGAAAGCAAGTACGCGGCTTTTTTATCCATTTACAACCTCCTTAACTTTATAAATTAAAAGCTTTTTTGCAATATTTTGTTTACAGCGTTTATTAGCCAATCTTTTATACGCTTCACCCTACTATCTTTAAGTATTTCCCCTTTTAGTCTAATAATATGTCCATTATACCCTATACCCTTTATTCGAATTGCCGACTAATTTCAAGTTAAGCCCTTTTGACGCTATATATTTAGCATAATCTCCGACAAGGATTATTGTTTATTCGAAGAACTTCTTTTCTTTTCAACTTATCTATTATTGATGTGTGTAGTTAAAGCAACTCTTTTACTGACAATGTACTTATTTTCATAGTCGCCTTTTTAATTAATTATATATGGCGTCAATTAGCAAATTAATTTTTTATAAATCGCAAAAATTCTTAAATTGAGCAAGAAAAATTTTACAACCTTTTAATTTTATAAAGCCTTCGCCGCCAAATTTAAACCTGAAAGATAATAATTATAGGAGAAATCTCATAATTGTCTGAACCGCAGATTTATCGAATTAAATGATTACGCAAATTTATTAGATTGAAAAAAATTAATTTTGATAACGCCTTAACATCTCCCAAAAGCCCGTTGCATTAACTTTTTATTTTACTCATTTTCTGCGTTATACAGCGGGCTTTAATCAAAATATAAACAGAGGAAATATAAAACAAATTTTATCGGTTATAACGAAAAATATAAAGCATTATATTAACTTTTTTCTTGACTATTATATTAAAATGTATTTTTAAACCAAAGTGGATTATAGTGGATATTTATAAATCATAAAATTTAAAAGCATGCTTATGTTCAGAGGAACTTCAAATCATACTATAGACTATAAGGGAAGAATAATAATTCCGTCTCGGTTTCGGGAACAAATCTCTGCTTCCGGAGGCGCGGTTATGGTTTCAAAGTTAGATAAAGGGCTGGTGGCTTATACTTCCGACGAATGGAATAAAATTGAAACCAAAATTATGTATATGGCTGAAAAAAGCGAAAGTATGAGACGCTTCAGACGGGTTTTTATCGGCGGCGCCTTTGAATGCGTATGCGATAAACAGTTTAGAATCCTTATCCCTCCTACGCTGCGGGAATATGCCGGACTTATAAGAGAGATCATTCTTATCGGCGTTCTTACTCATTTTGAAATAAGGTCTTTTGAAAATTGGGATAATGAAAATAAAGTTATGGAACAAGAAATGGCAGAAGAAGAGGTTAGAAACGAAATAGCAAAATTAGGATTATAAACTTAAATGAGCTATGAACATATAAGCGTAATGCCAAATGAAGTTATTAGTTATCTCAATTGCGCAAACGGTAAAATAATTGCAGATTGCACCATAGGAGGCGCGGGGCATTCAAAATTAATCTGCCAAAAAATTATTCCAAACGGCTTATTAATAGGAATCGATCAGGATCCGGACGCCGTAAAAAACGCTTATAAAAATTTATCCGATTATAAAAAAAATATAAAAATTTTTCATGAGAATTTTAAAAATCTGCCTTCCATTTTATCAAATGTCGGCGTTGAAAAGGCGGATGGAATAATTGCCGATCTGGGTATGTCTTTTAATCAGATAAAATCCAGCGGACGAGGGTTTAGTTTTCAAAAAGACGAACCTCTTGATATGCGAATGAACCCGCAAACCCTTTTAACCGCAGATAAAATTGTCAATACCTTTGAAGAAAAAAAACTTATTTCTATTTTTAAAAACTACGGAGAAGAACCGAAAGCCCGCTTTATTGCAAAAAGAATAATCGAGGAAAGAAAAAAAAAAAAAATAACTTCAAGCGCTCAGCTTGCAAAAATTGCGGAAAAAACGGCTTATAGAAAAAAAGGAAGGGGACATAAAATACATCCTGCAACAAAAATCTTTATGGCTCTTAGAATAGCCGTAAATAACGAGTTGGAAATATTAGAACAATTTATTGAAAACGCGGTTGACTCTTTAGCGTCAAACGGGCGTATCTGTATAATATCTTTTCATTCTTTGGAAGATAGAATCGTTAAACATAAAATAAAAGCTATGGAAAAAGGATGTATATGCCCTGCCGATTTTTTACAATGCGTATGCGACAAAAAGCCTAAATTAAAAATAATTACAAAAAAGGTAATTATTCCCAACGCCGAAGAGATAAAATTAAACCCTATGGCAAGAAGCGCAAAATTAAGAGTAGCGGAAAAAATTTAAAAACGATTTATCAAATTTTTTATAACTCTTATTATCAAAAGCAAAAAAACTTAAAATGAAAAGTTTAAACGGAAGAATATCGACCGAAAAAAATAAAATGGCAATAATATGGAGCGTATTTTTGACGCTTTTTATAATCGAAGCCTTTTTCTTGGTTTTATGCAGAACAGAAATACGGAAAACAGGATATGATATTTCCGAACAGATATATAAAAATAAAATCCTTAAAGAAAACGAAAGAAAATTAAAGGTAGAACTGGCAAGCTTAAAGTCTCCTGAAAGAATATCCTCTATCGCCAATAATCTTGGGCTGATAATGCCGAGACAGGAACAGATAACAAGAATACCATAAAATAAGATTAAGACATAAGAAAATAATTATAAAAAAAAATTCCGAAGCGATAAGCAAGAAGCGGAGCAAACAAACTTGAACATCTCATAGTAAATTATAACCATAATGAAAAAAAAGAAAAAAATATATATTTCCATAAAAATCATTATTGTAGGCGTTATGTTTGGCTTAATGTTTACGGCTATAGTAGCGAAAGCCGTATGGCTTCAGGCGTATAAGCATGCAGAATTGTCAAAAAGAGCCGCAAAAGAGTATCAAAGTTACATTACCGTAATAGGAAAACGCGGAACCATATATGATAAAAACGGAATAGAACTGGCGGCAACCACAGACGAAATTTCGATAAGCGCAAACCCTTATAAAATAAAAAATAAAAAAGAAACCGCCGCCAAAATAGGAAAAATTTTAAATATAAGCCCAAAAACATTGCTAAAAAAGTTAAACTCAAAAAATAAATTCGTATGGATTAAAAGACAGTCAAGCCCAAGACATGCAAAAAATATAAAACAGACAAATATTGCGGGTATAAATTTTTTACCCGAACATACAAGATTTTATCCTAACAAAACTTTAGCGGGACAGATTATAGGGCTTTCCGGCTTAAACGGCAAAGGATTGGAAGGAATCGAGCTCTATTATCACGATTATCTTAAAGGCGAAAAAAAAAAAATAACGGGAAAAAAAGACGGCAAAAGAAAATGGTTTGCCTTTAACGAAGAGGGAAATTTTCAAACTAAAACCGCAGGAAACGATATTATTCTTACCATAGATAAAACAGTACAATTTATTACGGCAAGAGCGTTAAAAGAGGCTGCGGATAAACATAAAGCAAAATCTGGAATAGCGGTGGTTGCGGATTCCAAAACGGGAGCTATACTTGCCATTGCAAATTACCCTTTTTTCAACCCCAACATTTATAACAAGTTTCCGAAAAAGGTTTGGCGCAACAGAGCCGTAACAGATTCTTTTGAACCAGGTTCCATAATGAAAATGTTTCTTGTATCGGCAGCTATAGAATCCGGACTTTGCACGGAACATACCGTATTTTTTTGCGAAAATGGCAGATACAGAATAGGTAAAAACGTAATTCATGATATTCATAAATACGAAGACCTTACGGTAGCCGATATAATTAAATTTTCCAGCAACATAGGAGCCTCAAAAATAAGCGAAACAATAGGGGAAGAAACCCTTTACAACTCGCTGTTAAATTTCGGATTCGGAGAAAAAACAGGTATAGACTATCCGGGAGAAACTCCGGGAGTGTTATATCCTTTTAGAAGATGGGCAAAAATAGACGCGGCTACAATAGCTTTCGGACAGGGCATATCGGTTACGGCAGTTCAGCTTGTAGCCGCAGCCTCTGCCATAGCAAACGGCGGCACCCTTATGAAACCCTACATAGTAGATTCCATAATAGGAAAAAATGGAGAAATTATAAAAAAAATCCATCCCGAACAAATAAGGCGGGCTGTATCGGAAGAAACTGCCGAAATAGTCCGAAACCTGCTTAACAGAGCGACCCAGGAAGGCGGCACTGGAGTAAGGGCGAGCTCCAATATCTACGAAGTATGCGGAAAAACAGGAACCGCTCAAAAAGTATCGGAAGCCGGATATGAAAAAGGAAAATATGTCTCCTCTTTTTTAGGCTTTGCCCCTGCAGAAGATCCTAAACTTACAATACTTATTTCATTAGACGAGCCTACAAACAAATATTACGGCGGAATAGTGGCATCGCCGGCTTTCGGACGTATAGTCCGCGAAGCCTTGGATTATCTCAACGTTCCGTCAAAAAAAAAAATACAAAAAATTACGGCATCTATTAATAAGGAGCCTATAGGGTGAAACGCCCATGACTAATTCCAGGCACAAAACACTTTGGACATTTCAAAAACGAGTTATAAATATATGAAACTATCAGCGCTTATAAAAAAATTGGAATCCGAAATTGTAGAGATACCCCATCCCAACAAGCGCGAAGTTTGCAAGAATGATTATGAAATAAAATCAATCCATTCAAACTCAGACAACGTAAAAGAGGGCGGACTATTTATAGCCATAAAAGGCTTTAAGGCGGACGGGCATAACTATATTAAAGAAGCCGTAAAAAAAGGGGCAAAAGCAATAATATCCGAAAAAAAAGTAAAAAACTGTCAAGTTCCGGTAATAATAGTAAAAAACTCCAGAAAAATCCTTTCCGGCATCTCCGCATCCTTTTTTAATAATCCTTCCGAGCATCTTTTTTTAATCGGCGTAACAGGCACAAACGGAAAAACCACAGTTACATACCTTATAGAAAACATATTAAATGCGGCAGGTAAAACTACAGGGGTAATAGGAACCGTAAATATCAGATATGCAGGAGCCGAATTTATAAATTCGGTTACCACGCCGGAATCTTATCACCTACAAAAAACCCTTTTTGAAATGAAAAAAAACAGAGTAACCCATGTGGTTATGGAGGTATCTTCTCACGCAATAGACCTTTTCAGAATTGAAGACTGCTTATTTAACGCGGTTGTTTTGACAAACTTAACCCAAGATCATCTTGATTATCATAAAGACATGGCAACTTATTGGGATTGCAAAAAAAGCCTTTTTACAAAACATATCATAAAAGGATGCAAAAAAAATAAAGCCGTATCTGTTATCAACACGGATAATCAATACGGAAAACAGCTTTATCAAACCGTTGTTACAAAAAAAATCTCCGTAGGAAGCGACGACGATAACTTTATCAGAGCCGAATCCGTAGAATACAAAATTACGGGAATCAAAGCGGTTTTAAAAATCGGCGAAAAAAAATTTAAATTAAAATCCCCATTAATAGGAGAACATAACCTTCAAAACATACTATGCGCGGCAGGAGCCTGTATAGCCGCCGGAATATCCGGCGAAAATATAACAAAAGGAATAGAAAATACCAAGAACATACCCGGCAGGCTTGAAAAAGTGAGAAATAATGCAAAAAAAAATATATTTGTAGACTATGCCCATACCCCGGACGCGCTTAAAAACGTTCTTTTAACCTTAAAAAAACTAAAACCCCAAAAATTAATAACCGTTTTCGGATGCGGAGGAGGCAGAGATAAAACAAAACGAAGCATAATGGGAAAAATAGCCGGAAAACTATCCGATCTTTGCATAATAACATCCGATAATCCGAGAAGCGAAGATCCAAATAAAATTATAGAACAAATAATAAAAGGGGTTAAAACCGAAACCGATAACTTTATAATAGAGCCGGACAGAAAAAAAGGGATAAAAGCCGGAATCAAAGCCTTATCCAATGAAGATATACTAATTATAGCGGGAAAAGGACACGAAACCTATCAGATAATAAAAAATAAAAAACTTAATTTTGACGATAGAAAAACAGTCAAACAGATTATAAACTTATGAAACTATCAATTAAAACAATATTAAAAGCAACAAACGGCGCTTTGCTTTCAAAAAAAGAGAAGCGGTTTTTTTATAAAATCCGTATAGATTCCAGAACAGTTACAGATAAAGACCTCTTTGTAGCCATAATAGGAGAAACCCACAACGGGCATAACTTTATAAAACAGGCTTTAAATGCGGGGGCTGAAGGTTTTATCATAAACCGAGACCATGCCGATAAAGTTATGCAAGATATTTCTTTGGTAAAAAATCCGATTATTATAAGCGTAAATGACACTACAAAAACCCTCGGCGATATTGCTCGTTTTATAAGAGATAAATCCGAAATATCGGTTGCCGCAATTACAGGTTCAAACGGCAAAACCACCACGCGCGAGATGGCGGCATCCGTTTTGAGACAGAAATTTTCAACCCATTCCACTCAAAAAAATTATAACAACGAAATAGGGCTTCCTTTAACTCTGTTTGAAATTGCGCCGGAAAATAAATGGGCGGTTTTAGAACTCGGCATAAGCCGTCCCGGCGAAATGACACGACTCGGACAAATATGCGCTCCTAATATAGGAGTCATATTAAATATAGGAAACGCTCATCTTGAAGGGCTCGGATCAATAGAAGGGGTTATGAAGGCAAAAACAGAGCTTTTGGGGCAGATAAAAAGCAAAGGCACAGCGGTTTTAAACGGAGACGATCCTATGCTTATAAATGCAAGAAAAGATTATGACGGAAAAACCGTTGTTTTCGGTTATCTTAACAAAGAAAAAAAATACGATATAACAGCGACTAATCCTGAAAAAAAAGATAAAAAAATATACTTCAAACTCATAACTCCAGATCGGCAGACGGATATAACACTTCCGATAAACGCTTTTTTTATGATACACAACGCGCTTGCGGCAGCTTCCGTAGGATATATAGCGGGGCTATCCATTGACGATATAAAAAAAGGGCTGGAAAACTTTACGCCGCCAAAAGATAGAATAGATTTTATAACAACCGAAAAAAAATTTACTATAATAAACGATGCTTATAATGCAAATCCGGATTCTACAAAAGCCGCTTTCAGCCTTCTTTCGGATATAAAAGGAAAAAAATTTGCAGTGTTAGGAGACATGCTAGAACTTGGAAAAGATTCCGAAAAACTACATTTTCAAATAGGCAAAACCGCTGCGAAATCCGGCATATCAGGGCTTTTTGCAACCGGAGATTTCAGTCTTCATATTAAAAAAGGGGCAATAAATTCCGGTTTTAACCCAAAAAATATAGTTACAGGCACAAAAGAGCATATAGCCGAAATTTTAAATAACATCTTAAAAGCAAAAGATACGGTTTTGGTAAAAGGCTCAAGAGGAAATTTTATGGAACAATTAATTGAAAAAATTCGGGATTAAATAAAATGATATACCTTTTTTTATATCCATTACATACAATATTTTCCTTTTTTAATGTATTTCGTTATATTACCTTCAGAACAATCTATGCAGGACTTACCGCATTTTTAATCTGCTGCTTGTTGTGCCCTTGGATAATCAAAAAACTAAAAAAAGTTCAAATAAAACAATTCATCAGAGAAGAAGGACCCCGGTCCCACCAAATAAAAGCAGGCACTCCGACTATGGGAGGACTCCTAATACTCTTTTCAATAGTAACCTCTACCCTTTTATGGGCAGACCTAACAAACAAATACATTGTAATCCTTATAGTTACCGCCATAATCTTCGGGTTAATAGGATTTATAGACGATTACTCCAAACAGGTAAAAAAAAAAAACAAAGGACTTAGCGCAAAAAGCAAATTCTTATTACAAACTTTAATCGGCATATTAATCGGCATATTAATATGGCTTACTCCGGATTTTAGCACCAAAATAACATTTCCGTTTTTTAAAAATTTTACTCCCGATTTCGGAATACTACACATACTATTTGCAGCCTTTGTAATAGTAGGCTCATCCAACGCTGTTAATCTTACCGACGGGTTAGACGGGCTCGCCATAGGTCTAGTAATAATTACAGGGGCTACATACATGCTTTTTGCTTACGTTACAGGGCATATTAACATAGCCGAGTATCTGCAAATAAACTACGTCCCTGGCTGCGGAGAAGTTGCCGTTTTTTGCGGCGCTCTTGCGGGAGCCGGGCTCGGATTTTTATGGTTTAATACATATCCGGCTCAAATATTCATGGGAGATACAGGCTCCCTATCTTTGGGGGCTTTAATAGGAGCTATAGCAGTAATAACAAAACAGGAATTTATACTTGTAATAGTAGGCGGACTTTTTGTTTTGGAAGCTTTATCCGTTATTATACAGGTAAGTTTTTTTAAAATCAGCAATGGTAAAAGATTATTTAAAATGGCGCCTTTGCATCATCATTTTGAATTAAAAGGCTGGGCGGAACCTAAAATAATAGCAAGATTTTGGATAATATCCATCATATTGGCTTTAATATCCATAAGCACATTAAAATTAAGATAAAAAGAAGCGGTTTTTTTGCTATATCATTGCGACGAGCGCAGCGAGGAGAAATCTCATAATTATCTGAACCGCAGATTTGTATGATTCACTATGATTAAAAAAATGACACAATTATCAGGTAAAAAAATTTTAATAGCAGGAATCGGAAAAACAGGAATAAGCCTAACCTCTTTTTGTAAAAAAAAAGGAGCGGATATTACCGTAACCGATATTAACAAAGACGCCCTTATAAAAATATCTGAACAAAAATCCCTTTTTTCCGGCATAAAAAAAGAAATCGGTTATCATAACATTCAAACATTTCAAAACTCCGATCTTATCATCCTAAGCCCCGGAATCCCGCATAATATAAAACCCGTAACTGCAGCTACTGCAAAAGGAGTTAAAATAACCGGAGAAATAGAATTTGCGTCTCAATTTATAAAAACCCCCGTAATAGCCGTAACCGGCACAAACGGTAAAACTACGGTTACTACTCTTATAGGAGAAATACTTAAAAATTGTGGCAAAAAAGTATTTGTAGGAGGCAACATAGGAAAACCGCTTATAGATTATGTGGACGGCGAAGATAAAGCGGATATAATCATAGCGGAAATAAGCAGTTTCCAGCTTGATACAATTTCTACATTCAATCCGAACATAGCGGCTTGTTTAAACATATCCAAAGATCATCTCGAACGCTATACAAACTATTCCGAATACGCTGCTTCAAAAGTAAAAATCTTTGCAAATCAGGATAAAAAAGATACCGCCATAATAAACGGCAACGATATACTTCTCAGAACCTTGACCGAAAATATAAAATCGAAAAAACTCTTTTTTTATCCGCAAACAAAAGAGGCGGGAAGCATAATAAATTTTACGGATAAAAAACTGATATTTGATTTTATAAATACAGGCGAAAAAGAAAAAAATTTTATAAACCTTAACAACATAAAATTAATCGGCGCTCATAACATAGAAAATATTGCCGCTGCAAGCCTTTGCGCTCTTGCGGCAGGCGCCAATATTAATAAAATCCAAAAAACCGTTTCCGAATTTAAAGGAATAAAACATAGAATCGAACATATTGATACCATAAACAACGTCGCATATTATAACGATTCAAAAGCCACAAATACAGACGCGGTATTAAGGGCTTTACAGAATTTTAACAACCCCTTAATACTGATAATGGGAGGCATAGATAAAGGCGGAAGCTTTGAAAAATTAAAACCGCTTATAAAAAAAAGCGTAAAAAAGCTTATAGCAATAGGAGAAGCAAAGCAAAAAATCATAAACACCTTTGCAGATACTGCATCCGATATAATAAGCGCCAATTCTTTGGAAGAAGCGGTAAATCTTGCGCATAAAAAGGCTGCGGCAGGAGACGCTGTTCTGCTTTCTCCCGGATGCGCGAGTTTTGACATGTTTCGCAATTACGCCGACAGAGGAGAAACCTTTTGCAAAGCGGTTAAGGGAATAAGAGAGCTTAACAATGGATAATAACAAAAAAAAAAGAAAAAAAATCCGTAAAGGCTTACGTTACGATCCTTGTATTATAATTCCGCTTCTAATTTTAATAGTAGTCGGAGTATTAATGATATACAGCGCCAGCTCCGCCACTGCCGCGGCAAAACGGATGGATGCCATGTTCTTTTTAAAAAAACAAACCGTATTTGCCCTATTCGGCATAGCCGCATTTTTAATATGCTCTAACATCCCCTACAATTTTTTTAAAAAAACCGCTTATTTGGGATTATTTGGCTCATTGCTGCTTCTTTCGCTCATACATCTCGGCTTCGGAATTACGGAAGGCGGAGCTACAAGATGGCTTAAAATAGGAGCGCTACATTTTCAGCCCTCCGAAGCGGCAAAAATCGGATTAATAATTTATCTGGCATATTCTTTAAGCAAAAAGCATGAAAATATTAAAAAACTTTCGATAGGTTTTCTTCCTCATATATTAATACTGGCGGTTTTTCTAGCTTTAATATTAAAACAGCCTGATCTGGGAAGCGCCGTGATATTAGCGCTTATAGCCGGCATAATGATGTTTGTGGCAGGAGTTAGAATACTCCATCTAAGCAGCGCATTACTCCTTTTTGTTCCTATAATATTCAATCTTATATTCAGCGCATCCTATCGAGCCGAAAGAATGTTAAGCTATCTTGATCCTTGGGAATACGCGACAGACGAAGGGTATCAGGCGGTCCATTCCTTAATGGCTTTCGGAACAGGAGGAATATTCGGCGTAGGGCTTGGAAACGGTTATCAGAAACTCTTTTATCTGCCGGAATCTCATACGGATTTTATATTCTCCGTCATAGGAGAAGAGCTAGGGCTTTTGGGGGTGCTTTTTATACTTTCGCTTTACATTATAATAATATTCAGAGGCATAATAATATCTAAAAATGCAAAAGATTTGTTCGGAACATTTCTTGCCGCCGGAATTACAATCTCATTCGGGCTTCAGGTATGCATAAACATAGGAGTTACAATGGGACTTCTGCCGACAAAAGGCTTGACTCTTCCGCTTTTAAGCTATGGAGGAACCTCGCTTCTGGCAAATACCGCAGCATTAGGTATATTGGCTAACATAGGAAGAAACGAAAAACCCGTTTAGTTATCATAGAAAACGTTTTATATAGAAAAAAGGAAATTTAGAAGATGCAGCAAAGCATAAAAATTTCTATGCTCGAACATTCTAAAGCTAAAGTTGAATTATATCAAAAATATTTGAGTATCTATCTGAATATATTAACCAGAGTTGAACATATAAACAAGATTCATATATACGATTTAATGTGCGGCGAAGGCATATATACAGATAATTCGGAAGGAAGTCCGATAGCGGCGATTAAAACCATTAAAGAGATTTATTCGCAAAATAATTCTAATTTACATAAAATTAAAGTTTGGTTTAACGATAGAGATAAATCGGAGATTGAACTTGATAAATATAAGATAGACAGGATTAAAGAATACTGCTCGACAACATCCTTACATAAACAGCTTAATATTACATACTCAAAAAAGGATTATTCGAGTCTGCATCCTAAAATATTATCTAAAATTAAAGAGTTGAAATCAGATAGGTTTTTATTATTCATTGATCCTTACGGATACAAAAAGATCGAACCCAAATATTTAAAAAATTATCTTGAAAATAAAAATACTGAGATACTGCTTTTTTTGCCTATATCTTATATGTATAGATTTGCCAATAAAGCTTTAAGCAAAGAGGACTTTACAGGCGGAGAAGCATTAAAAAAATTTCTTAATGCTTTGTTTAAAGAAAAAGAGACGTTTAGCTCTTCCGATGATTTTATCGAAAAGCTTAAAAAAAAATATAGAACAAATAAAGAGTTGCATTTGTATAGCTTAAAAAATGGTTTTTTACCAAAACGCACTAACGAAATTTTAAAAACTTGGCGTAAAAATAGACGTAATAGTTTTAAAGTATATTCTAATAACGGGAATGAAGTAACAAAAAATGCTTTTTATATATCGTATAAACCTAAACAGGAAGTTACATTTAGATTTAATTAGGTAAAAAAAATGGCAAATACAAAAATAGAATGGACGGCAGAAACATGGAATCCTACCGTAGGATGCACTAAAATATCCGCTGGATGCCAAAACTGCTACGCCGAAGTTATGGCAAAAAGACTTCAGGCAATAGGAGTTTTGGGCTACGAAAACGGTTTTAAATTAACTACAATGCCGCAAAGATTGTCAAAACCGCTTAAAAAAAAAACCTACAACATATTTTGTTACTTCTATGAGCGATCTGTTTCACGAAAATATACAGGGTAGTTTTTTAAACAACGTATTTAAAGTTATAGAAAAGACTCCGAGGCATACATACCAAATACTTACAAAACGAGCCGAAAGAATGGAACAATACTTAAAAAATAAAAAAATTCCTCCGAATATATGGCTTGGAGTAACCGCGGAAAATAAAAAAGACGGTCTGCCAAGAATCGAAATATTAAAAAAAATAAACGCCTCAATTAAATTCATATCCGTCGAACCCCTGCTTGAAGACATCGGCAAATTAAATCTTAACGGCATAGACTGGGTTATAGTAGGCGGAGAAAGCGGAGTTAAAGCAAGGCAAATAAAACCGGAATGGGTTATAAATATAAAAAAGGAATGCGAAATACAAAACAAAGCCTTTTTTTTCAAACAGTGGGGAACATGGGGAGCGGACGGCGTAAAAAGAGATAAAAAATCAAACGGAAGAAAATTGTTAGGAAAAGAATGGAATCAATATCCGACCGTTTTAAACATGGGACAAGCTTATGCCTGATTTAATAAAAAAAATTGGTTATCATAGAAAACATATTTTTTTGCCAAAATATTTTAAAGACTTTTTAAACTATATCAAAGGAGAACAAAATGACTAAAAAAAACAAAAGTCTGTAACATCAACCATAAATGACGATTATAGAAAATCCTATACTCATGAACGACCGGCGCCTACAAATGTCGCTCCTACATCCAGGCCGGAAGCTCGGCGAGAGAATACAAACGACAATCCTGCTGCGAACAGTCAATTTGGTCAAAGATTAATCAAAAAAAAATACGGATTGGACAGTTGTCTTTTTAAATGACAACTCTATCTACCTCGGATGGATATTTAATTATACCTACAATCCTAATAATGAAAATCAGGATTTTCTTTTAAACAACGCCAGAAGAGTCGATGAAAAATTAAAGCTTTTATATAGTATTGACGGCAAAGGGGTTTATTTAAATACCAAAGACGTTAAGCGGATTGAATTAATTCAAGGAGAATCATAATAAAATTTATTTGAATACTTAAATCGGTAAAAAATGACAAATACAAACAAAATAATAATAGCGGGAGGAGTTACAGGCGGGCACTTGTTTCCTGCAATAGCAATAGCCGAAGAGATTTTAAAAAGAGAGCCTAAAACAGAAATACTATTTGTAAGCATAGGCAACGATTTTGAAAAAAAAATATTATCTAAAAAAGGCTTTAAATTAAAAAGCATAAAAACACCTAAATTAAAAGGAACAACAATTTTAAAAAAAATAGAGGCATTGATAAAACTGCCTGCGGCGGTATTTGCGGCTTTAATAATAATAAAAAAATTTTCTCCGAATCTAATCATAGGAGTAGGAAGCTATTCTTCCGCGCCCGTATTAATTGCAGGCAAATTATTCGGAATAAAAATCGCAATTTGCGAGCAAAACATAATACCCGGAATTACAAACCGCTATTTATCTAAAATAGCAAACCGAATATATATAGCATTTAAAAATTCCGAAAAATATTTTAATAATAAAAAAATATTACATACAGGAAACCCGTTAAGAAAAGAAATAATTAAAGCGGAAAAAACAGAAACAATATCGGATAATAAAAATTTTACGGTTCTAATAATAGGTGGAAGTCAAGGAGCCTTCGCTATTAACAAGGCGGTTACAGATTCGCTTAATCATATAAAAAACAAACAAAAAATAACATTTATACATCAAAGCGGAATCAACGACCAAAAAAAGGTAAAAAACCAATATTCAAACCATAAAATAAAAAATACGGTTTGCGCATTCATTGACGACATAGCATCCGTATATCAAAAAGCCGATATTATAATAGCAAGAGCGGGAGCCACTACAATATCCGAAATAACGGCGTTGGGAAAAGCCGCCATATACATCCCATTTCCTTATGCGGCGGACGGGCATCAAGAGCTAAATGCAAAAACATTGGAAAAAGTAGGAGCCTGCGAAGTAATATCCGAAAAAAATCTCGACGGAAAAAAATTAGCGGAAAAACTTAAATATTACGGCGCAAATATAAACAAATTAAAAGAGATGGGAAAAAAAGCAAAAAAATTCGGAAAAATAAATGCTGCCGAAATTATAGCAAACGATATAATAAAAAACCTGTTAGGATAATAAAAATATGTATAAAAAAGAGTATCATATACATTTTGTAGGCATAGGCGGAATAGGAATGAGCGGCATAGCTGAACTGCTTATCAATACAGGCTATAAAGTATCCGGCTCTGATATAGCGCTTTCTGAAATTACAAAAAGATTAGAAAAACTCGGAGTAAAAATATTTGATCTTCATCATAAAAATAACATCGCCAACGCAAACGTAGTAGTGTATTCCTCTGCAGTCTCTTCGGATAACCCCGAAATAGTCCAAGCAAAAAAAGCAGTCATACCCGTCATACCAAGAGCCGAAATGCTTGCGGAACTTATGAGACTAAAATACAGCATAGCGGTAGCAGGCGCCCATGGAAAAACCACCACCACGTCCATAACCTCATGGGTATTACAAAAAGGCGGGCTTGACCCTACTGTAGTAATAGGAGGCAAACTTAATACAATAGGAACAAATGCCATATTGGGAAAAGGAGATTACATAGTAGCCGAAGCAGACGAAAGCGACGGCTCATTTTTAAAATTTGCGCCCACAATATCCATAATAACCAACATAGATGAAGACCATCTTGATTATTATCAGAATATAAACGCTATAAAAGAAACATTCATTCAATTCATAGAAAAAATACCATTTTACGGACTTACGATTCTTTGCGCGGACGATCCGAATATAAAAGCAATAATGCCGCAGATAAAAAAAAGACATACTACCTACGCAATCGATACAAAAGCGGATATAACCGCGTCTGATATAACATTTAAAGGAGAGCAGACAGAGTTTATAGTATATAACAAACAAAAAAAATTAGGCAAAGCCGTCTTAAACCTTGCAGGAATCCATAACGTTTATAACGCGCTTGCAGCGATAGCCGTAGCATTAGAATTAGCAATACCCTTTAACGCGATACAAGAGGCGCTTACAACAATTCCGAAAGTAGAAAGAAGACTTGAAATAAAAGGCGCCGTAAATAATACAATTATAATAGACGACTACGGGCATCATCCTACGGAAATAAAAACAACCCTTAAAACTGCAAAAACAATATGGAAAGATAAAAGACTTGTAGTAATATTTCAGCCGCACAGATACAGCAGAACAAAACTATTATTTAATAACTTTAAGCGAGCATTTTTTTATGCCGATAAATTAATTGTAATTCCGATATATTCTGCCGGCGAAAAACAGATAAAAGAGGCAACTTCCAAAAGCCTCTGCCAAAGCATAACCGAAGTGGGACATAAAAACGCAATCTACATTGACAGCAAAGAGAAAACAATTTTATATCTAAAAAAAGCGCTTAAACCCAATGATATATTAATTACTCTCGGCGCCGGAGACGTATGGAAAATAGGAGAAGCGCTTTTAAAATGAGTTTAACGCCCCAATATAAAAAATGGCTTAAAGCAAAGTTTAAAAATAGAATTTTGTTTGACGAGCCAATCTCTTTACATACCTCATTTAAAACAGGGGGAAACGCGGACGCATACATATACCCGAAAAATACCCAAGAAATCGTAGTTCTGATTAAATCCGCCAAAAAAAATAACATCCCCTTCTTTATCAAAGGCGGAGGCACAAACCTGCTTGTAAAAGACAAAGGAATAAGAGGCGTTACAATAGATCTGCAAAAACATCTTAATAAAATTTTAATAGAAAAAAACAGCCCGCAAAAAGTTAATATAGCCGCTATGGCAGGGGCAAAAATCGCGACCTTAACCCGTATAGCTTTAAAATACGGCTTGCAGGGTTTTGAATTTGCTTACGGAATACCAGGAACCATAGGCGGCGCAATATACGGCAACGCGGGAACCAAATTAGGCGCAGTTGAAAACATCTTAAACAATGTTGATATAATTGACCAAAACGGAAAAATGAAAAAAATTGAAAAAAAACAGATCGATTTTTCTTATAGAAAAACATCCTTTCAAGAACATAAGCAGCCGATTATAATAAAAAGCTCTTTAAGCCTTAGTATTGGCGAACCTAACAAAGTTAAAAAAAACGCTAAGCAAATTATTAAAGACAGAAAAAAAAACCAACCCTCAACCGAATATTGCGCGGGATGCTTTTTTAAAAATCCGGCAGGAAAAAAAAGCGCAGGAGCTTTAATAGAACTTGCAGGCTTAAAAGGAAAAATTCTACAAGGCGCTGCGGTATCCGAAAAACATGCTAATTTTATAATAAATCGTTCCAACGCTACGGCGCAGCAAATATTGAATCTTGCGGAATTAGTTAAAAATAGGGTAAAAGAAATCTTTTCAATAGAACTTCAATTCGAGGTAAAAATTGTCGGAGAGTAAAATTTTTAAAAAAAAAGGGGGGGTTTTTTTACGTCTTTTACTTTCATTCTTTAAAATGATTACGGCAGGATTTTGCATAATAGCCTTAAGCTACATTCTTATTGCCGGATACGGTTTTATAACTACCTGCGATTATTTTGCGGTTGACAATATAGTAATAAACAATTCAAACATATTAACAAAAAAAAAGATATTAAAACAAACCGGAATAAAAAAAGGAGACAACATACTTTCCATAAATATTGCAAAAGCCGTCCAAACTCTTTTAGCACACCCTTGGATAGAACAGGCAGAAATCAAACGCGAGCTGCCGAGAAATATCATCATAACAGTTAAAGAGGAAAATCCTATAGCAATAGCCGTAATAGGAAAAAAATACATATTAAATGATAAAGGCAAAATAATAAAAGAAAAAGAACATACCGATACCATACAACTTCCTATAATATTAGGGCTTGATTTTTCAGACATAAACGCTAAATTAAACAGGGAAAAACTTTTACTTAAATCAATAATAGAGATATTAAACAGCGGTAATAAATGCGAAGAACTTATTTCCAAAAACAACATTGATAAAATTCACATAGATAAAGAAATAGGTTTCATAATACTGGGAAAATCCAAAGTTAAAAAAATCAAACTCGGATACGGCGCTTTTAATTTAAAATGCAAACGCCTTAAAAAAGTAATATCCTCTTTTGAAAATTACGAAAAATTCGATTTTATAGATTTGACCAATTTAAACAGAATAGTAGTAAAGCCTATATTATAAAGAAACCATGAGAACGGTTTTTTACTCGTAATGTCAACGAGCGAAGCAAAGAGAAATCTTATAATAAAAATATAAAAGGAAAGTCCGCTGAAAATCCGAAGCGATAAGCAAAAAGCGGAGCAAACAAACTTGGACATATCCTAATCAATATAAATAAAGGAAGCATAACAAAAAAGGTCTAATATGCAAAAACAGGAAGAAATAATAGTAGGTCTTGATATAGGCACTACCAAAATATGCGCTGTAGTGGGCGAAGTATTACAAAACGAAATCAGCATCATAGGAATAGGCGCCCATCCATCAAAAGGTTTGAAAAAAGGAGTGGTTGTAGATATAGAATCTACCGTAAACTCTATAAAAAAAGCCGTTGAAGAAGCGGAACTTATGGCTGGCTGCGAAATCAGAGACGTTTATGTCGGCGTAGCAGGAAGTCATATGTCCGGTTTTAACAGTCATGGCATCATCGCAATAAAAAGTTCCGAAGTTTTAAAACAGGATGTAGACAGAGTAATAGAAGCCGCAAGAGCGGTGGCAATACCTACGGACAGAGAAACAATACATGTTCTACCCCAAGGCTATGCGGTGGATAATCAAAAAGGAATACAAAATCCCGTAGGAATGACCGGCGTAAGACTCGAAGCGGACGTCCATATAGTTACCGGAGCAGTTACATCCGTTCGCAACATAGTAAAATGCGCAAATCGAGCAGGGTTAGACGTTAAAGACATAGTTTTGGAATCAATAGCCTCCGGCGAGGCAGTTCTTGCCAAAGAAGAAAAAGCGCTTGGAGCGGCTTTAATCGATCTTGGAGGCGGGACTACAGATCTTGCCGTATTTTACGATAACAACATCAAACACACCTTTGTTTTGCCGTTAGGCGGCAACAACCTTACAAACGATATAGCCATAGGACTTGCGGCGCCCACAGCTGGAGCCGAAATAATTAAAAAAAAATACGGAACATGCATAGCCCGCAATATAAGCAAAGATGAAATAATAGAAGTCCCCGGATTAGGAGGCAGACAGCCCAGAAAACTCTCCAGACAAATATTAGGAGAAATATTAGAAGCTCGTATGGAAGAAATATTTCTTCTTATAAAAAAAGAGTTAAACAGAGTTAATATAGGCGCGGCAATGCCATCCGGAATCGTTATAACAGGCGGAACCTCTTTAATAAATGATTCCATAGAGTTTGCAGAATCAATATTCGGAACTCCCGTCCGATCCGGCAGCCCCATAGGAATCGGCGGGCTTAAAGACGTAGTAAATAATCCGATATATGCCACGGGAGTAGGGCTTGTTTTATACGGTTATAAAAATCAACCTCAAGAAAATTTTGAGGTAAGCGACGCTAATTTTTTAAAAAAAACCCTTAATAGAATGAAAAGGTGGTTCAAAGAGATTCTATAAATTTCGCAAAATAAGAATATGTTTAAAATAAAGGAGGCAAAAAATGTCCTTTAGATATGTAGAAAATGAAAAATCCGCAAAAATAAAGGTTATCGGAGTAGGAGGCGCTGGTGGAAACGCCGTCAACAACATGATCGCCGTCAATCTTGCCGGCGTGCAATTCATAACGGCTAATACCGATCGGCAGGCTCTTGAAATATCAAAAGCGCCCGTAAAAGTGCAGATAGGCAGCAACCTTACCGAAGGGCTCGGAGCCGGCGCCGAACCAGAGGTAGGTAAAAATGCGGCGTTGGAAAGCAAAAATGAAATACAAGAAGCCATAGGGCAACATGTTCACATGGCATTTATTACCGCGGGTTTCGGAGGCGGAACAGGAACCGGAGCCGCGCCGGTAATAGCCGAAATATGCAAAGAACTCGGAATATTAACCGTTGCCGTAGTAACCAAGCCCTTTAAATTTGAAGGCAAAAAAAGAATGCAGAAGGCAGAAGAGGGAATAAAAATCTTAAAAGATGTAGCTGATACGGTTATAACCATTCCAAATGATCGTCTCAGAGGCTTGGCGTCTAAAAATGCCACCTTAATAGAAATGTTTTCACAAGCGGACGAAATACTTCTACATTCCGTAAAAGGAATAACCGATCTTATAATGCTTCCCGGACTTGTAAACCTTGATTTTGCAGACGTTAGAACCACAATGAACAAAGCGGGCATGGCAATAATGGGAATAGGCAAGGCAGGCGGCGAAAATCGAGCCATAG
Source organism: Deltaproteobacteria bacterium (assembly GCA_019306065.1). Classification (GTDB taxonomy): domain Bacteria; phylum Desulfobacterota; class Desulfobacteria; order Desulfobacterales; family JAFDMD01; genus JAFDMD01. The sequence continues at coordinate 38,327 of JAFDMF010000014.1, forward strand.
AAGCCGCAGAAAAAGCAATATCCCATCCCCTGTTAGAAGACATTTCAATAGCTAACGCAAAAGGCGTTCTTATGAACATAAGCAGCACAAGCAGCTTAACAATGCAAGAGATGAGCGAAGCCTCCGACCGCATATACAAAGAAGTAGGAGATAAAGCGGATATTATATGGGGAGCCGTAATTGATGAAACAATGGGAGACGAAGTAAGCGTTACGGTAATTGCTACAGGAATAAATTCCGAGTTTGACAAGCAGGATTATCAAAAGAGCGACAAAATAAAACCAATTTTAAGCGCAAACGAAAAATCGGAAAATTTGGAAGAAGAACAGGATACCCCCGCTTACATCAGAAAACTTAAAACATCTAACCAAAATTCAAAGCCGGACTATAAAGGAATATATACGCAGAGCGAAAATATTAACGAAGATGAATTGGATATACCTACATTTTTAAGAAAAAAGGCGGATTAATCAAAATAGCTGGGTATAGCCGCTTGAATAAATTACCCTTGCATAGTTTTGCAACATTTTATATAAAAACAATGGTGCTTGATAACAAAAAATTTAAATGCGAAAATGCCGAGTATTAAAATTTTGGCATAACGCGAAAAAATAAAAAGTTATCCGAGAGTCTTTATAACCCAATTTACATATTAAAGAAAGGAACGTAATTATGAAAAAAAGTTTTATTGGTATATTAATAGGATTAATCGCTATAGCCTTTATTTTTGCAGGCTCCGCTTATGCAGATAAAAAAAGAATAGTATTCAGCGGAGGCCCAGCAGGCGGAACATTTCAGGTAGTAGCTAATGCAATTCAGGTTTATGACCCTATAAAAAACCTTGAAGGCTATAACATCCAAGCTCAGTCTTCAGCAGGGTCAGTCGAAAATCTAAGAAAAATAAATTCCGGAAAATCTCATTTCGGCGTAGTATATTCAGGGCACATATGGCTTGGTAGAGAAGGAAAAATGAAAAACGATACCAACAAATATGAAAATGTTATGGCGGTTGCATATCTTTACGGCGCACCTGCCCAGCTCGTAATTAAAGCCGGCTCCGGCATAAAAAGCTGCAAAGATCTAGAGGGTAAAAAAGTAGGCGTAGGCAATGCCGGATCAGGCGCTTTTGCAAACTGCGAGATTTTCTTTACTCATCTCGGCATATGGGATAAAATAAAAAGAAACGCTATGGGCTATAACGATGCGGCAAGCGCTTTCGGCAATAACCAGTTAGACGCTTTCTGGCTTTTTACCGCATTTCCAAGCGGCGCGGTTATTATGGCGGCTCAAACCAATGATATAGTAATGCTCGATCTTGAAGCCGATGCCGAAGCATCGGGTTTTTTTGAAAAATTCCCTTACTTTTCAAAAGTTGCCGTTCCCGCGGGAACATACAAAGGAGTAGATCAAGACACCCCGTCTTTTCAGGATTCCACGTTATTAGTAGCTAACAAAGATGTTGACCCCGAGCTCGTATATCAAATGCTCTCCTTAATCTATACAGACGAAGGGCTTGCTCATATGGTTCAACAAAAGAAAACATTCAAAGAAATGAAAATCGAAACAGGCGTCAATGGAATCATAACCCCCTTACATCCTGGAGCTGAAAAATTCTGGAAAGAAAAAGGCATATTAAAATAAAAAAATTATAAATCCATCCTTCCTCTATAATCGGACGGCTTTTTGTAAAGTAAGTCCGTCCGATTAAACCAAAAAACTCCGCAAATTTACTTTTATAATAAATTTTTAAAAAATTTTGACTATGAAAAAAATTTTAACCCGCGTTATTTTTCTATTTATTCTTTTTTATCTTTCCGCTCCGCTTTCTTTTGCCAAGGATCCTAATCAGGAGATTATAATAAAATCTCATCAAGAAATGCAGCGGATGCACGAAAGAGAAAAAAAAAAACTACAGCGGCAAAAAAAAAAGCGCGAATTGCAAAAAGAGCTCCGTAAACTTATGGAGGATAGAAACGCCTCGGACAACAATACATCAGAAGGAAATATTACCGGAAAACCGAAAGATTTCTTTATTAATAAAATACTCCTGCAAAATGCAACTCTAATAAACGAACGTCAAAAAGAAAAACTTATATCTGGCTACATAAATAAACGGCTTACCATAAACGACATAAACGCCTTAATAATTGATATTACAAAATTTTATGTAAAAGCCGGTTATTCTACCGCAAGAGTTAAAATACTGCCGGATCAAAATTTCAAAAACGAAACATTAACCCTTCTAATAATAGAAAACATTATAGAAGAGATAAAAATAGGCGAAAAAGAGCAAACATTTAAAGATAAAATAAAAATTTTTACCGCATATCCTTTTTTAAAAGGAAAAAAATTAAATATCCGAGATATAGAACAAGGAGTAGAACAGTTTAACAGACTTGCTTCCAATAATGCGGTTATAGCGCTTGCTCCGAGCGCAAAAGAGGACGCATCCCAAATTATAATTACAAATAATCCTCAAGATACATTTAGGGCGAATATAACCTTTGATAACCAAGGGCAGAAATCAACCGGAGAAATAAGAAGAAAACTTACCTTAAACAAAGACAACCTTATAGGCATAAACGACAACTTTACATTCAGCTATACCGAAGATAGCCAAAACGATAATAACAACAAATTTTCCAGAGCCTATTATACAGGTTTTTCATTTCCTTTCGGATACTGGACATTTTCCGGCTCCTACAGCTATTCCGAATACCTCCAAACAGTAAAAGGGTTTTTAACCTCGTTTCAAACATCCGGCAACAGCGAAACGGCAGCTTTGGAAATAAAAAAGGTTATTTATAGAAATCAAACTACAAAAACCGCGTTAAATTCCTCCATCACCCTTAAAAGCGCCGAAAGCTACCTTGAAGATATTAAAATAGACACCGCATCCAGGAAACTATCCGTTTTAAAAGCCGAAATAAGCCACAACAGAAAAATCTTGAACGGCGTAGCCTCATTTGATCTTGCATATTACAAAGGACTTAAAAATTTTGCCGCAAAAGAAGACCCGTCGGACATAGCTTCTGACTCTCCGAAAGCTCAGTTTGAAAAATACGGTTTCGGTATTACCTATTACAAGCCTTTTACCCTGTTTAATCAAAATACAATCTGGCAGCTTAATTTTTCCTCTCAATACAGCCCGGATATTCTTTTTAGTTCCGAAAAAATCAACATAGGAGACAGCTCCACAGTAAGAGGCTTTAAAGAAGACTCCATACAAGGAGACAACGGATTCTACTTTAAAAACGAAATCATCTTTAAAAATCCGCTCCTTACAATATTTAAAGGTTTATTATCCAAATCAGACCTCTTTTTTGGAATAGACTCCGGATATGTTCGGGAAACTGCAGGAGTAAATTCCAATTTCGGCGAAGGCAAAGGAGGATTAACAGGCTGGGCATGCGGCTTAAGATATGACAATGACCCCTTTGCTTTTGATATTACATATTCCGAGCCAATCTATTCTCCCCATTTTATAGAAAAAACCGATTATCAGGTATATTTTTCGGTTACGTTCGGTTTGGATAATATATTCGATAAAGTTTATAGCCATATATTCGATTAACAAAAAAAATTTATAACCATTTTAACAAGTTAAACTTTATTAAAAATAAATTGTAAGAAGCGATACTATAAAAAAATTAAAAATATTCATACTAATACTTGTAACATTTCAGTTAACATTTTTTCCTGCAATAATAAATGCGGGAGATATAGAGGTTGATAAAAGCGCGCCTGCATCGAATCAGCCAGGGATGGACAAAGCCCCAAACGAAGTTCCTTTAATAAACATAGTTTCGCCTTCCGCAAAAGGGGTGTCTCACAACAAATTTGAAAAATACAACGTCCAGAGCGAAGGAGTTATATTAAACAACAGCGTCGAAGTAGGACAATCCCAACTTGGAGGCATGGTTTACGGCAACCCCAACTTTCAGCACAATAAAATAGCCGCCGATATAGTATTAAACGAAGTAACTGGAGTAACCGAAACAAGCCTTTTGGGACATACCGAAATGTTCGGCAAATCTGCAGAATTTGTATTGGCAAACCCAAACGGAATAATAGTATCAGGCGCAGGATTTATAAACATTCCCCGCGTAACCTTATCAACCGGAACCCCGCAAATAGACGAGTTTGGAGATTTACAAGGGCTTAACGTTGACAAAGGCATGATACTGATAAACGAAGCCATGTTAAACGGCGAAAATATAGATGCTCTCGAGATAATATCTCGAACCGCAAAAATAGAAGCCGAAATAAGAGCGGGCAAAGAGCTCGGCATAAAGACCGGCAGAAACTATTACGATTATAAGGATAAAACCGTAACCCCAAAAGCCGACGACGGATCCGATAAGCCGATAGTGGCGATAGACGCCGCATTGCTCGGGGCAATGCATGCGGGGCGAATATTTTTAATAGCCACCGAAAAAGGAGTGGGAGTAAACTCGGAAAGCGGCATAGGAACAAATATTGAAGACGTTACAATTACCGCAAACGGCGATGTAGTATATAAAAACGCCTCCGCAAAAACAGACATAAATATAGAGGCGACAGGCGATATAACCCAGCAAAATATAAGTTATGCGCAAGGAAGCCTAAATCTTTGGTCCGAGCAAAATATAGAATTAAACGGCGATACAATGTCCGGCGAAAATATCAATTTAAAAGCAGGCATTACCATTACTAATACCGGCAAATTGCTCTCTTTGGGAAGCGTCAACATAATAAAAGCCGAAACATTTGATAATACCGGCGCAAAAACAGCCGCGGCAAACGAAGTTATCTCTTCAAACACAAACAACGTAATAAATGAATCCGGTGAAATATATGCGGGTTCAAACATAAATTTTTTCGGGCTCAATCAACTTAATAACAACCAAGGCTCCTTATTTGCAGACAGTCAAATCAACTTAGGCTTAAATACAAATTTTGAAATAATAGGAGGTTATTATGCTGCAGATAAACTTAAAATAGAAGCCCCCAACATAACAAACAATACAAATCTGGACATGCAAGGAGAAATTTTTTTAAAAGCAAATACAGGCTCCTTTACAAACAATACCGATAAAACAATAAACTCTTCGCAAGCGGTCAACATAGAAACCGCGGCAAAAATAAACAACAACGCTCAAATAAACTCCGAAAAAGATATCACCTTAAATGCGGACGCCGATATTCATAATAACCTCAATGCAACAATAACCGGCGGAGACGGCGAAACAATAATATCCGCCGCGCTAAATCTATACAATCAAAACCAGCTTACAAGCGCGGGCAGCTTACATATAAATACATCCGGCATAGAAAACAAAGGGCAAATAGCCTCAGGGCAAGATATTGCAATAGAAACCGATACCTTACAAAACAAAAAAGGCGGAGTTATATATGCAGGCAGCGGCATATCCATAAACGCTTCCGATTACATAGAAAATATAAAAGCAAATATACTTGCCGCAGGTTCTATAACCATACAAAAAGCGGAAAGCCAAAACAACAACAGGGTAACCAATTATGTAGGGACAATAGAAGCCGGAGGAGACATAACAATAAATACAAATACCCTTGAAAATACAGGGGAAGACTCCGGAAATTATGAGGTTAGTCTTGTTCATATAGAAGGTCATCAGTGGAATTCCTACGGATTAATGGACGAATATGTCGTAACATCTACATTATACACCGATCCGTCTTATATAACCGCAGGTTCCGATCTTTTTATAAACAATGCAAACATACACAACTACGGAAGCGCAATAACAGCGGCAGGCGATATAAATATTGCGGGCGGAACCTTAAAAAACGAAACCGCCGCTATATCCGTTTCTTTAACGCCCCATAAACATTGGGGAAAAAAATGGGATTATGAAAAATGTTGGACAGGTCTGGGATTAGTTTGTGAAACGAGAAGAGCTTATCACGATTATTGGACTAATGGAACCGTAATAGCTTATTCTTATAACCCCGCTTTAATCCAGTCCGGCGGAGCAATGAATATTGATACGGCAAGCATAACAAATTCAAGCGACATAGGTTTTGAGCCGGTTAATACCGATTCCGGCTCGCAAGATATAACGGGGGATCCCGTAGAGGTTTCATACAATACAACGGCAACAGAAGATATAGGAGAAAACGGAATAAATATTGCCGATTTTGCAGATATTGAAAACAGCGGGCTTTTTAAAATAAACGATTCGCCGGATCATCCCTATTTAATAGAAACAAGAATAAAATATATAAATTTAAACGACTTTTACGGCTCCGATTATTTTTTAGGCAGAATAGGCTATAAGCCGGACAGAGATACAAAAATAAAATTTTTGGGAGACGCCTATTATGAAACCCAAATGGTAAAAAAGGCAATATTTGAAGCTACGGCAAAAAGGTTTTTACATAAGAGCATTACAACAGACGCCGAGCAGATGAAATATTTAATGGATAATGCGGTAAAAGCAAATAAAAATTTAGAAATTGCATTGGGAGTCGCATTAACCCCAGAACAGATAAAAGCTTTGGAGGAAGATATAATATGGTATGTGGAAGAAATAATAAACGGCGTAAAAGTTTTAGTTCCCCGCATATATCTTGCCTCTTTAACCCTTGAAGATTTGGAACCCGGAACCTCTACAATAAAAAGCGGCGGCGATATGACCCTCGCGGCAGAAGAGGAAATAACAAATACCGGCTCAATTCAAAGTAATGCCGATCTTATTATGGACGCAAAAAATATTACAAATAAAACAATAGGAAACGGAAAACAGGCGGAAATAAAAGGCAAAGGAGTAGTATCTCTTACCGCAGAAAATAACATTATAAATCAAGGCGGGTATGTGGAAAGCGGCGAACTTTTGGCGTTAAAAACCGAAACAGGAGATATAATAAACGAAACCCAAGTTTTTACCGAATCTTATGGCGGCGATATAAGATCCAAGATAGGCGCGCAAGCCGGGCTTGTATCAAAAGGAGACATGCTTATAGGCTCCGGCAACGATTTTATAAACAAAGCCGCAAATGTTAAAGCAAACGACAACGCGCAAGTTATTGCGAAAAATAATATTACCTTCGAGACCATTCAACTAAGAAACAAAACAAACTATACCTACGGAGACGGTTATGCGGTAAGCGACCAAACCAAAAATATAGGCTCCTCCTTTGACATAGGCGGAAGCCTTGCAATGCAATCCGGCAACGACATTACTATAAAAGGAAGCGAATTAACCGTAGAAAAAGAAGCTTATATAAAAGCTAAAGAAAATTTTAACCTGCTTGCCGCAACAGACACAAGTTATTATAAAAGCGAAAGAACAGACAAAGGTTTTTTAAGTTCCGAAACTACTACGGAAGTAAGAGCCTCAACCGAAAATGTCGCTTCCGAAATGAATATAGGCGGAAATTTACAGGTTGTTACGGAGAAAAAAGATATAAATATAATAGGAAGCGAATTAGGCGTAACCGGCATTGCCGAGTTTGACGCAGGGGGAGATTTTAATTTAAAAGCCGGTTATAATACCAGTTTTTACGATAAAAAAACCGAAAAAAGCGGCTGGTTTACAGGCGGGTCCCTTTATTCCAAAGAGATAGACATGAAAGGCAGAGGAGATAAAACAGCCGCCGATTCAGTATTAAATGCCGGAAACGTAATAATAAAAACAAAAAAAGATGCCCTTATTGAAGGCAGCCAAATCAATACCGAAAATATTTACGCTAAAACCGAAGGCGACCTTACAATAACAAGCGCGCAGGAGGAAAGCTATGAATACAGCTTCCATAAAAAAACAAGTATAGGTTTTGACAGCCTTGCTAAAACCATAGCTTTAAGCGTGATTAATCCGGCGCTTGGCTCCTTATATGCCGCGTCGCAGTCTAATTTTGAAGGCGGCAGGCTCTCCTTTACATTAGCCGAAGGCAAATA
>JAFDMF010000046.1 GCA_019306065.1 Deltaproteobacteria bacterium
AATAATAATAGACAACATAATAGGCGACCAACAAAACCTAAAACAAAACATAATAGCCCTCGGCGCAGACACAGCAGGCTTTTTCATTCCGCTTGCTACCGGACTCGGAACAGCTACAAAAGCCGGTAGTAAAATTGATAATGTAATTGACTCTACTGCAAAAGCGGATAAAGTTGGGGTTGTTAAATATGGAGATGAGATAAGTAGCGTTACCTCAAAGAGTGGAACGCAGCTTTTGCCCGAAGCAAAATGGGGAGTTAATCATTATCGGCACGGCGGGCAAATGTCGGCTATTGAGCACATTAATTATCGACATAGTTTTAACTCTGAATTTCAAAATGTTAGCAAATTTTCCAAAGGCACTTCGGTCAAATATATAAAGTCTTATGTTGACGAAGCATTGAGCAAAGGCGCTGTAACCTCAAGCGGAAATAATGGTTTTAAAATTGAATATGATTTCGGACGTAATATTGGAACAACTCAATCCGGTAACCCGGCAACGGCAATACGTATTTTTGTTAGAGATGGCAATATTCAAACGGCATTTCCTGTTTCACCATGAGGTTATTCATTATGAATCCGACAATAGTAGACGAATTTTTTACCGAAGATTGTAATTTATCAATTCAGCAAATGTTAATTGAAGCTATTAAAAATTATTTAGGTCAATCTGTTGTGCGGGAATATACTTTCAATAGGTTTAATGTCAGAATATTTTTTAAAGACAATAAAGTTTTGATTGAAGATGAGTTGATGATAAGTGAAGAGGGAGAATGTGAAATAAGTCTATCTGAGTTTGAAGAAAGACTACGAAAAAATATAAGATGAGCAGTAGTTAGTTCGTTTGGATATATATGAAGATGATAAAAATATCAGAGGTAAATACACATTATCTTGCCCGAATCAAGACATAAGCGATCTTAAAAAAAATACAACCTATGCCCAACTACAAAAAAACATTAAAACAGGCGGAAACAGACTATATCCGCAAAACAGCCGAGCGGCAAGCAATATTAAAAATAATTCACCAAAGGACGCTGGAAATAGAATATGACAGCGGCATAGCTCTCGGCGCGGCTACGGGGTATGATTTCGGAAGCGCAAGAATTGAGGGCGAACTTGCATACCAACAAAAAGGGCGACGGATATTTTCCGCGCCCTTTTTTATTTATAAAAAACGGCTGTTTTGAAAGGAAAAAAATCTATCCGGCTTTTGTCCAAAAACAGAATAAACATTGCATAATCTGTCTCTTTTATTTCAACAATGTTTATCCGACCTTCTTTTAAAAACAAGGACTGTTAAAAACATATTTGATTTAATATATTAATCAATATATATAATTTGTTAAAAATTTAACTTTCCTTTTAATCACATTAAAAAGGCATAACAAAAAATGAATAAAAAAGAACCTAAAATAATAAAAAAAGAAGAGATAGCGAATATACTCTACGATAAATTTAAAGATAGAGATTATATCAATTGTTATATAGGTTCAAATGCCGCCGCGCCTACGGCTTTGATAGAGGCGCTTTCAAAATCAATAAAACAATCTAATAAAAAACGTCCGTTTTTTAAAATGATTCATCTGCTTTTACCCGGCAGGGTTCCTTTCGTAGATCAAGGAATGCAGGATAAAGTTAAATCTTATTCCATATTTTCTGCGGGAGAGGTCCGCGAAGCCGCAAACGACGGCAGAGCCTATTATCTTCCATGCACTCTCGGAAATATGGATAATGTTATAGGCAAAGGGCGCAGATATGAGCCGGACGTAGTAATTTTAAAGGTAAGAAGAAACGATTATACAGGCGAGTATTCTATGGGTTTATCAGTAGAAGCTTTGCATACGGCTATAGATCATGCAAAAGTGATAATTGCGGAACTTGATCAGGATATGGCTTTTACTCATGGACAGAGCGTATTGGACGAAACTTCAATAGATTACATTGTTACCCAAGGCGTAAAGCCTGTTTATGATTTTCCAGCTCCTGATTTCGATAAATCTTCGGGAGCCGAAAAAAGGATAGGCGAACTTATAGCGCAACATTTTATACAAGACGAAGCTACTCTTCAGATAGGAATAGGCAAAATTCCGGATGCAGTTATAGGAACAATTAAAAACGCAGGCTTTAAAAATCTGGGCGTTCAAACCGAGATATACGGAGACGGTTTGATGGAACTTCAAAAACTCGGTATAATAAACAACCGTAAAAAAAAGCTTGACATGGGATACAGCGCTACAAGTATGGTTATGGGTTCAAAAGAATTATACGATTTTGTCAACATGAGACTTGCGGTTCAGATGCGTCCGTGCCAATATACCAATTCCGCAGATACTATCAGGCGCAATACCCCTTTTATATCAATTAATACAGCTATGGGGGTTGACTTTTACGGTAACATATGGACTGCATATATTGATTTAAAAAAATATTATGGCGGAGTAGGCGGACAGCCGGATTTTATAAGAGCGTTAGACGATCAGGATTATGGAGTTCCTATAATAGCCATAAAAAGCGTTACGAATAAAGGAGAATCTAAAATCGCTCCGGCGCATCCGGCGGGGGTAAGCCTTACCGCCTCTTCTTATGATCCTATAGTAGTTGTTACCGAATACGGAATAGCGGATCTGCGCGGGCTTACGCAAGGGCTTAAGGCTCTTGCGACGGCAAGTATTGCTCATCCGAAATACAGAGACGGTTTTTTAAAATCAATATTTGATAATCCTATGTTTACAAAGCCGTTTGGTTATATTCCGGGAAAAACTCCTCCGGGGGTTATAATGTATTCCGGCGATACTAAAATTTAAAAATAAAAAAGGGCGCCGTATTGACGCGCCCTTTTTATAATCCGTTATTTCCAATACGGTTTTATTATTTTATCGTTTAAAACTATTTTATAATCCTGTTTGCCAACCAAAAGGGCAACTCTAATATTTTTGACGCCGCTTAATTCTTTGTATCTGCCTCGCAACTTGCTAAAATCGGCATTTTGCAAAAAAAATTTCAAAGCCTCTATCTCTTTTTCTATAGCGGCTTTTTTATCTTCCGAAATTTTTTTATTAAAATATTTGTTTAAAGCCCGCTCATATTTTTTTTCAGCGCTTTTTTTTATACAAAACCCTCTTAAATCCAAAACAATCTTCAATTTACTATCCGATAGTATCTACGGAAGCAAATTTCGGCTCGTGAAGAGGTATTACAATGTCCGCCTCCGATTTAATTTTGACCATTATATCATAAGCCTCATATACATTCACATGAGTTGCGGGCGGAATAACCTCCATCTCCATACCTTTTATTTCCGGAGGCGGATTAAAGTTCTCTTCTATAACGCAAAAACCTGTTATAACCGCTTTGCCGAAAGAAGTATTAATAAATATGCTTAATCCGCCTTCGGTATGCGCCGGGGTGAGCAAACATTTTATACCCGGCGCTATTTCAATATAATCGGTTTTTATAATTTTTATCTGGTTATTCTCTTCTACGTCTTCAATAAAATCAACAATATAACGATAATCTAACGGATGGGGATCATGTATTTTCTTTAATTCCTTTTCGTGAACGTAAATATCGGCGTTAACGCATTTATAATCGTTTTCGCAATGATCATTATGAAGATGTGTATGGATTATTATATCAATATCTTCCGGGGCCAAACCCCAGCGTTTTAAGCCTTCTTCAAATTTATAAATTTTACCTCCTATAGCCTTTTCGCGCTCTTCGGATATTATAGGATGCATCTCCCCAGTATCTACAAGTATCTTTTTATCTGAGCCTTCTATATACCAACAGTATATAGGTATTGTATATTCTATTCCGCCGGCATATTGATAAGTCATCATACTTTTATCAAAAAGCTTTGTTCCTACTACTATAGGATGAATTTTATATTCGCTCATATCTTTATTTTACCAATGTTGTTCCACATTCGGAGAATCGGCAAATTTAACTTCGCCCTTATTAAACTTTAAAACTACATCTTTAACAATGCCTTTTATATTGTCCGCCACTTTTATTTTGGATGCTTTAAGAACTTCAAAAGCTTTGGGACCGCAGAAGCCCGTAAGCAAAACTTCGGCTTTTTTATTACCGATCATAGAGGCGGCTTGAATTCCCGCTCCTTTAAAAGAATTTGCATTATCAGAATTGTCAACCGCTTCAAATTCAAAAGTTTCGGTATCTATTATAAGTATATAAGCAGCTCTTCCGAATCTCTGTTCAACTTCGGAATTAAGATATTTATCTTT
>JAFDMF010000029.1 GCA_019306065.1 Deltaproteobacteria bacterium
TTTGCAATTCGGCTTGTATATTCTTTTGCGTTTACTATGAGGTTTTTTTCGGAAGCTATTATTTTTACCGCGGCATTTTTATCTGTAAGCAGATTTGCTTCAAGTGTCTGTCGGATTATTGTAAGCCAATTTACATCCGGTATTTTTTTTGTAAAAAGGCTTTTCCATGTTTTTTTAAATCTCTCGATATGCTCTTTTAAATATAGAGGTTTTCCTTTTTTTGCCTTTATTGTTTCAAAAAAGCCGTATCCGTATAAAAATCCTTTGTCTGTTACGGATATAAAGGTTTGGTTTTCAGGCTCTATTTTTCCGTTTATCCATATAAAGTTAGTATCGGTTTTTGAAGGAGAATTTTTTTTTAAAATATTAAAAAATGTTTCTCCTTTATAAAGGGTTTCGTTGTATTCATCTTCAGGATCAGAATCATAAACTATTCCGCCTCCTACGGAAAAGTATATTTTTTTGTCGTATATGGTTGCCGTCCTTATTGCTATGGAAAGATCAAGGGTATCGTGAAAGCTTATATATCCTATGGATCCTGTATAGATATGACGCGTTACAGGCTCAAGCTCTTCTATTATCTCCATTGCTCTTATTTTGGGGCATCCTGTAATTGATCCTCCCGGAAAAACCGCTTTTATTAAATCTATGGAATCGTTTGCGGGGTCAAGGGTTCCTTTTATGTGTGATACAAGATGAAATACGTTATTATAGGTTTCAAGTTTTTTATGAGCGGTTACTTTAACGGTTTTGCTTTTACATACTTTTCCGATGTCGTTTCTTAACAGATCAACTATCATAGAAAGTTCCGCGTCGTCTTTTTTACTTTTGCAAAGCTCATTTGCCATGAATTTGTCTTCGGTTTTATCCTTTTTTCTGGGTCTTGTTCCTTTAATTGGTCTTGTTTCTATTTTTGAGCCTTTTCTTAGTATAAATCTTTCCGGCGATGTAGATACTATGTGATGGTTTTCTCCGTTTATGTATGCAAAAAAGGGAGCGGGATTTTTTTTGTAAAGTTTTTTAAAAAGGGTATAAGCGCAGCCGTCAAAATCGGTTTCAAAACGCTGGGTCATGTTAGCCTGATATATATCTCCGGCTTTTATATATTCTTTTATTTTTCTTATGGAATTTATATAAGATTCTTTTGTAAAACCAGACGCCAAATTATCTTTTACGTCTGCAAAATATTTTTTTTTTATAATGGGTTTTTCTATATCTTGGTAAAATTCCTCTTTTGTTTTGTTTATATAATCTGTTTTGCAGTTTTGAAATTTCGGAATGCAAAGAAAAGATTTTTGCTCTTTTTTATCGAATACCACAAGTATAAGATGAGCAAAAAGCAGTATATCCGGAAGCCGCATTGTATCCAAACAGGTTTTATCCAAATTTTCTGTAAGATTTTTTAAATCGTAAGAAAAATATCCGATAAAACCGCAGGTTATCGGCAGGTTGAAAGAATTTTTCGTTTTAAACAAGCTAACTATCTGTTTTAAAATATCAAAAGGGTCTCCTGTTATTTTTTTTCTGTTTTCGTTTATGGATATTTCTATTTTTTTTCCTTTGCTTTGAAATCTAAACCACGGCTTTATACCCAATATATCGTATCTTGCGCAGTCGTTATCTTTGCCGCCGCTTATAAGGACGCAGGCGCCGTAAATGTCTGCAAAACGCTGTGCAAAATCTATAAATTTTTCTTTTATGTTTATCGGCTCTATATAAACGTCGGTTATTTTGTTATTTAAGTATTCGGAAATGTTATTTTTCAAGGCAGCCTGTTCTGTTTTTTAATTCGATTTTAATTGTCTTGTAATGTAAAAATAAAATGTTATTTTGCCAATTAAGCTGTTATTTTAATGGGTGTTATATTCAACTCTTTTTTTATAATATTGATATATTCGGAAGAATCGTAGCCCGCATTTGAAGCGGCAATAAACTCGTCAAACGCCTTGTTTAACATTTTATTTTTAAAATAAAGTTTTCCGAGCCTATATCTGTATAATCCGTTTTCCGGAAAATTAACCGCGCTTTCTTTGCAAAAAGATATTGCTATTTCTATGTTTTCCCCTTTTTTATCAAATAAATATCCCAAAGCGGACAGGGAAGCGGCGTCGTAAGGATTGTACTTAACCGCTTTTTTATAAGAATTTATTGCATTGTCAATATCTTCCAAACCCGCATAATAGTTGCCTGCAAGCCTATGGCAGACAGATTTTTCCGGCTTTAACCGGATTATTGTGTCAATATAAGGTTTTGCTTTTTTAAAATTTTTATCTTCTATGTATATTTTTGCTATCTGAAATCCGGATTCAAAAAGATAATCTTCGTTTTGATTATAAAGAATAAGAAAATGTTTTAACGCGTCTTCTTTTTTGTTTAACATAAGGTTTGCCATTCCTATATTATAGGCAGCCATTTGATGATTGAGCGATTTTTCCGTTATTTTTTTAAAAAGTTGATGCGCTTTTAAGTAATCGTTTCTAATTGCGTAACATACTCCCAAACTGTTTAATATGTTTAGATCGGAAGGAACCAATTTTAAAGCCGCTTTAAATTCCTCTTTTGCTTTTTTAATGTTGTTTTGTTCATAATATTTATCTCCGCTTATATTTAATGTAACGGAATTAAACAAAGCGGTTCTTTTATCCGTTAATATTGCATGATCTAATGCTTTTAAGGCATTTTTTATTATATCCTCTTTGTTGTAATCTGATGTGGGAAAGGATGCGGCTCCCGCAAAAACCTTTTTATTTGCCGTTTTTTCAAGAGATTCTTTTACAAGGTTTACATTATACTCAATTTGTTGTTCTTTTTTATTTTCAAAAATTATTCCGAATACGGCGGGCTCTATAAGCCCCCATACTCCGTTTTTTTCTTCGGATATTTTATCTATTATTTTTGCGGTTTCAACACATTGATAATCGTCATCCTTTGTGTCGTCATAATTTGCCTTAACCGCTACGGCGCAAAATTTTTCGGAATTAAAATCGGAAAGAAAATATTTTATAATATCGTCTCCTACAGGGATGTTTATAAAGGTTTCTTTTAATGCTTTAGAGCATATTATTTTCTGTTTTTTTTTATCTTTTTCAAATCGTCCGCAGGCTGCTTTGCAAAAGATAAATTGTTCGGCGGAATCCTGATTTTTTAATATATCCTCTTTTTTTTTCTCAATCATTATTATATCCTCCGCTTTACTCCAGATCTTTTGTTATTTTTAAAACCGCTTCTTTTACTATTGTTATTTCGTCTTCGGCTACGGTTCTAAAATCTATTAAAAAGGTTTCGTTTTCTATTCTGCCTATTATAGGCGGATTATTACCTCTCATAGCTTTTTCAATCTGACCTGCGGTTAAGCCGTTTATTTTTATGCCCGCGCAAGAACTTGGAAGCTCTTCGGAGCATAAAGAGCCGCCTCCAGCTTTTGAGGCAAGCGTGATTAATTTTACGGTAACTTTGGAATTTTTTTCGGAATTTACCGTTCTTTTAAGTTTTTCGGCTTTTTTTCGTATAAGTTCAAATGGCGCGGTAAGCATAGCCAAAGTCGGAATTTTTTTTACCGCTTCTGTTTTGTCTCGGTATAAACGAAGGGTTCCTTCAAGCGCGGCAAGGGTGAGCTTATCTATTCTTAACGCTCTTGTAAGCGGATTTTTTCTTATTGATTTTATTATATCTTTTTTACCGATTATTATACCAGCCTGAGGTCCGCCCAGCAGTTTGTCGCCGCTAAATGTTATTATATCTGCTCCGGCTTTAACCGAATCCGTAACGGTAGGTTCATACTTCATTGTAAATTCCGAGAAATCTATAAATGTTCCGCTGCCCAAATCCTCCATTACGCAAATATTATATTTTTTGCCGAGTTCAACTACTTCTTTTAAAGAGGCGCTTTTTGTAAAACCTATGATGTCATAGTTGCTTTTATGAACTTTAAGCAAAAGAGCGGTATTTTCGTTTATTGCCTGCTCGTAATCTTTTATGCTCGTTCTATTGGTGGTTCCTACCCCTTTTAAGATTCCTCCGCTTTTTTCGATTATATCCGGTATTCTAAACATTCCGCCTATCTCTACAAGCTCGCCTCTTGATACGATTACCTCTTTTTGAGACGCCGCCGTTTCAATTGTCAAAAGAACGGCGCCCGCATTGTTATTTACAACCATCGAGGCTTCGGCTCCGGTTATTTCGCATATAAGCTCTTCTACGGCTTGGTATCGCGAGCCTCTTTTTCCTTTTGCAAGATCAAACTCAAGATTGGAATATCTGTCCGCAATATTTACCATACTTAAAATTGCCTCTTGAGCCAAAGGGGAACGCCCCAGATTTGTATGTATTACAACTCCCGCGCCGTTTATTACCCGTTTTAAATTAGGAGACATTTTTTTTATTACCAATTTTTTTACTTTTGCAATAATAGAGTCTTGCGCAATATCTTTTTCGGTAATTTTATTATTTTTTTCGTTTTTCTGGCTATGTTCTGCGTTTTTCGTTTTTTGTTCCGAGTTAATTATAGCTGTTCTTATATCTTCGGTTACTTTTCTAATTGCGGAAACTACAAGGTTTTTCGGGATATTTTGAAAAAAATCCTGTTTATAAGCGGATTGTATAAGTTTATCTGTTTGCGGAATTTTTTTTAAAAGCTTTTGATTGTCGCTTGTAATCAATGCTCTTCCTTTTCTATTTTTTGAATATAATACTTAAATATTTTTTGATAGAGTTTATATGGGTTGTAATAGTCTGTTATCAGGCATTTTTTGTCAATAATAATTTTAAAAACCGAAAAGTTTGATCGGCAGTTTAAATTTTTAAATAGATACAAAAAAGAATGATTATGGCAATAATAAAGGGATTTTTCGCTTTGCTTGACAAGACAGGAAGGAAGTTTTTTTGCCCTGTAATGTCAAGTATCTGTTATTTTTGCCGTGTCATTTCGACGAGCGCAGCGAGGAGAAATCTTTTAATTAAAATATAAACAGAGAAAATTTAATATTCGGGGCCTGTATCAATTATCGGATAATTGCTTATAAAGAGTTCTTTGCCGTTTTGGTCGCCGTTTTTTTTTACGTTTCGCATACCATAAGTTAAATTCCATTCTTTGATATGCGCGAATGAGAATAAATTTTTTATATATTCGCTGTTATCATAAGTTGTGAGCCATTTATGGGGGATGTTTCGTAATTTTTTTGCAAATGTTTCATGGTCAAAAGTTTTATGCAGTTTTCCGTTTTTTCCATATAAAGCCGATTTTTTTGCCGAATAGTAAGGAGGGTCAAAAAAGATAAAAACGTTATTTCCTTCCGCTTCAACAAGTTTTTTATAATCTAAATCGGTTATCCGCGTACTATCTAAAATTGTAGAAAGCGCTTTTACTCTTTCTATGGAAGACTGCGTAAATCGTTTTTTAAAGGCTTCGCCCGAAAACCCTCCGCTTTCGCTTGTTCCGGAAAAGGTTACGCGGTTTAAAACAAAGAATGCCGCCGCTTTTTTTACGTTGCCGAATCGGTCGATTTGTCGCGTCAAAAAACGATATAATTTTTTTCCGTCGTTAAACTCGTCTTTGTATTTTTGTATCAGCTTAATTAATATGTCCGGATTCTGCCGGGTATATTTCCAAAAATAATATAGGTTGGAATAGATGTCGTTTATCCAATATTTTTTATTCGGATATTTCTGCTTCATATAAATAAAAACGGATCCGCCGCCTAAAAACGGTTCTCTAAATTCGTCAAATTGCGGAATTAACGGAGCTATTGTTTTAACCGCTCTGCTTTTGCCGCCGGGGTATCTTAAAGGGCTTTTTACCATTTTGATTAGGATTTTTCTATGATTGTTAGAAAGTTGTTGGTACTTGCTTCTTTAAACAGTTTTTTGATTATCTTTTTTTGATTTTCCGAAAAGTTATTTTCGGCAATAAAATTTTCTATTTTATCAAAACTATCCGCCGAAGAGATGCTGTTTTTTAATTTTGCCGAAGTTAATTTAATAACAGGAATCGGCTTATATTCTTTTCCGTCAATATAAATATCTTGAAGGTTTGTATAAAGAATCATTTTTAACAATCCGTCTTTAATATCGCTTTTGCTTGGCAGAAGCGTATTTTTAGAATGTTTATCTTCAATTAGGCAGACTTTATTTTTTTCTATTATTATTTCGTCTGTCGTAAAGTAATATTTACCTCCCAAATAATTCTTTATAACTATTGTAGCTTTGGTAAGAATCGATAACGCTTCTTTGGGCTGAATAGTTTGTATTTCACGATATTGAGCCTCTTTTGCTTTTTGTCTTGAGGTATTCATAAAATTTTTTACGCCGTTTGTAAATTGGCGGGCAAATCTGTCAATGCCTTGAACCGAATGAAACTCTACTCCGAATTGTCTACCTATTTTATAATAGGATGATTTTACTTTTTGAATTAATTCGGGAAAAGTTTTTTCTATCTCTTTTAAATTCCAATGAAGCGCGGAACTGTGATAACTTTTAATCTCGCCGATTTTATTTTTAATCAATTCATTATCGAATTTCTGATTTGTAATTTTATTTTTTCTTGTTTTATGTTTTTCGGCTTTTCGGTAATAAGCAAAAACAACAAAAACATCAAGCAGGCTCATTAAAGAGACTGTATCCCACTGAATAAAATCTCTATCCCCTTTTTTTCCTTCATCTTTTATTATAGGAATTACAGTAATTCGTTTTGAACTCGTAAGAGTATTATAAACTCTTTCGTAAGGATAAGATCGCGTTCTTTTGGGCGAAACCCATTTAGACAAGCCGAATGAAAAATTTTTGTCTTTATATAATACAGCATACGGGTAATTCGTTAATTTCAAAGTCGTTAAAAGTAAAAGATTTCAATTCGTCGGCAAATTTTATCCGATACTCAAGCCCTGTTATTTTTGCTTTTATCAGCATGTTTTTTACTCTCTATATAGTCCATTGTTACAAATTTATATCTACCTGTTTTTCTTTCAAACACTTCAAAAAAATCGTTTGATTTTTCAGTTTCAAAATTGCCATTTTTTTTAATACGCCGAGATATTGTCCGTAACTTTCAAAAAGCCCTTTATAATCAAACGGAGCGTTAAAATAAGGCGGAGAAGTTACGATTAAATTAACTGTGTTATCTGCTAATTCAATCATACTCATACAATTTCCGAATATTACTTTATGCTTTGTCCCCATTTTTTTATTATGCCGGAATTTTTAATTTAACTATTTGATTTTATAATCTTGCATTGCTTACCAAGAATTTAAAAAACAAGCCGCTATATTTTTTCGGCTCAATATTTTTACTAATGGAAAAACATTATTTGCCCTATTTTTTATAAAGCATAAAAAAAAATAATAAAATTCGAGCCGTTTTATCAGCTGTTTAAATTTGATAAAAATAAAAGTTGCACAGCGAGTTCGGGGAAAAGATAAATATACCTTGAAATTTATGTTGATGAGTTTTATATGTCAAAGTTACAATTTTAAAGGATTTTTATAGCATGTAAAAAAGAGATATTTTTATTTATCGGATAAGGAACGGATTTACGAAATTAAAATTATACTGAATTTGTATCGGGAGAATTTATGTTATGAAAGGAAAAAAGATTATTGTTATAGGAGGCTCCGCCGCAGGACCCAAAGCCGCTTCAAAGGCTAAAAGGGTAGATAGAAAGGCGGATGTAAAACTTTTTCAAAGAGAACCGGAATTATCTATGGCAACTTGCGGTTATCCTTATTATATAGGCGGCGTTTGTGACGATAGAAATATGCTTATAGCTACTCCGGCAGGAGTTAAGCGGGATATTAATTTTTTTATTAATGCAAAAGGGGTCGAAGCTTACGTTGAAACCGAAGTTGTTTCAATAGATAGAAAGAAACATAAAATAGTATGTAAAAATTTTAATAACGCGGCAGAAGCGGCTTATGAATATGATAAGCTTATTATATGTACCGGTTCCGCGTCTAAAATTCCGCCGGTTCCAGGAATTGATCTTAAAGGAATAACCCCTCTTACCAAGCTAAAAGATGCCGATTATCTTAGAAAAATTAGAGACGAAAAAAAGATAAAAAAGGCGGTTGTAGTAGGGGGAGGGCTTATAGGTTTGGAAACCTGCGAAGCATTAAAGCTTGCGGGAATTGAGGTTACGGTTGTAGAGATGCTGCCTCAAATTCTTCCGTTCCTCGAATTCGATCTTGCAAAGCTTGTAGAAAATCATATACGAAGTAAAGGGGTTGATATTATTATCAACGACGGAGTAGCTGAGTTTTTCGGGGAAAATGGAGGTCTTAAATATGTAAAACTGAAAAGCGGTAAAGAATTGTCTTGCGAACTTGCGGTTCTATCCATAGGAGTTTCGCCGAATTCAAAACTTGCGGCGGATGTGGGATTGGATATAGGAGAGTTTAACGGAATTTCGGTAAATGAATATATGCAGACTTCGGATCCTGATGTTTATGCTGCCGGAGACTGTGTTGAGATTAATAATTTAATAACTAATAAAAAGATGTATGCTCCTTTCGGAGATCTTGCCAATTTGGAAGGAAGGGTTGCAGGCGAAAATGCCGCGTTAGGCAACTGCGTAACGTTTAACGGGGCGATTCGAACAGGAATTTGTAAGATATTTGATTTTTCGGCAGGTTGTACTGGACTTTCCGAAACCGCCGCAAAAAATGCAGGTTTTACCGATATTATAACCGCCGTAAACGCAGGTCCTGATAAACCTTTATTTATGAAGCCGAATCCTCTTATAAGCAAAATTATAGCGGATAAAAACACAAATGCTATTTTGGGTTATCAGTGTATAGGGCAGGGGGATGTAAGCAGACAGATTTCCACTGCTTCTGTTATTATAACCGGAAAAATGAAGTTGGACGATATTATTAACCTTGATCTGCCTTATGCCCCTCCTTTTTCTTTGGCAATAGATCATTTTATTGCGTCCGCCCATATCTTGCAGAATAAATTAAAAGGCAGAATGATCGGCATATCCGTTAGAGAGGTTTACGAAAGGGTAGCGGTAAATAAAGAAAAGGTATTTTTACTTGATATGCGCGGAGAAAACGAATACGAAATAATGCGTCTCGGTATAGGAGAGGTTTCGATTCCTTTGGGAGCATTAACAAAAAGGTTTTCAGAACTGCCGTCTGATAAAAATGCCGAAATAATATGTTTTTGTAAAGTTTCGATGCGCGGATATGAAGCGGCTGTTATTTTAAACGATAAAGGATGGAAAAACGTAAAGGTTATGGAAGGCGGAGTTATGGCGTGGCCATACTCCCGAGAAAAATAAAAAAATCAGACTGTAAAAACAGGCTGTCCGTTTTTTTTAAATAACATGCTATAAAAAGAAAACGGCAATGTAAAAAATTCGGGCAGATATAAGTTGATAAAATATTTCCGAATTTTTTACATTGCAATATAATCAATACGGTAGAAAATTATGCCTAACGCTTTCAGTTTAATAAAAAGATGCCCGATGTTAGGGGGCGAAATATCTTTTAAATATTGCGAAACCTGCGGAGCGAATAATCTTCCTTGCAGAAAAATTATGGACTGCTGGCGGGAAACATTCGATATAGAAAAGTATTTAAAAGATACTTTAACAAAAGAGGAATTTGCCGCGGTTATATCTTCAAAAAATTACTCCAAACTTTCGACTATTATTGCGGCGGCTGAAAAAAATTAATATTAATACGATATTATCATATACTCTTGAGTTAGACGAAAACATGTTAAAAAACAGAGTTGCCGAGCAAATAGCTCCTGTCAACAGCTATGCTTCTATTATTTAATAGCGGCTGATTTGCAGAAATAATTGAAAAAATTGTTTGTATTATTGTGTTATATAGAATAGAAAATTTGCCTAAAGCTTATGCAGGGTATAAAAAAAATAATAAAAACGGTTTAAGCAAAAGAATATAAATAAAAATTCAATATCAAAAATTATTTTTTTACCGAATATTATAAATAGTAAAAAAAAAGAAAGGAGTTCATATTTAAATGGAAGTAAAAAAAGTACTTTTATTGGATGATGAAATACCGCGCCAATGGTATAATATTTTGGCGGATATTAAAATGAATCCGCCTTTAGGACCAGACGGAAAACCTATAAGTCCGGAGCAGCTTGCCCCTGTTTTTCCTATGAATTTAATAGAACAAGAGGTAAGCGATAAAAGATGGATTGATATTCCGGAAGAGGTATTAAAAGTTTTGAAAATATGGCGAGCGACTCCTTTAATGAGAGCCAGATCTTTGGAAAAAGCTTTGGATACTCCCGCAAGAATTTATTATAAATACGAAGGGGCAAGTCCGCCGGGAAGTCATAAGCCTAATACCGCAGTTGCTCAGGCTTATTATAACAAAGAGTTCGGAATAAAAAAACTTACCACCGAAACGGGAGCCGGGCAGTGGGGAAGCGCTTTATCTTTTGCCTGCGCGCAGTTTGGGCTGGAATGTAAAGTATATATGGTAAAAGTCAGCTTTGAACAAAAACCTTACAGAAAATCTATGATGTCCGTATGGGGCGGCAAATGTATTCCGAGCCCCAGCCCTTATACAAAAGCGGGAAGAGAAGTTTTGGAAAAATTTCCGGACAGCCAAGGCAGCTTAGGAATTGCAATAAGCGAAGCGGTTGAAGAGGCGGTGGCGGATACAACCGGCAAAACGAGATATTCTTTGGGAAGCGTTTTAAATCATGTAATGCTGCATCAAACAATCATAGGGCTTGAAGCGAAAAAGCAGATGAAAAAAATAGGGGAGTATCCCGATATTATAATAGGATGCGCCGGAGGCGGAAGTAATTTTGCCGGAATTGCGTCTCCTTTTGTTTATGATAAAATAAACGGAAAAGATATTGAAATCTATCCGGTAGAACCGTCTGCATGTCCTACTATGACCCGAGCGCAATTCGGTTACGATCATGGAGATATTGCAGGTTATACTCCGCTGCTTCCTATGCACAGTTTAGGACATACCTTTATGCCTGCTCCAATTCACGCCGGAGGGCTCAGATATCACGGAATGTCGCCTATAGTAAGCCAGCTTATTGTAGAAGGGCTTATAACGCCTAAAGCTGTTAATCAATTAGATTGTTATGAAGCCGGAGTTCTTTGCGCAAAAACCGAAGGAATAATTCCAGCTCCGGAAACAAATAACGCTTTGGCGTGCGTAATAGCGGAGGCAAGAAAGGCTAAAGAGGAGAAAAAAGAAAAGGTTATTCTTTTTAGCTGGAGCGGACACGGTTTAATAGATCTGGGCGCTTATGATAAATATTTGGCGGGAGAGGTTATAGATTACAAACCGGAAGATGCCGAGCTTAAAAAATATGCTGAAATCTTAAAAAATTATCCGAAACCGGAAATGATTAAGGATTACCGGTAATAATATAAGAAAGCAAACTATATGAAACAAAACAGAATTTTTAATTTTAACGCGGGACCCGCCGCGCTTCCTACGCCTGTATTAGAAGAGATACGGGAATCTTTTTTAAATATAGCAGGATCAGGCATGTCCGTAACCGAAATAAGCCACAGATCCAAAATATTTGACGATATTATAAATGAGGCTATTGAGCGGACAAAACGTCTGTTAAAACTTAAAGATAATTTTAAAGTTCTTTTTATACAAGGAGGCGCGAGCTTACAATTTATTATGGCGCCTATGAATTTTTTATCCGACAACAAAACCGCAGATTATATAAACACAGGCACATGGGCGACAAAAGCTATTGCTCAAGCCGAGTTTTTAAAAAAAGATATTAATATTGCGGCATCTTCTGCGGATAAAAATTTTTCCTACATACCCAAGCAATTTAATCTCGGCAAAAACTCCGCATATCTGCATATAACCTCAAACAATACAATAAAGGGAACCCAATGGGATAAGTTTCCGGATACCGGCGGCGTTCCGCTTATAGCGGATATGTCTTCGGATATTATGTCAAGAGTAATAAATGCCGAAAAGTTCGGGCTGATATATGCGGGAGCGCAAAAAAACATAGGACCTGCAGGGGTATGCCTTGCTATAGTAAGAGAAGATATGCTTTCGGAAATACCGGACAATCTTCCTCCTATGCTTAACTATTCGGTTTATTCGGATAAAAAATCTTTATATAATACCCCGCCATGCTTTGGAATATACGTAATAGGGCTTGTTTTAAAATGGCTTGAAGAAACTATCGGCGGACTTGAAAAAATGGAAGAAATAAATCGGAAAAAAGCGAATCTTTTATATAATCTGCTTGATTCCGGCGAATTTTACAAAGGAACCGCACAAAAAGACAGCCGGTCCAAAATGAATGTTACATTCAGACTGCCGAATGAAGAATTAGAGCAAAAATTTGTAGCGCAAGCGATGGAAAACAATTTGGGCGGGCTAAAAGGGCATAGATCCGTAGGAGGATGCAGAGCCTCCATATATAACGCCGCAACCATCGAATCCGTAGAAACTTTGGCGTCTTTTATGAAAGAGTTTGAAACAAAAAACGGTTAAACCTATAAATATGATAGGAATATCTTAAATGTTCCTATCATAATCTAATTTTTAATTCTTCCAGCATATTTATAAAGTTAATACATTTCACTTCTTGCTCTTCACAAATCAATGGAATTTTATAATTACATTTTGGAACCGGTTTATTAGGCTGCTTTTTTTCAAGAGTTACTACCGTGCTATTTGTGATTTTTGCATAAGCAATCAAAGTAATATCATTTTGGCTTGCGCCTTTATAAATATCCTTCTAATTTAAAAGCATACGAGGTTCTTTTAAAATCGAATAATTGGCAAAGTTTGTTTAATCCTATTTCTTTATTATGATATGCTTGAAAAATTATTTTTGTATAAAGTCCGCCGTATTGATTAAAAGCTTCTCGTTCTCTTTTTCTCGGAGGACCTCCTTTGGCTTCTTTTAACTTTTTTTTAACTTTTTCATATTCGCTTTTTAATTGTTGTTCCAAATTTTCATAGTGGTGTGTGCTTATCATATTTAATTGCAGCAACCGAACCAAACAGGCGTAAGGGCTTACCTGAAATTTTGTCGCTATTTTTTTAATGTCGGACATATCCGATATATGAGTTGCAGAATCTACGGCGGATTTAAATTGTTTTGCCGGCATCAGTAAATTGCCTGCAAACTCGTCGCATCTTTTTTCGCTATCCTGCCAGCTGTTATCAATTACGCTTTCTTTGCCTAATAAATGCCTGAATTCATGAAACAGGGTAAAAGACTGCGCTTTTTTTGCATCTGAATCGTTAATGATGATAATAGGCAAAACAGAATGATAAATTGCCAGCCCTCTGAATATTTTTTTATCTATATAAGACCAGCCTTTATATTTGCTTGTCATAAAAATAAAGACGCCTTTTTTTTCTAATTTTTCTTTCCGCTTGTCAAAGCTTAAGCTTTTTTCTTTTATATTCAGCCAGTTTTTTATTTTATTTGCGGCTGCTTTTTCGGTTATATTATTTTTTAATTTGGGCGGATTAAAAGGAGCTGTTTTTTCGCCGGCATCTTCAATTAATTCTATAATCAGCTCGCGGAACCGCTCTACTTTTGTTATTAAGCCTCGGACTTTCGGAGATTTAAAAGCCTTATCGTCGCTATCCATAAATTTTCGGAAAGACGGAAGCGCTTTGTCGAATTTATATTTTTCCGGTAGTTTATCCGAAATAAAAACCCAGCGGGGCACATTATACAGTTGGGCGAGAGTATTTAATTGATTAAAGGTGGGTTTTTGTTTATCTTCTTCTATCTCTTCTATTTTTTTTATCTTTCCTTTAACCTCTAATATATTTAAGCCTATTTGTTGCCGGCATTGGCGTAATATTTCGGTATTTATGTTATCGATTATATTTGCCATTGATTTATTACCGCTTGTTTCCTTTAATTATCATTAAGATACAGAGATACAAAGTTTTGTCCTGTTTTTTAATTATTTGCGCACAGATTATATAAAAACTCGTCTATTATGTAGAGACGTTGCAATGCAACGTCTTTTGCGTCCTTTATATCTTGCGATTAGAAAATTAAAAATCGATTCCTTTGTATCTAATTTATTATTCGGTTTTATTTATAGCCGTTATCAAATTTTTTATTTTTTCGCAAATATTTTCAGCCGCTACAATTTCGGTAATCATAGCAAAGCAATTTGCGCCGCGTTTTGCAACTTCGGCTATATTATGGGTTTTAATTCCGCCTATTGCCACAAAAGGAATTTTTATATTTTCAACTACATAATTAAGATATTCATACCCTACGGGCTTCACAACGTCCTTTTTTGTGTATGTTTTAAAAATAGGACCTACTCCTATATAATCGGCTTCGTCTTCGACCGCTTTTTCGGCTTGTTGCGGGGAATGCGTAGAAACTCCTATTATTTTATTTCCAATTAATTTTCGCGCCTGTTTTACCGGCATATCCTCTTGTCCTACATGAACTCCGTCTGCATCCGTTGCAATAGCCAAATCTATATTATCGTTTACTATAAACAGCGCCCCCGCTTTTTTTGTAAGCTTTCTTATCTCAATACACTCGTTATATTTTTCCGCCGTATTTTTTTCTTTTTCTCTGTATTGAATTATCTTAACTCCGGCTTTTATCATCTCTTTTACTACGAATATGTTGCTTCTGCCTAAAGAGAATTTTTCGCCTGTAATGCAGTAAATACTTCCCGGAAGCGGGTTTTGTTTTTTGAAATTTAACTCAAAAAATTTTTTTTCTATGTTATAAGATAAGAATCTGTATTTTTCATACTCTTTTGCAAGAACTCTTTTAAAGTTTCTTATGGCAAGATTTTTTATATCCGTTTCTTTTGCGTTTTCTTTTTGAGATATTTCAAATCCGCAGTCTGTCAAAGAATTTCTTTGGGAAAAAAGCAGATTGTCAAACTCTTTTGCGGTTTTTCTAACTTTATGGCGAAGCTCTTTAATATTTTTTGCGATTGTTGAGGCTTCGTAAATGAATCTGTTTATCTCTTCTATTACTCGCAAGCCTTCGGCGGCTCTGTTTAAATTTGCGTCTATTATTCTGAATGTTTTCATAATATTATATTGGTTTCCGTCAAAAAATGACTATTTTGCTCAATTTCGGCGTCGGATAAAAATTTTAATCCTCGAAATAAGAAGCGGTTGTTATAAAATGCTTTTTACTCCGCAAACCGGGCAGCCCTGCATACTTAACGGCTTTTCCAAACCGCTTTGGCAAATAAGATTATTATCGTTAAAAAGTTGGACGGTTTTTCCGTCCGCCTTTATTTCTCCCTTATAAAGAATAATTGTTCTTTCGCATAATTCTATTGCCATATCAAGATCGTGAGTTGCGATAATTTTTGTATGTTTAAAGGTT
>JAFDMF010000047.1 GCA_019306065.1 Deltaproteobacteria bacterium
TTGGCAAAAGATTCGAACGCAAAACTTATTGCCGGCGGAACCGACGTTTTAATTAAGTTAAAGCGCGGAAAAGATGAATTTGCAAATCTTGTGGATATTCATGGTTTGACGGAGCTAAAATTTGTAGAAAAGGATTCGGACGGAACTATTAAAATAGGCGCAGGTATGGAATTTGCAAATTTGGCGACAAATGAGATTATATTAAAGGATATTCCGGTATTATCCGCAGCTTCAAGCAGCGTAGGGGGACCTCAAATAAGAAATACGGCAACTATAGGCGGAAATCTTTGCAACGGCGCCCCAAGCGCGGACAGCGCTGCAAGCCTGCTTGTATTGAACGCTGTTTTGGAATTGGAAGGAACCGAAGGGATACGGGAAATTTCCGTAAACGATTTTTATATAGGACCCGGAAAAACAGATATAAAACGGACGGAGATATTAAAAATAATAAAGATAAAAAAAGCAAATTATACGCAATACGGAGCGTCTTATTATAAATACGCTATGCGAAATGCTATGGATATTGCCACAATCGGCTGCGCCGCCGCATTGAAAATGAATAATGATAAAGTGGAAAACCTAAAAATAGCCTTTACCGTAGCGGCTCCGAAACCTACAAGATGCAACACGGCAGAAGAGTTTGCAAAAGGCGGGGTTTTATCCGAAAAGCTTATGAAAGACGTATCCGAACTTGTGATGCATGATTTAAACCCCAGAGATTCTTGGCGGGCTTCAAAAGAGTTTCGTATTCATGTTATAAAAACCGTAGCAAAAAAGGTTATGGCAGATGCGGCAAAAGAGGCGGAAAGGCTTTAATTCTGTAAAGAAACCATATGTCCTTAATTACCTGACAATAACACAGCTTAACGATACGCTATAAAACGTTGTCTTGCTTTGTATCGTCTGAAACAGGATAATATTTTAATGCCGAACATAAAGAGTTTATAATCTCTTTAAGATTCCGTTTGTTAGTCATAATCTTGTATTGCTCGAAAACTCCTTCTGGAAGGTTTGTTACCAATCTTAAAAAACATATATCATCTTCTCTTATCCCTATATCAAAGTCATCAATCCATACGGGTTTTATATTGGCATTAAGATGTAATTCAATAGGTTGATCTGCCTGCAATTTTTTATCTTTTTTAATCTTTTCAGTCATATCAATCCGTTATATATATATATGATTTTCGATTAGCCATATTTGTTTTATTCCATATAATCTCATCAGGATAACTCGCTAATATAACAATATATTTGGACTTTTTTGCCGACACTTTGTTTAATGAAAATCTTCCGTCTCCTTTTTCTTTAAATAACAATATTGATTTTTTATTATATAGTCTTTTTCCGCCTAATTCTATGGAATATATAAAACCGTTTTTTATCCTTATATTTTTATGAAAAGCCTGTCTTGATATATCTAATAGATAAGCGGCGTCCGATGCGGAAACAAAATCTTGAACAGGCAGTTGGCATAAAAGTTTGAGTTTGATTTCATTCTCTTTTTTTTCGATTTTGATAGCGGTATTATTCGGAAATAAAAGTTTATTACAATTCGAGCATTTATAATATGTTACATTATAAACTTCAAAATCTCCGATTATATGATTATTTAAAGATATT
Source organism: Deltaproteobacteria bacterium (assembly GCA_019306065.1). GTDB lineage: Bacteria > Desulfobacterota > Desulfobacteria > Desulfobacterales > JAFDMD01 > JAFDMD01. The sequence goes on from JAFDMF010000047.1 coordinate 1,624, forward strand.
GAACCTTTTTTTTCTATATAATTACCCTTACAATCATAACATTTCATTTTTTATATCTCCTTGAAACTGTCAACTATTAAAGCTTCATCCTCAACATAAAAATGGGTATATATATTTTCGCCCATAAGATTATATACTCTGTAATAATCAACCCAAATTTCAGGATTATCAAATCGTTTTTCCGATTTATACCAGCGCTTATAAGGTAATGCCATTAGCGCTTTTTTCATAAATATCATCCGAAGTTGACAAATGTCAACTCAAAAACAAATAAGTATTAAAACATAGCTTTACCAGTTTCAAATCCAATATCAAATAAAAAAAACGGCAAATAAAGTATCAACCGATTAGTTTTATAGCGACTTCTGATCTTAACAAATTTCAATATAAAAAAATAAACGACAAAGAGGAGTTGTTATAATGGAATTTTTTTTTAAATGCCATTACAGATGAGGATATACCGGTTTTTCTGTTTTAATTGAAATTTCCGGCGGAGTCATTTCTACTATTGAAATATTCGGCGGAAGTTCGACTGCATCTTCGGTTGTCTGCAATAAAATCACCCCTTCTTTTGCATCGGAAAGGTCTATTTTGTATAGAATTTTAAAAAGAGAGAGGTTGTTAAGCGCGGATTTGTAGCCTGTAACCTTTAATTCTATCTCTTTTGGTTGGATTTCGGAAATAATAAATTCTTTGGGTAAATTTTTAATCTCTATAGGCGCGTATATAACAACGGTTTTATTTTCGCATCCGCCGAATAAAAAAGCGGATAATATTATTAATATAAAAAATAGGCATCTTTTTTTCAAAATAGGTTTTCCTTATTTAATTCTCTTGCATAACAAAGAATTTTGTTTGTTTTGAAGTATGCAAGGGAATTTATTTTGCATTTTTTATTGCGTTTATAATTTTTAAACTGTTTTTTGCAGATTCTACATTATGAACGCGGACAATATCCGCTCCGTTCAGAGCCGCTGCGGCTACTGTGGCATTTGTGCCTGTTTCTACAATTGTAGAGATAGAAAGCGGTTCTTTATTATCTTCTGCAAGCAGGTTTCTTATAAAGGCTTTTCTTGATGTTCCTATAAGTATCGGAAAGTTTAATGTTTTAAATTCTTGTAATCTTTTTAAAATTATAAGGTTATGAGCAAATGTTTTTCCAAAGCCTATGCCCGGATCTATGATAATTTGTTTTCTTGATATATTATAGGTTTGAGTAATTTTAACCGCATCGGATAAAAATTGTTTTATTTCTTCGATTAAATTTTTATACTTAGGGGCTGTCTGCATTGTTCGCGGATTTTTTTTCATGTGCATAAGTATTAAAGGGGTATTATAATCCGCTGCGATTTTTGCAAGATCAGGGTCAAATTTTAGTCCGCTTATATCATTTATTATAGATGCTCCGGCTTCTATCGCTTCTTCGGCTACCGCCGGTTTTGTAGTGTCTATGGATATAGGGATATTTATTTGATCCGCAAGTTTTTTTATAATCGGTATTACTCTGTTTATTTCTTCCTGTTCGGTTATGGATTCTGCAAAAGGTCTTGTGGATTCTCCGCCTATATCTATTATGTCCGCCCCTTCTTGTTCCATTTTTTTTGCTTGTATTACGGCGTCTTTTGCGGCAAAAAATTTTCCGCCGTCCGAAAAAGAATCCGGCGTAACGTTTAATATGCCCATTATTTTTGTTTCGGAGCCCAGCGTAAGCTTATATTTTCCGCATATTAGAGTTGTTTGTTTCATTTTTTAAATTCTAATCCTCAAAATAGGTTGTCTATTCGCCTTGCAAACAACCTACTTTGTTATTTGGCAAATTTTCGTCATTCTTTTACATATATTGGTTGCGTTTAAGTATTTTATTTGTATAAAAATAATAAGGCAGGTAACTAAAAATAAAGTTAATAGTCAAGATAAGATTTGATTTTTATTAGGAGGAAGCAATGAACGACCCTATTATAAATGAAATACGTAAACTCCGAGACGAACATGCTAAGTTGTTTAATTATGATGTCGAAAAAATTTGCGAAGATTATGAAAAAAAGCATGGTTTTTATTTGGAATTATTGGCGGGTATAAAGAAGCCGTGTTGTAAATTAAAAGAGGATAATTCCATTTATAACCCCTCGCAAATTATTTCTAATTAAAGCGTAAGTTTTAAGTTAAAGTTCGGTTTGGTTTTGGGCAGCCTTGTTTTTTTATTTTATCAAATGATTATTTTAAACTGTCAGCAGTCCTTGATCAATCCTAAGTTTTGTAATAATTTCAATTTGTCTTTTAAATTTGGGGTTTCCTAACATACGTCTGTGCAAAGGCTGTTTGGAATGGCAATCAACACATAAAATTTGTAAATTATGCCTGTCGTTATTTGACTTATCGCCATTAATATGGTGCATATGTAAAAATCCTGTTGCTTCGCTACAGTCAACAGAACATATTCGGCATTTATTATTACAAGCTTTGCGGTATTCTCTTGAGTAGTCTGCCTGCTTTGGCGAATAGGTTTGTATTGAACGAACCTCTTCTATTTTTTTGATGGCTTTAGGCGTATAAGAATCATTTGTCTCAAAGTATTTTTTTAAATTGAATGGAGCAAAATATTTTCTTTTTTTTCTAAGAATTTCCTCACAATTTTTGCATAGATCCATTCTGACAATACCCTTTTGAATAGGATGAACGGTTAAATCATGCACCTCAAACATCCCGTCATTTCGTTGAGTTGCCAAATACCTTTCTTCTCTGCCAATATCTCTCATGGATTGTAAGGTTATACAATTGCATAAATGATACCTGTAATTACTATAATTGCAATCAAAATCAATGGTTGCACGTTGATCCCGTATATATGCAACCACTTTTCGCCCTTTATACTCAAGAAGTTCCCCCGGTCTTTGAGTTAAATCCGATTTATAAACAGGTATTGCGCTGTCAATAAGCTGTTCTCCTATTTTTACATCTTCATGGTCAAAATACTCCCGTTCAAAACGTTTTATGATTTCCTTTTCAAATCGAACAACAGGAAGCGTTGGGATTGTTTTAACTCCCATAGCAACTAATAATTGATTTATTTCTACACATTTTGTATAGTCAGGCAATCTCATATTTTTTCCATATGCTCTATTATTTCAACAACTTTTTTTTCGGCATTTGTTTTTGTCCGAAATTCTACTCTTCGGGATTTTTCCTTATCCTCTATTCCTTCTTTGTTTTTAATTAAATGACTTGATGAAAGTCCGTTTGCGGTAATATATTGCTGTGCCCAACTTAATATTATAGAGTTTTTAATTAGACTCAAACAATATTTAAGTACGGAACGTGTGCGGTTTTGGGATAAACTCATGTTGTTAAAATAGGCTTCCATTTCGCGGATTTCTCCAACCCATTCCGAAGATGTATGCCCTTCTATTCTTATTTCTTCTATATTGTTTCTATATTTGTCAGATGAAATAATACGGACATATCTGGGAAAAAAATCTTCCAAAATTAACTGGAATTTATCTGTTATCTCTGCGCTTCCGATACTAAAAAGAACTTCCGGCTCTTCAAATCTTATTGTCAGCGTTTCTTTTTCAATAATAGCTTTCCAATTCGGCAGATCTTCTTTAAACTCCTCCCAAAGTTCCCGATATAGATCCGTTTGCAATTCCTGATAGGCAACCGCTACTTTTTTTACATTAAGTTGATTTCTTTGTACGTTGTGCATGTAGCTAATAGCAATAAAAAGGAATATCATCATTAGTACGGACATTAAATCGGATATGGATATCCATTCGCTGTCAGCCTCAGTTTTAACAGACCGAAACTTAAGCATCTATTTTCTCCGATAACTTTACAATTTCTCGTAAACGTTCGGTTAGTGGCTCGTAATCTTCAACAAACTTTGCCGATAGCGAAGCAAGGCTTCCGGCTAAAGAATTCAAGGCTTTTGAGAGTTCTTCCTCTAAACCTTTGTCTATATCTTCAATGGAACTTTGAATTTTTTCGGTATAACTATCCACAGCTTTTTGAATATCTTTTGTAGAGTCGTTGACAAAATCGGTAACAACCGAACTATTTGATTCAAGCTTTTTCGTAACTTTTAAGACAGAAGTTTCAAGTTTATCTGTTAAATTGTTTAATTGTTCATTAATAGTAGGCAAGACTCTCTTCGCCTCTTCGCCTATTTGCTTTATTGATGTAATTGTTTCTTTTAAAACTTCATTTTGAAGTTTCAAGCTTTCTAAATGGTTGGATATATCTTCAGCGGAAACAGATATACCGCTTAATGTGCTGTCAATATTTTCGAGGTTATTATCAATTTTGGAAATTCTTTCCGACGTATCATTAAGTACTGTTACTGTTTGCGACATTTGATTAAGAAGAGTATTAATTTTGTCTTCTGTTTGGTCAATATAAGTTTTGTAGTTTTCTTGCCATTCAGTCAGTTTTATCATTGCAGCACTGAGATTTTTAAAAGATTCGTTTGTCAATTCATTTAATTTTACATTAAACTCGTTAATTACCTTTTCAAGAGCTTTAATCAGAGCATCTGTGTTTGACTCCGCAATTTTTTCAGCAAAATTTTCAAATGAATCGCTCATCTCTCTTTTTGTATCAATAATTTCTTGCCTAATAAGTTTAAGCTGAGAAATTAAAGAGTATTCCTCGTCAGACCTAAAACATGACACAATTGATTTTTCAACTTCTCTTGATGATTTTTCAAGGCTATTAATCCCGGATACGATCTCTTTTAAAAGTTCTACAGGATCATCTTGTTGAACATTATTTTTGGAATCTTCCAAAGTAGCCTTAAATTCAAAGACAAATTTAAGAATTATTGATGCGATTAAACCTGCTATTGAAGTGGTAAATGCTAACTTTAACCCTTCAAGCAGTTTCGGGATACTATCATTAATTTTTGAAACATCGAAGTTTAATAATCCGATAAAGACACCATAAAATGTGCCGAGAATTCCGATTGAGACAGCTACATTTGGCAGAATTGCGATTATTTTATTTGTCCGTTTTCTGAATAAACGACCCAAAAAACCTGCCAAAAAAATGACGCCAATAATACAAATGAAAAAGCGTGTTGTAGGATCTTTGAGTATAGTTAATAATATGTCGAATGTAATCAATTTTTTATTCTCTTTATGTTATTTAAAATAGAGTATAGGTAAACCAAAAATAGCAATAATAGTCAAAATAAAGTTCGGCTTGCATTTCGTCAATACTACTATAACCGAGCCTTTTTAAAATAGTCTATAAATCGGTTTTTATTTTTAAAGTTATAGGATAGATCAACCTCTGCAAAACCGTTTTTAATTAAATGCGCATTTAAAAAAGTTTTAT
>JAFDMF010000002.1 GCA_019306065.1 Deltaproteobacteria bacterium
GAACGCCGCTGTCTCTTATTTCAATTGATACGGGAGAAGCGTCCATATTTCTTAACTCTATATTACCTCCGCCGATAGTTTTAAATTCCGCGCCAAGACTTATAGGCTTGCCGCTTATTTTGTATACTGTCGCAGCTCCGTCCTGCGCCAAATCAATATCTCCGCTTACCTCGCGGTTAAACCATTTTTGATTGGAAGCATCCCATACCAGTATATCGCCGGAAGCTATTGTATCGTTAATATTGGTATCAATAAGGTTAGATAACAAAGCGGTAGCGTTTGCCGCTATCATATAGGCTTCCACATCCTCTATTCTTGCCAGCCTTCCGCTTTCGGGCAATGTTAAAACCGTCGCCCCTTCGGCATTAAAAGTAATATCTCCGCCGGTTGTAATGAATTTCCCGGAGGTGATAAGTTCTCCGCCTAAAGCAATAGATTTACCGCCTATACGTTTTATTGTAACGCCGCCGTCCCGCGCCATCGCAATATCCCCGCTTACCTCGCGGTTAAACCATTTTTGATTGGAAGCATCCCATATTAATAAATCTCCTCCGTTGGCAGAAGTAACTTCCGTATCCACCAAATCTTTTAGCGCGGCGGCATCGCCTGCGGCTACGATATAATCGTTAATATCTGCAATAGTAGCCAATACTCCGCCTCTGTTTATTTCAACGGATACTGGAGAAGTTGCATTGAATTCTATGTTTCCCGCGCCGGTAGTTTTAAATCCCGCTTCCAAACTTATAGACTTGCCGCTTATGCTTTTAACTGTAACTTTACCGCCCTTTTCCAAACTAATATCTTGCGAAACTTTTCTGTTAATCCATTTTTTGTTTATGGAATCCCATATTATTATATCGCCGGAAGTATCGGAGGCGGTTATATCGGTATCCTTAAGGTTTTCCAACTCAGACGATATATTGGAACCTTCTATCTGACCGGCGACATAAGTCTGGGTGGCAAGAGTTCCGCTCTCTTCTATTTTAACGGTTACATCCTTTGAAGCGTCTAATTCTATCGAATTGGTAGTTGTAAAAACGCCGCCTAAAGTTATAGGTTTGCCGTCTATACTATTAACCGTAGCATTGCCGTATTGATTTACCGATACGTCTCTTGTTAAAGCTCTGCTTTGCAATATTCCGCTGTTATCCCATATTAACATGTTGCCTGCAGTATCGGGCAGAGTATCGGCTACATCTTCTAAATTAGATAAGACCATATCCGCAGATAGATTCTGTTCAAGCACCCACGCGCGGGTAGCCAAAGTTCCTATTACGGGAAGGGTAATTTCCGCTGTTCCGCCGCCTATAACATCAAGCATTATATCGCCTGTAGTTACAAAATCTCCTCCGAGTTTAAGTTTGCCCGGAATGCCGGATATGTTTGCAACTTTTTCTTGAACATATCTTGTGATTGCGGTTTCGGAAGCAAGTTTGGTATTGCTCGGATTATTTTCGTCAATAACGGTTTTAACGCCTGTGCCGGAAATATCGCCGTTTAAAACCGCTCCTTCAGAGCTTAGCACTTTTATTCCGTCCATATAAAGCGAAGAGCCTGAAATATATAAATGATCAAAATATCCCGCTTTAAAAGAGCGTTCGGAAGAGCCTATGATATATTTGCTTGATACCGCAGGAATTATATCGCCTACAAGCGCTCCTGTTCCCGCCACAGATATTGCATAATCTTCTATATTTGTTTCAGTCATAAGTTTTTCATCTCTATTTATAATGCCGAATAACTCTTCGGAGTTAATTAACACTCTGAGCCCTTCAAAAAGTTTGGAAGTATCTTCACCGTTTATTGTTTTATTTATTTTGATATTATCTGCGGTAATATTGCCGGAATTAAGATTGAAAGCGTTAATATTAAAAGTGCTTAAATTCTCTTCGTCTATAATTACGCGCGGGGAATTGTTTACAAGCATGGTTACCGGGTGTTTTGATATGGAGCCTAACTGAAAGCCTTCCGGAATTACCTCTTTTTTATCATTTTTGTATGTGTCTCCGATTCTTAATGCGGCTTTATATTTATTATTGACGCCAGCCATCTCTATAAGAGAGGTTCCCTCGTTTTCAATATTTTTTAATCGGATTGTATTTGAAACCGCACTTAAATTTCCTTTTACTTCTACATCTCCTTTCTGTTTTACCGTAACATTCGGGAGTTTTTCATTGCTTAACACAACCAACTCTCCGTTTTTATTCATAATAAAAACAGATAAAGAATTATTGGCATCTGATAAGTTTGCGTCTGACAAATTGCCCTCCGATAAATTTGTATCTTCCAACTGTAACGCGGGCGAATCTTTGCTTATAATTATGTCTTGTTCAAATAATCTGGCGTCGTCTCTGATTTTAATTGAATCGGGAGGGGAAATATGTATATTAACCTTCCCCGTTTTTTTATCTTTTTCAATTCTTCCTAATCCACTAAAAGCCTCATGTAAATTATCCGGCGCCTCGTTAGATATTACAAACTCTCCGTTTTCCACATAAAAGCTTATCGGCGTTCCCCAAGAGCTGTTGCCGTCCCATTCTTTAAGACCGAAAGCTTTAAGTCTTTCGGCATCAAGAGGCCATGCTCCTGTTTCTTCATAGTAGACTATAGCGGCTTTTTTCAATGCCGCTATTTCAAGAGAAGTTTTTTTAAAAATTTTTAATTTTAAGGGTTTGACTTTAACCAAATACGGCAGATCGGATTTCTGCTTATCCGTTTCGGATTGAATTGTTTTATTTCCATTCTTATTTTTTGCAGCTCGAGCCAATATGTTAAACGACGAGAATACAAACAGCAGACTTATAAAATATATGAATGGCTTTTTCATAATATACTCCAATCCTTAAAAAAGCTTAATGCAAATTCAACAAGTTAAATAAAACAACTCCGCTTCAAGATTAAAAGCGGCATCTCAAAAAAGGATAAGCGAAAAATTTATTTTCTTCAGTATAATTATCAAATAATTTTAATTTATTGTCAAACTAATTTTATATTGATGCGTTGAATATAACCTGTTTTTTTTACTTGTCATCTCGACGAAATAATTGAGGCGAAATCTCATAATAAAAATATAAACAGAGAAAAACCCCATGACTATGTTATAGACGCCAAAAAAAATGATTACGAAAGGAGATAAGCAAATTTTTTTTTGCAGAGCGGCTCTTGTCAGTGATAATTATATCATTTGTTAATTGACAATTAGCTTGTAATTATGTCAATTATTCGTTTTATGAGCCCTATAGTAAAAAAAATAAAAACGGAACTTAAAAAAACGGGGGATAAAAAAATCGCCGCTCATTCCCTAAAATTTTTCAAAACAAAAAAAGGAGAATACGGGGAAGGAGATAAATTTCTCGGCATAAGAGTTCCCGTATTGAGAAAAATCGCCAAAACATATCAGGATATTGCCATTAACGATATATCGGAACTTATTAAGTCAAAGTGGCACGAACAACGTCTTCTTTCCGTTTTAATGATGATAAACGCTTTTAAAAAAGGTGACCAAAATATAAAAAAAGCTATATATGAACTTTATCTTGAAAATACCGAATTTATAAATAACTGGGATATAGTAGATATATCCGCTTCTAATATAGCCGGCGCTTATTTGGAGAATAAAGACAAAAAACCGATTTATGATCTTGCGTTATCAAAAAATTTATGGGAGCGAAGAATTTCAATAATATCAACACACCATTTTATTAAAAACAACGATTTTAAAAACGCGTTAAATATATCGGATATACTAATCAAGGATAAAGAGGACCTTATCCATAAAGCCGTAGGATGGACGCTAAGAGAAGTAGGCAAACGAAGCCTTAAAACCGAAGAAGAGTTTGTGAAAAACCGATACAAAAATATGCCTCGAACAATGCTCCGTTATGCCATAGAAAGATTTGAAGAGAATAAAAGAAAAAAATATTTGAAAGGCGAAATATAATGAGTAAATTTTGTCCGGGATTTTTAACCGCCGGAATAAACGCGGGGCTTAAAGAAGACGGCAAAAAGGATTTGGGCTTAATATATAGCCAGACTCCCGCATCTGTTGCGGGAGTCTTTACAAAAAATATTATAAAAGCTGCTCCTGTAATTATTGATATTGAAAAAATAAAAAAGGGTTATGCTCAAGCGGTTATTATAAATAGTAAAAATGCCAACTGCTGCACAGGCAAAAAAGGGATCGAAGACGCTTATGAGGTTATAAATTCTCTTGCCTTGCAGCTGCAAATTGACCGAAGTTTAGTTTTTATATCTTCAACAGGAATAATAGGGCAGCCCTTTCCCAAAGAAAAAATCAAATTCGCAATACCGAAACTTATAGCAAATTCAAACGATTCCAAAGGCAAAGAGCTTGCGGAAGCTATAATGACTACAGATACGGTTTTCAAACTGGCATCCGTATCAAAAAAGATAAACGGCATCTCTTTTACCGTTTCCGGCGTAGCAAAAGGAGCCGGAATGATACATCCGGATATGGCTACGATGCTCTGCTTTGTATGTACAGATATTAAAGCTGATCAGGATAAACTTCAAACAATCTTAAATGATGCCATAGCAAATTCTTTCCATAAAATTACGATAGACGGTGATACAAGCACAAACGACACGGTTTTACTTCTTGCAAACGGAGCTTCCGGGTTAAGCATAGATAAGAACGAAGTAAAAAAGGCTTTTGAAAAAAGCCTTAACGAAATCTTATTAACCCTTGCAAAAAAAATCGTTAAAGACGGGGAAGGCGCTACAAAACTAGTCCAAATAAAAGTAATCGGCGCGCTTACAAGAGATGACGCAAAAAAAATAGCCGACGTAATAGCAAGCTCTCCTTTGGTTAAAACCGCTATTTTCGGAGAAGATGCAAACTGGGGACGAATACTTGCCGCAGCGGGAAGAGCCGGAGTAAATTTTAACCCCAACCGTATCAACCTGTTTTTCGACGAGGTTATGATAATGGAAAACTCCCGGCCTTGCGGAGAGAAGGCTGAGAAAAAAGCCTCCGCAATTATTAAAAAAGATGAGTTTGTTATCCTTCTTGATATAAACATGGGAGGCGAAGCCTCGGCAACCGTATATACCTGCGATCTTTCGGTTGATTATGTAAAAATAAATGCGGATTACAGAACATAATAACAGAGAAAAATCTAAAAAATTTTAAAATATTTTTAGAAAACTTTGCCGATAAAATAATTGACGGCAATCTGAACTGGAACGATTACGACCTAATCTTTCCCGTATGGAATTTATATAACGGGAAAATTTAAGCGCAACAAAACCATTAGTTCCCGTAGAAACGAGTTTTATTTTGCTTGATTCTACGGGAACTAAAGTCTTTGAATAAACTGAACCGTCTTAACCCTTTTAAGATCCGATATTATCTCCTTTAAATGCTCGTTATCTCTAACCGTTATAAAAAAAATACAGTCCGCGGTTTTATTAGGATGCTTATCTATCTTAATATCCTCTATAGAAGAATCATTTTTTTTCATACAAGCCGTAAGGTCTGCAAGAAGCCCTACTCTGTCGTAAGATACAATCTTTAATTTTGCAGGATACCTTCCCTGCTTATCCTCTTTGCCCCAGTCCGCTTCGATTCTTCTTTCCGGATTCATATTCAAGGCATGGGTACAATCGGTTCTGTGTATTGTAACCCCGTATCCGCGCGTAATATAGCCTACAATATGCTCTCCAGGAACAGGCTGACAGCAATTGCCAAATCTAATAAGAATATCGTCTAATCCTTTTACGATTATTCCGCTTTTATCCTTTCTTTTTTTAGGACGCTCCGCTATTTTGCTTAAAATAGCCTCCTGTTTATCTTCATCCTTTGCTTCGTCAAAGGCTTGAAGCTTCCCTATTATCTGAGCCGGAGTGGTTTTGCCGTAACCTACGCTTGCTATTAAATCATCTAAAGTTTTAAACCCCAAAGCTTCAATTACCTTTTCCATATCTTCCGATTTGGCAAAAGAATTAAAGTTAAGCTTATTTTTCCTAAAAAGCTTTTCGCACATCTCTCTGCCAAGAGTAATGCTTCTTTTTCTTTCCTCGGTTTTAATACTCTGTCTTATTTTAGAACGAGCTCTTACGGTTTTTACAAACCCAAGCCAGTCCTTACTCGGCCTGCCGCCCTTTTTTGTTAAGACAGTAACAATATCTCCGATATTAAGCTGATATTTTAAAGGAATCATTCTGCCGTTTACTTTAGCGCCTACGCATTCATTACCTACTTCCGTATGAATCGAATAGGCAAAGTCAATAGGAGTAGCCCCTTTTGGAAAAGATTTTATCTCGCCCAAAGGAGTAAAAATATAGACCTCGTCCGGAAAAAGATCTATCTTTATATTCTCCATAAACTCCTTAGAATCTTTTATATTCTTCTGGTTTTCTATAATCTCTTGCAGCCACGCATAAATTTTTTCGGTTTTTTCATCCGCTTTTATTCCTTCTTTATAACTCCAATGAGCTGCAATGCCGAGCCTTGCGGTTTCGTCCATCTCCCATGTTCTTATCTGTATTTCCACTCTTTCTCCGTAAGGACTTACAACCGTAGTATGAAGAGACTGATACATATTAGGCTTGGGAGAACCTATATAATCTTTAAACTTTTTAGGAATAGGCTTCCAAAGAGAATGAATAATACCCAACGCTTCATAGCACTGATGAACCGTATCCAATATAATTCTGAAAGCTATTATATCATACACCTCTTCAAATTCGAGATTCTGCTGCCTCATCTTATTATATATACTGTAAAAATATTTAAATCTGCCCAAAACCTCACATTTCAAACCTGCCGCTTTTATTTCATTTTTAATTAACAATTTTACCTTTTCTACATATTCGCTTCTTTCCTCTTTACTTTTAGCGACCATATTTTTAATCATCGTATATTCTGCCGGCTGAAGATATTTAAAAGCAGTATCTTCCAACTCTATTTTCATCCATTTAATACCGAGCCTTGCCGTAATAGGAGCATAAATATCAAGAGTCTCCTTGGCTATTTTCCTTTTTTTCTTCTCCGTAGGATGATAACCCAAAGTTCTCATGTTATGAATACGATCTGCAAGCTTAATCAATATAACCCTTATATCGTCAGCCATTGCAAGAATCATCTTTCTTATGCTTTCCGCTTCTCTTTCCTGATCACTTCTGAAATTAAGTTCGCTTAATTTTGTAACCCCTTCTACAATATGCGCTGTTTCGGCTCCGAAAACCTCGGCTATCTCCTTCTTTTCGGCTTTGGAATCCTCTATAACGTCGTGAAGAAGACCTGCTGCTATACTAACCGTATCAAGCTTCATATCCGCAAGAATACCCGCCACCTCCAATGGATGAGAAAGATAAGGTTCGCCGGAAAGTCTTACCTGCCCGGCATGAGAGCGTGCAGAAAAAATATAGGCTTTATCTATAATATTAAAATCCGCTTCAGGGTTATATTGTTGAACTTTATCCAATATGTCAGTTATTCTAATCATAAAAGAATCTTTCATTATGGGGTTAAAAAATACAGCAAATTTTTTTGTTATTTTTCACATAATAACAGACATAGTCAATATAGATTTTTATTTTTTTAAAAAAAATAAAAATCTATATTTGCAATCCTATAAATTTTGTAATAAAATGCTTTGTAAAAAAAATGTTAGACTATAATAATAAATTCTTAAAACAATATTAAAATGGAACCTAATTCGGAGGTGGTAATTGCTGAATTTCAATAAAATCAAACAAAAAGCCGAGGCATATAAAGAAGATATATCCCGCTTTTTAAGAGATATGATAAGCATTCCCAGCGAAAGCGGAAATGAAAAAAAAGTGGTTTTACGCATCAAAGAAGAGATGGAAAAAGTCGGCTTCGATAAAACCGAAATAGACAACATGGGAAACATCCACGGAACCATAGGAAACGGCAAAAGAATAATAGCCTACGACGCCCATATTGATACGGTAGGGACAGGAAATATCGCAAATTGGAAATATGATCCTTATAAAGGATACGAAGATGATGACATTATAATAGGCAGAGGCGCCAGCGATCAGGAAGGCGGTATGGCGTCAATGGTTTATGCAGGCAAAATAATAAAAGATCTCGGACTTCAAGATGATTACACCCTAATTATGGTAGGCTCTGTTCAAGAGGAAGACTGCGACGGGCTTTGCTGGCAGTATATTATTAAAGAGCTCGGACTAAAACCGGAATTTGTTATCTCAACAGAACCTACGGACGGCGCCGTCTATAGAGGACAAAGAGGAAGAATGGAAATAAAAGTTTCGACTTCCGGAATAAGCGCTCATGGCTCCGCGCCGGAACGAGGAGACAACGCTATATTTAAAATGGCGCCTATACTTATTGAACTGCAAAAACTTCATACAAGACTGATGGAGGATAAGTTTCTGGGAAAAGGTTCCCTTACGGTATCCGAAATATTTTTCTCCTCTCCGTCCAGATGCGCGGTTGCAGACGAATGTAGCATATCAATAGACAGACGCCTTACAAAAGGAGAGAATGAAGAATCGGCTTTAAATCAAATAAAAAAATTAACCTCCGTAAAAAATTCCGAAGCAAAAGTTGAATTATATAAATATCAAAAACCGTCATATACAGGTTTTGTTTATCCTACGAAGTGCTATTTTCCTTCGTGGGTAGTGGAAGAAAATAATCCGGCTTGCGCCGCGGTAGTTAAAACGTATAAAAACCTATTTAATAAAGAGCCGAAAATAGACAAATGGACATTTTCTACAAACGGAGTTTCCATAACAGGCATGTTCGGCATCCCTACCATAGGTTTTGGACCCGGAAAAGAGGCGGAAGCGCATGCCCCGAATGAAAAAACTTGGAAAAAAGACCTCGTAAAATGCGCGGCTCTTTATGCGGCTTTGCCCGGCGTTTATTTAATTGCACCGAATGCTCCTTGAATAAGCCGCAACCCAAAAAGCAGAATATGAAACTGCCTTTTTTATACGGAAACAAAACAATCGGGAGATAATATAATGAAAAACTTAAAAACAATCTTTACATTTTTATTCGGTCTGTTTTTTATAACCGGCTTTTTTGCAGTCGGTTCAACTGCCGCATCGGCAGAAACCTTCACCTTTACATACAGTAATTTTTTCCCTCCGACTCACATTCAATCCCAACTTGCTGAACAATGGTGCAAAGAGGTTGAAAAAAGAACAAACGGACAGGTTAAAATCCAATACTATCCCGGACAAACCCTTACAAAAGCCAACCAATGCTATGACGGAGTAGTAGAAGGGCTTTCGGATATAGGATTTTCGGTTCTTGCATATTCAAAAGGCAGGTTTCCCGTTTTGGGAACAGTTGATCTTCCGCTCGGCTATACAAGCGGAGTTGCCGCTACCAAAGTTGCAAATGATGTCTATAAAAAATTTCAGCCCAAAGAGTTTGACGATACCAAAGTTTTATACTTCCATGCTCACGGCCCCGGGCTTATCCATACCAAAAAAAAGCCGATAAAAAAACTTGAAGACTTAAAAGGCATCAAATTAAGAGCCACAGGCAACAGCGCGGCGGTTGTTCGAGCGCTTGGCGCAACCCCAGTTGCCACTCCAATGCCAGAAGCATATCAAAGCATACAAAAAGGAACCGTTGACGGAGGCATGTATCCTTTGGAATCAAATAAAGGATGGAAACTCGGAGAGGTAACCGATTATGCTACCGCCGCATTTGCATCCGCATATACCACCGTATTTTTTGTAGTTATAAATAAAGATAAATGGAACTCTTTGCCAGATAATGCTAAAAAAATAATAGAAGAAATTAATAACGAATGGGCGCAAAAACATGGCGAGGCATGGGATGCAAGCGATGTTGAAGGCATAAAATTCTTTTTAAACGAAGGAAATCAAATAATAGGAATAGACAAAAAAGAAGCCGAAAAATGGAGAAAAGCGGTTCTTCCCATCATAGAGGCTTATCAAAAAGAATTGGATCAAAAACAGCTTAAAGGAAAAGAGATAATTGATTTTACCCAAAAAACATTAAAAAGCCTGCAATAATACTATACACAAATACAGATAATTATAAAAAGGCAAACAAAATAATGAAGGGATTTCTCGCTTCGCTCGAAATGACGAGAAGCAATTTTTTTTACTTGTCATTTCGACAAGCGAGGCGAGGAGAAATCTCATAATTATCCGAACTGTGATTTATTATGATTAAAAATTCTAGCCACAGAAACATTGCATGCAACGTCTTCTACTTTCCAATAATTATAATAAAGATAAAACAATGACTAAATTTTGGCAAATTCTTGAATATATACAAGATAAAATGAAAATAATCAGCGCGGTATGCCTTTTGGCAATGGTATTTCTTACCTGCATAAATGCAACCGGTAGATTTTTCGATCATCCGATCTTCGGAACCGAAGAAATAGTCGGTTTCCTTGCCGCTTTTGTTGTAGCTATGAGCCTTCCTTACGCTCGCAAAGAGGATGCTCATATAGGAGTGGAGATACTTGTAAGACTTTTTACGGCAAAAACACAGGCAATCATAAAAGTAATAACAAATATTCTATCCTTTATCCTGTTTATAATCGCGACATGGAGAATAGCTGTTTATGCTTATACAATGCGGCAATCCGGCGAAGTCTCTATGAATCTTCAGCTTCCGGAATATTATGTTATCTACATACTCTCCTTATGTTTTTTAATATTTTCTCTTTTTATTTTTAAAGACATCCTAAACTTTTTTAAAAAAGAATGATTATAAAATGGAAACGGGTTAAAAGAGGAGAAATCTCGTAATTAAAATCTAATCACAAAAAAAAATGATGAAACTTCGCCGGATAACAAAATGGTTTGTTCAAGTTCAAGGCGGTTAAAATTTTTATCCAACGCCGAAATCGTGCAAACTACAAAGTTATCCGGCAAAATTTAAATAGAGGAAAAACACAATGGACCCCACATTACTCGGCATAATCGGCATAATTATAATGATTGCCATATTTATGACCAAAATGCCAGTAGCCTACGTTATGGCTTTAATAGGCTTTATAGGTTTCAGCCTGTTAATATCTTTTAAAGGCGGATTAAATCTGCTTTCAAGAGAAATATACTCCACATTTTCATCTTACAATCTTACTACAATCCCCCTTTTTATACTCATGGGACAATTTGCATTCAACGGCGGCATAAGCCGAAGACTCTACGACACGGCTTATAAATTTCTCGGAGCAATCAGAGGCGGGCTTGCTATGGCTACGGTATGTTCTTGTACCGCATTTGGCGCAGTATGCGGCTCAAGCCCCGCTACCGCGGCTACAATGGCTACGGTAGGAATGCCCGAAATGAAACGCTACAATTACACAAACAGACTTGCGGCAGGATCCGTTTCCGCCGGCGGAGGACTCGGAATGATCATGCCGCCCAGCGTAGTATTAATAGTCTATGGAATACTAACCGAGCAATCAATAGGCGCTTTATTCGTTTCGGGAATACTTCCCGCTCTGCTGCTAACAACCCTTTTTATTATATGCATATACATCACCTGTTCGGTATCTCCGAAACAAGGACCAAAAGGAGAAAAATTCACTTTAAAACAAAAACTAATCTCTTTAAAAAATCTGGCAGATACACTTCTGGTTTTTATTCTGGTTATGGGCGGGCTTTTTAAAGGATTATTTACCCCAACCGAAGCCGCCGGAGTAGGAGCGTTCGGAGTTTTGGCAATATCCGTAATCAAACGTCAAATTACATGGAAAGGATTTGTAAAATCATTATATGAAACTATAAGAACATCATGTATGGTATTATTTTTAGTGGCAGGGGCAGTTATATTCGGAAAATTTTTGGCGGTTACAAGAATACCTTTTAACATAGCAAGCTGGGTAAGCGGCTTTGATCTTCCCTCTTATATGATAATCGGATTAATAATAATAATATACTTTTTAGGCGGCTGTTTTATGGATTCGCTTGCTTTAATAATGCTTACAATTCCGATCTTTTTCCCCATAGTGCAAAATCTGGGTTATGATCCTATCTGGTTCGGAGTAATTATAGTTTTGGTAACCGAAATGGGAGTAATAACCCCGCCTGTAGGCATAAACGTTTATGTGGTTTACGGCGTATCTCAAAACGTAATAAAAGGAGGGGTTCCGTTAGAATCTATATTTAAAGGAATCATCCCCTTTTTATTCGCCGTAATTGCGGGTATAATACTGCTTATGATATTTCCGAGCATAGTTTTATGGCTGCCCAATCTTATATATTGAACCAAACGCAATGCGATAGATTTATCTTTACGCCTCCGCCCCTTTGTTGTTTTTAAACAACTTAATATTGTAGGGATGTTGCATTGTAACCTATCTATTCCTCAAATTAATTCGATAAAAATAAAGTTTTAATTTATTAATCTTGCATTTAAGCTTTAAATTTGCTTAATAACAAGCCACTATTACTATATTTTAGATACAAAAAAAATTATAAAAAGATAGAAAAAACATCTCATAAAATTAAAATTTTTGAAAGGAATTGAAATGGAAAAAACATTATCTATCATTAAACCGGACGGGGTTAAAAAAGGTTTGATAGGCGAAGTTATCAAACGTTTTGAAACAAACGGCATAAAAATAGCCGCTATGAAATTAATCGAAATGACAAAAGAAAAAGCAAAAGGCTTTTACACGGTTCATAGCAAGCGCCCTTTTTTTGAAAGCCTTACAGATTTTATGTCTTCCGGCCCCTGTGTCGTAATGATTTTGGAAGGGGAAAATGTTATAGAAAAAAACCGTAAACTTATGGGCGCCACCAATTATAAAGAGGCTGAACAAGGAACCATAAGATACGATTTTGCAACCGATATAGAAAAAAATGTAGTGCATGGCTCGGACGCTCCCGATACGGCGGCGTTTGAGATGGGATATTTCTTTGCAGACATTGATCTTTTATAATAAGTTTAAATCCCATCTTTTTAAAAAAAATTGTAATAACCAAACAAAAGAAGGCTTTTTTCTACAAAACTAATTAAAGATTGGAGATTGCCGAATAATGAAGATAGCATTAGCTCAGATTAATCCTATAATAGGAAATTTCGAGTATAATTTTAATAAAATAACGGAGTTTGCAAATAAAGCAAAATCTTTGGGAGCGGATATTGTAGCGTTTCCGGAACTGGCGGTTTCCGGGTATCCGCCAAAAGATTTTTTGGAAAAGCAAGCTTTTATAAATGAAAATCTTAATACATTAACAAGGCTTGTAGAATCTATAAAAGGTATAGGAGTAGTATGCGGTTATGCGGATATAAACCGTATAAAAGGAGAAAAACCTCTTTTTAACGCTGCGGCTTTATTTGAAAATGGAAAAATTATTCATAAAGCTTATAAACGGCTTTTGCCTTCTTACGACGTGTTTGACGAAACAAGATATTTTGAAGAAGGCAAAACTTCCGAAGCATTTTTATATAAAGGGGAAAAAATCGGGCTTACTATTTGCGAAGATTTTTGGAATGATAAAAGCGTAATATCAGACAGATATTATAAAAATGATCCCGTAGCAGATATTGCAGACAACGGAGCAAAAATTATCATTAATATATCCGCCTCCCCTTTTGAAGCAAAAAAAAATAATTTTAGGGCGTCTTTAATATCTTCTACCGCAAGAAATAACGGCATAGATTTTATATATGTAAATCAGGCGGGAGCAAATGACAGCCTTATTTTCGACGGGTTAAGCGCCGTATGCGATTCGCGCGGCAATTTTTGCGTAATGGCAACAGAATTCAAAGAGGAGCTAATTACTTATGATACTACCCCTTCCCAAATTTATAATCCTTTAACCTTAAATTTTGCCCACGAAAATGAATCAATTTTAAATGCTCTTATTACCGGCGTAAGAGATTATATTATTAAGTCAGGCTTTTCAAAAGCGGTAATAGGACTAAGCGGAGGCATAGATTCCGCCTTAACTGCCGCTATTGCGGTTGAAGCTTTAGGCGCACGAAATGTAACCGGAATATTTATGCCTTCTTTATATACAAGCAAAGAAAACTACAAAGATACCCGCTCTCTTGCCGAAAATTTAAATATAAAATTGGAAGTAATCCACATAGATAAAATTTATAAAAAATTTTTAAACGGGCTTTTTTTTGTATCCAATTCGGATAAGCCGGAAATAACCGAACAAAATATTCAGGCAAGAATAAGAGGAACAATTCTTATGGCTTATTCCAATAAAACTGGCGCATTGGTTTTGACTACAGGAAACAAATCGGAGCTTGCGATAGGATATTGCACCCTTTATGGAGATATGGCGGGCGCTCTTGCGGTAATAGCCGATGTTCCGAAAACTACAGTTTACGAGTTAAGCTATATAATTAATAAAGATTACCCCAAAATACCACTTAATATCATACGAAAAGCGCCGAGCGCAGAATTGGCGCCTTTGCAAAAAGATGAAGATGAACTTCCGCCTTACAAAATTTTAGATGCCGTTTTAAAAGGCTTTATAGAAGAGGATAAAGATATTAACAGCCTTGTTAAACAAGGTTTTGACAAAAGGCTTATAGAAGATATTATAAAGCGCATATCAAAAAACGAATATAAAAGACATCAAGCGCCTCTGGGTCTTAAAGTTACATCTAAGGCTTTCGGCTACGGCAGACGGTATCCTATAGCCTGCGATACAGAGTTTAACTTTTAACCGCGCAACCTCTGCATATTTTTTTGTTATTAATACTTTCAAGTTTCGAACTCATTACCGCTTCTTTGCATTCGTCGCAGATTTCCGAATTTTCGATTCTCGCCTTAGGAGGCGGGTTTTGAGATGTTCTTTTTATTATGAAAAGCTCTTCGTAAGGTTTTTCCAGTATATCGCAGGTTTTTTGAAAATGAAGCTGTTTGAATCTTTTTGTTTCCTTTTCGTTCGCCTCCCCTTTTCTTATTTTTCCCGACAGATTAGTATGTTCTCGGTTAGGAGCAAAAGCGTCGGGACGAGCCGAAACTCTAACCCCTTTACCGTAATTTCTGCTTATAAGAGTAAGCGCCATTTTGCCGTAGTCTTTATAAAAGAAGTTTCCTTTTCCGAATGTGCAGCCTGTTAATACCTGAACCGCATCCGCAGAGCATGCGTCTGTTTCTACTATTGCTACAAGCTCTTCATCTTCGGATTTTATCTCTTTTATGGCTTCCATACATGCTTTTGCGGCTTTATAGCCGATTGACAGACCAGGGCATATATGCCCGTGAAAATTTACGCATTTTTTAAAATCTTCGGATTCTAATATCTCTTGAGCATTCATAATTTTTTATTCTCCTTATTCATATTATTATATTTTTATTATGAGATTTCTCCTCGCTACACTCGTCGAAATGACGCTGTAAAAAAACGCTCATCGAAATTGACAGGTAAAAAAAATTGCTTTCTGTCATTTCGAGCAAAGCGAGAAATCCCTTAATTATTTCTTTTACCTTTTAACCCGTCTCTGTTCTCCGTTTTATAATCATCCTTTTTTGTGTTTAATACTAATTATGGGCGGTTTCTTTTAATTTTTTATGTATTTTTTGCATCCATTCCGGCGTTTTCGGATTTTTTGCTTGGTGATAGCTTGTAGAATACGGTTTTATATCTACAATGGGACTATTATCAAAGGCTTCTAATCCTTGAACCTTTAATATATTATCCTTTTTTCCTATAAGTTTTACGGTTGTTATAAGTATAGGATTCGGTCTTGCTTGGCTACAGGTTGCAAAGATTCCTTTTTCCGGCAGATCTTCTATTCCCATAGGATGAACCTTTTTGATTTCTCTTGCCTTATCCGAAACTTTATCTCCCCAGTATAAAATCATAACATGAGAATGATCCTCTATGCCGTCTAACAGATCGGTTTTATCCGGTTCGATTATTATTTCCGCAATCGTTTCTTTTACTTTTTTTCTTTCCGCTTTTATTTTTTCTATTTTTTCGGATAAGGATATTTTTGTTTTCTCCGAACGAGCAGGAGGCTCTTTGATTTCGCTTTTTACTATTCCGACCGATTTTAAAATTATTTCGATATTATTTTTCATTTATTTCTCTTTAGGTATTTTATATGCTTCGCCTATTTTGCCGTATTTTTTTTTCATATCTTTATATACGGGGCTTCCGGTTAAAAAGGTATAGATTTCATCCGCTTTTTTTTCGGGATTAATATCGTAAAATTTTTTCGAGTATAAAATTTTTCCGATGGTATAAGCGTTTGCAATTGCCGTGCCTATATTTGTTACATAAAAATTGAATGGAAAAAGTATATATACTTTTTTATTGGCAAATGCTTTTAATCCTTTGTAGTAATCCGGTTTTTTTATTATATCTTGTTCGATTAAAGCTTTTCCGCCTCCGTCTATAAATATAATATCCGGGTTTAATAACAAAAGTTTTTCTTTGTTTATAAATATATGGCTTCCTTTGACATTCGGAATTTTTTCCGCAATATTTTTTGCGTTAATCCATTTAAGCGGAATATAGTTTTTGTCGGAGCTTTCAATTCCTTTCGTTCCTCTGTATCCTATGCCGCAAGGATAGACGTAAGGTTTTTTATCATCGGTTATATTTAATGTCCTTTTTTGCAGATCTTTGCGAGCGGATTCGATATAATTTATTACTTGGGATGCTCTTAATCGGACGTTTAAAATTTTTCCTATAAGCGCAATTGATTTGTAAACGGTTTCGTCAAATGTGGCAAACATTCCGTAACTTATTATAACCACCGGTATATTAAGGCTTTTTTCTATTTCATCCGCTTTGAAAGGAGCAAGATATGAGGCAAATATAATGTCCGGCGCGGCTTTTAATACGGCTTCCATATTCGGTTTTTTATTAATTGCCGCGGGTCCGCCGGGACCTATGGTCGGCAGTTTTACAAAATTAGGATTTGCAAGCCGATATGGTCTTCCTTCCGGTCTTATCTTTTCCATCTCTTCTATGCCTACCGCTCTATGTTGAACATTAAGATACGATACTAACCTGAGGGTTCCCGGACCTATGCAGATGATTTTTGCGGGATTGTTCGGAACCGAAACTTGCCTGCCCGCCATGTCTGTAATCGAAATGTTTTCGGCAACGGCGTTTGAGTAAAAAAAAATTGAAATTACTACGGCTAAAATTACTTTTTTCATTCCGGTATCCTTTTATATCGGCGT
Organism: Deltaproteobacteria bacterium; assembly: GCA_019306065.1. Classification (GTDB taxonomy): domain Bacteria; phylum Desulfobacterota; class Desulfobacteria; order Desulfobacterales; family JAFDMD01; genus JAFDMD01. The sequence continues at coordinate 17,130 of JAFDMF010000002.1, forward strand.
TACTATGGTATATTCGTTTATTCTGGCAAGCTTAACTTTTATATCGTAAACCTCTTTTATAATCGCAGCTGTCACCGCCTCTTTGCTTGTAAAGCTATAAACCGTATTGTTTTTTATTGTTAAAAATTTATCCGCAAAGCGAAAGGCAAGGTTTAGATCGTGAATAGCCATAACTGCCGCTATTTTTTCTTTTTTTATAATTTTGTAAAGAAGTTTCATAACTTCAATCTGATTTTTTATATCCAAACTGCTTGTAGGTTCGTCTAATATTAATATTTTCGGTTCTTGAGCCAATGCTCTTGCAATTATGACTTTTTGCATTTCCCCGCCGCTTAATGTATGCAAAAGTCTAAATGCCAGATTATCAAGCTTCATTGTTTTTAATATTTTTTCCACTATATCAAAATCTTTTTTTCCGACAGACCATTTTATATACGGTTTTCTGCCGAGCAAAACCGCATCGAATACGCTTTGATGCCGTTTTTCGTATTTTTGAGGGACATAGCCTATTTTTTTTGCAATCAAGGCGCTTCTCATTTTCGATATATTTTTATTTTCAATAGATATGCATCCTTTATTAGGACGCAGGATGTTATTGAGGCATTTTAGCAGCGTAGATTTTCCAGCGCCGTTTGTTCCCAATACGCCCACTATCTCTCCTTCTTTTAATTCAAAGCTTATATTTTTTATTACCGAACGACTGTTGTAAGAAAATGCGATTCCATTTACCGATAAAATCATTTTTTGTATCCTTTTATTAATAAGTATAAAAATAAAGGCGCTCCCATAAACGAGGTTAATACCCCTACCGGAAGCGCTCCGGATCCTATTATAAGTCTTCCCGACGTATCTGCGCCAACCAGCAGCAAAGCGCCTATTATACAAGAAAAAGGTATAAGCAGCCTATAATCTTCTCCGGTTAACATCTTGGCAATATGCGGCGAAAGAAGCCCTAAAAACGATATAACTCCATGAAATGCGGTAATTAAAGCGGCAAGAAAAGCGGCTATTATCATTCCCGTAAAACGTATTTTTTCAACTGATACTCCGAGACCTTTTGCGGTTTCTTCGCCCGCAGATATTGCGTTGAGATTCCATTTGTTAAAAAAAAGCCACAAGGTAGCGGTTAAAGTTATTATTGTTAATATGCCTGTTTCTTTTATGTTTGAACGAGCTACGTCTCCGAATATCCAAAAAACCGAAGCGGCAAGTTCCGTTTCGTCCGCAAAATAACGAATTAGGATTGTGCCGGAGTTAAATAAAGAGGATAAAGCCACTCCCGCCAGTATTATGGCTTCGTAAGATAATTTTTTTATTTTTACCAAAGCCAGTATAATAAATATTGTTCCGAGCGCTCCGATAAAAGCGAATATGCCTGTATAATATGCGCCGTCTAAGTTTTGGGTTCCGAAAATAACTATCGCCAAAGATACTCCAAAAGCCGCTCCCTGACTGATTCCCAAAGTAGAAGGGGAACCAAGAGGATTTTTTAGCAAAGCTTGGATTATAACTCCGGCAGCTGCGAGCCCCCATCCCGATATAACCGCCGCCAAGACACGCGGCATTCTTATATTTAATATTATTATTCGTATATTATTTTCGCTTTTTCCGCATAAAACCTTTATAATATCGGATACGGAAATATCATATACTCCGCTGGTTACCGAGAACATGCAAAGCAGTAAAAGAGCCGCAAAAAGACTCCAGAATAATAATATTCTTTTTTTGATTTTATCTTTATATAGTTTTGTTAATTTCATTCGTTGCAAAAAAAAAGCCGCGAAAACAGGACGGATAACAGATATTTTTATATTATCTGTTATCTGCCGCAGCCTTCGTGGCTTTTTTGATTATGGAAGAATATATAGACTCTGTTGATTTTACAATTTTATATATTCCGCTCTTTTTAACGGGATATTGTTTCCAAATTCGTTTGGAATTTTTAACTTTTGATATTCTTTAGTTTTGTATCTGTCAATATTTTTTTATAATTGCTCGAAATAGTAATTATAAAAAATTTTTTATATTAATTCTTGCGGTTCTGTTCGGTCTTATATCTTTAACTATTTCGGCTTCTATTTCTCTTTTGTTATCCGATAATACAACCTTATCTCCGTAATTTAATTTCTTATTTACCTTCACAAAACCACAGCTTAATCCTTTCGGAAAAAATTTTTCGGAAGCTATACTAAGTATTTCCCCCTCTTTTCTATCTATTGCAATGTCCGTAGCGCAGGTTAAAACCGTTCCCGTCTTTTCTTTGCTTTTATCATAAACGTCAGATAAAGCAGGAACCTTTCTTAAATTATATCCGGCAAAAGGATAAGTATATTCTTGACTTGCAATATCTAACAAAGCTTCTTTCCCTATAAAATCTTTTGTAAATCCAGTTTTTTCTTTATTATAAGGAAGAGCGAATATCCAAGGATTATTAATAAATTTCCACACTCCTATATCTTGATGAGACAACGGCAGAAGCGCGCCTGCGCGCAAAGAATCTCTTGCAGCCAATCCGCAAGGCATAAGGTCAAACTGTTCGCCGGCTTCAAGCAGCATATCCCATACCTTTACAAGATTTTCGCTTTGCATAAACAGTTCAAATCCTAACTCGCCGGTATATCCGGTACGGGACAACAAAACCGAAGAGCCGTCTTTTAAACGAACCGAAAATTCCGGCAAAAAAGAGCCTTTGAAAGTAAAATATTTCAGATTATCAAAAACCTTATTTTCGTTATTTAAAACAGCAGAAAGAATCTTTGCGGAATTTATACCTTGAATATCTATTTTACCTATTTTATCGGTTAAATCTTTGATGTTGCAGTCCAAACCGTTTAAATTATCTTTAAGATGATTTGAAATCAAAGAGCCCATTCCGGCATTTACCACTATCATAAATTCCTCTTTTTCAAATCTATAAACCACCGCATCGTCTATGGTTTCACCTTTTTCATTTAAAAAAATTCCATATAAGCATTGTCCGTTTTTAAGAGGCTCTTTTTGCTTATTTGCGCATAATAACAAGTTTTTTGTAAAGGTTTTTTGAAGCAGCTCGAATGCGCCGGCTCCGTTAAGAGTTATAACCGCCATATGGCTTGTATCGAACATTCCTGCTTTTGTTATAACCGACAAATGTTCCCTTTTAACTCCCGTAGGATACCATAAAGGCATTTCATAGCCTCCGAATTGGGCAATGTTTGCCTTTGCCGATTTATGCCAATTATAAAGAAGAGTTCTTTTACTCATTTTACAAATTCCTTATTTTATAGCTTTCCTCTGTTTATATTTTTATTATGATATTTCTACTCATTTTGAGAGTCAAAATGACAAAAAAAAAAAATTATTTTTTATTGCCATTACTCCATTTCCCATCTTCAGTCTCATTTTTAAAAAGATATTACATAGAAATAATCAAAAATTCAATCAAAATTTAAAAAGGCACATCCTATTTCTACCCTGCTGTTTTCGGGTTCCAATCCTTGTTTTAATAACTTTTGTTTAAAAACCGAATTTATAATCAGCATTTATAATCAGCCGGCTCTGCAGAGAGGCGGTTTTAACCGCAAAATTTTTTAAGGTTTTTGGCTTTGTAACAGCTTATATTTTTTTAAAAAAAAGCGCTAATATTTGACCGGTTTGACCGATTGGAAAAGGTTTGTTATATAATAAAAGTTAATTTTCGACTCGTTGTTGAAAAATTGTAATAAGGATAACCGATTTTAATAAAAAATTAATAAGAAGGAGGCAAATGCCAAGACACCATATACAATTCCCAAGGAGCCAGAAACGCAATTTAGAACAGGACGAAGTCTATTTTTTTCTAACGGATTCCGACGAAAAAAAAAAAATACGATTTCATGATTATAAAGAAATATATAAAATACCCGGATTATACGAGCAAATTTTTTATGATCGTCTTAAATGTAAATCGCCTGTTAAGGTTACGGAAATATTGCAAAAAGCCTTATTGCAATCAAATGATAACATGACAGAGCTTAGGGTTTTAGATCTCGGAGCCGGCAACGGAATGATGGGCGAAGAATTAAAAAAATACGGAGTCGCAAGGCTTGTAGGGGTAGATATTATACCGGAGGCTTACGAGGCTTTGGAAAGAGACAGACCCGGTTATTATGACGATTATGATGTAGCCGATTTTTGCAATTTAAATGATAATCAAAAAGAAAAAATGAAAGCTTGGAGCTTTGACTGCTTGGTAACCGTAGCGGCTTTGGGTTTCGGAGATATACCGCCTATGGCTTTTATAGAAGCCTTTAATTTGCTTCAAAAAGAGGCTTGGGTTGCTTTTAATATTAAAGAAACCTTTCTTGACAAAAGAGATACTACCGGATTTTCCAATACTATTAGAGAGCTGATATTTTCAAAATATATGGACATTTATCATTTGGAACGTTACCGCCACAGATTATCAATAGAAGGCGAGCCTTTATATTATTTTGCGGTTGCGGGACGAAAAACAGCGGATATTTCGGACGATTTTATAAAATCTCTTAATTTGGAACAATAGGCTTAATATTTTAATAATTAAGATACGAAGTTGCAAAGATGAACAATTTATTTATAAAATTTTTTCTTGCTAGAAATCGTCAAAATAACAGGCAACCCCAGGCGTAAATCGGCTTGTTAAAAAAACGGCTTATATTGCATTAAAGCAACGGTTAAAAGGGATAAAACCCGTGAAAAAAATATTGGAAGAATATCTTAAAAACATTTGCGATACAACGAATCGCGGCGATGCAAGAGAAGAGAGCTATTATAAGCATCTGGACAGATTAATCAAAGAGTATACAGGTATTGCAAATATCAAAAATATAGATATAACAATTCTGCCTAAAAAAACCGAAAGCGGCAATCCCGATTTTAGAATATGTGACGGAAAAACTCATATAACCGGCTATATAGAAGCAAAAGCGCCTTCGGTTACAAACCTTGACCATATAGAAAATACCGAGCAGATAAAAAGATACCTTTCGACATTTCCGAACTTCATACTTACAAACTTTTATGAATTTCGATTATACAGAGACAGCGGCGAAATTGCCCGCTCAGCAATCGGACGCCCTTTTATAGCTGACAGACTGCAAAAAAACCCTCCTCTTGAAAATACGAACGAATTTACAAAACTAATCCAACTCTTCTTTTCCTTTTCTTTGCCTAAAATAAATACCGCCTCTTTATTAGCGGTTGAACTGACAAAAAGAACTCGTTTTTTACGAGATGAAGTTATATCTGCGGAACTTGCGAATAATCAAGGCAGCAAGCAGATTATAGGTTTTTTTGAAGCTTTTAAAGAATATCTTATAGGAAGCTTAAACAAAAAACAGTTTGCGGATATTTACGCTCAAACCGTAACATATGGAATGTTTGCGGCGAGAGCCAGAGCATCCGGCGAATTTAACAGGCGGGCGGCTTTCGATTATATTCCGCATACAATAGGAATATTGCGCAATATATTTCGTTTTATATCTTTTGAAGAGCCGCCTCTATCTATGCAAAGCATAGTAGATGACATTGCCGAAGTTTTAAATGCGGCGGATGTTGATAAAATATTACATGAATATGAAAGCGCCGGCAAAGAGCTGGCGAATCTTCACCTTTTAAAAAGCCCTGCGCTTAATCCGCCGGTTGCAAAATATCAGGGAATAGGCGATAATAACAGAATCGAAAAAATTCTATATAAAGAAAAGCGAATTTATATAAATGCAGATAAATACTTCGAGAAAATCTTGCCAGAGGTTTGGAATTACAAAATAGGCGGTTATCAGGTTTTGAAAAAATATTTAAAAGACCGTAAAAACAGAAACATTGAAAACGCGCCACATTACTGCCGCATTGTTACGGCATTGAGTAAAACCATTGAAATACAAAAAGAAATAGATAAAATATATCCCCAAGCGGAAAAACAGGACATCTGTTTTTAAATTTTAAACACACTTAACATTATGATAACTTGTATAAAAAGGGCTCTATTCGGTATTTTTTTTGCAGCTCAAATATAAAATTATGAAGCATATAACCGAATTTGCTTTATTTTATATAAGGATTTAACGCTTGACGCTAATTATAAAATATAATAATGCTTTTAGAAAAAAAATAACATTCATTTCATCTTATTAACGGAGGTAACCTTGTCATTACAGTCTGAACAAAAAACCGAAGAGATTTTGTTGGAGCTGCAAGACATTCACATGCACTTCGGAAAAGTCAAAGCATTATCGGGAATCAATCTTAAAATTAAAAAAGGGGAAATACATTCGGTTATAGGACCAAATGGAGCCGGTAAAACCGTAATGATGAACTGCATCAACGGGTTATACAAACCGCAAAAAGGAAAAATACTTTTTAAAAACAACGAAATAACCCCCTTAAAACCCTACGAGCGAGCCAAAATCGGCATGGCAAGAACCTTTCAAAAAGTTGAAGTGTTCGGCGGAATGACGGTTTTGGATAATATCAGACTCGGAAGGCATATACATTATAAATCCGGCATTCTAAACGGAGCGCTTTATCTTGGGAAAGCGGCAAAAGAAGAAATAGAACACAGAACCTTTATAGAAGAACAAATTATAGACCTGCTCGAAATAGAGCATATAAGACATAAGCCCGTAGAAATGCTTCCTTACGGACTTCAAAAAAGAGTGGAGCTTGGCAGAGCGCTGGCTTTGGAGCCCAATCTGCTTATATTGGACGAGCCTTTGGCGGGTCTTAATCTCGAAGAGGTGGAAGATATGGCTCGTTTTATATTAGACATAAATGAGGAAAAGCGTTGGAAAGTTACATGTCTGCTTGTAGAGCATGATATGGGGGTTGTAATGGATCTTTCCAATAATATTTTTGTATTGAACTTCGGCAATATGATTATGGACGGAACTCCGGAAGAAGTCCAGAAGAATCCCGAAGTTATTAAGGCTTATCTCGGCGAAGAGGACTTATATGCAACAAGAAAATAATATAAAAATAACAAAAAATTTTACAATTCCGAAACTTTTTTTAATGCAAGCGGAAAAATTCGGAGACGGCAAAGTTGCAATGCGGGAAAAAGAGTTCGGAATATGGCGGACTATTACATGGAGCGACTATCTTAAAAATGTAAAACATATAGCTTTGGGTCTTATAAGCCTCGGTCTGAAAAAAGACGATAAAGTTTCTATGATCGGAGACAACAGACCCGAAGGGCTTATGGCCGAAGTGGGCGCTATATGCGCAGGCGGAACAGCAGTATGGCTTTTTCGAGATTCTCTTAACGAAGAGGTAAAATATATAATCGATCATTCGGATACAAAATTTTTAATAGCCGAAACTCAGGAAGAGGTTGATAAAGCTATTTTAATTCTTAAAGAATGTCCGAAACTAAAAAAGATTATCTGGGACAATCCAAAAGGTATGCGTAATTACCGGCAGGATTATCTGATAAGTCTTAAAGAAGTGAAAGCTTTGGGAGAAAAATTAGATAAAGAGAAGCCGCAGCTTTTTAAAGAAATTGTATCAAAAGGAAACGGGGATGATACGGCTTTTCTTTTTTATACTTCCGGCACCACCTCGCTTCCGAAAGGAGCGCTTTTAACCCATTATAACATGCTTACTATGGGTAACAATCTTATGTCTATTGATCCTTGCTATGAGAATGACGATTATGTATCTTTTTTGCCTTTTGCATGGATAGGCGAACAAATGATGTCAATCTCTTGCGGTATGCTGCGCGGATTTACAATCAATTTTCCCGAAGAGCCGGATACTATAAGCGAGAATATAAGAGAGATAGGACCTCATGTTATGTTTGCGCCTCCGAGAATGTATGAGCAGATGACAAGAGATGTTCAGGTAAAATATCTTGATTCCGCATGGATCAAAAGAAAATTTTACAAATTTGCCAACAAAGTCGGTTACAATGTTGCAAGCTTAAAATTCGATAAAAAACCTGTTCCTTGGTATATGACCCTTCTTGATAAAATTGCATACATTACGGTTCAAAAAAAATTAAAAGACAGGCTGGGGCTTTCAAACATAAGAAACGCCTATACCGGCGGCGCGGCTATGGGACCCGATCATTTTAAATTCTTTCATGCGCTCGGCGTAAATTTAAAGCAGATATACGGGCAGACCGAAGTATCCGGCATATCGGCAGTTCATAGAAACGGCGATATTAAATTCGACACCGTAGGAATACCGCTTCCCGGAACAGAAATAAAAATAGCCGAAGACGGAGAGATATTGACAAAAAGTCCTTCCGTATTTGTAGGCTACTATAAAAATCCGGAAGCGACCGTAAAAACGGTTAAAAACGAATGGCTCCATTCGGACGATAAAGGTTTTATAGACGACGACGGGCATCTTGTGGTTTTTGACAGAACAAAGGATGTTTTTATTTTAAAAGACGGAAGTCCGTTTGCTCCTCAATATCTTGAAACCCGCCTTAAATTCAGCCCTTACGTGTTAGACGCTTGGGTTGTAGGAGATCAGAAAGATTATATAACCGCAGTAATATGTATAGATTACTCGGTAGTAGGAAAATGGGCTGATGAAAAAAAACTCGCATATACAAGTTATCAGGAATTATCTCAAAAATCGGAAGTTTATAATCTGATTAAAAAACAAATAATAACCGCTAACAAAGACCTGCCGGATCCTGCGAAAGTTATAAAATTTGTAAATCTTTATAAAGAATTCGACGCGGACGACGATGAACTTACAAGAACCCGCAAATTAAGAAGAGCTTTTGTAACAAAAAGATATGAAGATATAATAAAGTCTTTATATTCGGATACGGATAAAGTCCATATTGATACTACAATAAAATATGAAGACGGACGCCAAAGTAATATTAACATTGATCTTTGCATATGCGAAACATGCAAATAAAGAAGGGGTAAATTAGTATGGAACTTTTTTTAATGACCATCGTTACAGGCATAATGGTAGGAGGCATTTACGCGCTGGTGGCTCTCGGTTGGGTGCTTATATATAAATGCTCCGGCGTATTAAATCTTGCAATGGGCGAAATGACCCTTATAGGCGCTTATATCTCCATAACCTTCTATTCTATGGGCATCCCCTTTCTTTTGGCATTGCTCTTATCCTTAATCATAGGCCTAATATTGGGCATCCTTACGGAAAGAATATTTTTAGACAAACTTATAGGAGAGCCTGTTCTTTCCGTAATTATGGTAACCGTAGGACTTTCTTTCTTTTTTAAAGGAAGCCTCGAATTGATATGGGGAACGGATACAAAAGTATTTACGCCTCCCGTTTTTCCGTTAGAGCCTATCGAAATAGGTCCCATAGTTATAGGGCAGGCTTATCTATGGAGTTTTATAGCCGCTATAATACTGCTTATAGCATTCGTATGCTTTTTTAAATATACAAGATGGGGGCTTGCAATGCAGGCTACCGCAGATGACGAAATGGCGGCTTTGTCGCTTGGAATAAGCGCCCGTTTCGTTTATGCGGCTGCATGGTCAATAGCTTTTATATCCGCCGGAGTAGGAGGCACGCTTTTGGGAAACATCAACGGGCTTAATATTTCGGTTGCTCATCTGGGACTATTAGTGCTTCCCGTTGTTGTTTTGGGAGGACTCAACTCCGTTCCGGGGGCTATAGTAGGCGGCATTATAATAGGAATACTGCAAAATCTTTGCGGCGCTTATCTTGATCAATATTTTCCCGGAGGCGTAAAAGAGATTGCTCCCTTTGCATTTATGGTGATATTTTTACTCTTTAAGCCTTACGGATTATGGGGCTGGGAACGTATAGAACGAGTATAGCAAAAAATTAGGAGAAATATTTTATGTCAACCACTTTTCTTCCTTGCGGAATATATCATCAGGAATATGCCAAAGAGCATGCTTGGTGGCAGACCCCCTTTATAAAAGGAAAAATGATTCTACTTCTTATAGTTCTTTTTTTTATAATACCCTTTTTTGCCGATTCCTACGAATTAAGTCTTTGTAATCAAATAGGTTATACAATACTCGGCGCAATAGGAGTGCAGCTTCTTATAGGTTTTTGCGGACAAATAACATTAGGACACGCCGCGTTTCTCGCTGTTGGCGCATATACAAGCACCCTTTTAATATTAGAATTTCCGTGGCCAGCGTTTATGATAGACTGGGGGCTTGCATATCCTGCCAGCATAATCATAGCGGCTTTTATGGCGGGTATATGGAGCGTGATATTCGGGCTGCCCTCTGCCAGAGTAAAAGGTTTTTATTTAATCCTTACAACTATGGCGGCGCAGTTTATAATAGTCGATTTTATAATAACCCAGTATGTAAGTCAGATCGGCGGAAGAGGTCAGGCTTTTTCAATACCTCCAGAAACAATCAAAATAGGCCCCGTCGCCATAGACAGCGATCTTAAAGTATATTTTATGATACTTTTTTTCGTTATAATCTGCGTAGTCGTATTAGCAAATCTAATTCGTTCCAAAGTCGGTAGAGCATGGATTGCCATTCGAGATAATGATATTTCCGCAGACGTTATGGGAATAAACGTAATAAAATATAAATTAATGGCATTCTTTGTAGCCGGTTGTATCGGAGGCATAGCAGGCTCATGCTGGATAAGCAACATTGCGGCTATAAGCCCCGAACATTTTCCGTGGAGCTGGTCGTTATGGCTTGTAGGCGTTGTTTTAATCGGAGGAGTAGGCTCCATTCACGGAACCATATTCGGCTCAATATTTATGGTTTTGGTAATGGAAGGGCTGCAGCTTTTGGTAATACCTCTTGTAGACATCTATCCGAAACTGCTTATGGACTTTCTTTTTATAAAAGAGGCGGCGTTTGGTCTTGCAATATGTATATTTATGATATTCGAACCTTACGGACTTTCTTACAGATGGTGGCAGCTTAAAAACTATTTTAATCTATGGCCGTTTTCTTACTAATTTTTTAATTTCCAAATTAAAAGGAGGAGTTATGTTAAAGAAAAAATGGCAAAAGTTTTTTATTTCGGTTATTTCGATTACTTTTCTCTTCGGCTTGCCTTCAGCCTTTGCCGAAGACAAAATCAATATAGGCTCGCTTAACGACATGACCGGAGCAACTTCGGATGTAGGCAAAGATTATGCGCTCGGCATAAGCGAAGCTATACATTATGTAAACGACATGGGCGGCATAAACGGAAAAAAAATAAAATTATATCAATTCGATTACGGATACAGAATTCCGGAAGCTCTTACAAAATATAAACTTTTTACAAGATTAGGCTGTAAGGCGATACTCGGATGGGGCACAGGAGATACCGAAGCCTTATCTCCTACCATTACAAGAGATAAAATACCTTATATTTCGGCTTCATATTCGGGACATCTTACCAACCCCGATAAGACTCCTTACAACATATTTTCCGGAACCGATTATTCCTCAAATGCAAGAGCTACTCTTACCGCATGGTTTGATACAAAATGGAAAAATCACCCGGATTTCGGAAAAAGAAAACCGAAATTAATATGTTCTTATATGACTTCTCACCCGTATTGTAGCGCTCCTATAAAAGCAATAAAAGATCAGGCGAAAATACTCGGTTTTGAAGTGGGAAACGATCAGGACGTTTCCTTATTTGCCATAGATACCAAAAGTCAAATTCTTGCTATGAAAAAATTTAAACCGGACGTAGTTTGGCATGGCAATACTACAATGAGCGTCGCCGCTACCCTAAAAGACGCTTATGCAATGAAACTTGGCGCAACCCATCTTATAAATGTATGGGGATATGATAAAAACCTTATAAAACTTGCAGGAAAAGCCGCAGACGGAGCTATGGGCGCTACAGTATGCGCATTCGTAGGCGAAGATGTTCCTTTAATGGATAAGGTTGTAGAATATGCGAAAAAATATAACCCTTCCATACCGATTGAAGATCGTCTTATACGAACCGTTCAAGCTTGGGGAAATGTTATGGTTTTATGGGAAGCTATGAAACGCGCGGATAAAGCCGGCGATTTAAGCGGAGAGAGCATTCGTCAAAACGGCTTTGAAACTATGGCAAATTTTGACGTCGGATTAGGCATCGCTCCGGTAACATATAGCGCATCTGATCATAGACCGGGTAAAATAGTTACCGTTTATGAAATAAACGACGGAAAATTCAATTTAATTGACAAAGTGAATCTCGGTCAACGATGGGCAGACAAATGGAATTCATGGTTAGGCTGGTAATTTTTTAAAAAACAGATTTCAAAATACGGAGGCATAACGGCTTTGTCTGACAAAGAGATGATCTTAAAAATCAATAATATAGAGGTCAAATATCACGAGGTAATGCTTGTGATAAAGGGAGTATCCATCAAAGTTCCCAAAGGGGAAATCGTAGCTCTTTTGGGCGCAAACGGAGCGGGAAAAAGCACTACCCTAAAAGCTGTATCCGGCCTCTTAACGCCGGATAACGGCAAAGTTACGGACGGTTCCATAGAGTTCAGAGGCGAAAGAATCGATAAAATGCCGGCTGAAAAAATAGCTAAAAAAGGGATTGTGCAGGTAATAGAAGGAAGAAGAGTATTCGAGCATCTTACAGTGGAACAAAATCTAAAAGTAGGGGCTCATCTTCGCAAAACAAGCGGCAGAGCCGTTAAAGAGGGTTTGGAGCTCGTTTATAATTACTTTCCGCGTCTTAAAATAAAACGGAACGAAATTGCCGGATTTATCAGCGGCGGAGAGCAGCAAATGACGGTTGTAGGCAGAGCTTTAATGACCGAACCTGAGCTTATCCTGTTAGACGAACCTTCTATGGGGCTTGCTCCTCTTCTTATACAAGAAATCTTTAACATTATAACTCGACTTAATAAAGAGGAGAAAATCTCAATACTTCTCGTCGAGCAGAATGCAAAACTTGCTCTTAATGTAGCTCCTTATGCTTATATAATGGAAAACGGACGTATTGTTATGGATGACACGTCCGAAAAACTGCTTGAAAATCCTGATATTAAGGATTTTTATCTCGGCATGGGCGGAACAGGGAGAAAAAATTTCAGAGACGTTAAGCATTATAGAAGAAGAAAACGATGGCTTACTTAATTAGCAAAATAAAACTCGTTTCTACAGGAAATATCTATAATTAATAGACACAAAAAAAAATAATTATAAAAATAATAAAGAGATTTCTCAATTAGCTCGAAATGACAGACAGAAAGCTTTGTTGCCATATCATTTCGACGAGTGCAGCAAAGAAAAATCTCATAATAGGGGGTAATAAATGTATAAAAAAAATAAAATATTAGCATTAACGGCAATAATCTTTGCCGCCTTCTTTATTACGTCATGCGTTGCAACGGATGTTAAAATAAACATTGCGCCTACTCAAGAAAACTTTCAGGCTCCAGTCGTTAGCCTTGATTATGTTGACGTAGCCCATTATTGGGGATGGTGGTATTTTTCCAAAAAAGTAAAACCTACTATGGGAACACAAGGAGACTACGGCGCGCCGCTTGATCTGGCATTTATCTTTAACATCGAAAACCCGAATCCTTATCCCGTAAAAATGGACAGTATAAAATTTACCATAGGATTTGAAGATTTTGATCTTAATACCGTAGAAAACAAAGAAATCCAATGGATACCGGCGGAAAAAACCAATCAGGTAAGAGTTCATGCAATGTTTGACGGCAGACAGTCCCTTTTAAGCCTGCTTGTTACTGGCGGATTCAAACTTAAAGAAAAAGGATTGGGAACAGGCGCGGGAGCCGCCTTAAAACAGCTTGGGCAATGGTGGGAGACAATTCCCGGATTTGAATTCCCCATACATGTAAAACAAGGCGCTGCGGTATTTTCTACCGAAGAAGGCATAATCAAAGTTACGGCTTTTGAAAAAACCTTTCCTTAATAGATAAGAGATTTCCCTTAAAAGAGCAAAGCGAGGAGAAATCTCATAATTAAAAGTCAAAAAAAAAGTTCGTTGTATAACAAAATACGAAGTTATACAGCGAACTTTTTTTTTGACTTTTAATGACGGTTTATATAAGCTGATAAATTATGAATATTTTTAAACATTTTTTTAAAATCGTTAATTGTCAAACCGTTATAGTTACAATTCTATCCGTATTAGGAACATTTATATGCTGCAAATACGAATTTTATGCGGATCTTCCTTCAGGTCTCATAGGAATTGCAATCATATTTCCGATAGTATTTTCAATCAACGCCGCTTACAAAAGAAGAGAAGAGGCGTTAAAATACCTTTCTTCCCTTAAAGCCTCCGCCATAGCAATATATTACGCTCATAGAGACTGGATAGACAGCGCGGATCCGAAACTTCAAAAAGAGGCAGTCCTGTTGATACAACAACTTTTTAAGGCTATAAAAGAATATTTTTCTGCACATCCGACAAAAGAAGAGGCAAAAAAATTCTATGCGGTATATGATCTATTTTCGCAATTTTCTTTATTCAACGAAAAATTAAGAAGCATGGGAGTTTCCGCAGGCGAAATATCTCGGCTTAATCAGTACTTGCGAGCTATGATTATAGATTTTGAAAAAATGAGAAACATCTTTTTATATAAAACTCCAATATCGCTCCGCGCTTACAGTCAAGTTTTTCTTAATCTGTTTCCCGTGTTATACGCTCCCTATTTTGCCGAAATCTGCAGAACCTCCTTTACAATAATAGGATACATTGTTGCCATAATCTACAGCATAGTTTTGGTTAGCTTAGATAATATTCAAGAAGATCTGGAAAACCCTTATGATCAAATAGGAGTAGACGATATTAATCTGAATATAGCCAATCAATATAAACAGGTTTTTAAAACAAAGTAATTTCGGGCAGGCAAATTATAATCCTGTCATTTCGACCAAAAGGAGAAATCCCGGTATTTCAACCGGAATTCAAAACTAATAAAAAGGATATTATGAAAATATACGATTTTACAATATACAATCTTATGGAAAGAAACGCTTTTTGCTATGCGAATAAAACCGCATGGATAGAATCCGAAACAGATAAAAAAATCACATTTGCCGAATACAAACAAAAATCAACCGCATTAGCCGTCGAACTTAAAAAAACCGGGCTTAAAAAAGGGGATAGAATAGGAATCATAGGCAAAAACAGCCTTGAGTTCTTTTTGCTTTATGGCGCGGCAGCGGCTTTGGGAGCAATAATTCTGCCTATAAACTGGAGATTATCCGCAGACGAAATATGCTTCAATTTTATAGACTGTGAGCCCAGCCTCATTTTTGCAGATAACGAATATCACGGCTTAATAGATTCCATTAAAGATAAGCTTACCTTTGTAAAAAAGTATTTTTCCTTAAACGAAGCCTCTGTAGGCTATCCATCCATAGAAAAATTATTGAAAAATAGAAATCCGGATTTTACTCCCGAACAGGTTACGGGAGAAGACGGCTTTATTATAATCCATACCGCTGCAATTCACGGAAGACCAAGAGGAGCGCTTTTAACCCATAGCAACATATTGACAGGCAACCTTAATTATACCTCTGTATTACATCTGACATCTGAAGATGTTCATTTAAATTTTCTTCCTCTGTTTCACATAGGCGGTTTGTCAATGGCTTACGCAGCTTTTCATGCAGGCGCTGCAAATATCAACATGACAAAATTCGACGCTGAAAAAGCGGTTGATATTATAGAAAAACATAAAGTTTCTTTTGCTTTTGATTTTTCTCCCATACTATCTTCTTTAATAGAAGCGGCGGAAAAATTTAATAAAAATATAATCTCTCTTAAAGCCGTAGCCGGACTTGATACTCCCGAAATAATCGAAAAATATCAAAAATCAACCGGAGGCTCCTTTTATTCCCTTTACGGACAAACAGAAACATCCTGCCTTGCCACATTCGGCAAATACGACGAGAAACCCGGCTCCGCCGGGAAAACGGTTCCTCTTGCAGAGGTTAAAATAGTTGACGAGCAGGATAATATTTTAGGAATAAATCAGGCGGGCGAAATAACGGTAAAAGGACCCGTAGTATTTAAAGGGTACTGGAACCTACCGGAAGATAATGAATTTACCTTCAGAGCAGGCATGCATCATACCGGAGATACGGGACGTTTTGACGAAGAAGGCTTTCTATGGTATGCGGGCAGAAAAGCCGAAAAAGAACTCATTAAACCCGGAGGCGAAAACGTATATCCGGCGGAAGTGGAAAAAGTTATTTTAAAACATCCTAACGTAGAAAAAACGGTTGTATTCGGAGTGCCGGATCCTAAATGGAAAGAAGGCATCAAGGCGGTATGCAAACTTAAAGAAGGAAGAAGCCTTGATAAAAACCAACTGATAAAATTTGTAGGCGAACGTATAGCGAGCTATAAAAAACCGCAGTATGTGGAATTTATAAATGATATGCCGCTTAACAAAGACGGATCGCCTGACAGAGAAAAGGTAAAAAAAATATATGGTTAAAACAGAAATATCACTTTTTTTAAAAAATGTTCCGGGGGAGCTTGCAAATTTAACAAAGCTTATAGGCGAGGCAAACATCAATATAGAAGCTATGACCATCCAAGACGCTTCAAGCTACGTTCAGGAGCTGTTTAAAGCAAGAGGCAAATCCTTAAAAAGAATCGCTTCCGTTGCAAGCTATAATTCAATGAGAAAAGATTCCGCTCAGTTTGCTCTTATAAGAGTTATTGTGGATAATACCGATAAAGCCATAGATCTGCTTGCAAAACAGGATTATCTGTTTGACGTTAATACCGTTCTAACCATAGAGTTAGAAAACAGACCCGGCGAACTTGCAAAAATAGCCGTAAAATTCGGAGAAGCAAATATTAATATAAACTACGTGTATGGATCAGCGGTAGGACAAGACGCAAAATGGCTCTTTGTTTTTTCAACAGACGAGGTGGAAGAAGCGGCGAGAATTATATTTTAACGGATACGAAGCGGAAGCTTCATCCTCGCTTTGATACTCGAAATAAGCTTCTTATCGGCTATCTGAAAAAACGGAAAGTATGGAATAAGGATAAAAGAATGAATATAGACGCAAATACCGGCGAAGTTAAATCTATGAAAATCAGAACAATCAAATAATATCAATGTTAGAAAAGCTGATTGGCAAATATAAAAGAGCAGGAATATTATTAGATACCAATCTGCTTTTGCTTTATTTGGTCGGGTTATATGATTTTAATTTTATTCGGCAATTTAAGCGAACATGCATGTATGATAAAAACGATTTTTTATGGATGCGCAAATTTTTAACGAGATTTGACAATATCTTTATAACTCCTCAGGTATTAGGGGAAGTATGGAATTTTGCAGAAAAAATACATGGTAAACGTTTGAACGCATTTATTGAAACGGCAGTTGCAAAGCTTCTTGTTGTTACGGAAAATTATGTTGAAAAGAATATCTTATTGCAAGAAGAATGCTTTTTTTATGTAGGCGTTACGGATACATCTATAATCTATTCTGCAAAAGAGTTAAATTGTCTTGTTATAACGGACGATTTAAGGGCGTATGCTTACTATGCCGCAAATGGCGTTGATACGATAAACATTAATCATTTGAGAAAAATATAAAAAATTGCATAATTTAAAAAGGGAATAAGGCGGAGATAATGAATCCTTTTGCCTACGATTTAGATGAAGCCGATATAAAAAAAGAAAAAAGCAAAGCAAGAGATTTAAAAAATTCCGAGTGGTGGAAGCGTAAAAAAGCAAAAGGAGTTTGCAGTTATTGCGGCAAAAATGTTACGGCGGAAAACCTTACTATGGATCATATTATGCCGATCTCACGCGGAGGAAAAAGCGTAAAAGGAAATGTTACGGCGGTATGCAAAGAATGCAATAATAAAAAAAAGCATAAACTTCCTTGGGAATAGACAATTTTACTTTTATGAATAAACTATTATTTGAAATTCTATATATAGGTTCCGGCGGTTTGATAGGCGCTCTTGCCAGATATTTTTCCTATCATTTAATAGGAAAAATTTTTAATCTTCAACGCTTCCCTTATGCGACTTTTATTATTAATATAATCGGCTGTTTTTTTATAGGAATAATTGCAGGATTATTAAACTCTCTTTTAAAATCCAACGAAATAGTAAAAGCCTTTTTTATATTGGGATTTTTGGGAAGCTATACCACCTTTTCAACCTTTGCTTACGAAACCTACAAGTTACTCGAAGCCGGAAGAATTATAGCATCCTTTGCAAACATCTTTCTTCAGGCTTTAATCGGGATAATTGGAGTATGGTTAGGGATTTCATTAACAAAATTCTTTGCTATACAAACGCCTTAAAAATAGGAAAAAACTATTATGTCCGAGTTTACAAATGCTATGGAAATATTTAAACTTCTTAATAAATCCAACTGCAAAAAATGTAATGAAAAAACGTGTCTTGCATTTGCGGGAGCGGTATATACAGGAAAAAAACATATCTCCGAATGCCCCGAGCTTTCCAAAGAAATAATTGGAAAGTATGCGGATAAAAAAGGAAGAGGAGTAGCTGGCGTAGCTGACGCAAAGGCTATTATAGAGGAAACAAGAAAAAAAATATCCGGCGTAAATCTTGAAGACGCCGCAAAAAAGCTTAAAGCGCCCTTTAAAAACGGTAAAATTACGATAAAATGTTTGGGTAAAGATTTTACAGTTGATTCAAAGGGCAATATTTATACGGATCTTCATATTAATCAATGGATATGCCTTCCTGTATTTAATTATATAATAAAAGCTTCCGAAATTCCAATTTTCGGCAAATGGATTCCTTTTAGGGAATTAAAAAGCGGAAAAAAATGGCGGCATCTTTTCGGGCAAAGATTTGAAAAATCGCTTAAAAATATTGCAGATAGATATACGCGGTTTTTTGAATATATTATTGAGGTTTTTAACGGAAAACAGGTTGAAAATCATTATAAAGTCGATATTTCTCTGGTTTTGCATCCGCTTAATAAAGTTCCGATTTTGATATGCTATTGGAAAGCGGAACAAGGGTTTGATTCGGAGCTTAACCTTTTTTTTGATTCCACAGCGGAAGATATTATAGGCATAGAATCGGTTTATATGCTCGGAGGCGGGCTTATAACAATGTTTGAAAAACTTGCGTTAAGACACGGTTAAGACTGTTTTCCTTGTTTTGCTTACCTCTTATAATAACAACCCTAATATATATTTGCCTCCTACAAACAGAATTGATAAACATAATATCAGTTTTATAATATAAGAAGGAAAATATTTTTGACATCTTGCGCCAAGATACATACCGAAAAATCCGCCTATCCCAAAAGAGATTCCCAAAAACCAGTCCGGCGCTACGCTCATATTAGTATAAAAAACAGATAATACATGATAAATAGCTACTCCGGCTATAGAGGTTACAAAAGTTCCCATTAAAGCCGCGCCTGCTACTATGTAAATCGGCAAATTAAAAAAGGTTACAAAAAACGGAGCAATTATTGCGCCTCCGCCTATTCCGTAAATACCGCCTAATATACCGACTATAAAGCATAAAAGAAAAATCGTAGGAACCGAAAAAGAAAAACTTTCGCCCTGAAATTTAAATTCGACTCTTTTTAAAGAAAAACGGGTATCGGTTACTATAAATTCGCCTTGTATATTGTTTTTTTCTTTGTTTTTAACAGATGTTTTTTTTCTATTTTTAATTATATCTTTTAAAAGTCCACCGCCTATATAGAGTAAAACCAACCCTGCGAAAAATTTAAAATTACGTGAATCGGGAAGATATGTAAGTCTTATCCATGCGCCTATAAAAACTCCCGGCATAGTTCCTATTATTACCGCCCATGCCAAAGGCCATACCATTCTTTTTTCTTTAATATAGAACCATACTCCGCTTGGGATTGCTACAATATTATATAATTGATTTGTAGCGCTGACCGAAGGCGCTGTATAATTTAATATGCTTACCTGAAAAGGCAGAAGCATAAAAGCGCCGGATACTCCGCCCATAGAAGTAAAAAAAGATATAAAAAAAGCGGTAAAAGCCGGAACAAATATATAAGTTGTAACGCCTGATACCTGAAAAGTTATATATAAAAAATCAAACATATTTTCATCTGGTTATATTTTTATTATGAGATTTCTCCTCGCCGCGATCATTGATAATGACGCGGAAAAAATTTGCTTTCTATCCTGTCAAGCAAAGCGAGAAATCCACTTATTATTTCCTCTTAATTCCCCAACACAGAAAGGATTATAATCATATCTATAATATAGTTATGTAGCCTGAAACGGGGCTTGCCTAAAAAGCAAGTATTTTAACCAAAGTAAAAATCGTTTAATTTTGTTATAACCTGTTTAGACGGTCTGTCGCTAAAGATTCCAAATTCGGGCGAGCTGTCTTTGTTTATTCCGCGCAAAAATACATAAAAAACCTTTCCGAAATATTTTTCGTAATCGTAATCTTTTATTTTTGTTTTTAAATACCTACTTAACGCCGCGGCATATATATGATACTGAAGTATATAATCATGTTCTATCATTGCGGATAACATAGCGCTTTGGTTATAATCAATTATATTATCTCCAAGCCAGCTTGATTTCCAGTCTATTATATAAAATTTATCTTCATACATAAATACCATATCTATAAAGCCTCTAATAAATCCTTTTATGGTATTTTTATCCATTTTTTTAATCTTTTTATCATATCCCAATCCGTTTTCAAATAATACCGAAAGATCGCTCCATAAAACAGGCTTTATAGGAAAATAAAACTCAAATTCCTTTATTATTTTTTCATTATCAATATTTGACAAAACAAAATTCTTATTTTGTAAATCAAGCAAAGTATGCGCCAGATGCTTTATCATATCGGAGACGGCAGCTTCCATTGAGACGGAATATCCATACTCCGAAAGTTTTTCGGTAATAGACGGAGATACGGTTTCGATTGAAAAATCGGTATGTTCAAGAATATCATGTATAAATATTCCAAAGCCCGAGCCTCTTTCGGATTCAAAAAAAGCGGTTTTTTCATCCTCTTTCTCATTATTTTTATAAAAGTCAAAAAAATCAGTCTGTTCTCCTATATTTGAAGTAACCGAACTAAAACTGTTTATTGCCCAGTCTCTGCCTATTTTGCCAGAAAATATTTTTCGGCTCGGCTCGAAATCGTAGACATCTTCAACAGGCTCTAATATTTCGGTTTTATAATATTCTTTCGGCTCTTTTATTTCTAAAATTTTAATGCTTTTTTTAGATATTTTTTCAAGTTTTTTTAATTGATTATATGTATAACTTCGATCTTTTTTATCAGATGCCTCTTCTGATTTTTGTATAATATTATCAGAAGATAACAGCTCCTTATCGTTTAATAAATAAGCCGTAGCCGAAGATGGGGAGATTTCCGAAGGCTGCCATCCCAAATAGCAAAGATATTTTGAGCGTGTAACCGCAACGTATAGTAATCTTATGTTTTCGGCAAGCGCCTCTTTTTCTGCGGTTATTTTATTTTTTTCAAAATCATTAGAGCCTATATCAAGAGATAACCATAAGTTTTGGTTGTGAAATTTTAAAGGTCTGTTTTTTGCTTTAATTTGGGCATCCGCAGATATAAAAGGAGCAAAAATAACCGGATATTCAAGCCCCTTGCTTTTATGAATAGTAACTATCACAACCGCGTTTTCGTCGCTTTCCAAACGTAAAAGCGCCTCCTCTTCCAGAGCGTTTTCTTTTGCGCCGGCTATTTTATCTTCTAACAGTTTTGTCAATTCAAACATATCCGCTTTGTTTTCTATATAAATATTGTTTAACAGTTCTGTAAGATGAATTAAATTAGTTATTCTTCTTTCTCCGTTCTCTCTTATTATAAGATTAGAAAAAAATTCTTCTTTTTGCGCAATGAAATTAAACATCTTTATAAAGCCTCGATTTTTCCATATTCTATTATATTCCCGAAAGCTTTCTTTTTTTTCGTCCCACAAAATCTCATCTTCCCAAAAGTTATAAATATCTCTGTGGGTTAACCCGAACATTTTACAGACAAGCGCGGATTTTACTGCCGCGGGGTTTTCATAATCTATAATTCCGGAAAGGAGCAAGGCTGTTTCATAAGCCTCTTGGGTTTCAAAAATATTGCCCGTATTATATAATAGGCTTTTTATATTAAACGCGCGCAAAGCGTTTTGAATTACAAGCGCTTCTTTATTTGTTCTCACCAATACGGCTATATCCTTTGGCTCAAGCGGGCTATCTTTTATCAAAGCCTTTTTTTCTTTTCCAAGCTTTATTAAATTTGTAATCTCTTTTGCAAAATATTGGCTGACAATCTCTTGTATATTTTCCTGATTTGGCTTTGTTTCGCCGGTTTTAAAAAGGCATATTTTTATTCCCGATTCCTCTATATTATTTACGGTAAAGGTTTTATCTTCAATCTTATCATTAGGATAAGAAGAAGGGATAAAAGATATATCTTTATACAAAAACGGGTTAGGATTATTTTGAAATATTGAATTTACCGCTTCTATTAACAAAAAAGAGCTTCGTCTGTTCTTTTTTAGCGTATATTTTTTATCTGTTTTTTTTGCGGCTTTTATATAAGTAAAAATATCCGCTCCTCTAAACCCGTAAATAGCCTGCTTTGGATCTCCTATTAAAAAAAGCGGATAATTTCGGCTTCCGCCGAATATTTTGGAAAAAATCTCGTATTGAAACCTATCCGTATCCTGAAATTCGTCTATCATAGCGGCTTTAAACTGCTTTTTTATTTTATAGGCAAGCTTTTCGCCGGATTTGCCGCTCAAAGCGTTATAAAACTCTGTAATAAGATCGTCGAAAAAACGAATATTAAATTTTTTTTTACGCTTTTTATGCTCATACTTAAAATAGGATATACAATTAAGTTTTAATCTCATAAGTTTGGCGTCAAAAAGCCGTAAGAGGTTTTTATTTTCAAAAAAAAGTTTATCGCATAATGTAAAAAAAGGATGGGATACAGGCGTAAAGCCTTTTTTTGTAGCTCTTTCAATCTCTGCGGAGGTAAACTTGATAAACTTATCAAATAAAAAAGGATTACTCGGCATTAACATTAAATCTTCCATAGCCGCTATCCAATAGGGTATGCTTTTGTGTCTATATTTATTTCTATTTAAGCCTTTTTCGTTTTCTAAAATGTCTTTTATATTATCTTTTTCTTCTTTCCATAACAATTTAGTATCTCTTAAAATTTTATTATAATCTGCTTCCGTTAATCTTTCTTCTTCCGTTTCTATCTTTTCAACATCTTTATAATCCGGTAAAATTTTTACAAATCCGCCGGTTTTAATATCTTTTATCAGCTCGTATAAATATTTAACCGATATATTATTTTTCAAATAACCGGCATATAAGGGAGTAAGCTTATATGTATTTTTTCTCCAAAAATCTTCGACTATCTCAATTAAAAACGAGTCCGCCTCCGTAACCAGCGTCGTATCAAATAACGCTCCGCTTTCAAAGCTGTTTTCGTCTAATACACGGCGGCAAAAACCGTGTATTGTAAATATAGATGCCGTATCAAAATCTGTTAACGCCGCATTTAAAAGTTTAAAAGCCCTTTTTTTATCTGGCTGTTTTTCATACAATCCTAATAAAAAAGGGTCGTTTATATGCAGTTCTTTTTTTATCTTATCGGGAAGTTTTATATTATAAGAAAATATTTTTGCGGCTTCATATATTTTTTGACGTATTCTTTCTTTAAGTTCATAAGCCGCCGCATTAGTAAAGGTAACGGCAAGTATATTATCCGGGTCAAGTCCGCGTTCTAACAAAAGCCTTAAAAAAAGCGCTGTTATAGTATAAGTTTTGCCTGTTCCGGCATTTGCTTCTATAAGATTTGTTCCGTAAATAGGACTTTTTAATAAATCAAACTCTTTCAATTTTGTTTTTTATCCGTTTATAATTAATATGCAAGGCAATAGTAAAGAGGTCGTATTGCAGCCTCTTTTGCCTCATTTATATCTTACAATTAAAAAATTAAAAACCAATTTTTTTATACCTTTGCCTTTTTGTTACTTTTTTTAATCATAGCTTATTCTATAATCGTATAACTCGTAGTTTATACAATTAAAACAGTTTTTTCTATATCTACGCTTCGTTATCCTTTTGTTACTCTGTTATTTTTTTTTTGACATCTTACCCCCCCTTTTGTTTATCTTAATATGTATTCCTTCTCTTTACCTACTTTTTTGGGGGAAGTTCAAAGAGTATTATAGAATTAAACTTTAAAAAACAAAAGCTTTTAAAAACGGCAATGTAATAGAAGCAAAAGGAAACATGATCGGCGGAGCATTCGGAACGGATAAAAAAAGTTTTATATTGCTTGCAGATAAATTAAATATAGGCGGTTTTGTTATAACCGGCGCTCCTTTATTCTCCAATAATACAGAAGATGATAAAAGCAATACATTTAAAAAGGACTTATATTCTTTTGGAATAGCTTTTAATAAACTTGAAGGTAAAACCTTTGTTATGGGAATATGGCGCAACTCTGCGGCGGATAATGCCCAAATTAAAGTTGGAGACGAGGTTGTAAAAATAAATTCAATAAAAACAGAAGAGTTGTCAATAATAGATATAGTTAATATAGTGTGAAACAACACCGAACTTAATTTAAAATATTTAAGCGATAATCAACTTAAAAATATAACCCTTAAAAAAAAAAGCTTTTTTCGGGTTCATAAACCGGGGATTAATATCAAACATCTATTAGCCTCTTAAAAAAAGAAGCGGTTGATAAATATGTATATTATATAAATAGTTATAATTATGGAATATTATGAAAAATACAGAAGCAAATCTATATGTAGTATATGATGGCAGCGCGTTAAAAAATAACAAAATGGATATACGGGAGCTTGCTCCTGCATTATTAGCTATTGCTGATGTATTTGAAGAGGCAAATCGTATACTAAATAAAAAGGATACAAAAATATCTGTAAAAGTAAAAGCCTCATTCGAACATGGAAGCTTTGGAATAGATTTATCTACAGCACAAACTTTCCAAATTTTTTCGAATTTTAATTTTATATTTGATGATGAAAATATACTTAAAACTGCTGCTATAATGTCCATGCTGGGTTTTAATATTAAAGATGGAGTTAAAGGTCTTTTACATGTTATTAAATGGTTAAAAAATAGAAAGATAAAAAAAATCGAAATCAAAAAGAATAGCGCAAAAATAATCACAGATGATAATGATTATATAAAAAATGTTGAACCAAAAACAGTTGAGTTTTTTAACAATGTTAAAATTAGGAAGTCGTTAGAACAAGCTATTGCAAAACCTTTAAAAAGCGAAGGAATAGAATCTTTTGCTTTTACAGACAGTATAGACAAAAATAATCCAAATTATTTTATTATCAATAAAAATGAAGGTAATTATTTTATTTTTCAAGAAGAAGAAAAAATAATTAGTGAGAAGAGATATGAAGCTATATTAAAGATAGTTAGTATATCATTTATAGAAAAATATAAATGACGGTTTAAGGAGGAAAATGATATTTTTTATGCCGAAATACAAGATAATGAATTTATACAAAAAATAAAAAATAGAAGAGTATCTTTTAAAGAAGGAGACGTGTTAAAAGTTAATCTTTATATTTGTCAAAAACAAATGAATGACAATCAAATAAAAAAAAATATTATATTGAAAAAGTAATCAAACATCAAACAAGCTTCTCTCGATTAAATCTATTTGCCGAATAATTAAAGTTAATTATAAGCCAGCCTTTTTTCCTTTAATGAATTAAATACTCTTTTAAAAAAAAACTCGATAAAACGCGTATTTATGGTTGGAAATATAATGCCTAATCAGTATTTTAAATCCTTATTACCGGATTTAGCTGATAATCTGCCGGATTTAAAAATATCTTCCGAAGTAAGATTCAATTTATCTTTGGAAAAACTAATATTGTTAAAAAAAGCAGGATTTACAAGACTTCAGGCAGGCATAGAATCTTTATCTGCGGGGCTGTTAAAAAAAATGAAAAAAGAAGTTTCGGCAGTTCAAAATATTAGATTTTTAAAACATGCAAAAATGTTAAATATATATGTTGATTGGAATATGTTATATGCTTTTCCTAATGACTCCGAAAAAGATTATGCGGATATGTATAAAATTCTGCCCTTTATTTACCATTTAATACCTCCTGTATCTCAAACCCCTTTTGTAATACAAAAATTTAGTCCTTATTTCGACTTTCCCGATAAGTTTAATATAAAAAATATCATTCCTTTCCCTGTATATAAGGAATTTATACCTTCATCGGTTAATCTTAACAAAATAGCTTATAATTTTTTAGGAGAATTTAATACTGCTTGGAATAAAGAAGCTACCCATTATTGGAAAACACTTGAAAAAAACGGGGCGCACAACATATTAAAAACAGATAATATTATTAGTAAAGTATTTAACGAAGTAATAGCTTGGCAAAAAGCTTGGCATCACAAAAAACCGCCGAAACTTGAACTAAAATCAATAGGCAATAATCGATATATGCTTATTGACACTCGCAATATATACGAAAATAAAGACATTCGGATAATAGATTCAAAAAAGGCTATAGCCGCTACAATTGATTTTTCCAAAACTTCAAAAGAAAAATATCTATTTAAAAATGAAATGGAATGGGCAATTAAACAAAAACTGATTTTAAAAGTAGATAGCTCGGTTATCTCTATAGTTACAACTAACATTGAAACTTTTAAGCAATTACAAGGCGCATTAAACAATTTTATAAAAAACGATTAATTATGGATGCCTATATAATAATTGCCTATATAATAATCATACTTCTTACAGGCTTATCCCTTCTAATTCATGAAATAGGACATTTGGCTGCCGCAAAATTTTTTGATATAAAAGTCAAACTGTTTTCAATCGGAATATGTCCCTCATTGGCAAGTTATAATTATAAAGATATAAAAGTTAAAATCTGCGCTTTTCCCGTAATGTTTTATGTAACCCTTAATTACGATACCAATTCATATTTCAATATACCCTTATATAAAAGAGTATTATTTTCTATTTTCGGGAGTTTGGCAAACCTGCTTTTTTTAATATTCATATATCTTTTTTGTATTGCAATAAATAAAACCTTTTTAGTAAGCGAATTTTATAAAATCTATACTTTGATGTATAACATTAATTATATACCCGGAATACTTTATTTAATAAATGGTTTTGCAAAATTAATTTATCAAAACCTTTACAGTTGTATATCTTTTCTTCTTATCATAAATATAATCATAACGGCGGTTAACCTATTGCCGATTATTGAACATGACGGCGGAAAAATCATATTCAACATACTAAATCAAAAAAAGCCGAATATCCTAAAATATTATGTGGCATTTTCAAAAATATTAAAATTTTCTATCGGAAGCCTCGTAATATATTTTACAATAATGGATAGTTGGCGGCTTTTTATAAAATTTTTTAGGAATACTTTATGAAATCGGTTTATAAAAGAAAACTATCTCCGTATGAAAGACTTTTTCTGGCAAAAACAGACGACAAACAATTTTTTAGCAATCAAGGAATAATAGAAGGCGAAGGCGTTTTAGATAAAAAATTATGAGAAAAAGCGGTTGATAAAGCAACAGAGGCAAATCCGGGCGACAGAGTAATATTACGAGGCAAATTAATGGCAAGCAAATGGGTCGATTCTCAAAAAACGCTGAGAGTAAGAGAGATTGAAGATACAAAATGGGACGGTTTAAATTCTAATAACATACCGTATCTTCCGGACAAATTATGTCCTATAAACGGTCCCGTATGCGAGGTCATATTAATTCATGGGAAGAAAAACGAGTCGTCATAAATTCTTTACATTCCGCTATGGACGGACAAGGCGCTATAGCATGGGCATTAGACATCTTTCGGGCATTACGAGAAGAAGCGCCGATAGGTTCAAATTCAAAATTAACAGATATAGAATTATCCAAATCCTTAATTAATAAAAGCCTACCCGAAATATCAAATAAATATATTGCGCCTACAGGAAAACCGGATAATTATGAAAAAGGGGCGATATGGATCAGAAAAACCGTAAAAGGATTTATAAATAAAGCTATACCTCAAATCGGTATTATACTTGCAAAAGAGGCATGGAAACTTTCAAACGGTAAATTTTGTATTATGATACCTGTAGATTTAAGACGTAGAAACAAAAAAATAACTTCAGTCGGCAATCTAACCGGCAACCTGTTTATTGAAATTGATAAAAATTCTACAATTAAAGATATACAAAAAAAAATTATCTATCAGTTAAGGCATTATTACGAATGTATGCTTCCCAAAAATATTAATATTGTCAAATACATTCCGATTAAACTTTTACATTCAAGCTTAAAAAAAGTAGCCGAACAAAAAAATAAAACGGGTCTATTTACATATTCGAGTATGATAACCCATCTTGGAAGAATTCCTGTTAATGCTTTATGCGGCAGAGGGTTTGTAGGAAAAACATGGTATGGCGCAAATTCAATGTCCGGCGACGATCTACCGCCTTTGCTTGTATCAATTTCCGAAACGGAATCGATTAATAATCATACGAATATTCTTATAGGCATATCAAAACCATTAGCTTCAAAAGGCAGATTGGAAAAAATTGTAACTGCTATTATTAACGAAATAGGACTTCCCTTACTACAATAAAAATAAGACTAAATAATAAAAGTAAAAATTCATCTCTTTTTCCTGCATTGCCTGTTTCGATAGGATAGTTTAAAAACGCAATTGCAAACTGCGCTCTTAAAAGGTAGGGACATGGCAGAAGTCGGAAGCGCTAATAATGGATGATTATAAAAATTAACCCCCCCTCAAACGAGGGGGATTTAATTTTGAAATACTTTTTTATAAAAATTTTGCAAATAGTTTAAAGATACAAAAACATAATATTATATTCCGTGGATAGATGTCGTCCGCAATTTCTGTATCTTTTATATCTCTATTCTATTATATTTCCCTTATTATCTATCTGCTTACCGAATTTCATTACTATAAACCAAAGCAATACAATACCGGCTATTAAGCTTATCCAAGAGGCTATTCCCAAACCTGCAGGTATAAATCCTAATACAATTGCAAGCAGAGCGGCTGTTACTGCGTAAGGTATCTGAGTTCTTACATGGTCTGTATGATCCGAGCCTGCCGCCATAGAAGATAAAATTGTAGTATCGGAAATAGGCGAGCAGTGATCTCCGAATACCGCTCCTGTTAACACCGCTCCCATAGTAGCGGTCATTATGGATGTAACCTCTCCGGGAGCGCTTGATAACGCTGCCGCTATCGGAATAACTATAGGCATTAAAATAGAATTTGTTCCCCAAGAAGTTCCTGTGGCAAACGCTATAATACACGCTATTATAAAGGTAATTAAAGGCAGCCATTGTCCCGAAAGCACGCCCCGCGTTCCCTCTATAAGCCATCCCGCAAGTTGCATTTCGCTTATAACCGCTTTTAATGCAAAAGCAAGGGCTAATATAATAACTGCGGTCATCATGGTCTTTACTCCTGCAACCCATGAATCTACCGTAGCTTTAAGAGAGAGTTTTCCTTTTAAAATAGCCATTGAGCCGGCTATCATCGAACCGATAAATGCAGCCCATGTTAAAACTACCGAAGCGTCCGCATCGCCGTAGGCGTCTTTTATGGATTTGCCCGCCTCCATGCCGCCGCCATTATACCATAGCCCTATAATCGTAATCATAACAAATCCCAAAATAGGAATTAAAGCGTCGGATATTGAGTAAGGAATGCCTTTTACCGGTTCCAGATCAGGGTCGTCCGCTACAAGAGGCTCGGAGTCGGACGCATATACCGCTCCTGTTTTTCTCGCTCTTATTTCAGCTTTTAACATAGCGCCGTAATCTTTTTTTTGAAAAATAAGAAAAAATACTAATAGTATCGCAAAAATTGAATAGAATCTAAAAGGGATTGTCTGAAAAAATACAAGCATTGAGTTTGCTTCTATATTTGCGGCTTCAAGACCGGAGGCTATAAGCCCCAGTTCCATAGCTATCCATGTTGACAAAGGCGCCATAGAAGATATCGGCGCCGCGGTAGAATCTATAATATAAGCAAGTTTTTCTCTCGATATTTTTTGCTTATCAGTTATAGGTCTCATAGTATTTCCGACAATCATAGAGTTTGCGTAATCGTCAAAAAATATTGCAACCCCCATCATTGCGGTGGCAACCATTGTAGATTTAATTCCCGTGGCTTTTTTTATTAAAGCGTCTGCAATAGCGCGGGTGCCGCCCATTTTCCCTATAATCCCTATCATGCCTCCTATTGCCAGACAAAAGGTTAATATTCCAATATTCCATGAGTCCGCAAGAGATTTTTCAACTATAAAGGTTGAAAAAGTCTCCGTAAGCCCTTTGAGCGGATTATAGTCGTTAATAATTGTAGCCCCTACAAATACGCCGAAAAGCAGGGAAACAATAACCTGCCTTTTCCATATAGCCAGAGCAATGGCTAATATTGCAGGCAGCAACGCCAAAGGTCCGTAAATCAAGTCAGTCGTTTGGGTTTCCATTATGAGTTCTCCTTATCAAAAAAAAATTAAAGTTAAAAAAACAGTGGCAATCTTTTATACTTAATTGCAGTCTGTTTTCGAATTAAAATGGCGGTATTATAATACATTATAAAGCGATATAAAAAAAGAAGGGAAGTCTGCAATTGTTTCTTTATTATTATATTGAAAATATTAATATTTTCAATATATATTGTCTTATAAAAGTTCATACTTTTTAATATTATTGAGGTATAATAATTTTTTTATAATATATAATAATAACTTATTGATAAAACATAACTTTATTTCTTGTCAAGTCTAAACTCCTTTTAAACCTATTTTCACCTGTTTTTTTATTAGCTTGACAGAGGCGGTAAAAGCGCATATCTGCTTTTTATCCGTCTTGCAAACTCTTGGGTTTTCCGGTTTCGAAGGATAGATCGCGTCAACTTTATATCTCAAATATAATAAAAATATGATAAAAATCCAAAACGAGCTATATAAAAGATTAGTCATAGTTACGATTTTAATAATATTCGGATATAAAACCGCAGATGCCGTAAATAATGCCGAAAGAAAAATATATACTTATACCGAGAAAACAACCGATCTTACCGATGCTTCTAACCGATTTGAAAATTCCAATACTTTTCTTACTCCGGCTATGCTGAACGTTATTACCCAAGAAGAAAAAGAAAACCTAATAAAAAAAATTCAGGCAAAAAATAAAGCCATTATGCCAAAATCTATTATAAATTCGGAACAGATAGCGGAGTATGAAGATAAACAATTGGTTTTTGCGCTGGCAGACGGGATACTCCGCTGCTTTGACCTTAATAGTTCTGAAGAATTATGGGCTTTTATTCCTCCGGATCAATTAATCCGTTTATACTTATTAATTAACCAACCGACTAATTATCTTACAAACTCGCCTTATGTTATATTTGAAAACCAAACTTACAAAATAATTTTATTCGGAGAAGGCGGCAAAGGAAAAAAATATTATGCACTTGATATAACATCTTGGCGGCGTCCGGTATTTCTTTATGATATAAATGAAAAGCATATTGCTTATGCAAAAGAAAAACAGGGCGAATCCCGCGGCGCTGCCGATACATGTAAAATCAAAACAAGCCAAGATACCGCGGAAGATATATTTCTTATACCCGGCGGCTACGATGCTAATAATTCGCGGGGCAGAGCCCTTTTTACCGTAAAAGTATCGGATGGAATCTTATCCGGTTTTAATTTTAATCATAGTAATTACGTTAAGATAGATCGTTCCATAATTAACGCCTCCTGCTTTGACCATGACGGGGACAGAATCTCCGATATAATTTATGCCGGAGATTCTGGAGGAAATCTTTTTGCAATAAACGACAAAAATACAGACGGAAATTGGCAAATAACAAAGCTTTTTTCCGCTCCCATAGAAGACGGATTTGAAAAAAAAATATTTTATGCCCCTAAAGCAAGCGCTGCAAGCTGGGGAGAATATATTTTTTTCGGCACGGGAGACATGACAGAGCCTTATGATACGGAGGTTGCAAACCGTTTTTATGCTATAAAAAACAGCCGGGACGAGGATTGCATGGAAATAACCGAAGATGATCTTGTAAATCTTACGGATAAGCTTATTTTATCTCAAAATAAAATCGAAATACTCAAACAGATTGAAAATAAAAAAGGATGGTATATAAAACTTACCGAAAAAGGAGAAAAACTTGCCGGTTCTCCGATACTTTTTGCAGGCAGTTTATATTTTACAACATATACCCCGAATCCGAATTTTAAATCGGAGCGTTATGGCAAAGCCAGACTTTATACCCTTAATTATAAAAATGGACCAACCGCCGCATATTCGGAAGAACAAGCGCGTCCTTTATCCGAAATAATAGGAGAAGGGATGCCGTCTGCGCCTACAATAAAAATATTAAAAAACTCTTCCGAGTTACATATAAAAACCGGAGATAAAGTTATTACAAAACAGCCTGCTAACATTCCGAATTTAAGCGTCTATTTTTGGAGACAAATTGATTAAAGGAAAAACGAAGGCAGGTGAACGGAAGAACAGTTAAAAAAAATAATAAAGGGATTTCTCGCTTCGCTCGACAGGACAGGCTTCTTATTTTGGCAGACTTTTAATATAACATAACGGCTTTTTACTTGTCATTTCAACAGCGCAGCGAGAAAAAATTTCATAATAAAAATATAAACAGAGAAACAACTATTATTAAAGATAGTTAAACACAAGAAATGATGATAATCTCCAAAAGCCCTCTGTCCAACAAAGTATCTTATTGGACAGAGGGCTTTAAATAGAGGAACTTATGCCAAAATTTAAAATAACAGATAAAAAAAAAGATATAATCAAAAACGCCGTAACACAGGCAGAGAGTAAAACATCCGGAGAAATTGCAGTAGCTTTTATAAAAGAAAGCTCAAACTACGCTCTTTATGAACTTATTTTTGCCGTTATTGCCGGTTTTATATATTTTGTAACAATAACCCTTTTTGCTCACAATATACAAAGCTGGCTTCAAAGCAAATTTTGGGATTATAACACAGCTTACCTGCTTTCTTTTTACGGCTTTTCCACCTTTCTATTTATTTCCGCAGTCTATTTCATAGCAAATATATCTTATATAGACAGATTAATAACACCGAAAAAAGTTATGAAAAAAAAGGTTCGTCAAAGGGCGTTACGCTATTTTATAGAATCCGGCGTATGTTATACAAAAAAAAAAACAGGGATTCTTATATTTATATCCATTTTAGAACATAGAGTCGAACTGATAGCAGACAAAGGAATATCCCAAAAAATAGAGGCTGCAAAGTGGAACAGAATAGTTAATCATATTATCGAAGGAATTAAAAAAGATAAAATCGCTCAACATCTGTCTAATGCCGTATCGGAATGCGGCGATCTGCTGGCAAAACATTTTCCTATAAAAAAAGATGATATAAACGAGCTTTCAGACGACATCAAAGTTTTGGAGAAATAAAATGTATAAAAAAATAATCTTTGCGCTTACATTCCTTTTATTAACTAATACTGCCTTTGCTTTGGAGGTTCCTAAACTTAAAGAAAGAATAAACGATTATGCCGAAATACTTGCCCCAAACCAAGAAGCCGAACTGGAAAATCTTTTAAAAAATGCCGAAACTCGCACATCTTCTCAAATTGCGCTGCTTACAATTACGAGTTTAGAAAAAGAAAACCTCGAAGATTTCTCATTAAAAGTTATAGAAACGTGGAAACTCGGACAAAAAAATAAAGATAACGGCGTTCTTCTGCTTATAGCTTTAAAAGAAAAAAAAATCCGTATAGAAGTCGGCTACGGATTAGAAGCGGTTTTAACAGACGCTAAAAGCGGATTTATAATAAGAAACATTATTGCGCCCCATTTTAAAAAAAAAAAATTTTATACGGGAATAAAAGAAGGGCTTGCCGCAATATACGGCTTTGCGTCAAAAGAATATCAGGTATCGGACCAAGAATTGGCACAGTATGAAAAAACCGAAAAACAAAAAGAAACATCCCATCTTCCCGGCGCCGTATTAGTGTTGATAGTTATGCTTTTATTCGGAGGATTAGGAAGAAGAAGCGGAAAAGGCGGCGGAATACTTCCATGGCTTGTAGTAGGAAGCATGTTGGGAAGCGGAAGAAGAAGCTCTAGCGGATTTGGCGGCGGATTCGGAGGAGGATTTTCCGGAGGAGGAGGCGGATTCGGAGGAGGAGGCGCTTCCGGCGGATGGTAAAAAATTTCTTTTTATTCAAAAAACTTTTTTATCCCGTATCTATTAATGTATACGCTGTTTACCACAACATATTGTATAAAATTTCTTGACACACACAATATATAGGATTATATCCTTCGCAAAAAATAATGCTAATTCTATAAAATAGTATAGCATAACATGAAAGGAGATTCTATGAGTAAACCGAGAAATATAAATAAATATCATTTTAAAGTAGGTAACAAAGTTATGCATGGAGGTATAACTAACAATTTGGAACGACGTGAAAATGAGCATAAACAAAAATGGCCAAAAGGTCATATCTTAAAAGTTGGTAATATAACGACAGAAGAAGGCGCTCGCTCTTGGGAAAAAACAGAAGGCTTCTCTTAATTCGTTGAGGTTAGCGTTAATATAATAGTTTTACATCTTCCTTTAGTTAGTTTCTGTAGAAACGATCCATTTTTTGCTTGGTATTGGCGTTGGATAAAAACTTTAATCCGCCTTAATTAAAAAAAAATAAAACATTTTTCTACAGAAGCCGGAAAGGTTTTATATATAACGCTCATCTTTTTTAATAAAAAATTCTAAAACATCTTAATCGGAGAAAGCCAAGTGTTTAAAAAAATAAAAAAAAGAGACGGAAGAATAGTTGAATTTGATTCCAAAAAAATTACAAACGCCATAAACGAAGCAGGAAAAGCCTCCAAAGAATTCAACGAAAAAGAGGCAGTAAAACTTACCATAAAAGTTCTTAATCTTGCTGATCAGCTAAAACTGGGAGAAACGCCTGAAGTTGAAGAAATACAAGATATTGTAGAGCGCGTTCTTCTTGATTCTCCTTATCATAAAAGCGCGAAAGCGTACATACTTTACAGAGAACAGCATGCCCAGATCAGAAATATAACCGCTGCCGCAAATGTAAGCCTTATAGAAAGCTATATTAAAAAAATGGATTGGAAAATAAAAGAAAACAGCAATATGTGCTATTCTTTACAAGGCTTAAACAATTACATATCTTCTAACATAACCACCGAATACTGGCTTAACAAAATATATCCGCCGGAAATAAGAAAGGCTCATAAAAACGGAGATATTCATATACACGATCTTAGCTTACTTTCCGTATATTGCGTAGGATGGGACCTTTACGACCTGTTAAAACAAGGATTTAAAGGAGTTGCCGGAAAAGTTGAAAGCGCTCCGCCAAAACATCTTCGTTCCGCTTTAGGGCAGATAGTAAACTTTTTCTATACTCTGCAAGGAGAAGCCGCCGGCGCGCAGGCAGTATCAAATTTCGATACATTTCTATCTCCTTTTATAAGAAACGACAACCTTAGTTATAAAGAAGTAAAACAGGCGCTTCAAGAATTTGTATTTAACATAAACATACCTACGCGGGTAGGCTTTCAAACCCCTTTTACAAATATTACTATGGATCTGTATCCTCCGAACACCTTAAAAAATATGCCTGTTATAATAGGCGGAAAAGAACAAGATAGCGTTTACGGAGATTATCAGGAAGAGATAAATACATTCAATAAAGCCTTTGCAAACGTTATGATGGAAGGAGACGCAAAAGGAAGAGTATTCACATTTCCGATACCTACCTATAACATAACAAAAAATTTTAACTGGGATAATCCTAATCTTGAAATGATCTGGAAAATGACCGGCAAATACGGAATACCCTATTTTTCCAATTTCGTAAATTCGGATATGTCTCCCGAAGATGCCCGCTCAATGTGCTGCCGTCTTCGTCTTGATAACAGAGAACTTCAAAAAAGAGGCGGCGGATTATTCGGAGCAAATCCTTTAACAGGATCCATAGGCGTAGTAACCATCAACCTTCCGAGAATAGGCTATATGGCAGAAAATGAACAAGACTTTTTAAACAGACTTGAACGACTCATATTAATCGGAAAAAAAAGCCTTGAAATCAAAAGAAAAATTTTGGAAACGTTTACCGAAAAACATTTATACCCTTACGCAAAATTTTATCTCAGAGATATAAAAGCAAAAACAGGCTCGTATTGGAAAAATCATTTTTCCACAATAGGCATAATAGGAATGAACGAAGCCTGTTTGAATTTTATAAAAGAAGACATAGCAAGCCAAAAAGGAAAAAATTTTGCGTTAAAAATAATGGATTTTATAAGAGATAAAATCGCCCAAATACAAAACCAAACAGATTCTCTTTTTAATCTTGAAGCAACCCCCGCGGAAGGAGCTACATACAGATTTGCAAAAACAGATAAAAAACTATATCCGGATATAATATGCGCAAACGAAGATGATCTTAAAAAAGGGGCAGAGCCGTATTATACAAATTCGTCCCAACTTCCCGTGTCATACACCGAAGATATATTTACCGCCTTAAAACATCAAGACGATCTTCAAACAAAATATACCGGCGGAACCGTTTTACATATATTTTTGGGAGAAGAGACTACAGATATAAACGTAATAAAAAACATCATAAAAAAGGTTACCGATAATTTTAGACTTCCTTATTTTACCCTTACTCCTACTTTCAGCGTCTGCCCCACCCACGGATATATAAGCGGAAAAATGAAAAAATGCAAAGAATGCGGCGAAGAAACAGAGGTATATTCCAGAATAGTAGGATACTTAAGACCATTAAATCAATGGAACGACGGAAAAAGAGCCGAGTTTATACAAAGAAGCGCTTTCAATACATCTGTTTATTAATCAAGTTACGGAGATAACTTGTGGACTACTTTATAAATACATCCGAATATATCAGCATATCGCCGGTGCTTTTAAAAAAACTGACAACCTCTGCGGTTATATTTATAATTTTATTTCTGTTAAAATATATAGCATGCAACATAGTAAAAGTAAGAATAAAAGATGTTAAAAAAGCTTATATATGGCGCAAATCAATATTATATGTATATACCTTTTTAATAATAATAATACTCGGCAGAGTTTGGATAAAAGGCATCGATTCTTTAGCTACATTTTTAGGGCTTACAAGCGCGGGATTAGCTATTGCAATGAAAGATACCGTAACAGATATTATAGGCTGGCTTTTTATTATATGGAATAAGCCCTTTGTTCCAGGAGACCGTATCCAGCTAAAAGATATTACCGGAGACGTAATAAGAATCAGTTTTTTTAAATTCAGCGTAGTGGAAGTGGGCAAGTGGGTTGACGGAGACCAGAGCACAGGTAGAATCATTCATATTCCCAATAACTTGGCTATCAAGGAAACCCTTACCAATTATCATACGGGTTTTGAATATATATGGAACGAAATTCCTGTGCTTATAACCTTTGAAAGCGACTGGAAAAAAGCAAAAAAAATACTTCTTAAAATAGCCGTAAACAAAACGGAACATCTTACCAAAGATGCGGAAAAACAGATTATAAAAGCCGCAAGACAATATATGATATTTTTTAATATTCTTACCCCTACGGTTTATACCTCAATAAAGGAAAGCGGGGTTTGTTTAACCATCCGTTATATAGTAAAACCCCGTATGAGAAGAATTAGCGAGCATCAAATATGCGAAGATATTATAGCAAATTTCGATAAAC
The DNA here is from genome assembly GCA_019306065.1 of Deltaproteobacteria bacterium. Lineage (GTDB taxonomy): Bacteria > Desulfobacterota > Desulfobacteria > Desulfobacterales > JAFDMD01 > JAFDMD01. The sequence goes on from JAFDMF010000002.1 coordinate 54,873, forward strand.
ATTCGGATATAGATTTTGCATATCCTACCACTCGTTTTTATCACAAAAAATAAAGCCCGTTGCATAACTTCGTCTTTTCCGCATTATGCTCAAATTTTAACCCTCGAAATACAAACTTATCTCTGTCATCTCGACGAGCGCAACGAAAAAAAATCTTACAATTATCTAAATGTAATTTTAACTTACTAAATGAAAAACTATAGTAAGAATTACGATAAAACGCTTTGTATTTCTGTATCTTAATTATAACCTTAATGTGTCTTTCTCCCTTAAATCGCAAAATAGACAAAATATATTATTCACCTATTTTAATCTTATTATCTTTTAAAAGAGCGTCATAAGATTGCTGTATTTTTTTCAAAATATCATCGAAGATTGAAAGACTTAACGCCATATAAGGAGTAGGCTGGAAAAAAGGCAAAATGGCAACCACTTCATTCGGATTGAAACCTGATTTTTTAATTATGTCTATAATGATTACTGGCTACTACTATCAAATCAACTTCGCCGTCAAATTTTTTTTTATCACCTCTTCTAATTCTACCGGAGATACAAAATCCGTAAAACCTTGACCCCGTAGTTCTGCGGCATCTTTTTGAGCTATGTCATAAGCCTCTACCCATTTATAAACTTTTATGCCGTAAGGGATTTACGCATTATCAAAAACAACTTTTACAATTTCTGTAGAACTTCCTTTTATCTCTCCGTTGTCTTCATAGTTATAAGGCTTCCAGTTTTCGGTTACGACTTTAAGTTCTGTCGCAAATGCCGTAATGAAAAAATTTTTATCTTTTCAAATCAAGCATATATTTTTTTCTGACAATGCCTAAAAAATCAATTAGTTCTGGAGATTTATAATCCGGATATGTCCATGGCAAAAAAGAAAAACCGTCCTTTTGGTAAATAAGAGTAAGATCTGCATAGATTTTTTTACCAATATAGATTCTGTGAGAAAAATTTTTTCCTGTGGCAAGCACAAAACGCTCGGCAAGCATATATCCTGGATCTATATTTACCCTCCGCTTATTGCGATAAGCCTCCTCTTTTTCCAAATTATTTACGGCAAGTTTAATATCTGTGATGTCATTTTGTTTTATCAGTTTTTTAAATACGACCATTCTTCTGAATAAAGGGGAGCTCATTTCGATTTCATAATAATTTGTAAAATCAAAATCAAACCATGAACTTATTATATCTATATCGCCGAACAAATTTTGAAGCCTATTAATAATATATCCTGCAATACTTTTATTATTTAGAAAAAAACCGATAATGAGTTTTGCCAAAGCGGGCTCTTTTAAAACGCTCATATAAGCTGGCTCTCTAATTTTATAAGTTAATATATAAGTGTCATTAAACAAAAGCGTTTTTACTGTTGCAATATATTAAACTCGAAGCTTCTGTTTGTCAAACTAATATTATTATTTTTTGTAGAAAATTATCCTTTTTTTATTTAATATACAGGCAGTTATGCATTGGAAATCTTTTTTCTTTTTTGCGTTATACTCAAATTTCAATAATCGGCATTATTCGTTATACAAAAAATTTTATATATTATTTCTTGCATTTTTTTATCCGTATATATATATTTTTTTTATTTATATTTTTATCCAACGCTTAAAATCCAATAAAAAAAGGCTTTTTTTGCAGATACTAAAAAAATCTAGAAAGTTATAATACAATGAGCGATAAAAAAGTTCTTATAATAGGCGCCGGCGTAGCAGGGCTTTCCGCGGCGGTTGCGCTTTCAAAAAATAACGTCAAAATAACAATTATAGAAAAATCCTCTTTTACCGGAGGGCATGCCGCCTCTTTTACCTGCAAAGCTGCAGAAAAATGCGTAAAATGCGGAGCCTGCATTGCTGAAGACAAATTAAAAAAAGCAAAAGCGGATACCAACATAAGAATCTTTACAAACTCCGTTATAAAAAAAATATCTGCCGCGCCCCCTTTTAATGCGGTAGTAAAAAATAAAGCCAAACAGTTTGATATTACCTGCAATGCCGTTATAATGGCTACAGGTTTTACCCTTTTTAATCCCATATCAAAACCTTATGGATATAAAAAATTCGATAATGTAATAACCAATTTTGAACTTGAAAAAATGATTAGAGAAACAAATCAGATCCAAAAGCCTACCGACAAAAAAATTCCGAATAAAATCGCTTTTATTCAATGCGTAGGCAGCAGAGACGCTTCGCTTAATCATCTATGGTGTTCAAAAGTATGCTGCGGTTCGGCTGTTAGAATAGCGATGCTCATAAAATCTAAAAATCCTACGACAGAAATACTATTTTTTTATATAGATATTCAAAACTTCGGCAAAGATTTTACGTCCTATTATGAACAAGCAAAAAATAACATAAAAATGATAAGAGCTATTCCTGCGGATATTTTTCAAACCGAACAAGGTTTGCTTATTACATATTTCGATAAAAAAATCGACAAGCCCATAGAGGAGCCGGTTGATATGGCGGTTCTTTCCGTAGGAATTACACCTAATAAATCAGAAACTGCAAAAATGCTTAATCTTAAAATAGAAGATACAGGATTTATAAACAAACCGAACATCAATGAGGCGATAAAAAGCGGAATCTTTGCGGCAGGAACAGCATTAGGTCCTATGCATATAGAAGAAGCTGCTGCAAGCGGAGCATCCGCCGCGTTAGGCGTTATAAAATATCTCGGCGTTTGAACAAACAAAATCTTTTGTTATTCAACGGCTTTTAATCAAAACATAAACTCCAAATATAAACAGATGAAACGCTCATTATTAAAAAAAATTAATCACAAAAAAGAATAATAAAATTTTATTATGAATAAATCATCAAATAGAAAAAAAACTCTGATAATAGGAAGCGGAAAATATGCCGTAAAGGTTGCGGAAAATCTTGCGTCAGAAAACATTGAAACCGTAATAATATCTTCAAAAAAAAATAATCGACTTATTGAATCCGAAAAAATCAAAATAATATCGGAAGCCGAAATCTTTGCGTGTAAAGGGACAGTCGGAAATTTCCAACTATCTGCAAAAATAAAAGATAAAGAAAAAATTTTTGAGGCATCCGAAATAATCATTGCCGAAGATACCATCCGAAAGCCGAATTTTGCAGATTACGGATTATCGAAAACCTCTGCTATTATATCTTTATCCGAATTAAAAAATCAAAATTCTTTTGAAAAAATACAGACTGCAGTTTTTGTTACAGGTATAAAAGAAGATTCCAACCCCATTATTTTAAAAGAAATAATGCAGGCTTCCTTATCAATGGCAAAAGACAAAGTTAAAAAAATATATATACTTGCCAAAAATCTAAAAGTTGCCGCAAACAACCTCGAAGCTTTATATAGTAAAACAAAAAAAGCCGGAGTTATATATTTTAAATTTACAGACACAACCCCAGAAATAGTCCAATCCGATAACAAAAAAAGCATAATAAACTGCACAGATGAAATATCAATGCAAAATTTTACAATAACCCCTGATATTATCATAACAGACGAAAAAATCCTGCCCTCCCAAAACATAAAAAAAATAACTTCAATATTACGGCTTGATACAGATGAAAACGGTTTTGCGCAGGCGGATAATGTTTGTCGCTTTCCGGTATTTACAAACCGAAAAGGAATCTTTGCCATAGGAACTTCAAGAAAAACCGCAGACGAAAAAAATAAAACCGAAGATATACATTCGGTTATTTTGGAAATCTTAAACCTGCGAAACCTTGATATAAATGTAAATGATAAAGCCGAAATAAATACAGACAACTGCATATACTGCCTTACATGCTATCGTTTATGCAATCATAAAGCGGTAGTAACAAAACCAAGACCCCAAATAATAAAAGAAGCCTGCGAAGAATGCGGATTATGTATTGCGGAATGTCCGAAACAAGCAATACAATTTGTCAATTGTAGTAAAACATCTTCCATTATAAAAGGCGCCGCAAAAAAACCTTTTATTACAGCTTTTTGCTGCACCCGCTCCGCAGGTTCGGCTATCAAAGAGCTTTTTGCCGGCGGAACAAAACTTCCCCAACAATTAAAAAGCATAGAAGTTCCATGCGCCGGAAGCGTATCAATAGATAAAATATATTCCGAATTTAAAAAAGGGGCATCCGGAGTAATACTGCTTACATGCTATGAAGGAAACTGTTATTCGGAAATAGGAAACATCTACGCTAACAAAAGAGTTCAATACATATCCGAGTTTTTTAATAAAGCCGGAATAGGAAAAGAGAAAATAGCCCTTTTTGCAATGGCTTCCAACATGTCAAGCGCGTTAATCGAAAACATAAACAAATTCATAAAAAAAATATCGGCATAAACAACGCTTTTTTACTATGCCATTTCGACGAACGAAACGAGGAAAAATCTTATAATTGTCTAATAGCCAAATATAAACAGAGAAAATAAGAACATATAAAATTCAAAAAAAAATATTAGAAAGGAGAGAGCCAAAATTTTTTGCGTATCCCAAGCGATAAGCAAAAAGCGGAGCAAATAAACTTGGACATCTCATATAAATAAAGGAAAAATCTATGGGGCCGAATAATCAACCAATTGCCATATCTGAACTTAATCATCAATATTTTAATAATTACAGCCTGTTTCAACACAGATGCATTACTTGCGGAATATGTTCCAGTGCATGTCCTGTAGCCGGAGTTGACGGCTTTGATCCGAGAAAACTTATAAGAATAATATCGTTAGGTCAAAAAGATGACGCGATAGAAACAAAGTGGAGTTGGATATGTACAATGTGCGGCAAGTGTGAAGAATTATGCCCGATGGATATACCGATTACCAAAATAGTCAAAACAATAAGAGGAATGCGCCACAGAGAAAAAGTTCCGGGCATACTCCATCAAGGATTAGAAGCCGCATTAAAAACAGGAAACAATCTCGGACTTCCAAAAGGAGATTTTGAATTTATAATTCAAGACGTAGGCGAAGAGCTTGCGGAAGAAGAAAATCTTCCAGATTTTAAAGTCTCTTTAGACAAAAAAGGGGCAAACCTTATGATGACAATTCATAACAAACTTGTAAATACCCATACCGAAGATCTAAAACATCTATGGAAAATATTCTATGCCGCAAAAGAGGATTGGACAATACCGGCGGATAACTGGGAAGGCACAAACTGGGGGCTTTTTACAGGCGACGACGACGCTATGAAAAAAATGACGGGGAAAATAATAGAAAACTTAAAACGCTTGGAGATAAAAAACCTTCTGTGGCCCGAATGAGGGCATGCCTACATAGCGACCAGGTTAGGTCTTGAAAAATGGTATCCCCAAGAATTAAAAAAAATCAATACATATACAGTATTCGATATTCTTTTAAAATATATAAAAGAAAAAAGAGTAAAATTAAATAAAAGTAAAAACTCTATTCCTGCAGTATATCACGACCCTTGCAATTACGGCAGGAAATCCGAAAAACTTTTCGGATATGGATATTACAAAGAGCCTCGAATAATACTTGATCATTGCTGCGAAAACTGGATTGATACATACCCTACAAAAAACCATCAGTTTTGCTGCGGAGGCGGGGGCGGAGCCCTTGTAACAGGATATAACGAAGAAAGAATATATTACGGCAGAAAAAAAATAGAGCAAATCAAAACCTCCGGAGCTCAAATGATAATAATTCCTTGTCATAGTTGCCACGGGCAAATCAGCAGTTTAAAAAAAGAGTATTCAATGGAAAATCTACAGGTAAAATATCTTTGGGAAATTTTTGCCGACGCTTTAGTTATATAAAATCCCAAACGATAAGCAAAAAGCGGGGCAAATAAACTTGGACATCTTCGAACTGAATATAAACAGAGGAAATACAAGGAACACAATTATGACTTTGGAAAAAAAAATTATATCATTGGCTGCAGCTGCAAAAGAGGCTTCCGATAAAATAGCAGTATCAAATACCGATATTAAAAACCTCGCATTAATAAAAATTGCCGAAAAAATAGAGGAAAAAACGGATTACATCAAAGAAGAGAATAAAAAAGACTTATCGGACGCCAAAAAAGCCAGTTTATCCGAAGCTATGATAGACAGACTTACCGTAAACGATAAAGTAATAAAAAGTATGGCAAACGGATTAAGAGAAGCCGCATCCCTTGAAGATCCCGTAGGCGCAATAACAAAAACTTGGAAAAGACCGAACGGACTTGAAGTTTCAAAAATGAGAATCCCTATAGGAGTAATCGGCATAATATACGAATCGAGACCCAACGTTACCATAGACGCAGCCGGCTTATGCTTAAAATCCGGCAATGCAGTCATACTAAGAGGCGGTTCCGAAGCCTTTTATTCCAATCAAGCTCTTGTAAAAACATTTAAAGAAGGGCTTGACCAAGCAAACCTTCCTGTTAATGCGGTTCAGGCATTAGGAAGTAAAAACAGAGATGCCATAACCATACTTTTAAAACAGGAAGAACATATTGATCTTATAATACCACGCGGAGGCGAAGGCTTAATAAGATACGTTGTAGAAAATTCCAAAATTCCGGTTTTAAAACATTATAAAGGAGTATGCCACACATTTATAGATAAAACCGCCGATTACCAAACAGCGGAAAAAATATGCCTAAACGCCAAAGTTCAAAGACCGGGCGTATGCAACGCCATGGAAACAATGCTTATACACAAAAATATAGCGGATACCTTTTTGCCAAAATTACATTCCGCATTTAAAAAAGAAAAAGTAGAACTTAGAGGATGCGAAAAAACCCGCTCCATTCTGCCCGAAATAAAACCTGCAACCGAAGAAGACTGGTATGCCGAATATCTTAACCTTACGCTGGCGGTAAAAACCGTAAACAACATTGACGAGGCAATATCTCATATAAAAAAATACGGTTCAAATCACAGCGAAGCAATAATTACTCAACACTTTAACAATGCAAGATATTTTATAAAAAAGGTTGATTCTTCCGGAGTATTTGTAAATGCTTCCACCCGTTTTAACGATGGCGGCGAACTTGGGCTTGGAGCGGAAATAGGAATAAGCACCTCAAAACTTCACGCTTTCGGACCAATGGGCCTCGAAGAGCTTACAGCCGCTAAATTTGTTATAATAGGAAACGGGCAAATAAGAACATAGAATAATATAAGAATAATTCTTATATAATAATTTGTTATAAATCTTTAAGGAGAAATATTATGGCTGGAAAAAAATTGACGATTTTGATAAAAGCGGTATTTAAGGATTAGCAAAAAATAGGCCTGTTATCTACAAAATCGAAAATGCTCAAGGAAAAAATATCTATATAGAAGTGGCAAAACGGGGTCGAGTCGAAAAAAGATTGAAAGAGCATTTGCCTGGCGGTAAAGATAAAATTTGAGGCGGAGTGAAAGTTGAAATTGCACAAAAGCCAAATATTGACGAAGCTTTAAAATCTGAAGCCAGAATTATTAAGCGTCAACAACCAGCTCAAAACAAAAAAGGCAAATAAACTTTATAAAAAATCACTCCGCCTGACTTGATAGAAGGCTCTTCAAACAAACCGATGTAATTATACAAATAAATTACGAGGCGGCATTGAAGCCGTTTTATATTTTTATAAGTTTTGCGATGGCGGATAATAATCCGCGTTATTCGATTAAGCGAGGATTAAAATTTTTATCTAACGTAGAAATAAAGCAAAAGAGATACTTATAAATATAACTAAAAACAGCCAGATACCGGTATAAAATATATGCAAAAAACAAATTTAAAAATGGGATTATTCGGAGGAACTTTCGACCCTGTTCATATAGGACATATAAAAGGAGCGCTTCAACTTAAAAAAAAATTTGCTCTTGATAAAATAATGTTTATTCCGGCTGCAATACCTCCTCATAAACAAACGGCACAGATTAGCAACGCAAAAAAAAGGCTTGATATGCTGCGCCTTGCTGTAAAGGATTATCCTTATTTTGAAATTTCGGATATTGAAATAAAAAAAGACGGAATATCCTATTCCATAGACACCATCAATTATTTTATATCCGAATATCAAAAAGCCTCCCTTTTTTTTATTACGGGCTATGACGCTTTTATTGAACTCCATACTTGGAAATCTTATAAAAAGCTTCTAAACATCATACAATTTATAGTAATGGCAAGACCTAACCCGTCTTGTTCGGATAGCGATGCTATGAAATCAGACATTGATAACTATTTAAAAAAAACAATAGATTCGGAATATAAATTTTCCCAAAGCAAAAACACTTATCTGCATTCGCAAAAAAAAAGGGTATTTTTTGCAGATATTTTGCCTACCGATATTTCATCTGCAAACATTCGATTAGCAGTAAAAAAAGGAAAAGATATAACAAATGCCGTAACAAAAAAAACAGCCGATTATATAAAAAAAAACAGGCTATATTTATAATGTTATAAAGAGGAAAGCCCCATGACCAAAAAGATATAGACACAAAAAAGGATGATTATCAAAATAATAAAAAAATTTATCGCTTATTAAAAACATTTAAACACAAAAAAGAATAATAAAAGTCCGCCGGATAACAAAGTATTTTGTTCATTTTTATGGCTTGCTCAAATTTTAACCTCATCAATACTTAAAATATTTCGAGAATTAAAACTTGAGCATAACGCAGAAAACTGGTAAATTACAAAGTTATATAGCGGAACTTCAACAGAGGAATTATGGAACAAAAATTAGAACTATACTTAAAAATCCTACTAAAAAGAAAAGCCCTTGACGTAGTAACCTTAAATATCTCCGAAATAACCTCAATAGCAGATTATTTTATTATATGCAGCGCTACTTCAAATCGTCAGGCGGAAGCTATAGCCTCGCTATTGGTAAGCGACCTAAAAGATCATAAAATAAAACCGCTTTCGGTTGAAGGCGGTAACGAAAGCGGCTGGCATCTGATAGACTACGGCGACGTTATAATACATATCTTTTATAAACCCGTCCGCGAGTTTTATAATCTCGAAGGATTATGGACGGGCGCTCCGATAGTTGAACATCAAAACCCTTAAAAAATTATTCCGCAATATAACCTCTAAAACCGTTTGAGTAATAAACCGAAAATTTATTATCATCCTTATTGCGCATAATAATCTGGCATTCTACATCTTCCATACGGTTTATAAGCTCAAGCCCCCTTTTACGCCCCAAAACCATTAAACCTGTAGCAAGCCCGTCCGCCGTAATACAATCGGCGGCTATTACCGCAACGCTTGCGGGATTACATTTAACAGGCATACAACTTCTCGAATCAATTATATGAGAAAACATCCTTTTATCCCTTTCAAAAAAAAACCTATAGTCTCCGCTTACCGCCATAGCTTTATTAAAAAGCTTCACGCTATTATAAACTCTGCTTTCAAAAGCATCTTTTTCCGGCAGATTAATGCCCGCTCTCCATTTTTTACCATTTACCTTCAAGCCCTTTGCTTTTACCTCTCCGCCTATCTCTACAATAAAACTTTTAACCCCTTCTTTAGTCAACAAATTACAAATCTCGTCAACCGCATACCCCTTTGCTATTGATCCAAGATCAATAGTTATTCTTGCGTCCTTTTTAATAAGATATTTCTTATCCTTTATTGCAATCTTATCAAAGCCTACATACTCGGATACCCTTTTTATATCCTTTTTATCCGGCACACTATATACCTTCTTCCCGCTCGCTCCAAAACCCCACAAATCAACCGCCGGCTTTACAGACCCGTCCCATGCCCCTTCGGTAATCTTATATAAAAAAAAAGCCGTCTCCATCACTTGAGCAAAATCTTTCGATATTTCAAATAATTCTCCCTCGCTATCAAAAGCGTTAAACCTGCTTAACTCGCTTGTTTCAAGAAAAGCCGACATACCTGCTTCTATTTCCGAAAGTCTTTTATCTATTTTTAACCCAAGCTTATCCTTATTTACAAAAAATCCTACCGCAGCCTTTATATGATAAGAGGTTCCCATAGCTTTTCCAGCAATATCATACTCCTTTTTTCCGCATCCGAAAAAAAAAAAACAAAAAACCGCCGCAACCACAATAAATCTTTTTCTAATCATATAAGATACCCATAACTGTTTCTCTGTTTATATTATGAGATTTCTCCTCGCTTTACTCATCGAAACGACATGGTGAAAAAGCAATCCAAACAACACATTAAGAAATCTCTATAAATTCTAAAGCGGCTTTCAGCCTTTCAATAGTTTTCTCTTTTCCCAAAACCTCAACCATTTCAAAAATTCCTGGGCTTATACTTTTGCCCGTAAGCGCGGCTCTTACAGGCGAAGCTATCTTTCCAAGCTTCAAACCGGTTCTTTTCATAATCTTTACAAATACCTTTTCCAGCCCCGCTTCCGAAAAATCATCTGTTTTTTCAAACTGTTCTATAACCATCAAAAAAATATCCTTTGCATCAGAATTTAAAAGCTTTCTCACCTTTTCGTCCTCAAAAGATATACTTTTTGCAAAATAAAACTCGGAACCTTCGGCAACATCCGCAAGCGTTTTACTCCTTTTATTTAAAGTTTTTATTACCCCTTCCATAAATCCGTTATACTCCGCTTCAATATCCTTATTCTTTAAAAACGGATTTAAATAAAAAAACAGCTTCTTCGGCTCCATTCCCTTTATATGATCCGCATTTAAAGCCAAAAGCTTATCTGTATCAAATACTCCGGCGGATCTGCCAATATTATTTAAAGTAAACTTTTCAATAAGGTCTTCTTTTGTAAAAAATTCCTGATCTCCGTAAGACCATCCGAGTCGGACAAGATAATTTATCATAGCATCCGGCAGATAACCCATATCTCTGTATGCGGTCACAGACATAGCGCCGTGTCTCTTTGAAAGTCTTGCCTTATCCTTTCCCAAAACCATAGGTACATGCGCAAAAACAGGAAGCCTTGCGTACAAAGCATTATATAAAAGAATCTGTTTCGGAGTATTATTTACATGATCGTCTCCTCTTATAATAGTGTTTATACCCATAGTTATATCATCTACCACAACTACAAAGTTATAAGTAGACGTTTTGTCGCTTCTTGCTATTATAAAATCGTCCAGTTCCGAATTTTGAAAAACAATATTCTTCTTTACCGCATCTTCTAAAATCGTAACCCCGTCTAAAGGAGAAGCAAATCTTACCACGCTGTTTTCCCCTCTTTTCAATCCCAAATTTCTACACTTTCCGTCATATTTAGGCTTGCTTCCGGATTTCATAGCCTCCTGTCGAATCTTATCAAGCCTTTCCTGCGGACAGTTACAATAATACGCCTGCCCAGAATCTATAAGTTTTTCTATATATTCTTCGTAAATAGAAAAACGTTGAGACTGAAAATAAGGACCTTCGTCATAATCTATTCCGAGCCAGTTCAAAGCTTCTATAATAGCGTCAATCGATTCGTCTGTAGAGCGTTCCTTATCCGTATCCTCTATTCTTAAAATAAATTTTCCTTTATTATGACGGGTATAAAGCCAGTTAAATAAAGCTGTTCTCGCGCCTCCTACATGAAGATAACCGCTCGGACTCGGAGCAAATCTGGTAACTATTTCTTTCATCTTTTATTCCTTATATTATATTTAAATTTTATATAGCTATAATTAAGCAAAGCTGCAAAGTAGAGACGTTACATACAACCTCTCTATATATCAAATTTTTAATCATAATTTATCATTAATCACATAAATCACAGAGCAAACAATTATGAGATTTTTCCTCACTTTGTTCGTCGAAATGGCACGTAAAAAAGAGGTTAAGTCTGCCAAAATAAAAAGTCTGTCATTTCGAGCAAAGCGAGAAATCCCTTTATTATGCGGAGCAAACAAGCTTTGAACATCTCCCTTATAAAAAAAAGCCCTTTTTTGATTTACTTAAAAGCAGACAAAAATTTTACCTCATTGAAAATTTAGCTGAGTTAAACAAAAACGACTAATGCAAAATTAGCAATAAGTCATTTGCAAGTCATTGACAAACCAATCCGCCATAAAATAATTTTTGCTCGGAATAACACACCAATATTGATAACACAAGAGAATATAAACATTTTTTTTAAAAAAAACTTGACTTTATTTTTCAAACAAATATATTACTAACTTCAAAATTACTTTTAAGTAATATTAAAATGTAAATTTTTATAAAAAACAAAATGTTAGGAGATTACTAATGGCTTTACCAAAACATAAAGTATCTAAGTCAAAACGAGACATGAGACGCACCCATAAAAAAATTGACGCTGCAAATGTAATGGCATGCCCAAAATGCGGAGAATATAAACTTCCTCACAACGCTTGCCCCGAATGCGGAGATTATAAAGGACGCATTGTAATAGAAAAAAATGAAGAATAATACATAAAAAACCTCTTTTTTTGCTTGTCATTTTAACGAGCGCAGCGAGGAGAAATCTCATAATTGTCTAAACTATAATTGAATGTGATTTATATGAATTCTGTGATTAACTATGATAAATCGAAATATAACTATAGGAATATATTAGATGAACAAAACTCCCGCGGGGCTTGATTCCGACTTACGGCAGATGATCCTACAAACCGTAAGCCGGCTAGAAAACAGCCTTCTTACAAAAGAAAAAATATCCGAGTTTGACCAAAAAGAGATATTTCCGGAAAAAATTATAAAAAAACTCCTTGCCGAAGATATAGGCTTACAGCTTCTTTTTATTCCAGAAAAATACGGAGGCCTCGGAGGAGGCGCAAGAGACTGCTGCGAAGTTACGGCAGAAATGGCGGGAATCTGTCTTGGAATAGCAACCGCTTTTTTTGCAATCCAGCTCGGAGCGGACCCTATTATTGTAGCAGGCACCGAAAAACAGAAAGCAAAATGGCTTACTAAAATAGTAAAAAAAAAAAATCTGGTAGCTTATGCGGTTACCGAAGCCGGCGCGGGAAGCAACCTTGCGGCTATTAAAACAAAAGCCGAACCTGTTTTTGACCAAAACGGCAAAATAAAATCTTATATCATAAACGGAACAAAACAATTCATATCAACCGGCAAATATGCAAATTTTATCACCCTTTTGGCAAATACTCCGGAAGGTCCATCATTTTTTATAGTAGAAAAAAAAATGGAGGGGTTTAAAGCAGGAAAAGGGGAAAAAAAGCATGGCATAAAAGCTTCCAACACATCCCCTTTAACCTTCGATAACGTAATAATTCCTGCAGAAAACCTCATAGGAAACATTTCCGGAAAAGGTTTAAAACAGGCAAACAAAGTTTTTGGATATACCAGACTAATGGTGGCGGCTATGGCTTATGGCGCAGGAAAAACCGCTATGCAGATAGCCGTAAATTACGCTAAACAAAGAGTTCAGTTCGGAAGCCTGCTATCCGAAAAACAGGGCTATACCCATAAACTGATAATACCAAACATAGTAAAGCTTAACGCCGCAAAAGCATATATAGATCAGCTTGCTTATCTTATAGATCTAAAAAATAACGCCGAAGATTTTCATGTGGAAGGCTCAATAATAAAATATTTTGCCTCGGAAACCGCTAATCAAGCTGCAGACGACGCAATGCAGGCTTTGGGAGGCTACGGTTATATATCCGAATTCGAAGTGGAAAAAATAAAAAGAGATATAAAAATAACCTGCATCTACGAAGGAACAAGCGAAATCCAGCAAAATATAATAAGCGCATTCAGATGGAAAAAAACTTGGAAAACAAAAGGCGGTTTTTATAAAGATATTGCAGACAAAATGAATGCAAAAAAGGCTTTGGAAAAAAACTGCGGAAGCCAATATTACGCTCTTTGCGCCAATATATTGAATCGGCTTATACAAGAGGCTCATAAAAACAGACTTACCAGAAACCAATACATAATGTTTCTTATAGCCGATATAATAACCCATTTGGAAGTAGGCGTAAGCCTTGCGGAAAAAACATTAGATCTTTACGAAACCGATAAAAAAAAAGCCGAAAAAAGCGCTTTAATCTCAAAAATATTTGCAGGCGAAACTGCAATGCTAACCGCTGTTAATACCGCAAAAATAATAAAAGGATCAGGTTGTTTCGATACTAAAAAAGCAAATGAAATTCTAAAAGAGGTTTCTTATCATAAGCTTTTTGATGCATCCGAAAACAGCGTAAAAGACATGGATAAACTTGCAGATATAATATTCGAAAGAAAAATATGACAAAAGCAAAACGCACAATAGTGGTTACCGGAGGCTCAAGAGGCATAGGACGAGCTATAAGCTTGGAATTTGCGGATTCCGATATATGCGTATATTTCAATTACCTTTCCAATAAAGCCGAAGCGGATAAAACAATAACGCTTATTAAAAAAGCCGGAGGCTGCGGATACGCTTTTAAAGCCGACATATCGGTATTTGACGAAGTTAAAACCTTTTTTGATAAAATTTTTCAACATACCGAAAAAATAGATATTTTGGTAAATAATGCCGGAATTTCCAAAAACGGACTTATACCCCTTTTAAAAGAAAGCGATTGGGATAAAACAATAAATACCAACCTAAAAGGGATTTTTTTATGCACAAAAATAGCGGCTAAAAAAATGATCCGCCAAAAATACGGCAGAATAATAAATATATCCTCCGTAGTAGGATTTACCGGCAGTGCGGGACAAGCAGGATATTCGGCTTCCAAAGCGGGAATAATAGCCTTTACAAAAAGCGCGGCTCAAGAGCTTGCATCCCGAAACATTACCGTCAATGCGGTAGCTCCCGGTTTTATCAATACAGATATGACCCGAGCTTTAACAGAAAAGGTAAAAAAAAAGATAGTGGCAAAAATCCCTTTAGAAAAAATAGGCGAAGATAGAAACGTAGCCGACGCGGTAAAATTTCTATCCTCCGAACAAGCCTCATACATTACGGGACAGGTAATCCATGTAAACGGCGGAATGTATATGTAACCTTTGCCCTTTTTTTGCGGTGTAATGTCAACGAGCAAAACGAAGCGAAATCTCATAATAAAAACATATTATTAAAGATGATTAAACACAAAAAAAAATGATTATGAAAGGAGAACCAATAATGTCAATTGAAGAGCAAGTAAAAGCAATAATAGCCGACAAACTCGGTGTCAAGGAAGAAAACGTAGTGCCCGAAGCGTCATTTATAGACGATCTCGGAGCGGACTCGCTTGATCTGGTAGAATTAATAATGTCTATAGAAGAGAAATTCGACGTAGAAATTTCGGACGAAGAAGCTGAAAAAATCACCACATATAAAGACGTGCTGGAATATATTAAAAAACATTCTTAATTTCGGCAGGCATCCTTAAAGTCCTTCAAAAATTAAAATCAAAAAAAGGAGAAAACGAACGCTTTTTATGCAAAAACCGAATAACAGGAAAAAAAATTGAAAAAACGAGTCGTCATAACAGGCATAGGGCTTATAACGCCTCTCGGAATAGGGGTAAAAGATACTTGGACTGCATTATGTTCCGGCAGATCCGGAATATCCGAAATAACAAAATTCGACACTGCCGGTTTTACAACCAAATTTGCAGGAGAAGTAAAAAATTTTGACCCGAAAAATTTTCTTTTAAAAAAAGACGCCAATAAAGTTCAGTTATTTATAGCTTACGCCATAGCCGCCACCGCGGAAGCTATAAAAGATTCCGAATTAAAAATAGATACATTCAACGCCGATAAAGTAGGAGTTATTACCGGCTGCGGACTTGGCGGGCTGGGGCTTCTTGAAAAAAGCGCCTCTACGCTCAAAAAAAAAGGGCCTCAAAAAATAAGCCCCTTTTTTATCCCAATGCTGATAGGAAACATGGCGCCCGGAATGATCTCTATATATTTCGGAGCAAAAGGACCCAATTCTTCCGTAGCCACAGCTTGCGCGGCAGGAACCCATGCAATAGGCGACGCTTTTAAAATAATACAAACGGGCAGAGCCGAGGCTATGATTGCAGGCGGCATAGAATCTGTAATAACCCCTTTGGGACTTGCAGGATTCAATTCTATGAAAGCCCTTTCCACAAGAAACAACGAGCCTCAAAAAGCCTCAAGACCATTTGAAAAGGATAGAGACGGCTTTGTAATGGGAGAAGGAGGCGGCATATTAATTATGGAAACGCTTGAAAGCGCCATAAAACGAAATGCAAAAATATATGCAGAGATAGCGGGCTACGGAATGAGCGGAGACGCTTATCATTTTACGGCGCCGGCGCCGGACGGATCAGGCGCGGCAGATTGTATGAACGCGGCGATAAAAGATGCCGAAATTACGCCTAATATGATCGATTATATAAACGCGCATGGAACATCCACGCCTCTTAACGACCTTTCTGAAACAATAGCCGTTAAAAAAATTTTTGGAAATCATGCATATAATCTTGCGATAAGTTCCACCAAATCTATGACAGGACATCTCTTAGGCGGCTCCGGAGGAATAGAAACCGCATTTACCGCATTATCTATCTTTGAAAAAATAATTCCCGCTACAATAAATTATGAAAACAAAGACAAAGACTGCGATCTTGATTATGTTCCAAATATTGCGCGCAAAAAAGAAATAAATTTTGCTATGAAAAATTCCTTTGGATTCGGAGGCACAAACGCTGCTTTAATCTTAAAAAAATATAATGAAAAACATTAGAAACTTCAGCATAATAGCCCACATAGACCACGGCAAATCAACGCTTTCGGATAGAATAATCCAGCAAAGCAAAATAATTGCAGACAGAGATTTCCAAGATCAAATATTAGACAACATGGATATAGAGCGGGAAAGAGGCATTACCATCAAAAGCCAAACCGTATGTATCCCTTATACCGCAAAAGATAATCAACCCTACATTTTAAATCTTATCGATACTCCAGGTCATGTGGATTTTACTTATGAAGTATCAAGAGCGCTTGCATCCTGCGAAAGCGCTCTTCTGCTTATAGACGCAAGTCAGGGGGTTGAAGCTCAAACCCTTGCAAATCTGTATCTTGCTATAGAAAACGATCTTGAAATAATACCGGTAATCAACAAAATAGATCTTCCGTCCGCAGATATAGAAAGAGCAAAAGAGCAGATAAAAAATGATCTCGGTTTGGACGCTAATACCGCAATATTAACCTCCGCCAAAGAGGGAATCGGCATAACAGAGATTATGGAAAAAATTGTTCGTTATCTCCCGGCTCCTAAAGGGAATATACAAAAACCTTTAAAAGCAATAATATTCGATTCCCACTACGACGCTTACAGAGGAACAATAGTTCATATCAGGGTATTTGACGGCTCGATAAGCGCTGGAGATAAAATAATATTTATATCCAATAACGCCGAATATAAAGTAGAAGAAGTAGGGATATTTCAGATTGTAAAAATCCCTAAAAAAAAGCTGTCCGCCGGCGAGGTAGGATACATAATAGCGGGAATAAAAACCGTAAGCGATACAAAATGCGGCGATACAATCACATTAAAAAATAACCCCTGCGAAAAACCGAAAAGCGGTTTTAAAGAGGCAAAACCCGTAGTATTTTCTTCCATATATCCGGTAAGTTCGGATGATTACGAAGAGCTTGCTTTATCTATAGAAAAATTAAAATTAAACGATGCTTCTTTAATATACGAAAAAGACTTTTCCGCAGCTTTGGGTTTCGGGTTTCGATGCGGATTTTTAGGACTTTTGCATCTTGACGTAGTGCAGGAAAGACTTGAAAGAGAGTATAATCTGTCTTTAATACTTACCGCTCCTTCTGTTCGGTATCAAATTTTTCTAAATAACAAAGAGATGGAGGTTATTGATAATCCCGCATTATATCCGGATCCTACCACAATAGAATACGCGAAAGAACCGTTTATAAAAGCTTCCATAATAGTTCCGGCAAAATACATGGGAGCGGTTATGAATCTATGCCTCGAGCGCAGAGGAATTAATAAAAATTACGAATATCTTACAAACGACAGGCTCGAAATGACATTCGAGATACCCCTTGCGGAAGTAATCTACGACTTTTACGACAAGCTTAAATCAATTACTCAGGGTTACGGCTCCTTTGATTACGAAATAATAGATTACAGAAGAACCGATCTTGTAAAATTAGATATATTAATAAACGGCGATCGGGTTGACGCGCTTTCTCAGCTTGTCCATAAAGACCGCGCTGTTCCGAGAGCAAGAATTGCCTGCGAAAAACTAAAACAGACAATCCCCAGACAAATGTTTAAAATAGCTATACAAGGGGCAATAGGCGGAAAAATAATATCCAGAGAAACAATCTCTCCGTTTAGAAAAGATGTAACCGCCAAATGCTATGGCGGCGATATTTCCCGCAAGCGCAAACTGCTTGAAAAGCAGAAAAAGGGTAAAAAAAGAATGAAAATGATAGGGCAGGTAGAAATACCTCAATCTGCATTTTTATCTGTTTTAACCTCCGGCGATAAATAAAAAATTTTAAAAAAAGTAAGCTTGCCATGGCTGAAAGTAAAAAAAGCCTATTCTTTGATAAAAAAGAATGATTATCAAAATAATAAAAGGATTTCTCCCTTAAGTCGAAATGACATGACAACATGGCTGCATCGACAGGAAGGGACCTTTTTTCCCTGCAATGTCAACGGACAACATAAGGAGAAATCTCGTAATTAAAATATAAAGACGGAGATAAGAAGATGAAAAAACTATTAAAAGCAGTAGCCGCAATTTTTGTTATACTTATTTTTAATACCGGTTTTACCATGGCAAAAGAGCCGGATAATGTTTCCCGCATAGCATTGGTATCCGCCTTTGAACCGGAAATAAATATTTTTTTGCAGCAGATAAAAGAGCCGGAAAAAACGGTTATTAACGGAAAAATATTTACTACAGGCAAACTTGCGGGAAAAGATGTGGTATTGTTTTTGTCCGGAATATCAATAATAAACGCTTCGGTAAATATTCAGCTTGCCATAGATAATTTTAATATTTTCAAAATTATTTTCAGCGGCATAGCAGGAGGAGTAAACCCTGCTTTGCATATAGGAGATGTGGTTATTCCGAAAAAATGGGCAAATTATCAAGAACAAGCCTTTGCTTATGAAGGAAAAAACGGATGGGAGCTTATGCCGTGGCACACAGAAGAATTTAAAAACTTCGATATGATTTTTCCTCAATATACAATGATTACTTCAAAAGGCAACGCTCCGAATAAAGAGGAGGCAAAATTCTGGTTTGAGGTAGATTCGGATATGTTAAAGCTTGCTTCTGAAATATCTTCTTCCGTAACTTTGAAAAAATGCGCGGCGGAAAACAAATGCCTTCAAAACAACCCCGTAATTAAAATAGGCGGGCTCGGAGTTTCTGGACCTACTTTTGTAAATAATAAAAATTACCGCGAATGGGTTTGGAATAATTTTACGGATTCTGAAAATAACCGAATAGATGCTTTGGATATGGAGTCAAGCGCGGCGGCTACCGTAGCTTATATGAATAAAATACCTTTTATAGCCTTTAGATCTCTAAGCGACCTTGCCGGAGGCGGAGACGAAAAAAATGAACTGCCTGTATTTTTCCAGCTTGCCGCAGATAACGCAGGCAGGATGGTTTTGAAATTTTTGGAAAAATTGTAATAAAAAACATCTGTTACTATCTCTAATATTAGCTAAATATACAACTTATTAATATGGCAAAATATTAGAAAAGAAGGAGCGTGAAATTTATGGGAAAATTTATATCCTTGAAAATTATCTTTTTTATTGTGGTTTTGTTCTATTTGGTATTTCCACAAAAAAGTTACGCATATCTTGATCCGGGATCCGGCAGCTACATCCTTCAAGTTGTTATTGCAGGTTTTCTCGGAGCAGTTTTTACAATTAAGCTTTATTGGAAAAAATTCAAGGCGTTCTTTACTAACCGTTTTTCTAAAAAAAAAAGCGGGGATAAAAATTATGATTAAAGCAAAGCTGCCAAGCTCCTTTCGAGATCCAAGCGGCTTTCTATTTTTTCGAAACGGCTCTCTTTACCGTCAAGTCAATACCATATACAAAAAGAATTATGATTGTCTGATTGATTCAGGTCTTTACAAAGCTCTTATAGACGCCGAGTTACTGATTCCTCATCAGGAAGTAAATATCAATTACGCAATATCCGATAAAGTTTATAAAATAATTAAGCCCGAATTGATACCATTTATATCGTATCCATATGAATGGTGTTTCAGCCAACTAAAAAATGCCGCTTTAACTACTTTAAAAATTCAAAAAACAGCGCTTAATTTTGGAATGTCTTTAAAAGATTGCAGCGCTTATAACATACAGTTTAAAAAAAGCTGTCCTATATTTATTGATACTCTCTCTTTTGAAAAATATAACGAGGGACAGTTATGGGTTGCGTATAGGCAATTCTGTCAACATTTTCTGGCGCCTCTCGCATTAATGAGTTACAAAGATATTCGATTAAATCAGCTTTTACGGATTTATATAGACGGCGTTCCTTTAGATTTGACAAGTTCTCTTCTGCCTAATCGCTCTCGTTTTAGATTCTCTATTCTTTCTCATATTCATCTTCATGCCAAAAGTCAAAAATATTTTTCTAATAAATCCGTAACTGTAAATAGTCGAAAAATAAGCCGTTCCTCTTTTATTGGTATCGTCAATAGTTTGGAAGCCGCCGTTAGAAAACTAAAGTGGCAACCAAAGGGCACCGAATGGGCTGATTACTATCAAGATACCAACTATACATCGGAAGCGTTACGGCACAAAAAACAAATCATAACTGAATTTTTAGATGTTGTTAAACCGAAAAATGTATGGGACCTCGGCGCGAATACAGGAATATTCAGTCGTATTGCCAGCAATAGGGGAATACAGACTATCTCTTTTGATATTGACCCTGCCGCTGTTGAAAAGAATTATCTTGACTGTCTTAAAAAAAATGAAATCAATATTCTTCCGTTATTGCTTGATTTAACCAATCCAAGCTCCTGCATCGGCTGGGAAAATCAGGAAAGAGTGTCTTTATTAGAACGCGGACCGTCGGACACAGCGTTTGCTCTTGCTTTAATTCATCATCTCGCTATTTCAAACAATCTTCCGTTGAGTAAAATATCAAACTTCTTTAAAAAAAATTGCAACTATCTAATCATTGAATTTGTACCTAAAAGCGATACGCAAGTTCAAAGACTTCTATCCGGTAGAAAAGATATTTTTCCCGATTATACGCAAGATAGTTTTGAGAACGAATTCGGGCAATATTTTGAAATAAAAAATTCCATGAAGATCAAAGACACCGATAGAATCTTATACCTAATGCAAAGAAGAAAGGTTTAAATATGAAAAAAACATTTATTATTCATCCGTTTCTTTTTGCTATATCGCCTATTTTTTTTCTACTTTCTAATAATACAGAAGAACTCTCCTTTTCTGCAACTCTTCTTCCGTCGGCAATTGTGCTGGGTTTTACGCTTTTGCTTCTATTACTATTCAGGTTGATTATTAAGGATAATAAAAAAGCCGCCGTTATTGTTTCAATATCTTTATTTCTATTCTTTTCTTACGGGCATATTTATTATTTAACAGAATATTGGCATATAGGCGGTTTTTCAGTTGGCAAGCATAGATATCTAATTCCTATTTATGGTTTAATCTTTATTTTTAGCGCTTACTTTATAATTAAGACGAGTAAAAGTCTGCTTAATTTTACAAAAATTTTAAATATCATGGCGTTATCATTAGTTATCACTTCACTTGTTAATATCGGGATATATGAGTTCAAAACAAAAACCGTAGGGCAAAATAATAATCAAATTACGGAAGCAGGAGAAGCTAATACAACGGATTTGAAAACCGCATCTGTGCTCCCGGATATTTATTATATTATTCTAGACGGTTATGCGGCTTCGGATACTCTAAAAAAAATTTATAATTATGATAATCAAGGCTTTATTAATTATTTATCTGCAAAAGGTTTTTATGTTCCCTCTAAAAGCCGAAGCAATTATGCAATGACTTTTCTGTCGTTAGCTTCCTCGTTAAATATGCAATACATTAATTATCTAACCGATATGGTAGGGATAGAATCGCTCGACGGTAAAGCGGCATATAAAATGATTGATGATAATAAAATAATGAATTTTTTAAAATCGAAAGGGTATAAATCTCTCCATTTTAGTTCCGGATGGGGAGCAACAGATCACAATCAATATGCAGATATTAATTTTAAGTGCAGCGGTATAGAAAATGAATTTATAACTCTTCTACTTCAAACTACTATAATATATCCTTTTACAAAATTTTTTATTGCACACGCTAAAAGAAAGAGGGTATTATTTACTTTTTCTCGACTCTCTGAAATATATAAAATCAAAGGACCGAAGTTTATTTTTGCTCATATAGTTTCCCCTCATTCTCCTTATGTATTTGGCAAGAATGGCGAACCGGTTCCAGACGCGGAGCTTAAGATGAGCGGATCCGTTTCAAAAAACAGAAAAAATTATTTGAATCAGCTGATTTTTATTAACAAAAAGGTTAAAATTCTTGTTGATGAAATATTGTCGAAATCAACGATTCCGCCAATTATTATATTACAAGCAGATCATGGGACAGCGTCAACCCTTGTTAATTCTGAAGACGATTGTTGGATTGATAACCCGACTAATGATATGCTTAAAGAAAGGATGAGGATATTCAATGCATATTATTTTCCACAAGGCGGTAATGATCTCTTGTATGATTCTATAACCCCTGTTAATACCTTCAGACTAATATTTAATCTTTATTTCAATACGAATTATAAATTGTTGGACGATCTAACTTATTTTTCATATTATGAAATTCCATATAAGTTTACTGATGTAACCGATAAAATGAAATATGATTAAAGAAGATGCTACGATACTAACAAAGGATGAAAAAATTTTGACTTATAAAGGCGTTAAAAGCTTATGGTAAAATAAATATTCGGGCAGAACAGATTGATAAAAAAGGTTTTGTCCGAATATTTGATGCGTTATAAAATGTATCTTGAAAGGTCTTCGTCTTCTATAACATCTTTTAGCTTTTTATCTACATAATCTTCATTAATAACAATTTTTTTATCTTCTATATCCGGCGCGTCAAAAAGCATATCTTCAAGAAGACGCTCCATTATTGTATGCAACCTTCTCGCTCCTATGTTTTCGGTTTTGTTATTAACATTTTCGGCAATTTTGGAAACTTTTTTAATGGATTCGTTTTCAAATACCAGATCGATTCCTTCGGTTCTAAGCAGAGCTATATATTGAAGAATTAGAGCATTTTTAGGCTCCGTAAGGATTCTAACAAATTCATCTGCAGCCAAAGCGTTAAGCTCGACGCGGATCGGAAAGCGCCCTTGAAGTTCCGGAATTAGATCCGAAGGCTTTGCAGTATGAAAAGCCCCTGATGCAATAAATAGTATATGATCCGTTTTTACAACTCCATATTTGGTAGTAACGCTGCATCCTTCCACTATAGGCAGCAGGTCTCTTTGAACTCCGGCTCTTGACACGCCTGGTCCATATCCGGATTCTTTTTCGGCTATTTTATCTATTTCGTCTATAAATACTATCCCTGCTTGCTCAACTCTTTCCACTGCCATATCCACCACTTTATCCATATCCACAAGACGCTGCGCCTCTTCTGCGGCAATGATTTTTAACGCTTCTTTTACTTTTACTTTTCTGCTTTTTTTTGTCTGCGAAAATGCTCCGCCAAGCATGTCTTTAAGATTGATGCCCATCTCCTCCATGCCCAGATTGGAAAAAACCTCTATCACTGGCATAGATCGCTCCGAAACGTTTAAATCTATGTATCTTTCGTCTAGCTTATGCTCTTTTAACATTTTACGAAGTTTTTCTCTGGTTTTATTGAAATAGCCGTTTGGCTCCGCAGAATCGTTTTTTGCCTGCAAAGGTTCCGCCTCTATTTCGATAATCCCATCTTCCTGCGGTTTTTCTGGCTCTTTTTTATCTGCCGGAGGAAGCAGTAAATCTAATACTCTTTCTTTCGCTATATGAGAAGCCTTCTCTTTTACTTTATCCTGTTCACGCGATTTTATCATATTTACCGCAAGCTCTACTAAATCTCTTATCATTGCTTCTACGTCTCTGCCGATATACCCTACTTCCGTAAATTTAGACGCCTCCACTTTAACAAAAGGGGAATCGGTAAGCTTTGCCAAACGTCTTGAAATTTCGGTTTTTCCTACCCCGGTAGGGCCTATTAATATGATATTTTTAGGCGCTATTTCATCTTTTAGGCTTTCATCCACCTGCTGCCTGCGCCATCTGTTTCTTAAAGCTACCGCAACGGAACGTTTAGCATTTTTTTGCCCTATTATATATTTGTCAAGTTCTCTCACAATCTCAACTGGTTTTAAATCTTCCATCCGTTTTTATTCCTTATGAATTTTATATCTCTTCTTTTTATATTCGATCCGGAGATGCTCATTTTCTTTTGCGTAGAGGCTATTATCGCTTCAAATTTTTGATAAGTAAAAAGCGGAGCAAACAAACTTGAACGTCTCTGTTCATAATCACTTTTTCTATCTAACCGGTTTCGAAAATTTCTTCTATTGTTATGGCATAATTGGTATAAATACATATTGAGCCGGCTATATTCATTGCCGCTTTAACAATTTCATCCGCCTCCATATCAGAATGTTTTATTAATGCCAAAGCTGCCGAATGCGCCGAAACGCCTCCTGATCCTATGCCGATTATTCCTTCGTCCGGCTCTATAACATCTCCGTTTCCGGAAATAAGAAACATTTTATTTCCGTCTGCCGCTATCATAAGCGCTTCAAGCCGCCTTAAATATTTATCTGTTCTCCATTTCCTTGCCAATTCTACACAGGCTCTGGTTAAATTGCCGTTATATCGTTCAAGTTTTGCCTCAAGTTTTTCAGAAAGGGTTAAAGCGTCGGCAGTAGCTCCGGCAAAACCTACTATTATTTTGTTATTATATATTCGTCTTACCTTTTTGGCGCTATGCTTTATTATTTCGGAGCCGAGCGTAACCTGACCGTCTCCGGCAACTACCATTTTTTTTTTATGCTTTATAGCCAATATAGTAGTGCCATGCATTAAATTATCAGAATATTTATCCGATTTCATTGGTTATCTCCTTCTATTTTCTGGGATGAGCTTTGTCATAGGTTTTCATAAGCTTATCTATGCTTATATGAGTATATTTTTGTGTGGTGGAAAGTCTTTTATGACCTAACAGCTCTTGAACAGCTCTTAAATCGGCTCCGGCGTCTAACATATGAGTGGCAAAGGCATGCCTTATGCTATGCGGAGAGATAGGAACAGCTATCCCGCATTCTTTTACTATGTTTTCTAATATTCTGGCAATGGAACGAGTTGTCAAACGTTTTTTATTTTTATTTAAAAATAAAGGCGTATTTAAATTCCGAGCTATTCCGGCTTCTAAATGTAGCTTTGCTCTGTATTTTTTTACAGATTCAACGGCTTTTTCTCCTATAGGCAAAACTCTTTCTTTATTTCCTTTACCTATAACCCGTATCAAACGATTTTCAAAATCTATGTCGTTTACATTTGCGCCTGCAATCTCTGATACTCTTGCTCCCGTAGAATAGATTGTTTCAAATATCGCTCTGTTTCTTGCGGTAAAAAGTTTGTTGTCGACTATGGAATCCAGCATAGCAAACATTTCATCTACGGAAAGGTATGAAGGGATATGTTTTTCCTGTTTCGGAGTTGCAACGGCTTCAAAAGGGTTTTCTTGAAGTATAGAGTTTTTTATAAGATAATTATAAAATGTTCGAAGCGAAGATAGTTTTCTTGCTATTGTAGATTTTTTTATTGTTGATACTTTATCTTTTGATTTTGTATTTTTTTTTGCATGCAAAAAACTAAGATATTTTCTTACGAAAATATTATCTATTTTATTATGTTGCGGATTTTGTTTCAAAAAATCGGCAAATTCGCAAACATCCGTTTTGTAAGCCCTACTTGTGCTTTCGGAATATCCTTTTTCAGCGGCTAAAAATCGGATAAAAGGGGTTATATAAGAGATTACGAATCGATTCATTGATTTTTAATTTTTTAAAATTCTATTAATTGTTCAATATTCCGCCAGTTTTTCACTTTTAAGAAGGGATGAGGCGTAATGTTCCACGGCTGTATATAAACTATAGGAGTAATCCCTGCTTCATACAGATCGAAACAGGTTAATATTCTGTCTTCTATAAACCATTTTTTCTTCATTTCAAAGAGTATATCCTTTTTTGCTTCAAAAGAGCCTGTTAAAACTATTTCTACCTGACTCGGTAGGATATCCGGCATAAATTCGGAAAAGAACCACCCTTTTAATTTTCCTATACGCGGTCTTGCGGTAATAAAAAGAAGTTTTTCGGAATGTTCGGATACTTTTTTTAATACTTCTGCCGCTCCTTCTATAGGTTTGAGCTTTGTGCTGTATTTGCCGTCTATAATTTTTTCAACTATATCTTCTATTATTTCTTCCGGCATATTAAGACATGCAGAAAGGTCGTAATCGGTAATATCTTCATATTTGATATTGGTTATATTATATTCTTGTTTTGCAATATCCAAAAACAAAGACATAGTATCTGCGACTACGCCATCTATATCAAAAGCTATACCGTTTGGATCTATCATAATAATATACACCTCTAATAAAAAGATAGCTTCTATAAGACATTCTTATTAAACGCAATAGTTATCTGACAAAAAATTTCAAGTTATCATTTTTTATGTCTTAGTCAGGGAGCTCCTCTGTTTATATTTTTATTATGAGATTTCTCTTCGCTGCACTCGTCGAAATGACATAATAAAAAACATTCTTTTGTGTATCTAACATTATTAAGGGTGTTTCCTCTTTATATCGAAAAATTATTATAAAATTTTATGTTTAAAAAATTCGCATCTGTGATCATGGCGCACCATGCGCATATCGCCGCCGTAAATATCTTTGATCATATTTCCGTTTAATCTGCTAGTAGGATGAACTACAACTTTTCGATTAACACAAATTACGCTTTGAACTATTTGGGATACAACCCCTATATCATGCGATACTAAGATAATTGTCATTTTTTTATTTAATTCTTTAAGGATCTCAAAAATGGTCTCTTCAACTTCAGGGTCTATGTTGGAAGTGGGTTCGTCAAGTAGAAGTATTTCAGGCTCACAGCATAGCGCTCTGGCAATAAGGGCTCTTTGTCTCTGCCCGCCGGAAAGCTCGCCAAATGTTCTATTGCAAAAATTTTGAAGGTTTAACTTTGCAAGAGTATCTTGTGCTATTTGAATATCTTTTTTTTTATATCGTCCTGTTAGACTGCCTCCTATTCTTCCCATAAGCGCCACTTCCATAACGGTTATAGGAAATTTAATATCAAGGTTTGTATGCTGCGGCATATATCCTATATGAAGTCTTGCTTTTTTCGGCTGTTGTCCGAAAATAAGTATTCTGCCTTTATCATGTTTTAAAATACCTAACACCAGTTTAAGAAGCGTAGTTTTGCCTCCTCCGTTAGGACCTACTATGCTTATAAATTCGCCATGACGAACGGTAAGGTTTACATCCGTTAATATCGGCTCTTTAAAATAGGAAAAGGATAGGTTTTTAATGTCTATTACTATGCTGTTTTGCATTTTTTTAATCTTCTACTATAAGCCGCCCTAATTGATGACTGCCTGCTATCTCGCCTATTAAAGAAGCTTCTATTCTGTTATCTTTCATCTCTTTTAAGCAGTCTTCGGCTTTTTTTGAATTTATTGCCGTTATAAGTCCACCGGAGGTTTGAGGATCAAATATCAGGTCTATTACTGTTTTTTCTATGTTTTTATCTATTTTTATATTTTTTTCACAGTAGTTTTTTATAGAATAAACTCCCGCAGGTATTAACCCGATCATAGCATATTCATAAGCTTCAGGTATAAAGGAGATATTTTTTGTAAATAATCGAATCTCTTTTTGTCCCCCTTTTGCCATTTCAAGAAGATGCCCCGCAAGTCCGAAACCTGTTACGTCTGTACATGCGCTCGGATTATATTTCAACATTATTTCGGCAGATTTCTTATTTAATTCCGAAGCGATTTTTACAAGTATCTTTTCGCATTTATCTTCGTCGATTTTACCTTTTATAGCGGTTGCCAATATTCCGGTTCCTATAGGTTTAGTAAGTATAAGTTTATCGCCGATATTTGCGCCGAAGTTTGTAATGTAGCGTTTCGGATGAACTTTGCCAGTAACCGAAAGCCCGTATTTGAATTCGTTGTCATCTACGCTGTGTCCTCCTACAAGATGAGCTTCGGCTTCATATATTTTTTCAAGCCCGCCTTCAAGGGTTTCTTTTAGAATATTTTGATCCATCTCTTTTACCGGAAAACATACGATATTCATAGCAGTCAATGGAATCGCTCCCATAGCATAGATGTCGCTTAAAGAATTTGCCGCGGCAATTCTTCCGAAATGATAAGGAGAATTAACAATCGGCGTAAAAAAATCAAGGGTTTGAACTATAGCGGTATTTTCGTCGAGCCTAAAAACTCCGGCATCGTCGGAAGTTGACATATCAATTAACAGATCCGAATGTTTTTTTATTTTTAACCCTGCAAGCGCTTTTTCAAGGACTCCCGGCCCCAGTTTCGCAGCTCATCCAGCGGCTCTAACTTCATTGGTAAGATATATTTTGTTATCCATATTTTTCATCCTTTAATTTCTAACTACCGCTTCTATTTTTTATAATTGTTTCCTCTGGTTATAATTTAATTAAAAAATTACTTCCTGTCTTGTCGAGCGAAACGAAAAATTCCTTTATTATTTTCATAATCATTCTTTTTTGCGATTAAATATCTTTAATAATGGAGGTTTCCTCTGTTTATATTTGATTATGCAATGTCCCGGTTTATTTGCGTAATAGACAATAATTAATCTTGAAATAATTTTATATATTTTTCAAAAATATAGATTCTTTTTCTTTGCGCTCCGGTAATCTCTTTAAGTATGTCCGATTTTTCCAATTCTTCTATTAGCTTATATGCAGACGGTAAAGAAAGTTCGGTAAGCTCGCTTACTTTTTTTGCGCTTATCATAGGCTTTACATAAAGATAATTTGTAACTTTTTGCGCGTTTGAAGCTCTACTTCCCAAATTTTGAATTTTTAAATCATTTTCTTTCTGTAATTGTAATATATTATCAAAAGTATCCTTACCTTTTTCGGCTGTCTTTATAATACCGTATAGAAAAAATTTGAACCATTGATCTATATCATTCTTTTCTCTTACATTCATCAAGCTATCATAATAATGTATTCTGTTTTTTTCCAGATAGTCGGATAAATATAAAATCGGTTTTTTTAAAATATCTTTACAAACCAAATATAAAGGAATAAGCAGACGACCTACCCGGCCGTTGCCGTCCAAAAAAGGATGAATGGTTTCAAATTGATAATGAATAATAGCTATTTTAAGTAATTCAGGGATATATATTTTTTTATTATATATAAATTTCTCCAAATCGCTTACCAGATCATTTATTGAGGTATGAACAGGAGGAACAAATATTGCATCATTTATATTTGCTCCGCCAATCCAGTTTTGACTCCTGCGAAATTCGCCCGGATTTTTTTGTTCGCCGCGCACCCCCTGCATTAAAATTCTATGCGTCTGTTTTATGAATCTGGAGGAAAGAGGAAGCGTTTCTAACATCTTCATTCCTTCTGCCATCGCTTGTATATAATTTTGAACTTCTTCCCAGTCGTTTCTTTTATCAAGCGGAACATCTTCTTTATCTAACAATGCTTCTTCTATGTCTGTTTGTGTTCCCTCAATTTTACTGCTTTTAGTAGCCTCTTTTAAAACATTCATACTGATAGAAATCTCAATATTCGGAATATATTTTGAATACATATCAAGTCTGCCAAGTTCTTGATCCGCCCTGCTTAACAGAACAATGATTTCTTCCATGTTTTCAAGCGCCCATTGTCTATTAATAAATTCGGGCTGAAAGCTTTTATAATGGTCTTGCTGTATATATATACCCGCTTTAAATTTTTTCATATTTTATCAGCTTATCTCTAATTTAAGTTTTTGGCTGTTTTCTTAAATTAACTTATCTCTAATTTAAGTTTTTGGCTGTTTTCTTAAATTAACTTATCTCTAATTTAAGTTTTTTTAAATTAACTTATCTCTAATTTGTAATAGTGATTTTATTAATTTGTTCAAGATAATAATATGCTCTTTTATTATCGGGATTTATCGAAAGCGCTTTTTCAAAATATTTATAAGCGGCTTTATAATCTTCTTGGCTTGTTCGTATAATTCCGATAAGTTCATATAATCTATCATTATAAGGCATTATGTCAATAGCCTTGAAAATATCTGAAACCGCCTTATCGGTTTGATTCATACCGTAATAAACAACGGCTCGTTTATAAAAAGCCTCTCCTTTTTTTAAAGAATTGATGCCTGAAATTTCAACAATCGAAGTATAATCTTCCATAGCTTTGCCAAAGGCTCCGATTTGATGATATAATGAACCTCTGGCGCTAAAAATTCTGATCAGATTTCTTCGATCATGATATTTTGCATTTTCATCAATTTCGGTTCCTGCGGCATTTTTTATTCTGTCTATTAATACTGTATAATCGACAAGAGCTTTATTGAATTCTCCGACTCTATGATATGCCCCGGCTCTGAGAAAAAGAGCAGTGCCAGACGGATATTCCGGATTTATATTAACCGCATGATTCCAAAGAGTAAGCGTATCTTTCCATACTTTACACTGCTTCCATGTCATAGCCGACAAACAAACGACAGCTGTCGTAAGAGTTGTTATAAGCCCGTATTTTATCAATTTATATTGATATTTTTGCAATATATAATTTATTCCTGCGGCAATCATAAAAAATACTCCGAGCATAGGGACATAAGCAAAACGTTCCGCTACAGGCACCGCTCCCTGCGGTATTATCTGAAGAACAGGGGCTATAGTTATAAAAAAAAATAGGGTTCCGAAAAAAAAAATTTTATTTTTTTTGCGATAAAATATTAAAACGACAAACCATAATATAAGTAGAACAAACGGATATAAAGGAACTTTATTTGCAAAAATTATATGATTTATGTCGTGTATGGGGGTAAGTTTTATAGGAAAAAAGCATTTGCTAATATAAAAAAATATGTTTTCTGCGGCATATAAGACATATTGGAATATATTTATATCAAGAAAAAGAAAATGCCCCTCTCCTGTTTGTTCGGCAGCGATGTGAACTTTCATATTTATTATGCCAAAAGCAACGGATAATATAAAAAAGGGTATTTTTTCTATTATCATTGAGGCGGTTATTTTATTTTTCTCTATAAAATCAAGCAGCAAAAGTATTACGGGAAGAGTTACCGCCATAGGTTTTGCCAATAACGAGAGGGTAAATAAAAGCAAAGCTAATATATATAAACTTTCTTTTTTCGATTTGTAATTAAAATAATAATACGAGATTAAAGAAGTAAAATAAAAAAAAGTATATAAAAGGTCTTTCCGTTCCGTAACCCATGCGACGCTATCTACTCTGGTCGGATGTATCCCGAAAAAAAGAGCGGTTAAAAAAGAGACTGTTAAAGCGCCGGACAAACTTAAACCGCTCCATAAATATTTTTGGCATATGAGATAAAAGAATAAAAATACAAGCAAGCTATTTGCAACATGTAAGATAAGATTATCAAGATGATATAAGAAGGGCTTTAGCCGAACAAATTCATATTCCATTGCAAATGAAATAAGCGTAAGCGGACCATAAGAGGCATTATATGATTTTGTAAATATTTTTTTGATATTTTCAAAGGATAATCCGAAAACGTCAGTATTCTCAGTAAGATAAGCGTTATCGTCCCAATCGACAAATCCGTTGTTAAGAGAAGGTAAAAATGCAATACTTACTATAAGAGCTATAATAAAGGATAAAATAAGTATTATTTTTTTTGTATTAACCGCTCGCTGCAAGTTCATATTATTTTAATCGGATATTTTATTTTACCGATACTCCGCTCTCTTTTAATATTTTTTCTACTGCAAAAGCGGCTTTAAAAAGGGTTGTTTCGTCTAACCTGTTTGCTACCAACTGTATTCCTATAGGCAGTTGGTTTTCGGTTTTACCGCAAGGGATGCTTATTGCGGGGCAGCCTGTCATGTTTGCAAATACGCTATAAGCGTCAACGAGATACATTGTTAAAGGGTCGGAAGTTTTATCTCCTATTTTAAAAGCAGGACCAGGGGCTACGGGATGAGCTATAATATCGCATTGCTCAAAAGCTTCGTTAAAATCTTTTATAATTAAGGTTCTAACCTGAGATGCTTTTAAATAATATGCGTCATAGTATCCCGCGCTTAAAGCATAAGTTCCGAGCATTATTCGACGTTGAACCTCTTTGCCGAATCCTTTTGAACGGCTTTTTAAATATAAATCAAGTATCTCTTTTGAATTTTTGTCTCTGTATCCGTAATGAACCCCTGTATATCTGGCAAGATTGGAGCTTGCCTCGCAACATGATATTATATAATAAGCCGCTATGCCGTAAGGAGTATTAGGCAGGCTAATCGGTTTTATTTTACATCCGCTTTTTTCCATAAGCGATATTGTCTGTTTTACGCTTTTAAAAACCTCTTTATCAAGTCCTTCGCCAAAATATTCTTCCGGAACTCCTATGGTAAAAGCTTCAGAATTATTACAAAGCTCGGAATAATCCGGTATTGGAACGGATAAACTGGTGGAATCTCTATGATCATGTCCTGCTATTGCATTTAACGTTAATGCCGCATCCTTTACGTCTTTTGCAAGAGGACCTATCTGATCCAAAGAGGAACCGTGGGCTACAAGTCCATATCTTGAAACAAGTCCGTAACTCGGCTTTACTCCCACCGTTCCGCAGTAACTTGCAGGCTGTCTTATGGAACCGCCCGTATCGGAGCCTATAGCCAATATTGTTTCGTCTGCCGCTATAGCTGCGGCGGAGCCTCCGCTTGTGCCTCCGGGAACATACTCGGGATTGTGTGGATTGCGAGTAAGCTGTATTGCGGAATTTTCGGTGCTTGAACCCATAGCAAACTCGTCTAAATTTGTTTTGCCTATTACAATGGCGTCCGCTTTTATTAAACGTTCCATTACTCCGGCATTATACGGAGGTATGAAATTTTTCAGCATTTTAGAAGCGCATGTAGTAGGAAAATCGGAAGCGCAAATATTATCCTTTACCGCTATCGGAAGTCCGTCCAAAATTCCGATTTTTTCTCCTTTAAGACGTCTTTTATCAATAGCGTCCGCCTCTGCAAGTAATTTTTTTTTATCTTTAATTGTTATAAAAGCTTTTATATTATTTTCTTTTAAATCTATTCGTTCCAAAACGGATTCTATTATTTCACGATTTGAAATCTCTTTATCAGATAATTTTTCTTTTAACTGCCAAGCGGTCATCTGTGCTAATTTCATTAACTTCCTCTGCTGTTTTAATTAATATTATATCGAAAAAATATGACGTTTATTTTTTTACTTTTATAAAATTAATTTTAATAAGTATATTAAGCATACTATTTATATTATTATCCAAAAATTTATCTTGTTTTTCTTTTTTAAAAGCGTCGATTATATCATTTTTTGCAGGTGAAGACCCTATCATTGCTCTTTCTTTACGATATACGTAATGTAAGGTCGTAAATAGTTCAAGCCTATCAGGAGCCAAATCAGAAAATATTTCAACTACTTTGTTTATTTTTTTTTTAATAGTATTTAAGTATTCGCTATATTTTTCTATCAATTTGTCAGCATTAGTCCCTGCAATAAATTTAGAATATTTTTTTGTATCTTTACTATTATCTTCTATAACGTCGTCCGCTATCATATCATCTATGGCAAAAACTATATCCTGACAATAAGGACCGTAAAGATATAATTCAAATAAATAAGGGACAGGCGCGCCGATTGCTTTTAAAACATAAGGTATTTTCTGCATATGGGTCCGTCCCAACCATTTTTTATTTCTACCTGCTTCTTTAACTATGTAACTTAATAGCGCATGCCCTTTTGAATCGCTAAAAAATATTGCATTATCTCTCATATTACTCCCTCTGTTAAGCTTTATCCAAAAACTTTTGAGATTCTTCTTTTAATTTTTTTATTTTATTTCTATCAGTATCCGCAAATATTCTCAATACTCTGAAGCCTTTTGGTATCTTTGAAATTATTTTGCTTTTTTCAGTTAGTCTTTCATAAATATCGGAGTTTTTTTCAACTATAAATAAATCATCGTCTATTTTTTGTTCTCCGGCTATAAAAAGTTTATGAATGCTTCCGGAGCCGTCGTCCAAAACAAAATCTATATCTTCATATTGCGATTTTATATTATTAAAAACATTCTTTACTCTTTTAAGATCGTTTGCATCCGCATGGTCTCCGACTTCCAATATTACTTTATGATGTTTTCTATTTATTATTCTATCTGCATATTTCTGCAGTTTATTATTGGATTTTTTATTTGCATCTGTTCGCATGCGGTTTAAAATTGTTACATCATCATTATCAAGTATCCAGTCTATGTCATTAAACTTTTCTTTTATTATCTTGAGATATTCTCGAATATAATAATCATATATACGTCTGATACGATGATAATATACTTGGGTATTCATCTGATATCTTGCCAGAATCAAAGCTTCGAACACATGCCATCCACCTCTGTCAATGGCAATATCAATTCTATCATTCTCTTGTTTTATCGCCAAAGATTCCAATAATCTTTTATAATCGAATCTTCCGTAATCAACTCCGCAATAAAAAGAATCTCTTATAAGATAATCGGTTCTGTCAAAATCCATATGAGAAGATATTAACTGTTTTAATATGGAAAATTGCGGCGGTAATTCTTGTTGAGAATCATCGATAAACTTTACAATCCATTCTTCTATACCATTCCAATATGTCTTATTCAATAATTCCTTTAAGCGGTTTTTAATCGCATAAATCGAAATATTTTCATGCGTCGCATCAGGCGCAAGTATCTCTCCTGCATGAGAAAACGGAGTATGCCCTATATCGTGCAATAAGGCTACAAGCCGGACTAATTGTCTTACTTTAGGGATGGTGTTCTTTTTGAATTCATATACGCTTGCAAAACTCTCTTTTAAAATGTCGCCGTAATTTCTATAAAGGCTGTCAAAAGCCTGCGTAACCAGCTGCATAACTCCCAATGAATGTTCGAATCGCGAATGAAGAGCTCCGGGATAAACGTAACAAGCCAAAGCAAGCTGCTTTATATTTCTTAATCTTTGAAAAAGCGGATGGTTTATAAATTTTTCTTCATTTTCGGAAAATCTGATAAAACCATGCACGGGGCAGCGTATTCGTAATATAGGTTCATCTTTTTTAGACAAAAATCGATTATAATCCGACATAATATATACTCCGCTTCTATTATGTTAATATCAAATCCATTTTATTTTTTAATCATACTTTCTTTCATCATTTTTTTCAAACCTTCCAATGTCCCTTTCCATACAGTATTTTCGTCTGCCATAATTGCCACTATTATATCTTTTTCTACGCTTACTTCAAATACAATCTCTTTATCTTTTATTTTAAAAACCGCTTCTCCCCATCTTTGCGCAGGCAGTCCTGTAGTCTCGCATTCGTAATCGGTTCTTACCTCCGCAGTCATTCTAATATCTTCCATATAATTCCCCTTTTTAATTATTTTATTCTATTTGCTATACAAGAAGATCGTATATAATTTTAGCATGCTTTTCAGCCGCGCCTGTGTTTGCCGTCAAAGCTTTTTGCGCTTTTTTGCCAACAGCCTCCGCTTTTTTTATGTTTTTTAAAAAATATATCACTTTTTCCGCAAGTTCCTCTTTATTGTTAACCTCTATTCCGCCTCCGGCATCCTCTATAAGCTTTTTTGCTTCCGCAAAATCATCCATAAAGGGTCCATAGCAAACAGGCTTTCCCCAAGCCGCCGCCTCAAGTATATTATGCCCTCCCAAAGGGACTAAACTTCCGCCGCAAAACACTACCGTTGCAGCGCTGTAGATTTTATCAAGCTCTCCTATTGAATCTATAATAACCGCTTTTTCTTCTCTTTTTTTCTTTTTTCCGTCTATATCACTTCGCATCTGACATTTTATATCTTTTTTTTTAGCGTTATTATAGATTTTTTCAACCCTGTTTATATGTCTCGGGGCAATTATTAATATTGTTTCCGGAATCTCTTTTACTATCTTTTTATATATATCAAATATCATATCCGCCTCTTCTCCTCTTATGCTGCCGGCAATAAACACCGGAAGCTTTTCGGATAAGCCGAATAGATTCATTATCTCTTTTTTTATCGAAGAACTATGGATTAAATTCAAAAAATCAAATTTTGCGTTGCCGGAAATAATTATTCTATTTTTATCCGCTCCCAAAGCGCTGATTCTTTCAGCATCCTTTTTGCCAACCATAGAAAAGGTATTTACCGCCGAAAGTATATATTTTATAAGGGGCTTTATTGTTAAATATTTTTTAAAGGAATCCGCCGAAATCCTGCCGTTTAATATCACGGTTTTTATTCCAGCTTTTTTTGCCTTAATAAATAGGTTAGGCCATATTTCTGTTTCCAATATCGCCAAAATATCCGGCTTTATATAATTTATAGCCTTTGTTACGGAGGACGGCATATCAAGAGGCGCATAAACGGGTGTTATTTTGCGCTTAAACCGCTTCGCTTCTAAAATTCTTCTTTTTGCTTCGTTAAAGCCATAAGTTGTAGCGGAAGAAATTATTATATTGATATTCGACATTATTAAAAATAAGGCTTCGATTATTTTAAAAGCTGCGTTTATTTCTCCTACCGATACCGCATGTATCCATATTCTTTTATCCGAAGATGATTTGTTCAAAGAAACATTGCTATAATCTCCGAAACGCTGCATTATTTTCTCTTTCTTTTTAGGAGAAGAGAATAATAAAAAAGACGGAAAAGTAAAAAGGTAGATTCCCGACGTTAAAGTTTTGTATAATAAATATAATAAATTCATTACGATTATTTTCTGCCGAATATATATTGCTTATTAACCCTTCACAACTCTTACTCTGTAACAACAAACAAAATTTTTTGTTGTGCAGGAGGCTTTTTATTTGAAATTGCATTATTTCTTTTTTACAATTTTTGCAATAGAAGATATAAATCGGAACAACTTTCTCGGTTTACAAATCAAAACTAAAATAATAAACTGATCTCCGTTTCCATAGCGTTCGATTATAATCGGGCGTATTTTTAAACCTTTAACAATAAGGAGATCAAAATGAGCAATTTGTACTATCAAGCGTATCAAAAATCCATAAAAGATCCCGACGCATTTTGGGGTAAAGCTGCCGAAGATTGTCATTGGTATAAAAAATGGGATAAAGTTTTAGACGATACAAACAAACCTTTTTACCGGTGGTTTACAGGAGGCGAAATAAACACCTGCTACAATGCTCTTGATTATCATATAGAAAAAGGAAACGGCGAAAGAATCGCATTAATATATGACAGCCCCGTTACCCAAACGGTTAAAAAATTTACATACTCCGAACTTCGAGATTTGACCGCAAAATTTGCCGGAGCTTTGGCGGAACAAGGAGTGATAAAAGGAAACAGAGTTTTAATATATATGCCGATGATACCGGAAGCCGCAATAGCAATGCTTGCATGCGCCAGATTAGGCGCGGTACATTCGGTTGTTTTCGGAGGATTTGCCGCAAAAGAGCTTGCCGTAAGAATAGATGATGCGTCTCCTAAAGTAATAGTTTCGGCATCTTGCGGAATAGAAGTTGCAAAAATTATCAAATATAAACCGCTTCTTGATAAAGCAATAGAAATTGCAAAAAACAAACCAAAATCCTGCATAATATATCAACGAGCTATGGAAAAAGCGGAGATGATCTCCGGCAGAGATTACGACTGGAACCAAGTAATAGATAAAGCCTCTCCCAAAGAATGCGTTCCCGTAAAAGCTACAGATCCTTTATATATCCTTTATACATCAGGCACTACAGGAATACCCAAAGGAGTTGTTCGAGACAACGGCGGTCATGCGGTAGCGTTAAAATGGAGCATGAAAGCAATATACGGAGTTGACGAAGGAGACGTTTTTTGGGCGGCTTCAGACGTAGGCTGGGTTGTAGGACACTCCTATATAGTCTATGGCCCCCTTTTAAAAGGATGCACAACCATATTATTTGAAGGAAAACCGGTAGGAACCCCTGATGTGGGAGTTTTTTGGAGAATAATATCCGAGTATAAAATAAAAACAATGTTTACCGCTCCAACCGCTTTCAGAGCTATAAAAAGAGAAGACCCGAATGGAGAATTCATTAAAAAATATGATATATCCTGCTTTAAGACACTGTTTCTCGCCGGCGAAAGACTCGATCCCGACACTTTAAGATGGGCGGAAAAACAACTTAAAGTTCCTGTAATAGATCATTGGTGGCAGACCGAAACAGGATGGCCTATAGCCGCAAACTGCATCGGACTGCATCAATTTCCGGTAAAAGAAGGTTCCCCTACAAAAGCCGTCCCCGGATGGGAGCTTCAGGTACTTGATCCCTCTACAAAAAAACAGATCACAACCTCCGATATAGGAGCGCTTGTGGTAAAACTGCCGCTTCCTCCCGGAACGCTTCCCACCTTATGGCAAAACGACAAAAGATATATTGATTCATATCTTATCGAGTTTGAAGGATACTACCAAACCGCAGATGCCGGATTTATTGACGAAGACGGCTACATATACGTTATGAGCCGAACAGACGACATTATAAACGTAGCGGGACATAGACTTTCTACCGGAGCTATGGAAGAGGTTTTGGCGGATCATCCCGATGTTGCCGAATGCGCGGTTTTGGGAGTTGCGGACCAATTAAAAGGGCAGATACCCGTAGGTTTTCTTGTTTTAAAAGCCGGAGTTAAAACCGAATATAGTAAAATCATACAAGACGTAATAGCTATGGTTAGAGACAGAATAGGACCTGTTGCGGCTTTTAAAAAGGCTACCGTAGTAAAAAGACTTCCTAAAACCCGTTCCGGGAAAATATTGCGAGGCACAATCCAAAAAATAGCCGACAATGAAAAATGGAACATGCCTGCAACCATAGAAGACCCCGTAATATTAGACGAAATGAAAGAGGCGCTTCAAGGGATAGGATATGCGTCTTAAAAAATAGCCAACGTAGAGACGTTGCATACAACGTCTCTACTGTAATAGAATTAATTTTTTGTAGGAATTACCTGATTTGGACAGTAGATAAGAATTAAAAAACGTTTTTAAACGGAGAATAAACATAATGAGCGCAGACAAATTCACGCCTTGCAATATAAATAGATTATTCGATTTGGTATTTGCAGGAGAAAATAAAAAAGAAATCTTCGGAATACCGCGGGAACTTTTTTTTATACCTGACCAACAAAATCCTTATAAAACAAAAAGATACGGACAAATATTGGAAACTCCGGTAGGAGTAGCCGCCGGACCCCATACCCAAATGTCTCAAAACATAATATCCGCTTGGCTTGCCGGAGCAAGATATATCGAACTAAAAACCATACAAATACTCGACGAACTGGAAGTTACAAAGCCCTGCATAGACATGACAGACGAAGGTTACAACTGCGAATGGTCTCAGGAATTAAAACTACAACAATCATTAGATCAATACATAGACGCTTGGATAATCTTACACATCCTAAAAGAGAAATTCGGATTTAAGGGCAAAGAGCCCGGATTTATCTTCAACGCAAGCATAGGTTATAATTTAGAAGGAATAAAAAGCCATCAGGTATCTAATTTTCTTGATAAAATAATCAATGCAGATTCCGAAATAAAAGAGAAAACAACCCTTCTTGCAAAAAAATATCCAAAAATAAAAGATATTCCAATACCGGGCAGGCTAACCGATAACATAACAATATCCACAATGCACGGCTGCCCTCCGGACGAAATAGAAAAAATAGCCGAATATTTTATAGAAGAAAGAAAACTCCATACCACAATCAAACTAAATCCAACACTTTTGGGGCCAGAAAAGGTAAGAGAAATATTAAATAAAAAACTCGGATACAACATAATAGTTCCGGATCAAGCCTTTGAACACGACCTTAAATATAACGACGGAATAAAACTAATAAAAACCTTAACAAAAAAAGCGGAAAAAGCGCAAGTTAAATTCAGCCTTAAACTTACAAATACATTAGAAACATTAAACATAAAAAAAAATCTGCCGGAAAAAGAGAAAATATGCTACTTAAGCGGCAGAGCCCTGCATCCCATAAGCATAAACCTTGCCGCTGTTTTACAAAAAGAATTCGACGGAAACTTAGACATATCATTTGCAGCAGGCATAGATTCTTATAACATTGCCCGAGTTTTACAATGCGGGTTCGCGCCCATAACCGTAAGTTCCGATATATTAAAACCAGGCGGTTACGGACGTATAAAACAATATATTGAAAACATACAAAAAAATTTCGACAAATACGGCGCGAGAAGCTTGGAGGAATACATCATAAACAACTCCGAAAAAACAGATCTCAAAAAAGCCGCTTTGGAAAATCTTCAAAAATACGCCGAAAAAGTAATAAACGATAACCATTATAAAAAATCAAACTTCCCATATAATTCCGTAAAAACAGATAAAAAGCTTAAATATTTTGACTGCGCTTGCGCCCCTTGCACAACTCAATGCCCTGCAAATCAAAAAATACCGCA
Source organism: Deltaproteobacteria bacterium (assembly GCA_019306065.1). Classification (GTDB taxonomy): domain Bacteria; phylum Desulfobacterota; class Desulfobacteria; order Desulfobacterales; family JAFDMD01; genus JAFDMD01. The sequence goes on from JAFDMF010000002.1 coordinate 95,527, forward strand.
ATACATAAATTATATAGCGGAAGGGGAAATAGAAAAAGCTTACCTTACAATACTGGCGGATAATCCTCTGCCAAACATACAAGGAAAAGTTTGCAATCGACTATGCGCGGAAAAATGCGTAAGAATTAATTATGATAAACCGCTTATGATAAGAGAACTAAAAAGATATGTTGCAGAAAACTCTCCGAGAGCAGAACTGACCCCGGCTACTTCAAACGGATTAAAAGCGGCAATAATAGGCGGAGGTCCTTCGGGACTTTCATGCGCTCATTATTTGGCGTTAAACGGTTTTGAAGTTAGTATATACGAAGCAAAAAGCTTTTTGGGCGGAATGGCTGCGGATGGAATCCCTCTTTTCAGACTTGATAAAAAAAGCCTTGATAAAGATATAAACGCAATACTTGCTTTGGGAGTAAAAGTATATACAAACAAAAAAATCAACGCCGAACAATTCAATCTTTTAAAAAATAGCAACAATTATATCTACATAGCTGCAGGAGCGCAAAAAAGCGCTCCCTTAAACATACCCGGCATCCAAGCAAAACAGGTTTATGATCAATTAACCTTTTTAAGCGCGGTAAAACAAAACAAAAAAATTGATACAGGCAAAAAAATAGTGGTAATAGGCGGAGGAAACTCCGCAATAGACGCTGCAAGAACCGCAAAGCGACTTTCAGCGGATAACGAGGTTACAATTCTATATAGAAGAACCAAAAGCCAAATGCCTTGCGGAATTGAAGAGATAAACGAGGCGCTTGACGAAAAAATAAAATTAATTCGACTTGTTTCTCCCGAAGCAATAGAAAGTAAAAAAGGAGCGGCAGTCGGAATTACAGTAAGTAAAATGACATTAAAAGAGCCGGATAAAAGCGGAAGACCAAAACCGGTAAAAATAGAAAATTCCGAATTTACAATTGAAGCCGATACCATAATCGTAGCAATAGGGCAGCAAATAAATACAGATTTTTATCCCGAAAAAAAATTAAACGTAAATCCCAATACGCTAATGACAAATATAGAAAACGTATTTGCGGGAGGAGACGTTATAAGAGGCGCTTCAACCTTAATAAACGCAATAGCAGACGGGAAAAAAGCCGCCTTTGAAATAATAAAAAAAGCGGGCAAAAAAATCAAAACCGATATAATGCCTCAAGATGAAAGAAAACCGGATTATAAAAAGCTTAAAATAGCAAAGATGACAAGAAACTTCGGTCCCGCTTTACCTGAAACTGCCCCGGAGCAAAGAATAAATTTCAACCTGTTTGTAAAAACATTAAACAAACAGGATGCGCAAGCCGAAGCTTCAAGATGCCTTGCCTGCGACATATTTTGTGGAGTATGCGTTACCGTATGCCCCAACAGAAGCAACATATCTTATAAAATAGAACCTTTTGCTCTCCCTTATGAAAAGGTGGAAAAGACTGACGGCAAAATTGCAATAACCTCCGTAAAAACCCTTAACATAAAACAGCAGTATCAAATATTAAATATAGGCGATTTTTGCAATGAATGCGGAAACTGCGCTGCATTTTGTCCTACTTCAGGCGCGCCATATAAAGATAAGCCCAAGTTTCATCTTTCAAGCGAAAGCTTTGACAACGCGGATTTCGGTTTTTATTTTGAGGGCAAAAATATAATGAAAATCAAAAAAGGGGGCAAAATATCCTCTTTAACAAAAAAGAATAACCGTTTTATTTACGAAGACAATAAAATATCGGTAGTTTTAAACGCCGAAACTTTAAAAGCGGAAAAAGCCCTGTTTAAAACAGACACAACAGACGAAACCGATACAAATATAGGTTATATTGCCGAATACGCTTTTTTGTATAAAAATGTTTCGGGGCTTTTAAAATAAAGAAGCATAACAAAAAAAATAAAAATGATAACTTATGGATAATTGAAAAGAATAGAGGTTGTAACCATCAAGATTTATACTAATAATTCAAGATTGTTACAATACATAGTTGGCTTTCAAAATTAAGAAGGCGTGTTATATGGTCCCAGAAATCGTTCGCCGTCAAAATGTATTAGATGCGAAGGCGAACCCGCAACCCATACTTCTGTTTCCCATGCAATATCGGCAAGATATCGGGACATAACCGAACGGTTCGGGAAAGCCGTTACATAGACAAGCCCTGCATTAGCGTTAGAGAATAATTGAGTTAGTTCAAAATGTCGTTTCCCATCAACTGGACCATGGCTTGTTACTGATTCTATCAATAACAACCAGTTTTTTTCAGCATAGCGTAATATCACGTCTGGCATTTTACCATGCGCGTCAATATCAACTCCTAAAAGTGAAAGCAACGGAGCATCGAAATAACCCCATTTATCGCCTGTGTCGCCCGCATAAACAAGGACGCTTCCGGGAGCAAAACGCGAAGCAAAATCTTCAATAATAGCTCGTATCAGTTCGCTATGTTCACCCGGACTAAGAGTAATTTTTTTACCTGGTCTAATTTGGACGGGAACACAATTTTGTTCTCGCTCTTTAGCATAGCGTTTTGCAAAAGTTTCCCGTTCTGCCAAATAATCGGTCAAATTATCATGCCATTCAGTCGTTCCAAAACTGCGCGACAGGGTTAAGGCGGCAGGCTCGATCTGATAAACAGCTTTGGGGCTGTTTACAGGACGATCCGGTTTATCAGGATTGTAAAGAGCAAGCCCCGCATTAACAAATTGATGCATAGTTTGGCGTCTTACGGTTTCTCGCGTATTAGGCGCATAATTTTTTTGATAATGTTGACGAACCCAGTCCATAATCGGAGTTATGCCCATTAAAGGGTTTTCGGCTTCCGCCCAAGACTTATCCGGCGTAAGATTTAGCAATGCCAATAAACAGAGGGCAGAACGTTCATTCTGCTGCAAGCGGGGCAGTCCTATTGAGAAGAGAATGTTATGAGCTTCCTTGACATAATTTTGTTTATCATTCATCTATTAATATCTCCAACTTATTATCAATTATTTCTTGCGTAAGTTCAGTTTGGTTTAAAGCCCATTTGCCGAATGAGATTAAAGCATCCCTGCTCGGATACTTTATTCGTTTAAGATCTGTCGCATTAACCTGCGTATGCCCGTTAAACGTTCGGAAATATTTATCAACATCAGTTGTATTTAAGAACATAGCTATTCCAAAGGCAAGCGCTTTTGGCAAACCTTGCTTGTTATTATGAAATACATTGAGGCGGTTCTCAAATCCTAACGCGGCAACGCCGGGAAATTGAAAAGGGTCAACTACGTTTGCCACAACTCTACGCTTTTCTTCTTTTGACGAAAATCGACGCACTACACAATAAAAACCGTTCGGATAAAGCCATTTTTCTGTTTCGTTATTACGTCGAATAGCATTTGGCTTTTTTATCCCCTCTTTTGGCCATTCGCTTTTATTATTATTGAAATGAGTTGGATAAAGCAATGGAACGGTATCTGCCTCCGGCATTTTGCGGAGGTGTTTTTTTACTCGAAAATCAACCACAGGACCAGTAGAAACCTTGATTGCAAGGTCTGATAAGGAATAGCGAATTGACGGACATAACTCAAAGGCATTCATTGCAAATGATGTCGGCACATGGATAAATTGCTCGGTATCTTCCGGGAATACAATTCGTTCAAATGGATATTCATAAATGGTTAAATCTTTAAAATTTGCGTCTGTTGATGTTGAAATTATAACCGCTTCCTGTTTAACCCCGCGTTCCAGATGAATTATAATATTTTCCTGTAGCACTTCATCATCTTTAAAAGCCTTATTTCGCGATTTAAACAGATGTATCCGCTTAATAGCAGATTGCTTTAGTATGAAACTTCGGAACGTCCGATAATATGGACCATTGCAAAAGCTTCGAGGAATGATGGCGACAAGCTGCCCTCGTTGCTTAAGTAATGACAAAGATAATGCAACGAAGGCAGTATATAAATTTACCGTCTCAATACCAACCTGCCGTAATAAAGCCCTATATATAGAGTTGCTTCCTATTTTTTTGTACGGCGGATTTAAAATTGCATGCGTATATTTTGGAAGCGGTTTTGCAAAAAGATTGCCGGCAAGGCAATCTGTAGCAGCGCAAATAAAATCTGTATTTCGGATTGTTGAAATAAAATATGGGAGATTATCATATCTTTTTACTATATCAGTTAAATACGGATGCAAAAATTCGTCAATTTCAAAGGCGTCAAGGGCAACATGCCGGAAATTGAAACCGCCGTATACCCATCTATCCAAAAAAGCAGCCGCAAGCGAGCCAATTCCCGCTCCCGCATCAAGCAGTCTGCAATTATTATTTGTATCTCTATCAAATAAGCCAGCCATAAAACGAGCAATTGGCGCTGGAGTAAAAAATTGACCAAGCTTAGACTTTTTTTTTAGGTCTGTGGACTTTGATACGGTTAGTCTTATTTGTTCAATATTTGACAACAAAAATATGCCTCCTATATCTTGCTTCAATCAACAACCCCTTATATCCCCTCGGCAATGAGGATAGATTTTTGCAAATAAAATACGATATAAAAATATAAAAAATAGGATTAGTTATATTTACTTAAAATCTCCGGAATAGCCGCTTTTATTTCGCTAATACGGGTAGCTCCTGACGGATGAGTGCTTAAAAATTCCGGAATCTTATTTGAGCCGTCCGCTTCCATTCTTTTCCAGAAAGCTACCGCTTCATTAGGATCGTAACCTGCTATAGTCATAAAAACCAGCCCGAGATAATCCGCCTCCTTTTCATGAATTCTGCTGTATGGAAGCATAAAGCCGAATTGTGCGCCTATTCCGTAAGCCGTCATAAATACCTGCCTGTTTCCCGCCGAATGATTCTTGGTAGCGGCAGAGAGCAACGCGCTTCCTGTCTGTATAAGCAAACCCTGACTCATTCTTTCGTTGCCATGTTTTGCTACCGCATGAGCTATTTCATGCCCCATTACCACCGCAAGTCCGTTTTTATCCTTTGCTACAGGCATAATCCCTTCATAAACTACAACTTTGCCGCCCGGCATACACCAAGCATTTTTATCCTCTCCTTCCACCAAATTAAACTCCCAGTTATAACCTTTAATTTCGGCAGACATTCCCCGTTCGGTAAAATATTTCTCCACTGCTTCTCGTATATTTTTGCCGACTCTTTTTACCATTGCGGTCTGCTTAACATTTTTACTTAATTTATTCTCTTTTAAAAACTTTTCATATTCCTGAAAGCTTGTGCCCATTATTGTAGCATCCGGAATAAAATTGACTCTGCTTCTGCCTGTTACCGGAACAGTTGTGCAAGCGGCTACAATTAAAATAAAAAGAGGCGTAAAAACTTTGGCAAAACTTAAACTTTTTATAAATCTTACGGCAGGATTCATAAAATTCTCCTTTTTGTTATTTGTATGTAATGTGTTAAAAAAGCCATTATGTTTTAATTATAATATCCAAGTCTGCCTTGCTTTTCAATCCTTTTATAATCAATCTTTTCCTGACAATCAAATTTCTTGAGACAGAAGAAACGCCCTATTATTAAAAAAATTTAATCCCAAAAAAAAATGATTATACCCCCCCGCAATTGAAAAAGAAGAGAAATCTGTAGAGACGTTGCATGCAACGTCTCTACTTTATTACTTTGCAACTTAATTATAAACAGAGCAAAACCTAATCGCGTATTAATTTATTTTATTCTATACCTATTTTTTGCTATAAGAATGCGTTTAATAAATTTTATCGCAAACATTTTATGTTACTTTGGCTAAAATTTAAATTTATATCTTTTAAAAAAGGTTATCTTATGAATATAAAAACCCCTTCCGTTTTTAAGCTTGTTTCCGAATTTAAACCTGCCGGCTCTCAGCCTGCTGCAATATCGGCTTTAACCGAAGGGCTTCTTAAAGGCAAAAAGGAACAGGTTCTTTTGGGAGTAACAGGCTCCGGCAAAACCTTTACTATAGCAAACGTAATTGCAAATATAGAAAAACCGTCATTGGTAATAGCGCCTAACAAAACCCTTGCGGCTCAGCTTTTTCAGGAGTTTAAGGCTTTGTTTCCGGAAAATGCCGTAGAATATTTTGTAAGCTATTACGATTATTATCAGCCGGAGGCTTATATTCCTACAAGCAACACTTATATTCAAAAAGACTCTTCGATTAATGAAATGATAGATAAACTTCGTCATTCCGCAACCCGTTCGGTTTTATCCCGTCAAGATGTTGTGGTTGTGGCAAGCGTATCCTGTATTTTCGGACTCGGAGCGCCGGAAGATTATCTAGATATGCGTATAAGCCTAAGTAAAAATCAGGAAATAGACAGAGAAAAACTTTTAAAAAAGCTGATACTAATGCAGTATCAGCGTAATGACTTAGACTTTTACAGAGGCTTATTTCGAGTAAGAGGAGACAGAGTTGAAATTTTTCCTACTTATGAAGAAAACAAAGCTGTAAGAATAGATTTTTTCGGAGACGAAATAGAATCTATTACGGAAATAGATACTTTAAGAGGAACCGCGTTAAAACAAACGGATAATATTACTATTTTTCCGGCAAGTCATTATGTTACAAGCAGAATTACCCTTCAAAATGCTATTAAATCAATTGTAGCGGAATTAAAGGAAAGGGTAGATTATTTCAGAACCGAAAATTTAAAAATAGAGGAGCAGAGAATAGAAGAAAGAGCAAATTTTGATCTGGAGATGATGCAGGAGATCGGATATTGCCATGGCATAGAGAATTATTCAAGACATTTAACAGGCAGAAATAAAGGAGAGCCTCCGCCTACCCTTATAGATTATTTTTCGGAAAATTTTTTGATAATTATAGATGAAAGTCATATATCTATTCCGCAATTAAACGGAATGTTCAAAGGAGACAGATCAAGAAAAGAGACTCTTGTTAAATACGGTTTTAGGCTTCCTTCCGCGCTTGACAACAGACCGCTGAGATTTAACGAATTTGAAGATAAAATTAACAAAGCCATTTATGTGTCTGCAACGCCAGGAGATTATGAAATAAAAAAAGCCAAAGGGGAGGTTGTAGAGCAGATTGTAAGACCTACAGGGCTTATTGATCCGAAAATAAACGTAAAAAAGGCTAAATATCAGGTTGACGATCTTTACGAAGAGATTCTCAAAAGAGTGAAAAAAAACGAGCGGGTTCTTGTAACAACGTTAACCAAAAGAATGGCGGAGGATTTAACCGACTATTACTCCGATCTGGGCATAAAAACAACATATCTGCATTCCGATATTAAAACCATAGAGCGTATTGATATAATCCGCGACCTTCGCTCCGGAGAGTTTGACGTTCTTATAGGGATTAATCTTTTAAGAGAAGGGCTTGATATACCGGAAGTATCTTTGGTGGCAATACTTGATGCGGATAAAGAAGGATTTTTAAGATCCGAGCGTTCTTTAATTCAAACCTGCGGAAGAGCTGCAAGAAATCTTTCCGGCGAGGTTATAATGTATGCGGATATTATTACAAAATCAATGAAGCGGACCATAGAGGAGACGGAACGAAGAAGAAAGCTTCAGCGGGAGTATAATAAAAAGCATCGGATTACTCCCGTTTCGATAAATAAAAAAATTGAAGGCGGTTTCGAGGGTTTTTATAAAAAGAAAAAAAAAGATTTACCCGAATACTCCTTATCCGAATCAGCGGCAGATTACGGAAAGGATATTGCAGACATTATAAAAGAGCTTGAAGCCGACATGTTTAAAGCCGCGGACAATCTTGAATTTGAAAAAGCCGCGGTTATAAGAGATAAAATAGAGGAGCTGAAAAATTTTTAAATCAAAACCGATTTTATGTCTTCTCTGTTTATATTGGTGAAACTATCCTATTTTATAAAATTTTTCGGAATGCATATGTCAACTTAACATGCTCAACTTGCCGCCCGTAGTAATCATAGAGGCAAGGATATGAAGTTTTTCTCGTCAATATAACCGTAATATGCGTTTCTATTCATCACTTTCTACCTATCTATCCAAGCTTTTTGCGTATATCCCATGCTTTGTAAAACCTATAAAATAAATCATTTTATTTAATCAGTACATTCGTTTTTCCGAATAACAACGCCCTTGCAATTTTTATATCTCTTACAATCATTCTTTTTTCCGTTAATATTCCCTTTTATTCGGCTACATATCAAACAGACGGTTCATATCTTATTAATCTATAGAAAACGAAAAAATTTATTTTTATCATTAGCATACTTATAAGCTTCTTCGGCGTCAATTAACGATTGATGTAAATAATCGGTTATAGAATCGTCTAACATACGCATGCCATATTTTTTACTTGTCTGCATTATAGATGGTATTTGATAAGTCTTTCCTTCTCTTATAAGATTTTTAACGGCAGATGTTCCTATAAGTATTTCAACTGCCGGGTATCTTTTTTTATGATCTTTGCCTTTTAATAAAACCTGAGATATAACCGCTTCTATACTGTCTGCAAATATAGAGCGCATTTGATTTTGGGATTCCGAAGGAAAAACCTGTATTATACGCTCCAAAGTTTCCGCCGCGCTTTTTGTATGAAGAGTTCCTAATACCAAATGTCCGGTAGATGCCGCCTCCATTGCAAGAGCAATGGTTTCCATATCTCTTAATTCTCCTACCATAATAATATCAGGGTCTTCCCGCAATGATGCGCGTAAAGCCGCCGCAAAGGATTTGGTATGAGCGCCTATTTCTCTATGAGTTATTATCGATTTTTTATTTTTATGAACAAATTCTATAGGATCTTCGATTGTTATAACATGACATGCTCTTTTTGAGTTTGCTTCGTCTATTATTGCGGCAAGCGTAGCCGATTTGCCGCATCCGGTTGGTCCGGTAACAAGAGCCAATCCTTTTGACAAAGATGCAAATTTTGAAACTACGGAGGGAAGCCCAAGCTCGTTTACGGTTCTTATGTTATCCGAAATTTCTCGAAAAACTGAGCCAATTCCGGTTTTTTGTAAAAAAATATTTACTCTGTATCTTTTATATTCCTTGATTTCATAAGCAAAATCAGCCTCTCCGATTTTTTCAAATGTTTTAATTTTATCTTCCGAAGCGATTTCATACAGCATAGAACGCAAACTCTTATCCTCTAAAACCTGATTTTGATCGCTGAGGACTATATCTCCCAATATTCTAAAAGCCGGAACGGTTCCGGCGGCAAGGTGAAGATCTGAAGCATTTTTTTCGGACATTAATCTTAAAAAAGAGTCTATAAGCGCCATAATGTTTACCCTATATTATATAAAGTATAATGATAATCTGGCGATACTATTTACAACAAAAGTTCGTAAAAAAATAATAATCAAAAAAACTATGACGGGAGACAAATCAAAGCCAGAAAAATTAAGAGGCAGCCAAGAGCGTATTCTGTATAATACAGGCTCGGTAACCCCGTTCACAAAGCGGACTATAGGATTAAAAGGATCCGGACTTACCCAAGATAAAATTGCTCTTGCTATTACAATCCATAAAAAGCAGTTTAAAGCAAAATTTAAAATTTTGGCAAGTGCCTCAAGAAAATAGCCTACAATAAACATTATATCTTCTCTTTCTTTTTATTCTTTTATAATACCGCAGCATAACAAAAAAATTTGTTGATCTTTACGGCATAAAAAATTTTCAAACACGGACTAAAATTTAAACAATACTCTTTTTATAGATAACCGATAAGTAATTATGCGAAAAAGAATATAATTGCAAATAAATTTTAATTCTTCTCTGCCGTAAACTTATGCCCTTAACTAACATTAGATACAAAAGGAGATGCCCAAGTTTTTTTGCGTAGCGGCTCTTATCAATGAGGAAATAATAAAGGGATTTCTCGCTTCGCTCGACAGAACAGGCGTCCGCCGAAATCAAGCAAAAAAAATATTTTTTTTCGGAAGTTAATCGGAATAGATACCTTCAAAAACAAACGAGGCGGGACCTGTTTTATAAACGCAGTTATCACTTTGATTCCATTCGATTAACAGCTCGCCCCCCGGAAGACAAACCGTTGCTTTAAAATCGATTTTATTTTCTAAATACGAAGCTGCTAAAGCCGCGCATGCCCCTGTGCCACATGCAAGGGTTTCGCCTACGCCTCTTTCCCATGCTCTTACATTCAGCCGATTTTTTGAAATTATTTGAACAAACTCCACATTTGTTCCATTGGGAAACAAAGGATGCTTTTCAATAATGGGTCCCATCTTTTTTACTATATTATCATTATAATTATCGCAAAATATAACGGCATGAGGATTTCCCATAGATACGGCGGTTAATATTATATCCCCTTCGGTTGTTTCTATCTTTTCAGAAAACGCAAATCTCTTATCAGTATTAAATATTATTTTATCAGGGTCTAAAATCGGTTTGCCCATATTAACCTTTATATTTGCCGCTTCCCCTTTTTCCGTAAGAAATATTTCCGGAATAATTTCGCCTGCGCGGGTCTCTATTGTAAATTTTTTTTTTGAGACTATTTTTTTATCGTATAAATATTTTGCAAAGCATCTTATACCGTTTCCGCACATTTCGGCCTCGGAACCGTTTTGATTGAAGATTAAAAACTTTATATCGGATGTTTTCGATTTTTTTATTATGATTAAGCCGTCTCCTCCAATAGCGAAATGCCTGTCGCACATTTTTTTTGCAAGAATGCCGTAAGGAGTTTTAATAGATTCGTTTATATCCTCTATTATAATAAAATCGTTTCCCAATCCTTCCATTTTTGAAAATAGAATCTTCATTTTTTACATTTTCCTATTCAAGATATTGACAAGGTTTGACCTATAAAAAAAATCAACCCTGTTTTTTTTAATTCAAGCCGATATAATCATAAGAAATGTTTCTTTGTTTAAACTTTGATTTAACCAATTAAATGAATACTATTATGTCATATTTTTAATTTCCGGACATATCGTCAGAACCGATCTGTTCATTCTGGACAATTGGCTCATCCATTTGTTTTGGACTTCTCTGTATACGAAAAAGGATGATTATATAACCCTCTCGTTTTTCAACAGAAGAATCAAAAAAAATAAAGGCGGATTTAAAGTATCCGCCTTTATTTTTTTATTTATATACCTTTATTTTTTGAGAACGGTTTCCAAATTACATCATACCGCCCATACCGCCCATACCGCCCATACCGCCCATGCCGCCTGCTCCCGGCATTCCTCCCGCGGACATATCGGACTTTGGTTCTGGTTTTTCGGCTATCATCGCTTCGGTAGTAAGCATTATCGAAGCTACGCTTGAGGCGTTCTGTAAAGCGAATCTTACTACTTTAGTAGGATCAATAACGCCAGCTCCTATAAGTTCTTCATAAGAATCGGATGCGGCGTTATATCCGTAATCATTCTGGCTTTTTATCACTTTATTTAAAACTACCGATCCTTCGGCGCCTGCATTATTTGCAATCTGGCGTAAAGGCGCTTCCATAGCTTTTCCTATTACCTGAACTCCGAGTTTCTGTTCCCCTTTTACTTTTATTTTATCAAGCGCTGAAATACATCTGACAAGAGCTACTCCGCCGCCCGGAACTATGCCTTCTTCTACTGCCGCGCGGGTAGCGTTTAACGCGTCTTCAACTCTTGCTTTTTTCTCTTTCATTTCGGTTTCCGTAGCCGCGCCTACATTTATTACCGCTACTCCGCCGATAAGTTTTGCAAGTCTTTCCTGAAGTTTTTCTCGGTCATAATCTGATGTGGTTTCTTCGATTTGAGCACGAATCTGCTTTACTCTTCCTTCGAGAGCGGATCTTGCTCCGGCTCCGTCAATTATTGTTGTATTGTCTTTATCAATGGTTATCCGTTTTGCTTTTCCAAGATCGGATAACTGTATGCTCTCAAGTTTAATTCCTTTTTCTTCGGATACTACTTGTCCGCCGGTAAGAATTGCTATATCTTCAAGCATAGCTTTTCTTCTGTCCCCAAAACCCGGGGCTTTTACCGCCGCTACGTTTAATGTTCCTCTTATTTTATTCACAACTAATGTAGCCAAAGCTTCCCCTTCGATATCTTCAGCGATTATCATAAGGGCTTTTCCCATTTTGGCGGTCTGTTCAAGTATAGGAAGGAGATCTTTCATACTGCTTATTTTCTTTTCGTTGATGAGTATAAAAGGATCTTCAAGAGATGTTACCATTTTTTCGAGATCGGTTACGAAATAAGGAGAAATGTAGCCTCTGTCAAACTGCATACCTTCCACTACGTCTAATGTAGTTTCCATGCTTTTTGCTTCCTCTACGGTTATAACTCCTTCTTTTCCTACTTTATCCATAGATTCTGCTATAATGTTTCCTATGGTTTCATCATTATTTGCGGATATTGTTCCTACCTGAGCAATCTCTTTTTGATCTTTTGTTGTTTTGCTCATTTTGGCAAGCTCTTTAACTGCTACTTCAACGGCTTTATCAATGCCTCTTTTTATCTCCATAGGATCGTTGCCTGCAGTTACAAGTTTTTGTCCCCCTTCATATATGGCTCTTGCAAGAACAGTTGCAGTAGTGGTGCCGTCCCCGGCTACATCGCTGGTTTTACTTGCCACTTCTTTAACGAGCTGGGCGCCCATGTTTTCAAATTTATCTTCCAGATCAATCTCTTTTGCTACAGTTACGCCGTCTTTTGTTATGGTCGGCGAGCCCCATGATTTATCTATAACTACATTTCTTCCTTTGGGTCCGAGAGTTACGGCTACCGCATCTGCAAGGGTTTTAACTCCTTTGAGCATAGCTTCACGCGCTTTATTGTCATATTTAATTGTTTTAGCCATATTTGTTTATCCTCCATAAATAAGCTTTTCTCTTAATATTTATAAAACTATTACGCCAAGAACGTCATCTTCACGCATTACTATATACTCTTTGCCTTCTATTTTAATTTCTGTCCCCGCGTATTTTCCAAAAAGAACTTTGTCGCCTTCTTTTAATTCGAGAGGCGTTTTTTTGCCGTCATCGCCTATTTTCCCGTTACCTACCGCTTTTATTATGCCTTCGGCAGGTTTTTCTTTAGCGGTATCTGGGATTATAATCCCTCCTTTTGTTTTTGCTTCCTCTTCTACTCTTTCAACCAAAATTCTGTCGTGTAATGGTCTTAGCATCATTATTCTAATTCCTCCTTGTATATTAATAATATATTGTTTATGTTTTGTTTTAATCTGTTATCGATTACAATAAGCATATATTGCTTTTTGTAAAGCTATGGACTATCGTTTTTTTTATTGTCGCTATTTTTCGGTTTTTCAATCTTATCGGAAGCTGCAGCGGGAGATTTTTCCGTTTTTTCGGAAGCATTGCCTCCTGTTTTTTTAGCATAATCGGTCGCATACCAGCCGGATCCTTTTAAATAAAAACTGCTTTGGGAAATAATTTTTTTTAATTTGCCTGCGCAGTGTTCACATTCGGTAAGAGGAGGATCTAAAATTTTTTGCGAAGCCTCTATCGTTTTACTGCAGTTAATACATTGATATTCATATATAGGCATTTTTTTCTCCGTATTAAAAATTTGTATTTGAAACTAAATTTTTAAGTAAAATAGATAGCAATTTTAAGTTGTCAATAGCCTGACGTTAAAAAAATATAGACAAGTAATAAAAAATAGTGTTAGATATGCCGGATAAAGGGGGTGATCTTTTTGGGAAGTGTAGTAAAAAAACGTAGAAAAAAAATGAGAAGACATAAACATAGAAAATTATTAGCGCGCACAAGACATCAAAGACGCAAGGGCAAATAGGAGACTTTTTAAAAGTCTCCTATCTTTATTAGCTTCTCTTATCGCGAATAACCTTTAAAATATTTAAGAAATTCGGAATCCGTAGAGAGAATAAGGGAATTGGTTTTATCAAAAGATTCGTTATAAATATCAAGAGTCTTTATAAAGGAGTATAACTCCGGATCCAGGTTGTAAGCTTCGGCATATGTTAAAGTGGCTTTAGCGTCCGCCTTTCCTTTTATTTTTTGGGCTATTTTATACGCTTCCGATTCTATTTTTTGCAGCTCCCGTTCTTTATCGCCTCTGATTTTAGAGGCTTCCCCTTTTCCTTCCGATCTGAATTTTTCGGCAATCTGTTTTCGTTCCGCTATCATACGCGCATAAACGGTTTGCCTTACCTCTTCTACATAGTTTATTCTTTTTATCTTTACGTCCATTAATTTTATACCGAACCCTTCAAGTTTCGGCCGCGCCTGCACCATTATCTTGTTGATTATTTTTTTTCTTCCAACAGATATGTTATATATGGAGCCTTTTCTTTTTTCGAAATCAATAGTGTCGGCATCTTCAAATGTATCCAATACCCTGTTGCTTTTTCTAACGGTTTCGATAAGCCTGTAGGATGTAATTAAGTTTCTTACGGCAGGGTCTATGATATCGTCAAGACGCCCCAAAGCGCTTATTCTGTTATTGACTGTCTGAAAAAAACTTACGGGATCCAATATTTTCCATCTTGCGAAAGTATCTACCCATATATATGTTTTATCGTTGGTAGGTATCTGTCCGGGGTCTCCGTCCCAGCTTAAAAGGTTTTTAGGAAAATAGTTCGTATTCTGAATAAACGGTATTTTAAAATAGAGCCCCGGCAGCTGTCTGGGCTTTCCCACTACTCTTCCGAATTGGGTTACTACCACCTGTTCTGTTTCGTCAACTACATAAGCGGACGAAAATAATATGGCAAATATTACTATAATAAAAACTACGGGCAAAAATATTTTTGATTTCATTTTTTATTTCCGCTCTCCTGATTTTTACCGCCAATGTTAAGCAGCGGAAGAAAGTTTTTGTTTTGTTCATCAATTATATATTTATCTCCTAATTTAGGAAAAATATTTTTCATTGTTTCAAGATAAAGTCGTCTTTTTGTAACATCCTTTGCCTTTACGTATTCTTGGTATAAAAGTTTGAATCTTTCGGCATCGCCTTCCGCTCGGTTTACTCTGTCTAATGCAAAACCTTCGGCAGATTTTACAACCCTTTCGGCTTCCCCTTTTGCCGCCGGTATAGCTTTATTGTATTCCTCTTTTGCCTGATAAATTGTTTTCTCTTTTTCCTGCATCGCCTGATTTACTTCGTTAAAGGAAGGCTGAACAGGAGAAGGAACATTTGTTTTTTTCATCTCTATGGTAACTACATAGATTCCGGATTCGGCTTTATCCAGTTCGGCTTGCAAAATCTGTCTCGCTTCTACAGCTATTTCTTCTCTTTTGCTTATCACTTCATTTATACTTCTGTCACCTACGACGCTACTCATTGCAGATACGGACATATCGCGTAAAATTCTTATCGGTTCTTCGATTTTAAAAAGGTAGTTATAAGGGTCTTTTATTCGATATTGAACTATCCATGGCACTAACGCCACATTAAGACCACCGGTAAGCATAAGCGAACTCGTTGTGCTTTCGTTTGCACCTATAACTCCGCCTGTTTTAAATCCGAATTCCTCTTTATATATATATTTGATTTTAACTTTGGTAACCTTTTCAATGCCTGCGGGAAGCTTTAAGTTAAGACCTGGCTGACAGCTTCTTGTATATTTGCCGAATCTTTGAATAATACCAACTTCATCTACGGCTACCGTAAAAAATATAGTGGTTCCGAAAAAAATAAGAAGAAGTATTCCGAAAATTATAGGTCCGCCAGGCAGTTTGAAACTTTTGATTTTTTTAAGCAGCTCGTCAACCTGAGGCGGCGTTTTTATTCCATCTCCCTGTTGTTTTTTGCGTTGCTGCTGCAACCTTTCCCAATCCCATGTCATAATCTTTTATCCTTGTTTTTTTTAATAAAAATTAAAAAGTATATTGCAACTTATAAAAATACACGACTGTTTTATTAGCGCTATAGTTTAATGTTCTTATAATACGTTATTAGATCTAATAATTTAAATTTATAGAAAACAAACATTATTATGTCAATATAAAACGGTTTCGAATAAAAAACGGATATTTTGAGATACATAGGATAATATATTGACTTTTGAGCGCAGTATATAAATAATACGAAGATTAACTTGTTTTAATAAATAGTTTCTATGAAAAAGGCTAAAATGTGCTCAGTATTAGGCTGCTTTAATCCGAAAATATCTTTTAACGAGTATGAGAAGTTAAATAAAAAACTTGCTCACAGAGGACCCGATAACTCCTCGATAAAAGAATATAATTTTAAAAATAAAAAATTATTCTTAGGGCACAATCGCCTGTCAATTCAAGACCTGTCAAACAACGCAAATCAGCCTATGGAAAATGAGCGGTTTGCAATAATTTTTAACGGCGAAATATATAATCATATTGAAATTAAAAAAAACCTCTCCTTTAAAAACTGGCGCACTCATTCGGATACGGAAACAATCCTTTTTGCTTTTGAAGAGCTTGGAATTGAAAATACCTTGTCAAAAATAAACGGTATGTTTGCCATAGCCCTTTTTGATAAAATCGAAAACAGATTGTATCTAATAAGAGACAGAATAGGCATCAAGCCTCTTTATTATACTTTTCAAAATAAAGAATTAGCTTTTGCTTCGGAACTGAAAGGAATACCGAATCATCTTCGTAAAGAAACATCCGATAAAGCGTTAATTCAATTTATGAGCATGGGATATATTCCATCAGACAATACTTTTTATAAAGAGTTATTCAAATTAAAAGCCGGGCATTATATTATCTTTGACGGCGATAATATTACTTTAAAACAGTATTGGAAACTGCCGGATAAAACTTTAGACATATCCTTTGATAACGCGGTAAAACAGACGCATCATCTTTTAAGAAGCTCTGTTTCTTATCGTCTTCTTGCAGACGTAGAGGTGGGCTGCTTTTTAAGCGGCGGCATAGACAGCAGCCTTACAGCCGCCATAATGAGCCAATTAAGCGCAAAAAAAATAAAAACTTTTTCCATAGGTTTTGAAGATAAAAAATATGATGAAAGCGGTTATGCAAAAAATATAGCATCCTTACTTAAAACAGATCATTATCAATATATTTGCAGACCCGCAGATGTTATAAACCTTATTGATAGTTTTGACTATTATTTCGACGAACCGTTCGGAGATCCTTCGGGGCTGCCAACAATGCTTCTATCCGATCTTGCATCAAGATATGTAAAAGTATCCCTTTCCGGAGACGGCGGAGACGAACTCTTTTTAGGATACGACAGATACTTTATAACCGATAACCTTCTTAACATACTAAAATATCTCCCAAAATCTTTAAGGGGCGCCGTTTCTTTTATTATGGCAAAATCAGGTAAAGATAAATTGGAAAAACTAAGCTATCCCGTTAAAAATCCAAGTTTGGCAAACCTTTACTCTGTGCTTGCCTCTTATGTAAAACCTTGGAATTTAAAAAAAATTTTTTCCGAAGAATTTATAAATCAAACATGGCAAAACAAAAAATTAGATGTCTTTTCATTACAAGAAACAGAGCCGAATATAAAAAACAATGAAATAATATCGGCACTTAGCATAGTAGATTTTTATCGCTATCTTCCGGACGATATTTTAACCAAAGTTGACAGAGCTACAATGAAATATTCTTTGGAAGTCCGCGTTCCTATGTTAGACCATAGGATTGCCGAATTTGCTTACGCGATCCCTTTAAAAATAAAACTTGCCAAAGGAAGAAAATCAGTTTTACGGGAAATATTATATAAATATCTGCCCGCAAAACTGATCGAAAGACACAAAAAAGGGTTCGGAGTTCCTTTAAAAGATTGGTTTAAAAAAGAATTAAAAGATCTTTTATACGACAAGATAGCGGCATTAGATAACAAATTTAATAAAAAATATCTTTACAAAATGGCTGCAGACCATATAAATAACAATAAAAATTACGAATATATATTTTGGAGTCTACTAAGACTTAAATAAAACGCCAAAGACTAATCTTATTTAGACAAGCATTTTTTTACCGTGTCATTTAGACGAGCGCAACAAGGAAAAATCTCATAATTGTCAAACGCCTTACGACTTTGTATTTTAATTATAAACTTATGAGAAAAAAAAACGATATATTAAAAATTTCACATATAATCACTGGATTATCAACCGGCGGCGCCGAAATAATGCTTTTAAAACTAGTTTCTGGCATGGATAAAAAACTTTTTTTCAATTCCATAATATCTTTAACAAAACCGGGAGAGATAGAAAAAAAATTTATAAATATCGAAATTCCAACAGCCTCTTTAAATCTTTCTTCCGACTTTCCTAACCCGCTGGCATTTTTAAAGTTAATATCTTTACTGCATCAAGAAAAACCGGATATTATACAAGGCTGGATGTATCACGCTAATATAGCCTCTACTATAGGCTCATACATAAGCGGACTTTTTGTGCCGGTTTTTTGGAACATACGCAACTGCTTAGATGAAACAAATAAAGACAAAACGCTGCCTAAAAAAATCATCAAATTAAGCGCCTATTTGTCCAGCGCTCCTGTCGCAATAATTTATAACAGCAGGATTTCAAAAACACAGCATCAAAAAATATCCTTTAATAATAAAAAAGCCGAATATATACCCAACGGTTTTAACTGCTTACAATTCAAGCCGAACCCTGCATTACGTTTGGAATACAGAAATAAATTCGGCATACATGATAAAACAATCTGCATAGGATTAATTGCCCGCTATCATCCCGTAAAAGATCACGAAAATTTTTTAAAAGCCGCCGGATTATTAACTCAAAATCTTTCCGATATACGTTTTGTTTTAATCGGTAAAGGAGCGGATTGGAAAAACAGCGTAATAGTAAAACTAATAAATGAATTAAATCTTAAAAAAAAAAGCTTGCTGCTCGGCAAGCAGAATAATATCCATAAGCTTATTAACATATTAGATATCGCGGTATCTTCCTCTTATATAGAAGGTTTTCCCAACGCCATAGGCGAAGCTATGGCTTCCGGTATTCCGTGCGTAGTTACCAACGTAGGAGATTCCGCTTATCTGGTAAAAAATACAGGCTTAATCACTCCACCGCGCGACCATT
Source organism: Deltaproteobacteria bacterium (assembly GCA_019306065.1). Taxonomy (GTDB): domain Bacteria; phylum Desulfobacterota; class Desulfobacteria; order Desulfobacterales; family JAFDMD01; genus JAFDMD01. The sequence goes on from JAFDMF010000002.1 coordinate 114,456, forward strand.
ATAGACTTTACAGCGCATTGAAACTGTTAATTAGTATTGGAAAAGAAAAAAGAATCAATCTGGGAAAAAAAGCAAGAAAAAGAATCGAAGACAATTTTTCGTTGGAGCATATTGTAGATCAATATCAAAAATTATATCAAAAAATTATTTATAAAAGTTACTCTGATTAAAAAATGATAGAAAGCAATATATTAAATTTAATAAAATCCGGCGAATCCGAAACGATAATTTACCGTAACATATAGTTAAAAAAACAACTACTTCTAACAAATTAAATAGCGGATTCAATATTACCCTTAAATGTATAGAAAAAATTCGGGGAAAAAAGCAAAACAGATCGCAAGCAATTTAAATATAGCGGCATTTCATTCACAACAAGCTATTGACAAAAGTTTTAAAGCGGTTATTGAAAAATTTAAGATAAATTTTATCAAGACTCATAATTTAATAACATTATATAAAATTATAAACGAACATATTGATTTTGAAGTTGATTTGGACACTTTAATAAAAATAAATGAGATTTATATAGATTCACGTTACCCGTCTGCACTAGGTTTGCTTCCTTATGGAAAACCTACTCTTAAAGAGGCGGAGAAGTTTTTTGACTTTGCAACAAATATCCATAAAAAATATCCAAATTACTAATCAAAACTTCCAGATAAGGCATAGAATGTGCGGAATAGCAGGAATAATAAATTATAAAAATTACGACCTGAAAAAAATAGAAAATTCTCTTATACACAGAGGACCAGACGTCCAAAGTATCTTTTGCGAAGATAATGTAGCTTTAATACATACAAGATTATCTATCGTAGATATACAATTCGGAAATCAACCTATCCATATCGCAGGGTGCACAATAATATACAACGGAGAAGTTTATAATCATAATAATCTCCGTTATATGCTTAAAAATTTTAATTTTTCAACCAAATCGGATACAGAAACCCTTTTGGCTTTATATCTGAATCGCGGCGAAAAAATGCTTGACTTAATAGACGGAATGTTTGCTTTCGCCATACTTGACCGAAAAAAAAATTGCATCTTTTTGGCCAGAGACAGAGCGGGTAAAAAACCTTTATATTACGCCATAACAAACAATTCCTTTATATTTGCAAGCGAATTAAACGCTATAAAAACCGCAGCCTCCGTTGAAACGGACGAAGAGGCAATAGCCGCTTATATACGATGCGGATTCTTTCCTTCGCCGACTACTCCGTATAAAAATATATACGAACTTCAACCCGGTCATTTTATGCATGTAAATATAGCTTCCCTTAACATCGTAAAAAAAAAATACTTCTTTATAGATAAAATATATTCGGAACAAATGAGGGCAAAAGATATTCCGTTTTACAAAGCCGTAGAACGCGTCAATTATCTGCTAGATATGAGTATAAAAGACCGTCTTATAAGCACCGATCTTGAAGCGGGCGTATTTTTAAGCGGAGGAATTGACAGTTCGTTAATAACGGCAAAAGCTTCAAAATATATTCCGGATATTAAAACCTTTACCATAAGTTTTGACGGCGCTTATGATGAATCGCATCTGGCGTCTCTTACCGCAAAAAAATATAAGACTGATCATAAACGGATAAAAATCTCTATTAATTTAAAAAAAGATATTGAAAAAATACTAGCATATCACGGCAAACCATTTATGGACAGCTCCGCTATTCCGAGTTATTATATAAGTAAAGCCGCAAAAAAATATCTTACGGTTGTATTAAACGGAGACGGAGCAGACGAAATGTTTGCAGGCTATAGAAGGCACGTCATTTTTATGGGCAATATACTCAAAAAATTTAAAAAACTAATCTTTTTTAAAAAAATTTTGCCTAATCCACATCAAAAAAAATCATATTACAACTACCTATATCGTCTAATTGACGCGGCAGATAAAACAAAAGGGCTTGATTTATATCTGTCTTTAACAATAGACGGCTTTGAAGGATTTGAAAACCAAATAAGAAAAAGCGCTCTTTTACCTGCTTTGGACGATAAGATAAAATCAATCTTTTCCAGCAGGTTAAGTCCATTATCTCAAATACTGCAGCTTGATTTTGAAATACTGCTTCCATCCGACCTTCTTCAAAAAATGGACATAGCCTCTATGGCAAACTCGCTTGAGGCAAGAAGCCCCTTTTTAAGCAAATATCTTATTGAATTTGCCCCCAAGCTGCCAGATGAATTTAAAATAAATAAATTTACTACAAAACATATTTTAAGAGAAGTCGCAAAAAAATATCTGCCGAAAAAACTTATCAAACAGCCCAAAAGAGGCTTTGAAGTTCCTTTAAAAAAGTGGGTTGAAAATGATATTAAAGAGATAATAATAGACATGCTCGCCCCGGGCTGCTACAGCGAAAATTTCGTAGAAAAAAAATTTTTACGAGATCTTATTCAAAAAAAAATAACAGTATCAGACGAAAAAAGAGCAAAAATGCTCTGGATTCTATTCTGTCTCGAAACATGGAAAAACAACCTTTAGTATGAAAGCGCCTACAACGTATCCGAGATGGAAAATTCATAGACTGTTTTTAATACAAAAAGCGACTTTAATCTTATTGATCGCAACAGTAATAGGCTTGCCTATAAATAAGCCTTCGCTTTTTATTCTGTTTATATTTTCGGTTATTGTTATATCTCAAAACAAAATAAAAAATTTTTCAAAGTATTGGATTCTATCGTTTGGAATTATGTTAGCGGTTAATCTTTCTCTTTTTTTTATCCCCAAGTTGGAAATTCAAGAAGGACATAATTATTTTACTTATATTAAAAAAGGGGAGATATTAGAAAAAAGTTTGCCTCCGGAAATATTTGACTTTATGAAACACTTGCTCAGAAAGCAATATCCCGTAAAAAGAGAATGTTATGATAAAGATTATTGTTGGGGTAAGAAGGAAAAAGATTATCAATACAAAGAATTTCCGGGCCCGATAGATTCCTTCGCCTTTTCAGGAGACGGCATATGGCAACATCCTAAATATTCGCGCGTAATTGATAATATTTCTTTTCATAATCAAAACGGATTACGCCCTGATTTTTTAAATACTAATAGAGTGAATTGGATAGATTGGTATTCGGATACGCAAAGACGCAGCATAATCCCAAGACAAAACGTTCCTTTTTTCGTTATGTATGAATTTCCGAAAGAGGCTATAGGAGGAAAATTATTGTGGAAAGGTTATATCATATTGGAAACGGAAAAAGGAAAATTTAAATATCTGGAAAATTCTGCCAACGAGACCGAAGCTATAATTTTAACCGACCAAGATGTCGGCAAGCGAATATTTGGCGTCTCTATTTTATGGGACAAGCCGCTTTCAATGAGATTTATTCCCCCTCAAAAGATCAAAATAGCCTCTATATTTAGCGTTATACTTAAATTCATAGGGGTATTAACAATTTTATATCTTTTAACTAATATATCTTTTAATGAAATTAAAAAATGGAAACGGACAGCCTTGTTAATTGCCGGAGCGGCTATCATATCATTAGTTATGATATTTTCCAGAGGTTCTCATTTTCTTATATTCAGAACGCATAGAACAGGCAGCGACGGTTTGACTTATATCAGTTATGCAAGAGATATGCTGCGGCATCTTTTGAATGGAGACATAGCCTTATTTCTAAGAGGCGGACAGGATGTCTTCTATTTTATGCCGGGTATGTCTTATTTCAGAGCAATTGAAAAAATTATATTCGGAGATACTAACTATCTATATATTACTTTTTTTCTTATCTTTATATTATATGTTTGGAAATTCATCAGATATTTTTTACCATTTCAGGTTTGCATCTTATTATTTTTAATATTTATAGGAACTAATTGGTTACAACCATTCGGACTTACATTTGAATTCTACTTTAAGGGAATGTTGGACGGCTTCCCCTCCGTTATTGCTTATACCTTCTTGCTTATGGGATTAATCGGTATTATATCCAACTTTAACGGTAAAAAAGATTTTAGATGGTTTGGCTTTTGGAGCGGGTTATCTTTTGCGACGGCTATATTTATGAGGCCAAATATTGCTTTAATTATAGGCATATTCTTGTTGTTGACCGGGGTAAAATTATTAAAGAGCAAACGTTTGATCGATTTGGCTGCAATTTCCGTCGGATTTTCGACCGTGTTATTAATACCTTTTCATAATTGGTATTTCGGCGATAAAATCGTGCTATTAACATCTTCCGCATTTATTCCCACAAATTACATTTCGTCGCCTTCTATATATTTGACAGCCATAAAAGATCTATTAACTTTTAACGTTTCCGCTCCCGCCGTATTGCATGCTTTAGAACATATAACATTATGGTTGGAAGGCAGAACATTCTTTATGCATGTTACAAGTAATGTTAATTCGAAGGCAAAAATATTAATGCATGCCTTGGCGCTATTGCCTGTAATATTTATAGCTATTTCTAAAAAATATTATATTAACTCAAAATCAATTTGGATATTATCCGTTTCAGCGCTTTCCCAACATCTAACATTGCTATTTTGGCACCCCGCTTATCGTTATTCGGCAATAGTTTGGTTTATAACTTTCATAATAGCCCTTACATTTTTTTTTGAAAAAGTCGGTAAAATATATAAAAAAATAACCGTAAAAAAAATAACCGAATCAACCGAATTAGAAGATAAAATAATAAATAGCGCCATGCCTTTGGTCGTAGGTTTAAACGGAACCCTTATTAAAACCAATCTGTTATTTGAATCCTTACTAAAACTCATTAAAATAAAACCGTTTTTTATATTCATAGTTCCATTTTGGGTCTTTAAACAAACGGCTTATTTAAAATCCGAAATCGCAAAACTTGTTCTACTTGACGTTAATCTCCTTCCATACCGCAACTCTTTGATTGATTTTCTTATTCAAAAAAAAAAAGAAGGAAGAAAATTGGTTTTAGCCACATCTTCGGATTATAATTACGCGGAACAAATCGCAAATCGTCTTGACATATTCGACGAATTTTTTATCTGTAATAGCAGAACTTCAAATAAGGCAAATATGCTTAAAAAAAAATACGGCGCAAAAGGATTCGATTATATAGGCGGAAATAAAAAGGACATTGTAATATTAAGTATAGCCAATTCGGGAATATTTCTATCTCATAATAAAAGACTGCTTAAAAAAGCGAACAATATATGCCGCCTTGACAATTCCGCTTTAACTATCGAAAATAAAAAAATCAATCATTATCTTAATTCATTAAGAATTCATCAATGGGTAAAAAACGCTCTGATTTTTGCGCCTTTGTTTTTAGCTCACAAATACTACGATTATACATTAGATATTAGAATTATATTAGCCTTTGTCTCATTTTGTTTATGCGCGTCAAGCGGGTATTTGTTAAACGATTTATTTGATTTGGATAACGACAGACAGCATAAAGTTAAAAGTAAAAGACCCGTGGCTTCCGGCGAAATTTCCATACAATACAGTATCATAATGATATTTGTATTGCTATTATCAAGTATAATCATAGGCTCGTTAATATCGGCGGGATTTATCTATATACTTTTACTCTATTATTTATCAAGCGCATTCTATTCTATTTATTTAAAGCGAATAGCCTTAATAGATACATTAACGCTATCTTGCTTATACACTCTGCGTATTGCCGCCGGAATTTATGTTTGCAGGCTTACTCCGTCCTTTTGGCTCTTATGTTTTTCCATTTTTCTATTCTTCAGCCTTGCAATATTAAAACGTTTTACGGAATTATATTCATTGAAGCGGGATAACAAATTCATTATCGTAGGTCGCGGATACAATACAAACGATCTTGATTTTCTCCGTTCCGCAGGATTAGCCGCTGGATATTTATCAGCGCTTATTATAGCGTTATACATTAACAGCGAAGCCTCTTTGATAGCTTATTCCAGCCCGTTCCTGCTTTGGATATTATCTCCTCTATTATTACACTGGATAACCAGCCTATGGTTTAAGGCTCATCAAGGACTTATGGACGATGACCCTATAAAATTTGCTCTTTCCGACAAAACAAGTTTAATATTCGCCCTTCTATTTTTTATTATCATTTTATTAGCTCGGCATATAAGGTAACAGACAATATTCTATCGGATCGGTTGATTTTTTAGATTGCTATCAAAAACCATATGTCTTATAAACCGTTTTATTATGACAAATTACGATCAACCGATAATTTTATAATCCGGTAAAATATTATGCTTCCTATTCACGATGCAAATGCCTCGAAAAATAAACCGGTCGTAAATAACGTGATTATCATCATAAATATAATCGTATTTGTAGCAGGACTGTTTTCGACTTACGAACAGGAATATTTATATATATACGGACTTATTCCCGCAAAATATTCAACCCATTCTTATTTTTACAATATCAGCTTAATCAAAAAAACAATCCCCTTCTTTACATTCATGTTTTTACACGGCGGATTTTGGCATCTTTTGGCTAACATGTGGTCCCTTTATATTTTCGGAGACAACATAGAAGACTGTCTCGGACATAAAAAATACCTTCTATTTTACCTCTTATGCGGAATAATTTCCGGAATAACCCATATAATATTTAATCTTAATTCAGACATTCCTGTAATAGGAGCAAGCGGCGCTATAGCCGGAGTAATGGGTGCATACTTCATACTATACCCCAGAGCTAAAATCCTTACCCTTTTTCCTATTATCTTCATACCATTTCAGGCGCCGGCTTATCTTTTTTTCGGGATATGGTTTGCTTACCAGTTTATTAATGCCGCCTCTACCCAAAGCGGAGTCGACTCAATAGCATGGTGGGCGCATATCGGAGGATTTCTTGCAGGAGTTCTTATACTCAAATTCTTTAAAGGCGTCTCATTTACCGACTTTGTCAAAGAAATTAAAACAAAACCGTTAAAAAGCGAAAGCAGCGGGATTAATCTAATAAAAACATTCGGAACAACAGAAGATCCGAATCTATACGGCATATTAAATATAACCTCATTTGAAGCCTTTGTAGGAGCTCAAAAAACGGTAAATGTGCCATGGGGTTTTTATAACAGAGTATATAAAGTAATAATTCCTAACGGAGTATCAAACGGACAGATATTAAGACTTAAAGGACTGGGCAAAGCCCAAAACAACGGAATGAGAGGAGATTTAATGTTAAAAATAAGGACAGCCCAAATAAGCGATACACGGTAGTTTCCACAGAAACAGGTTTTATTTTACTTGATTTCGACATTGGATAAAAATTTTAAACGCAAAAAAGGAATTATTAGAAAGGAGATGACAATCTCCGAAAAATTACATATAAAGATATGAATAAAATAGCGGGTAAAAAAGCTCTGGTTCTCGGAGGAATAAAAGGAATAGGCAAAAAAATCGCCATCGCGCTTGCAAAACAAAAAGTAAAAGTGGCGATAAATTATTATGATTGGGAAGAATCCCTTGACGCATTAAAAAAGGACATAAATCAAGTATCCAATCAGCATCTTATATTAAAAACAGACCTTCGTAAAACCGAAAATATTCCGGCTTTAATAAAAAAAGTAATATCCAATTTCGGAGGACTTGATATACTTATAAACAATATAGAACGGGGAGGATGGCCCATAGTTCACGGCGACTATACGCAAAACCAATGGGACATGGAGTTTGAAACAACAGTTCGGGCAAAACAATGGATATTTAAAGAGGCGCTTCCTCATTTAAAAGCTTCAGGAGACGGCGCTGTGATAAATTTTTCCTCCATAGCGGGTATAATAGGCAGAACAGGTCCCGCAAGCTTAATATTCAATGATGGATATGCCGCGGCAAACAGGGGAATATCCATTTTAACCGAAACATGGGCAAAACTGGGTGCGCCGGAAGTAAAAGTAAATGAAATAATGCTCGGTTTTTTTGAAACAAGACACGGAGAAAAAACAAGAGGCTGGGAGCTTTTAACCGAAAAACAGAAACAGGATATAAAAGAGCATACCTTGTTAAAACGATACGGCAAAATAAAAGATATTGTAAAAACAGTTCTTTTTTTTATAAAAGATGCTCCATTTATAACAGGAAGCATCATTAAATTAGACGGCGGCTATACTATAGGAGGAGAAAAAATCTATCCTATGCCAACCTCTCAATATAACATATAAAAGAGGAAACGCCCATAATTATATTATAGACAAAAAAAAATTATTATAAAAGGAGACTATTATGGAAAACAAAATAATCTTTTTGGTATTATCATTAATAACATTAATCGCATTAATTCCGATCCCATGTTTTGCTGAAGATAATAAACCCGCCGAAAATATTAAAGTAAATATCAAAACAGGCTACGGAGATATAATATTAAGCCTAAACCGACAAGCCGCGCCTAAAACAGTTGATAATTTCATTGCTTACGTTAAAGCAGGTTTTTATGACGGAACCATTTTTCACAGAGTGATCAAAGGATTTATGATACAAGGCGGGGGATTGACCGAAAACCTTAAAGAAAAACAAGGAGGCTTTGCCCCAACTCAAAACGAAGCGAATAACGGACTTAAAAACCTGCGCGGCACAATAGCTATGGCGCGTACAAACGATCCGCATTCCGCAACATCCCAGTTTTTTATAAATACGGTTGATAATGATTCTCTCAATTATAAAAACAAAACAATACAGGAATGGGGATACTGCGTATTCGGCACAGTAGAAAAAGGACTTGATATCGTAGATAAAATTGAGGCGGTTGCCACCACAACCTACGGTCATTATCAGGATGTTCCGGCTGTTCCGGTAAAAATAGAAAAAGTTACTATAGCAAAGGAATAAGTATGCCGAAACATACCCATAATTTCGTAGAAGAATATAACGGATTGGTAGGTTTCGGACTTAACAGAGAAACAGACGAAAAAACCGTTATATACTATCTTCAAAAGTTCTCAGACGATAAAATGATGAATAAAATAATAGGCAGACTTACAGACAAAGAGCTTGAAGAGATATTTTTATTTATAAATACAATACTAAAAAAACATCTTATAGAAGAAGAGTATCATAAACTTTTTTTAAAAGATTAATTTACAAAATAATGAGCAATAAATTGAACAAGATAATGATTACGGGAGCCGCTGGTTTTATAGGTTTTCATCTTGCAAAAAAATTATTACAAAAAGGGTTTCGCGTTACAGGCATAGATAACCTAAACGATTATTATGACGTCCGCCTTAAAAAAGCCAGACTTAACCTGCTGTTGCCTGAAAAAAATTTTAATTTTAAAAAAATTGATATGGCGGATAATCGGCAGATTGCGGAAACATTTAAACAAGAGACTTATGACGTAGTAATAAACCTTGCAGCTCAGGCAGGAGTTAGATATTCTTTAACAAACCCCCACTCCTACGTTAATTCAAACCTTGCAGGTTTTATAAACATACTGGAAGGATGCAGGCATTGCCGCGTCCAACATCTTGTATTTGCTTCTTCAAGTTCCGTGTATGGCGCAAATACCAAAATGCCCTTTTCCGCTAGTCATAATACAGATCATCCTGTATCCCTTTATGCCGCGACAAAAAAAGCAAACGAATTAATGGCTCATTCTTACAGCCATCTTTATAGGCTTCCATGCACAGGATTAAGATTCTTTACGGTTTACGGACCATGGGGGCGACCCGATATGGCGCTATTTTTATTTACAAAGGCAATATTAGAAAAAAAACCGATAAAAGTGTTTAATTATGGAAAAATGCGGCGTGATTTCACATATATAGACGATATAGTGGAAGGGGTTATCCGTGTTATGAAAAAAATACCCGAAAAAAATAAAAAATGGGATTCAAACGCGCCGGATCCGTCTTCCTCTTTTGCTCCTTACAGACTTTACAACATAGGAAACAATAACCCGATAACCTTATCCGAATTCATAAAAACAATAGAAGATGCTATCGGCATAAAAGCAAAAAAAGAATTCATAGAAATTCAGGACGGAGACGTTCCTGCAACCTATGCCGACATAGACAGCCTAATAAAAGAAACCGGTTTTTCGCCTAAAACATTACTAAAAGACGGAATTAAAAACTTTATAACATGGTATAAATCCTACTATAAAACGGAGAACGGCTACAAAAAATTTTAACGGGCATTAAATAAAATTATGTAAGAAAGCTTCGCTAAGTCCCGAGAATTTTCAATTCTTCGATTCTTACAATACATTTTCCGCATACTTTTTTTTCGCCGCAAAGAGCCTCTATATCAACCCCTAAAATCTGGAAGCCTCCATTATTGTTATTCCTTTTTTCTACATCCCCTCTTCTGCCAGAAGGCTAAAATATTATCATCGCTTTATTGTTATCCATAAATAACCTCTTTTGTAAAAGCCTTGTATAACTTCTCCTTTTGCCCATTTCCTACGTTACGCGGCAGCGCCTTTTTTGCTTGGTTTTAAGCGGGAGATAGGTTATAGTAGCGAAGAATCCGAAACTTTTAAACTTGCCGCAAAATTTTCTCTCCATCCTGCATATCCTGTTCTCGCCGGCATTATAAAAACTATGGAGGTGGAAAGCGGGCTTGCTTTACTTATGAATGCGGGTATTAAATTTTAACTTTTTAAGAGGTTTTGCTTGACATATATTATTATTTTGAATAAATAAGCCGATTAAAAATTCTCTTCTTAAACGGGGCTGTAGCTCAGCCGGGAGAGCGCATGACTGGCAGTCATGAGGTCAGGGGTTCGATCCCCCTCAGCTCCACCACTTTTTTTATCGCGTCATTTCGACAAGCGCGGCGAAAAAAAATCTCATAAAATATAAACAGAGGAACTTATGAACGATTTTAACTTACAAATAAAAGAGGAAGTTTTAAAAAAATCAAAAAATAAAAAACTCCCCTGCGCAATAGCTTTTGAAATAGCCGCAAATAATCAAAAAAAACCTTTTGTTATAGGAAAATTAGCAGATAAGCTTGATATTAAGCTTTGTAAATGCCAGCTTGGACTTTTCGGATACAAGCCGAAAGAAAAACCTGTAAAACCTGCAAAAAATATTAACCCAGACATCCACGATAAGATTATAAAATATGTAAAAGACAGACGGATTTCCTGCAAAGATTTATGGAGCGCGGCAAAAGAGATGGATATTACAAAAATGGGCGCGGCAAATATTTGCGAAGCTTTAAACATTAAAATTGTCTCTTGCCAATTGGAGGCTTTTTAATCTGCCTAAATCATTCTTTCTATCTCTTTGATTTTAGAATGAAGCATTTTTGCAGATATGACTGTTTTTCTTTTTATCTCTTGAGCAAATATAAAAATCTTATATTCTTCAAGCATCCAAAAAAAAATTTCTATCTCTTTACGTTTTTCTTTTGTAGTTAATTCAGCCAATTCGGCTATAAAAGTATTGAGCTTTTTTTTATATTCTATTATTTTTTCCTCTTTTTCCAAATAATTGTAAAAATTTTCAACTCCGCGCAAAGAGCGTCCTTCTATTGTTTTTACATAACATAAAAGCTCTTTTATTTTTTTGTTATCGTATAAAAAAAGAAAATTTTTAGGCATAAGACTATAAAGCTCTTTTTTTAATCCGCTTAAAAAATTAAGTATTTCATAAGAATTATATCTTTGTTCAAAATTTAATATTTGTATATTGGCATTATAAAAAGCCCGTATCAGCAAAAGGGCAAAATTAAGTTTTTCTACTCCTTTGATAATAATATCTTTCTTTAACTCCTGTAGATAAATAAAAAACTCCTCTTTTTTTCTTATGTTTTTATAAAAAAGTCGTTTTATAACGCTTTCGTATATATTTTTTTCAAACTCTTTTTGCCCCCCGAAATAAAATGTAATTTTTTCTATATCTTTATCTTTTAAAATAATGCTTTTTTTTAAAAATTTTAAATCCTGTGCGAGATGTATTTCATAAAGAGATGCTATTCCTTTTTTATGATTTTTTATACTTATATTTTTATCCGAATAAAGAAAAAGCTTTAAATCTTTTTTGTTATTATTCGAAGCTGTTAAAGCGGGATAAAATACTCGGCTGCTACCGTTTTTTTTTGCAAGGGTTATTTTTTCCGAAATATCTTCAAAACCTAACTCATTGATAAGGTTTTTATTATGTAAATCCTCCCATTTTTCTTTAGGATAAAAAAAGTTATCCGCTTTATCCGCTTTTTTAAAGGTTTTGTTTAATGCGGATTTGTCTCTTGTCGCAACTATTTCTTTTCCTTTTTCATCTATTACGGATACCCGCATCTTTAAATAATCCGGCAAATCGGCTTCTGACCATTCGGAGGCGGGAATATCTACATTAAAGCGTTTATAAATAAAATCTGACAAAGCGGTAGCCAAAGGTCTGCCGTCTTTTTTAATCTCTTCGGTTATTATTTTTGCAAAAGAGGATATAGGAATAAGCTCTTTTCTGTATTTTTTCGGAAGTCTTTTTATCATAGCCTCAATTTTTTCGGTAAAAAACCCAGGAACAATCCAATCTATTCTATTTATATTTAAAAAATTGGCTTTATTTGCGGGAATTTGAAGAGTGACTCCGTCATCCTCTTTTTTAACATTAAAATTGTATCTGTATTTAAGACTTTTTCCGTCTAATTGCAGCCAGTTAGGAAATTTGGCAAGCTCTTCGGACAAAGGCTGTTTTTCTTGTATATCCTCCTGCTTCATATACAAAAAAGCATCTCCGCCTTCTAATTTTATAAACCTTTTAAAACTTTTTATATCGTATATATTGCCTATCTTTTTGCTGTAAAAATCATATATGCTTTCTTCCGATACCATTATATCTTTTCGCCGGAGCCTGTTTTCTATCTCTATTATATTATTTTCTAATTTCTTATTATGCTCAAGAAACCCAAAAGTATCCTGTATATCTTTTTCCATAAGAGCGCTTCTTATAAATATTTCGGAAGATTCCGCAGAATTTATTCTTCCGTAAGAAACGCTTCTTCCTTCCGCTATAACAAGCCCGTTTAAAATTACCTTTTCAAAAGCTACTACTTCGCCTCTTTTTTTCTCCCAATGAGAAGAATAATATAAGTATTTACATTTATCCGCAAAAAGATCTTCAAGCCATTTTGGGTCTATGTTTCCGTTAATTCTTGCAAACAAAGCGGATGTTTTGACAAATTCAGCAGATACGACCCATTCTTTTGCCTTATTAAATAAAGCCGAACCCGGAAAAATCATAACCTCTTTATCCCCTGCGGCTTTATATATATTTTTCTCTTTTTTAACAGCTATGTTGGATAAAAAACCGCTTAACAAAGCCTTATGAATCGCTTGATATTTATCGGAAAAATTCTTATCTTTTTTATTACCTTGCTTGTAATCTTTAGTTTTTATTCTAATTCTATTTTCTTTTATCATCTCTTTGATTTGAAAATGAACATTTTCCCATTCAAGCATTCTTTTAAAGGAAAAAAAATTTGCCTTGCAAAACTTCTCCTTTGCTTTTCTTATCTGGGTTTTAGACTTTCCATTTTCAAAAGCCTCATTGTATCTTTTCCATATATTTAAATAAGATATAAAATCGGAATCGGTATCCGCAAATTTTTTATGAGCTATATCTGACTGTTCGGTTTTTTCCAAAGGTCTTTCTTTCGGGTCTCGTCCGCTTAATGCAGATACTATTATTAATATTTCGGTTTCGCTTTTTGTTTTAAAAGATTCTATTAATATTGCCGCAAGTCTGGCGTCTATAGGCATTTTTGCCATAAACGCGCCTTTTTCGGTAAGTATATTTTTTTTATTCTCCTGTTTTATTGCCCCGAGATCGCTTAAAAGCTTCAATCCATCTCTTATTCTTTTGGGATCAGGCGCGTCTATAAAAAAAAATTTGTAAATATCTCCGAGCCTTAAAAAGAGCATTTTTAATATAACATCCGCAAGGTTTGATCTTAATATTTCTGGAAGCGTATATAACGGACGGCTGTTATAATCCTCTTCGGAATAAAGCCTTATGCAGATGCCGTTTTCAACCCTTCCGCATCTGCCTTTTCTTTGCTTCGCACTGCTTTTTGATATGCGGTCTATAGGCAAAGAGGATATTCCTGCTGCGGGATTATATTTTAAAATTCTTGCAAAACCAGTATCTATTACATATTTAATGCCCTCTATGGTAATTGAAGTCTCGGCAATATTGGTTGCCACTATTATTTTTCTTTTATCAAAACGCTCAAATATACTAGCCTGCTTTGCCCCTGTAAGCCTTGCATAAAGCGGCAGGATAAAATTTGTTTCCGATTTCTTTTCAAGTTTTTCGCAAGTCTCTTTTATATCCGCTTCTGTGGGCATAAATATAAGTATATCCCCAAATCGGCTTTCCCGCTCGATTCTATTTACCGCTTTTACCGCCATATCCACATAATCAGCGTTATCCTCTTTTGCGGAAGGCATATATCTTGTTTCTACAGGAAAGGTTGTGCCTGATACCTCTATTACAGGAGCATTATCAAAGGCTTTTGAAAATTTTTGGGTGTCTATGGTGGCGGAGGTTATAATAACCTTTAAATCTTTTCTTTTTTTTAATAAGGTTTTTAAAATTCCGAGAGTAAAATCTATATTTAAACTTCTTTCGTGAGCTTCGTCTACTATTATTGTATCGTATTGATAAAGATTTTTATCCGTTTGAAGTTCGGTAAGAAGTATGCCGTCTGTCATAACCTTTATATAGGTATTTTTATCGGTTTTATCCGAAAATCTTATTTTATAACCTACGGCTTCACCTATATTCGTTTTTAATTCCAAAGCGATTCTTTTAGCCACATAAACTGCGGCAATTCGTCTTGGCTGGGTGCAGCCTATAATTCCGTTTATTCCCCTTTTTGCCGCAAGACAAAACTGCGGTATCTGAGTTGTTTTGCCAGAGCCTGTTTCTCCTGCGATAATTAAAACTCTGTTTCTTAATATAGAAGAGATTATCTCATCTTTTTTTAAAAATATAGGCAAGTTTTTATTAAAATGCGGAATTGGAAGATTTGCTTTTCGTCTTTTTGTGCGGTTGTATGCTGCATCTTTTAAAAGCGGTTTTTTATATTTTTTATTTTCCATTTCATCTGTTTATATTTAGATTTTAAGGGATTAAATATTTATAGAAAAAAATCCTTCGCGCCGTTAGGTACAAAATATCGTAACAATCATCCTTTTTTGGATCTATAATATAGTCATGAAAGTTTCCTATGTAAAATTTTATAAAAAAATAGGTTAAGTATATTAATAATTACACTGGGTTATAACTTTAGATATATTAAATGCCGCTCCTTTGTTAGAATTTAAAACGTCATTATTAGCCTTTCCCATTGTTTCGTTTTTTTTTGGATCTTTTAAAATAGATAAGGCTTTTTTATAAAAATCTTCGGCATCAAAAACCGTTTTTGTTCCTTCTGATTTTATAAGTGTTTCGTATAGCCGTTTAAAATCGTTTGTATAAACTCCTGTTAAAACCGGCTTTGAATATGCGGCTGGCTCAAGCGGATTATGCCCTCCCTCATTTATCAGACTCCCGCCCACAAAGGCAAGATCGCATATAGCGTAAAATTTTTTCAATATCCCGATTTTATCAATTATTATTACATCTTTGGAATCTGTTATCTTTTTTGTTTTGCTTAACAATGCCGTATTAAAATTTTTAAACAGTTTTAACAGTTCATATCCTCGGAGCGGATTTCTCGGAGCTATAATTAAGACTAAATCTTTTATTTCCGTTTTTAACTTAAAAAAAGCCTCTTTTATTATTACTTCTTCTCCTTTATGAGTGCTTCCGGCTGTTATGATTTTTTGATTGGTATTTATTCCGATCTCCGCTTTAAGCGCTTCTATTCGCTTTAAATCGAATAAAGGCGCGTTGAAATCGAATTTGGTATTGCCGGTTATTACAAGCCGTTCTTCCGGATAACCTAATAATTGAAAAAATTTTTTATGCTTTTTACTTTCAACGCATATAACATCAAAATTTAAAAAAAGTTTTTTAAAAAAAAATTTAAATTTAAAAAAAGTTCTTGAAAGTTTGGCATTTATAAGAATAATTGAAATCCCTTTTTTTTTTACAATTGATAAAAAATTAGGCCAAATATCGGTTTCGTTTATAACTATCAATGCGGGATTAATTTTTTTTAAAACCTGCTTTACCGAAAAGATAAGATCAAACGGAAAAAAAAACACGCAGCCCACCTTTTTTTTCAAAAGATTATTAGCTACTACATACCCTGTTTTTGTGGTAACCGAAACTACTATCTCATTTTTGCCGTAAAAATTTCTTAATTGATCAATTAACGGAACAACTGCCGTAAGCTCTCCTACCGAAAGAGCGTGTATCCAGACGGGGCTTATATTTTTATCCGTTTTAATACCGGTTAACCCAAGCCTTTTTAATACAGTCCTTCTTCTTTTTGCAAACGCCGAAAAAAAAGGTAAAACCAGTATAAAAAATACCGTAATTAATATATTATATAAAATAATAATAATAGATTCCATTATTATATCTTTACAACACCGTTAATTTTCACTACAAAACCGATTTTACGTCCGAAGTTTATCCGTTAAAAAATATGAGTAATTTTTTTTATGGATCGCCTTAAAAATTTATCTTTATTAAAGATAGTTAAACACAAAAAAAAATAATTATGAAAGGAGACGTTCAAAATTTTTTGTAAGAAGCCGGTAAAGACGTTACATGCAACGTCTCCGCTTTGCAACTCTGTATCTTTATAAACAGAGGCAACTTAATGTTTATCGGTATAACGTCAATCAGTTTGTTAAATTTTGGATATAACATATAAAGGAGAAAATGGAAAAAAAAAAATCCGAATCAAAAAAAAAAAAAAACCTTCCCCGTATAATACCTCTGATAAAGGCTCATAAGATAAAATTTTTTTGGGCTGTTTCATGTATGCTGCTTGTTGCCGGAACATCCGCGGCATTGGCATGGATAGTCAAACCCGTATTAGACGATATTTTTATAAAAAAAGATATAGATAAGCTTTACTTAATATCTGTTAGTATTATTACTATCTTTTTTATAAAAGGATTTGCCTCTTTTATGCATGTATATCTTATGACTTATATAGGACAAAATATTGTAAAAGCTTTAAGAGACAGGCTTTATAACGCTATAATAAAACTTCCTTTGTCTTTTTTCCATAAAGAGACTACAGGAGTGTTAATGTCGAGAATCACTTATGACGTTAATATAGTAAAAGATATGTTATCTACTGCGGTTACCAATATAGGTAGAGATTTCTTTACTATTATCTGCCTTA
This sequence comes from Deltaproteobacteria bacterium, assembly GCA_019306065.1. Lineage (GTDB taxonomy): Bacteria > Desulfobacterota > Desulfobacteria > Desulfobacterales > JAFDMD01 > JAFDMD01. The sequence goes on from JAFDMF010000002.1 coordinate 131,671, forward strand.
CCATATTAATATTTTACCGAGATTGGAAAATGGCTTTGATAGCCATAATAGTTTTGCCGATAGCATTTTTTCCGGTTTTTGTATTCGGAAAATGGGTTCGTAAAATAAGCGCTATGGTTCAGACTGCTATGGGAAAGTTAAATATATTTTTACATGAAACCTTTGCCGGAAATAAAATAGTAAAAGCATTCGGGACAGAAGCTTTTGAAAAGGAACGTTTTTTTAAAAAAAGCGCCGAGCTTTTAAAAATGGAGATGAAAGCGGTTATTCCAGATAAAGGGGGCTCCTGTATAATAGAATTTTTTACAGGACTTGGCATCGCTGTTGTAATCTTTTATGGGGGACTTCGCGTTATAAAAAGCGAAATAACGCCGGGAACATTCTTTTCTTTTATTATGGCAGTCGGACTTCTTTATGATCCAATAAGGCGGATAGCCCCTTTAAACAGCATAGTTCAGCGCGGACTTACGGCGGTTGAAAGAATATTTGATATTATAGAAAGAAAAACCGACATTAAAGAAGCGCCAAATCCGGTTACAATCGGAAATAAAATCAATAATATTATATTTAAAAATGTCTCCTTCGGATATAACGACAAAGAAAATGTATTACACGATATAGATATTGAGGTTAAAGCCGGCGAAATTTTAGCTTTGGCAGGAACCAGCGGAGGCGGTAAAACCTCGTTTGTAAATCTAATTCCCAGATTTTACGATGCGACCAAAGGAATCCTTTTAATTGACGGAATTAATATAAAAAAGTTTACTTTAAAATCGCTCAGAAAAAATATAGCTATAGTAACTCAAGAGCCTATACTTTTTAACGATACCATAAAAAACAATATATCTTACGGCAAGCCGGATGCCTCCGATAAAGAGATAGAAAATGCGACAAAAGCAGCCTTTGCTTTTGATTTTATTAAAGAATTTCCGAAAGGATTCGAGACGAATATAGGAGAGCTCGGCGGCAGACTTTCCGGGGGCGAAAAACAGCGTATATGTATAGCAAGAGCATTGCTAAAAAATGCGCCCGTATTGATTTTAGACGAAGCCACATCCTCTCTTGACGCAAATGCCGAAATGTTAGTGCAAGAGGCGCTTGAAAATTTAATGAAAGGAAGAACTACCTTTATAATTGCTCACAGACTTTCTACCATAAGACATGCGGATAGAATTTTAGTTTTTGAAAAAGGAAGAATATTCGAACAAGGAAATCATAATCAGCTTATTAAAAAACAGGGGGTATATTATAAACTTTATAACATGCAGATGAATTTACAAACCGATTAAGCTTGTAATTACAGAACGTTATTATTGACATGTGCTTGCTAATAGCTTACCTTTGTATCAGGATGAATTTATAAAATATAACTTTGAATTTTATAAAATTAATTTAAAGAGATAAAAATATGTATGATGGTTTATGGACGGTAGAATTTGTTGCCACGATTCATCGATATGGAAACGGCGTATTGGTATTCAACCAAAACAGGCTTTTAGGGGGAGACGCTGGTTATTATTATTCCGGAAAGTACAACATTGATGATAAAAAAATCTAGAAAACTACAAATACCTTACAGAACACATTAATTATTTATTAAAAGAAAAAATAAAAAAAACAGCCCAATCCCCGAAGAAATGAAACGTGATTTTTATGCGTTAAGCGGTCTTTTTTATGTTGCAGATACCCATTTTTCTTTATTAAAGCAGAAACAATCAGAACAGATTCTAATTAAGTCATAATAAAAATATTAATATATCATCATAGAAAAAACTGCTTTATGTCTGAATATCTAAAGTTTGCCAACCCCCTTTCTTGAAAATAAAAAACGTTTTAAGCCAAAGCTTACAATAAACCAAATAGCAAAATTATGTATAAAAGGAGAAGATATACCCAAGAAGATAACAATCCGAATTGGTGAAACCGCCCCTTTTTATTCGATAAAACATGCTCAATCTATCAAATCCGCCCCCTTATGTGCAGGGTTCAAATATCGGAACATAACTGTAAAAAAATGGTTATTCCCTTATAGATCCTTTTATTCTTACGATAAATAACATCTTTTTACAATACATAGAACATATTGACTTTAAAGGGTATTTCGGAAATCTTGCGGATATGCGTATCATCCTTTCAAAAAAGGATAATACGGTAAAAAAAATTTGTTATATGTTGCAAAAAAAAGATAAAAATAGTAATGAATTTCAGACTTTTACTAACACAGAAAAATATATAACTATTCGGATATAATTAATAATGTATAATAAAACTAATCAAAAAACAATAGCTAACGCTATTGTATGTAAAGGAATAGGACTCCATTCCGGCGAGGATGTTTTTATAAAAATAAAGCCTGCTCCGGTTAATCACGGAATAAGATTTATCAGAAAAGATTTGCCGAATTATCCCGAAATATCCTCTCATTTTAATATGGTGATAGATACCACTTTAGCAACTGTTTTGGGAAACGGAAACGGCGCTATTGTTTCTACTATTGAGCATTTAATGGCTTGCTTTTCCGGTTTGGGGATAGATAATGCAGTCGTAGAAACCAACCGGTATGAAATTCCTATTATGGACGGAAGCGCCGCGCCTTTTGTAGAAGCTATAACGAAAGCCGAAATTGTAGAACAGAATAAACCGAAAATTTTTTTTATAGTCAACAAACCTATAATTCTTCAAAAAAATCAACAATATGCCGCTATTTATCCGAATTCCTCATTTAAAATAACATGTTCGATTCAATTTGACCATCCATTAATAAAAAATCAGTCTTATTCTCTTGAAGTTACGCCGGAAAATTTTATAAATTATATAGCAAAAGCAAGAACTTTCGGATTTCTTAATAATATTCAATACATGAAACAAAACGGGCTGGCAAAAGGAGGCTCGCTTGACAATGCCGTAGTAATTGACGAAAACGGAATACTTAATAAAGAAGGCCTCCGTTTTAAAGATGAATTCGTAAGGCATAAAATATTGGATTGTTTGGGAGATTTTTCTTTAATAGGAATGCCTATTATAGGACATATAAAAGTGCATAAATCAGGACATGCTTTTAATCATCTGTTTTTAAAAAAAATTTTTGAAGAAAAAAAGTCATGGGAAACAAAATCAGCCCCCGTCTGATGAAAGAAGTATGTTTATGGGGTTGCAGACGGAGGCTTTTGGCAGGGAAAACCCGAAAGGCATTCCCCCGACTCCATTTTAATATATAACCGTAAACGGCTTGCAGGTCAAATTATAAAGATTATATCAATTAGGAGAAGTGAAATTGAAAAAGCGCCAAAGAATATATTTATATCTTTTTTTATGTTTAATATTATTTCCATATACCGCATTATGCGATAATTCTATATCCGATATTGAAGAAAGTATCAAAAAAGCCCTTGAGATAAGCAAAAGCATAGATGATGAAATAAATAACTATCTTAAAATAGAAAACCTAAAAGATAAAAGCGCCGCGGATATTCAAAATAAGATTAAAAATACCGAAAAAATAGATAAAAGCATAAAAAAAACGGATAATGCCAAAAGACATAAAGAGGCTGAACTACCGAAAAAAACTTTTGTAAAAAATCCGAAAATATCTCAAACCGATAAAATCAATACGGATAAAGAGCGGATAATAAAAAACGATATTAATGCAAGCGCTACGCTGAACTTAGACCATGTGATAAAAAAAACGATAGAAGCCAGTCTTAAAATAAAATCGGCTCAAGAAGAAACAAAAGCGGCAGACGCTGTATTGTTTTCTCAAAAAACAAAATTTTTGCCTTCCGTATCCGGAGGTTATAAATATACCTATAATGACGAAGCGCGGGCAGGGGAAAATTTAAAGGAACAATCTACTTTATCCGCTACTGTTTCACAGCCTATATTGACAGGCTTTTTGCTTAAAAATCAGCATAGGATAGCGGATTATGCTTTAAAAAACACCGAGTTTAATTTACAGCTTATAAGAGAGGAGGTTGTCTTAGATGCAAAAGAGAAATATTTTTCTATATTAAAAGCCGAAAAACTTTATTCTGTAGCAAAAGATACTGTGGAACAGATAACCTCCCATAAAAACGTAAGTGAAAACTTTTATAATGTAGGGATGGTTCCTTTAAACTATTTTTTAAAAGCGGAAGTTCGCCTTGCCAATGCAAAACAGATGTTGATAAGCGTGGAAAATAATCTTGAAATTGCAAAAATCGCTTTTAATACTCTTCTGCGCAGACCTGTAGATACGCCTGTAATTCTATCGGACGTAGAAAATTATACCCCTTTTGACCGAAATTTTGATTCTTGCTTAAAAAGCGCGAAAAAAAATAGAATCGAACTAAAAATTGCCGATATAGGCATAAGAATAGCCGAATCGTCAGTAAGACTTGCAGAAGGGGGGGGATATCCGTCTGTGTCTATTAACGGAAATTTCTATAAAATCGGCAAAGATTGGAATGCGCGGCAGGCTGCCGGAATAGATCCTAACAGATGGGACATAACCGCTTTGGCGTCTTGGGAATTATTTGACTGGGGCAAAACATATTTTGAAAGAAAAGAAAAAAAACATTATGTTAAGATAGCGAAAAATCAGAAAGAGGAGTTGGAAGATCAGATATTAATTGAGGTAAAATCCTATTTTTTGAAAGTTAAGGAGGCTGAAATTAATATAAAAACCTCTGGTAAAGCCGTAGAGCAGGCAAAAGAAAATTTTAGAATAAATAAAGAGCAGTATAAAGAGCAAATGGCTACCTCCACGGATGTGCTTGACGCTCAGACCCTTTTAACCGAAACAATGACAAACTATTATAATGCTCTTTATAATTTTAGCATATCAAAATCCCGTTTGGAAAAAGCTATGGGATTATAGGATGTAAAAAATGATAACGGAAAATTTCAAAGGCGCCATAATTAATATGTTTCGCATCCATAAAAGATACGGAGCAAAATATGCGCTTAAAGATATTAATCTTGAAATCAAAAGAAACGAATTTGTTTATATAACAGGACCTTCTGGCGCGGGTAAAACCACTCTTTTAAAACTTCTCTATTTAAAAGAGCAGGTTTCAGAAGGGCATATTTTAATAGACGGTATGAATCTGGCAAGAATGAATCGTAAGCAGATAACCGGGTTAAGAAGAAAAATAGGAATTATCTTTCAGGATTTCAAACTTATACCTACAAGCACCATCTTTGATAATGTATCTTTAGTTCTTAGAGCCTCGGGAATGAATAAAAGCCTAATTAATAAAAAAGTAAAATTTTTACTGAGAATTGTAGGCTTGAGAGATAAAAATTCGGCGTATCCGTTAAGCCTTTCCGGAGGAGAACAGCAAAGAGCGGCGGTAGCGAGAGCCGTAGCGGCAAATCCTGCAATTATCATAGCGGACGAGCCTACGGGAAGCCTCGATGAAAATTCGGCAGCATTGATACTTAAGCTTTTGAACGAATTTAATGCAAGAGGCGCGGCTGTTATTCTTGCTACCCACGATAAAGGCATAATAAAAGGCGGTGATAAAAACAGAAGACGCATACATCTTGAAAACGGACAAATAACAGCCGATCAATAAACTGTTAATCACAAGCATAATAAAATAAAAACTGTCTTGACAATATCTTATAATTTTATTATTTTTTAATAATATATGTTACATAATTCTCAATTTATAAGACAGGCTGTATCTTCGAAATAAAAAAGGCTCAGTTAAATGAAGATTAAAAAAATAATATATATTTTGACTATGGTTATTTTGCTCGTTTATCTTAATCAAAAATATATGTATTGCTTTGAAACCAACAAAAAGATCACATTCCAATCAAGCGTAGAAATCGGACCAGAAGGACAAAGTTATATTTTGCCTAATAAAAAAGGGTTTCCGGGGGAAACCCTTCAAATGAGTGGTAATAATCAGAAAATGATATGGGCGGCGCTGCCGCCGCTTAATCCCGCAACTACGCCGTTTGATATTTCCGAACCGTTTTTAAGAACAAAAGATAAATGCCCATCAGATACTCTATTTCTACCCATTTTACTATCCGATTTTGATGGATCGGTAAGAGATATATTGACTGGAGAAATATTATCTGAAGGCGAAACAAGCTCAACAGAAAACAACGAAACAAACGTGCGAGGTTATTGTATAGTAACCGATAATGGAAAATGGGGGGAGGACGAGAATGGAAAAGGAGTTTTATCGGACTGGGTTTGGGAACCCGAATCCTCTTTTTATTGCCTTGAAAAGTATCAGGCGTATAATATGCCGCTTACTTTTATATGGCCCCGCTTATATCCGGTGATTGACGGTAGAGAGGATCTGGACTTAGACGGAGATGAAAAGCGCGGGTATATTGGACATTTTTCGTGGAAGGATATACAAACTATAGAAAATTTTTTTCACGCCATAGAATTAAAAATGCTTTATTCTAACATGATAGACACATATTATTCAGCAACACAGAAAGGCTATATCTTTTGGGATAAGAATTCGCGCGAGAGCAGCAGCGGCAATACAGCATATTTCACGCAATACCCTCCCATGAAAGCGATGTTTATGGTTACTTCGCGATGGGAATGGAAAGATGACTTTGATGGCTTTAATGAAACTGTTAATGAGTATGCTAAAAATCATATGAACCCGAATCAGTATTTCTTAGCCTCAGACGTAAGAACAGACGCAAACGCTACCTTTTTTAATACCTACGTGCATGGCCCTTATGCGAATACCCTTTATTATTATGACACAGGTGATCATAGTTCCGAGCAGTTCGCAGTAAATAAGTGTAGAATTATACACGCGACTATAATAGCGCCATTTTACTCTCCGGAAAAACACGAGGACATAAAATTTACACGTATCGGCACGAAGTTTTGTAATGTTTTCTACAATCAAAGTGTGGAAAATTGCTTATATGCCTCTTGCGACAATACCTCTTGCGACAAGACGAAAGCAAGCGCGTTTTTCGGTTGGGCGTCGGCTAAGGTACTATGTTTCAGATAAACATGTTTTTACGCAAAAATTAGAATATAATAAATTTAAGGCATAAAAAAGGACAATTATAGTTGTAATTAAATGAAGTTATTAAAAAAAATAATATGTTTATCGGTTATGATTTTATTTATTATTCAGATATATAACAGCATAATATACGGGTTTGAAACAAACAATAAAATAATTACTTCTCAAACAGTAGAAATAGGAACCGATGGAGAAAGCTATATCCTACCCGCGTCTATAGGAAACCCGGGGCAGGTGTTAATACTTAATCAAAACGGGGAATTGGAATGGCGCGATTTGCCAGCGCCTCCTAATCTTCCTGCCGGTGATGTAGTTGTTTATCCATATTTAAAAACAGAAAACGAATGTCCGCCCAACACCTGTTTTTTACCTACAAGACGTAGAGAAGGCAAGATAGCAAAAGGCTATTGTATGGCGACAAACGTTCCTAATACAGATCCGCTTCACTGCACCGATGACCAATGGGCTGGCGTATTCTCCGATGGATTAACATTAGTAGACAGCCTATTTTATTGTGAAAAAACCTACGGAGAAGGCGCAGTTATGCCCACTACTAATTTTTTGTGGCCGGATCTCGCTTACCTGTTAGAGCCTCCTCGAGTTGTAAAAGGTATTAGTAAATACTTGGAGCATTTTACCGAGGACGATAACAATTCCATTCAAAAGTTTGAAAAAAATTTAAGACTTGATATCTCTTACGTAAACAAGGATGGTATGCGCTTGCGTAATGATAGAGATTTCGATGCCAGCCAGATGCATAAAGGAATATTAACCAGAGAGCTCAATACTTATCTTCAGGGTTGTCTTTTCGCTACGGTTTTACTACATCCATATTATCCAGATGCAAACCTTTCAGACATAAGCTTTTATCTTCACCACTCACGCGAGCCTACCCCATATATTCTAGGCCATATCCCTGTAAATACGAAGCATGGCGTTGTAAGTGATGAGCGAGGGACAAGGAATATGAGCCGATTTAGAATATTATGTATAAGATAAAAAAAAGCTAAGGCGTTTTATAACTTAATAGGGAATTCCGTTAAAATCGGATACGGGCCCCCCGCTGTAAGCGTGGACCAACGCTGTAATATGCCACTGTCTTTTTGACGGGAAGGCGCAGCCGACCGGGATGATACGCAAGTCAGAAGACCTGCCTAAAAGCTTTAATATATACAATTTTGAAGATAAAAAGGGAAGCTTCGAATTGGTTATGCGGTTCGAAGCTTTTTTAGCTATTATCGAACCGAACAATCTTTTTGATTAGGAGGTTTGAATGAAAAAAAAATATTATATTTCAATCTGCTTTTTTTTATCCCTTTTGCCTTTATCCCATTCCAATGCTCAAGAAAAAATCCTAATGGATGAAATAACGGTTACCGCGGCAAGAGATAAAGAATCAATACATAAAATACCTGCAAACATTACGCTAATAACCCAAGAACAGATCAAAAAATCATCCGAAACTACAATTCCTGATATACTAAAACGGTATGCGGGCATCCATTTCAGATCATATTCCGGCAATTCCTCTCAGGCGCAGATAGACCTACGCGGTTTCGGAGGGGATAACCCTTTTGGGAAAACCCTTATACTTTTAAACGGCAAAAGATTAAACAGACCCGATATGTCTTTCGTTAACTGGCTTCAAATACCGGTCCAGCAAATACAACGCATAGAAGTTGTAAGAGGCGGAGCATCCGTTTTATACGGAGATTCGGCTATTGCCGGAGTAATCAACATCATAACAAAAAAAGGAGATAAAAATCTAAAAACCGAACTGGCTTTAACCGTAGGCTCCGATAATACCCACATTGAAAAAGCAGGAATAACAGGCTCTGCCGGAAACCTTTCTTTTGCCGCGAATGCTCAAAACTATGATACCGACGGATGGCGAAACAGAAGCGCATTCTCTTTAATAGGCGGAGGCTTAAATCTAACATACAACTTCGACACGGTTACCGCATCAACAGACATTTCTTACTCTCAAACCGAATACGAAATGCCAGGTCCCCTTACAAAAGCCGAAATAGAGGCAAATCCGAGACAATATGGCAATCCCGAAGACAGCGCGACCGATGAATCCTTAAACTTAGATGCCTCGCTTCAAAAAATAACCGAACAATACGGAGACATAGAATTAAAACTTGTATATAATTACAATCTAATCACTGCGGATATGGCATCTTATTTATCTTTTAATAAAAAAAGAATAGACACAATAGGAATACTTCCCAAATATGTCCTTGATAAAAAAATATTCGGATTTCAAAATAAATTCGTTACGGGCTTTGATATTTATTATACTACTTTATCTCAAAATAAATATGCCGATAAAGAACGGACAAACAAAACCCATAAAGCCAAACTGGAGAAAAAAAGTTTGGGCTGGTATTTTAAAAACGATCTGAACATAAAAAAAGACCTCATATTAGGATTCGGCTTTAGAACCGAAAAAGCCTCTGTAAAAGGAAAAGAGATCGAGCTTACTTCTGATACACAAATATTTAACGGCAAAACAGATCATCATTCCAACCTGTTTGATATAAGCATAACAAAACTTTTCGGAGCAAAAACAAAGCTTTTTGGAAAATTTTCAACCCTATACAGATACCCTTTTTTAGACGAACAAGCCTTTTATTACGGCTTTCAAGGCAGCGATAAATTTCTTACGGAATTAAAACCTGAAAAAGGAGAAAGCTATGAAATAGGCGGCTCTTATTCTGTATTTCAAAAACTTAATACCGGAATTACTCTGTTTAACATAAACATGGAAGACGAAATTTTTTACGACAAGACGAGCTATGAAAATAAAAACGCCGGCAAGACAAAACATAAAGGAATAGAATTATTTATTTCATACGATATAAACAAAAAGCTTAAATTTTATTCCAACTGGACATACCATAAAGCTACTTATGAAAATGGAAAAAATAAAGGAAAAGAGCTTCCTATGGTTCCGAATTATAAAGGCAATGCCGCAATCGAAATAAAACTTCCTTACAATATACATTTGACGCCTCAAGTAGAATATACGGGAAGTTCATACACAGACTCTGTTACTAATACCAAACTACTTGATAGTTATACAATATACGGCATATCTTTAAGATACGAACCACAGGATAAAAATCTAACCGCATTTATAAACATAGAAAACATATTTGATAAAAGATATTCTACTATGGGTTATGGGAAAAACAGTTTTTATCCCGGCGCAGGACGCGGAGTTAATGCGGGAATCACCTTTAACTTTTAACGGGTAAAATGGGAAAATGATGCTAACTATAATAAAACAAAGCGGAATAATAATATATCCGCTTATACTTTGCTCCGTAATATCTCTTACCGTAATAATAGAGCGGGTATTCTTTTGGATAAGCCTAAAAAAAAAACAAGACCCGATTTTAAGAGACCAAATATTTCAATCTTGCAAAAAACGAGATTGGGATAATATAAAAAAAACAACAACAAGCAAAGATCATGTAATAAGAATACTCATATCCGGTATAGTTCATAAAAATTTTTCCTTATCCAAAGCAATGGAAGCGGCTACCGCCGAAGAAATAAAAAAAATGCGCAAATATATGAATATAGTAGATACAATAATTACGGCAGCCCCCCTGCTCGGCATACTCGGAACAGTTACAGGCATAATAGCATCCTTTAGCGCGATAAGCTCGGCGGGCATAGACCGCCCCGATGTTGTAAGCGCCGGCATAGCTCAGGCATTAATCACAACCGCAACCGGACTTGTTATAGCGCTATTTTCTCTGTTTTTTTACAATTTTTTTAATACCCAAATAGAAAATGCAGTATCAAACATAGAAAGCTATACTACAAGTTTAGAAGTTCTGTTTGAAAAAGAAAAAATAGTATAAAATACCCGTAATTACAATTAGATATAACAAGATAGGATTATAAAAAGTCAAACTAAATAATAAAAGGATTGCTCGCTTTGCTCGACAGGACAAGCTTTTTATTTTGGCAGACGTTTTTTGCCAACGAATGCCTTTTTTACCGTGCAATTTCGACAAGCGCGGCGAGGAAAAATTACATAATTGTCTGACCTGTAGAGACGTTGCATGCAACGTCTCTACTTTGTATCTTCAATAAAATATAAAAAATATGAGAATCAAGTTAAATAATACAAAAAAAGCAAGAATTGATATAATACCTTTAATAGACGTTATATTCCTTCTGTTAATATTTTTTATATATACAATGCTTTCAATGTCCGTTCATAAAGGAATTGAATTAAACCTTCCGAAATCTGCCTTTACTCAGTCGGTTGAAAAAGAGAACATATCCATATCAATAAAAAGCGATGATACGGTTTATATAAATAAAAAAAAAATCAAATTTACGGAGCTGAAGCGTATATTATCTGAAAAAATAAAAGCGGATAAAGATGCAACAGCCCTTTTATTTGCGGATAAAGAGGTAAAATACAGGCTTCTTTTTCAGGTAATAGACAAAATAAAAGAAGCCGGAATAAAAAAAATCTCTCTTCAGGCGGAAGAAAAGGGAGAATAATGAAAATCTTTTTGGCAGGAACCGCCTCCGTAATAATCCATATAATAATATTAACTCTGTTTTTAAAATTATATTACATTCCTAACAAACATCTTATAAATAAAAAAAGCAGGATACAAAAAAGTCTGTTACTACTAAATTCCGAATACATTCAAAAAACAAAAATACAAAAAAAAATTGAAAAACCAAAGCCAAAACCGGAACCTGTAAAACAAAAACTCATAAAAACAGAAAAAAAAAAGCCGAATAATAACTTCAACAATATAAAACCGCCGTCTCAAACTACATATAAAGCCGAAAATTTTTATTCGGAAAACAGCGGGCAGAAAATAAAAAATACCGCTGCAGATACCGCAGCGGATAACAAAAAAAAATTGAAACAAACCCCGCCTGTTTATAAAAATACTCCTCCGCCAACTTATCCAAAGCTTGCAAAAAAAAGAGGACATAAAGGGACAACAATTATAGACGCGCTTATAGGCATTAACGGAAAAATAAAAGAGATAAAAACAAACAACTCTTCGGGATACGAAATATTGGATAACGCAGCGGTTGAAGCGGTAAAAAAATGGCTTTTTATTCCCGCATCCGTAGGGGATAAAAAAATAGAAATGCGGGTAACAATTCCTATAAAATTTGAGATTACAGATTGATAAACCCTAAACTTATAATTAAAAATTTGATTTTACCAAACAATTTGAGTATGTAATAAAACCTTGACAAAAATTACGGACAAAATATAAGTCCAGACAAATTTAACATAAATAATAATTTGATTATCTTTTATTTATCTTTGTTATTATTTTAAATTTTATATTATGATAAAAAAAATATCCATATTTCAAATCATAATAACTTTGCTTTTTGGAAGCCTTGCATACCCAAAAACGGTTATTGACCAAACAGGCAGAAAATTAACAATACCGGATAATCCGCAAAAAATAATCTCTCTTGCCCCCAGCGTAACCGAAATAATATTTGCAATAAAAGGGGAAAAACGGCTTATAGCTGCAACAACGCACAGCGATTATCCGCCTGATGCGGATAAGCTTTCTAAAATAGGCTCTTATGTCAGGTTTGATATAGAAAAAATCATAAGTTTAAAACCGGATCTTTGCATAGGAATAAAAGAGGGAAACCCCAAAAACAGCATCAACAGACTTGCCGAGTTTAATATTCCCGTATATGCGGTAAATCCTAAAAACTTAGATTCGGTTATTTCTTCGGTAATTGAAATAGGCGCTTTGCTTAACGCGGAAAAAACCGCGGCGCGTATAGCAGAAAAAATGAAAAAAAAAATCAATAAGATTAAAGAATCCGCTTTAAAAAATAAAAACAGACCTACTCTGTTTTTTCAGATAGATACAAACAGATTCTTTTCCGCCGGCGCAGATACATTTATACATCAGCTTATAACTACCGCTGGAGGAAAAAATGCCGCTGAAAAAAAAAGAGGGTATCCGAAATTTAATAAAGAACAAATCGTAACGCTATCGCCAGATATAATAGTTATAGCATCTATGAAGCAAAACAAATCTTTTAAACAAGCGGAATTAAAATGGGGGGAGTTTAAAAGCATTCCTGCGGTTGCGGCAAATCGAATATTTTTTGTAAATGCAGATCTTTTTAACCGTCCCGCTCCCCGAATAATAGAAGGACTGCAAAAGCTTGCCGAAATAATAAAAGAATTTAATAAACCTTAATAAAACCTTCATTGCTATGTTATAGACACAAAAAAGAATGATTATATCCCTCTCAATTGAAAAAGGAAAGAAATCCGTAGAGACGTTGCATGCAACGTCTCTACTTTGTATCTTAATTATAAATATATGACGACAAATAAAAACGTAGTCGGAAAAATCATAATTACTACCGCTGTTTTTTCCTTAATACTTTTAATCTGCATTATATTCGGAATAATAACGGGAAGCGCAGATATAAATATAAAAAAAATTTTAATCGGTTTATTTACAAACCGATACGACATAACAAATACGGACATTGCAATAATACTTAAAATAAGACTGCCACGCGTTATAACCGCAGCCTTGTCCGGCGCGGTTTTATCGTTAGGCGGGCTTATATTTCAAGCTATGCTCAGAAATCCGCTTGCAGAACCTTATATACTCGGCGTTTCCGGCGGATCGGCAATAGGCGCTATAATAGGAATTGCGCTTGGTTTCTCTTATTTTCCAGGAGTGGGGCTTACCGCTTTTGCGGGAAGTATGGCGTCTGTTGCCGCTTTAATACTAATCAACTCTAAAAATTCCTCCTTTAAAAAAGATTCTCTTATTTTATCCGGAGTAATATTAAATTCTTTTTTTTCCGCTATAATAATGTTTTTAATATCCGTTTCAAACAGCGCTGAATTAAAAGGGATACTGTTTTGGCTAATGGGAGATTTTTCTATAATAAATATGAAAGAAGTAAAAATACTTGCGGCATTAATATTTCCAGCTTTTATTTTCTTCTTTTTTATATCTTCCAAAATGAATCTGCTTGCTCTCGGAAAAAATATGGCAAAAAGTATGGGAGTTAATATAAAAGCGGTAGTTTTAAGTATGCTGATAGTCTCATCCTTTATGGTAAGCATATCCGTAGCATGCTCCGGGCTGCTCGGATTTGTGGGGCTTGTGATTCCCCATCTGTTAAGACTAATAATAGGCGCAGATCATAGAATACTTGTTCCGGCTTCAATATTAGGCGGTGGCGCATATATGGTTTTATGCGATATTTTGGCAAGAACCATTCCGAGCGCAGGCGGCGAAATACCCGTAGGAGTAATAACCGCCTTAATAGGCGCGCCATTGTTTATTCTTCTTTTAAAACGAAATCCCGCAGGATAACTTTGTATTTTGCCCGTTTTCTGCGTTATGCTTCAAATTTTAATACTCGGCTTATTTTAATAAGCCTGCGTTTAAAATTTTTGCAAGCCTTGTAAACAAACAAACTACAAAGTTATCCGACAGAGTTTGATAGAATTATAAACAGAGAAAACTTCCATTATTAAAAACATTTAATCACAAAAAAAAATAATTATTCGAAATAATAAAGGAATTTCTCGCTTCAACAGAAAGGAAGTTTTTTTGTCCTGTCCTTTTGACTGGCTGTTATTTTTGCCATGTCATTTCGACGAGCGCAGCGAGGAGAAATCTCATAATTAAAACGTTAAACGGATGAAATTCGTTTAACGTTTATCTGACTGAAAGTAAAATTGACACAACTTAAAATAAAAAAAAGAAGCGGGGGTTTTAACCCGCCTCTTATGCCGATTTTGATCGGAGAATGATTTACGAATTTTTTTTTAAAAAAAACCGGATTTTATTCGCTGTCTATCTCTTTTAATCTTCTTAATATTTCCCATGGCGACGCTTCTATATTTAATATTTCTTTTATTTTTTCCGCATCCACTTTTTTTCTGTTCATTAACCTTGTTTTATATGCTTTTACAAGAGTTTCTAATAATATATCAAGTTCGCATGGCTTTTGCAAAAAAGAATATGCGCCTCCCTCTTTGCAGCTAAGAGCAGATTCTATTGTTCCGTGCCCTGTTAATATTACAACTTCCATCCATTGGTTTTCTTTTTTTAAAGCCAAAAGGGTTTCTTCTCCGTTCATACCCGGCATTTTGAGATCTACCAAGGCAATGTCTATCAGATTTTCGCGCGCTGCAGTAATGGCTTTTTCGCCTCTGTTTACCGCTATTACGTTAAAATCTCTTACCTCGAGGCTTTTGGAAATCGATTTTAAAAAATCTTCTTCGTCGTCAACTATTAATATGTTTATTTTTTCTTTTTTACTCATTTTTTTCTTCTCCTTATATATTTTCTGTTTATAATTAAAATACAGAGTTACAAAGTAGAGGCTTTACATAATATCTCTACGCATTATAGACTATTATTTATAAATTACAGTTCAGGCAATCATGTCGTTTCTAGCGAGAAATCCCTTTATTATTTCCTTTTAACCCGTCTCCGTTTTATAACCACTGCCAGTATCCGTAAAATACCCACACACATAAGACGATCATGCTTAATAAAAATACCATGCTTCCGTGTATGAAAAAATCTTTCATTGTAACTAACTGCTCGCCTGTTTCGGGATCTCTTGCAAGGCTATATACTATGGCATTATTCGGAGTTCCTATTATTAATATGTGGGCAAAGGAAGACGAAAAAGCCGTGGCAAGCCCTACCATAACGGGAGATGTGTCTGAGAGGGCAGCCATCGGAATGGTTATAGGACCTACCGCCGCAACCGTTGCTCCATCGCTCATGAAATTTGTAAGTATGCCGGTTATAATGCTTGCAGATACGCAAAGTCCGGTTCCTTTCATAAGAAAATCCGGTAAAAACGAAATCAAAAAATTCGCAAGCCAAAGAGCGGCTCCCGTAATCGCAAGTCCATATCCGATTCCGCTTGCAGCGGCATATAAAGCTACTACGTCCCAATGAATTCCGCTTATATCTTTCCATCTGAGTATTCCGAGAATGTTTAAGGCTACGAGAGCGGCTATAACAGGCCCGCCCATACCGAATTTATCGGATAAAGTAATCCATAATACAATTAAGACTACTAATACTATAGCCGATTTGTATTCGTCTTTTGTCATTTTGCCTATTCGTTTTGTCTCTTTTTTAACCTCTCGGGCTATATTGATGGTTTTAAAGTTAATTTTTTTTCTAAATCTTAAAAGAAAATAAGAAGCTACTATAACAGCCATTACAGGAACAAAAGGAAGTCCCATTTTTACCCATTGCCCGAAACTAATACTTATGTTGTAATCGGATAAGATTCCAATCATTACGGCATTTCTTCCTCCTGCCGCAGGAGAACCGGGGCCTCCTATGTTTGCGACAAAGGTAAGCATAAGCATAAAAAAGACTATAAGATTTTTGTCTTTTTTAAGCCCCGCTGTTTTGATTACACTAAGATATACTATCATTAATATGGGAGCTATAAAGGCTACAAGAGCATGTTCCGATAAAAAGCTTGCGGATACGGCAAGAAGCGGAGCAAAAATTAACCCGAATTTGATTAGAGTGCTGCTTGTTCCCAAAAGTATTATTCCTATTCTTCTATCCAAGCCGGTTTTGCTTAACGCCGCGGCAAACGCCAAAACTCCGAATATAAAAACAACCGAATCTTTTGCATAAGATTTTGCCACAAGCGTCGGAGGCAGGATTCCGAAAAAATAAATTAAAGCGGCTGCAAGCATAGCGGTTATTCCTATAGGTATTGCGCCGGTAGCCCAGAAAAAGGCGGAAATAACTAATATACCGATCATAGCTTTTGCGCGCAGCTCTATTTTTTCAATGTTTGGCAGCGCTTTTTCGACTTTGCCGTCCGGATGTGTTATTTTTTTATACAGTTTGGCTTTTTTTGCATAATAATGAGCGACTGTCTCCCCTTTTTCTAATTTTTTATAGTCTGCATAGCCTAATATTGCATCTGCTCCTTCTCCTGTTTTCGGAGTTGTTAAAAAAAAGCTGAGCTTTTGGGGCGTAGGCATAAACGTAATTAGTAAAAAAATGATAGCTCCTGTAAGTATTATGCCCGGTCTTGCATTTTGAACTCCGAAAAACCATTCTTTAAAGCTGCTTTTTTTAACTTCCGGAATTTCATGCCTTGCCATAGCATTTATTCGTTCTTCCTTTGCCGCGTTGATTGTTTTTATAAGCTCTTTAAGCTCGCATGGCTTTTCTATGTATGCAAAAAGATCATGTTTTCCGGTAATCATAGCGGATTCCAAGCATCCATGCCCTGTGTGCATTATTACTTGAACTTCGGGTCTTATTTTTTTTATCTCTTTTAAAGTCTGTATTCCGTCCATATTCGGCATTTTTTGATCAAGCATTACAACTTCTGGGTTTTCATGCCGAACAATTTTTATGGAATCTTCTCCGTTATTTGTATGGAATACTTTAAATCCTCTGTTTTCCAATTGACTCGCTAACGCTATTCTGAATCTGTCTTCGTCGTCTATAATCAGAATTTTAGTAACCGCTTCTTTTTCTTTGTTTTTATCTGCATTATTAACTTCCATGGTTGTCTCCTTCTTCCGTTGTAGAAATAGGCAGGGTAACCGTAAATGAACTTCCCCTTCCGGAAATGCTTTGGACCGTAATTTCTCCTCCCATTGATTTTACTATATTTTGAGACACGCTCAAACCGAGTCCGGTTCCTTTTCCAACCTCCTTTGTGGTAAAGAACGGCTCGAATATATTATTTATTTGTTCCCGAGTCATGCCCGCGCCGGTATCCATTACCGTTATTCTTACCGCTTTATCGTCATGCTCGGTGGTTATGGTTATGCTGCCCGGCGATTCTATTGCCTGTTCCGCGTTGTTTATAAAATTTAAAAACACTTGCCTTATCTGATCAGGATCAACCTCTATATACGGTAAATTTTTATCGAACTCCTTTTTCAATTCAATGTTTTCGATTTTAAGCTCCCGCTCTTTTAAACCGCTTACGGTTTCTTCCAATAGTTTGTTTATATTGGTTAGTTTAACGGAAGGCTTACTTTTTCTTCCGTAATCAAGAAGTTGCCCTGTAATTCCTTTTGCTCTTAAAGCCGCGTTATCTATAACTTGAAGCTCTTCCAACATTTTTTGAGGGCTGGCGTCCATTTTAAATTCCGGATTTAACATATCTTTTATTACGCCGCTTGTAGCCACGATTATAGCCAATGGATTATTAATTTCATGAGCTATGCCTGTGGAAAGGGTTCCCAAAGAAGCAAGCTTTGAAGCATGACGCAGCTGCTCCCATAACTCGCCGCTTTTTTTTGCGTTTTTGTAAGCCCGCTCCATAAGTTTTTTGACGGCAAACCAAATCACAATTGATATGGTTGTTATAAGTAATAATGATATGCAGATAATAATGTTTCTTGTTCCATACATTTGCCTGTAAACTTTAGCGAGCGGCTGTTTTAAGACTAACGTCCATGGCACTTCGCTTAGTTTTGAATATGATATAAAGTAATCCTCCTTATCTATTTTAATTAAATCCGTTCCTATTATATTGTTTTTAGGCGGAATATAGTCTGATTTTTCAAGCAGGCTTCCGGCGTTAGGATCTACTACCTGATATATTCCCGCATTATTGATAATTACCGCTTCAACCGATTTCCCTTTGCTTATTGTTCTTAAATAGACATAAAATTTATCAGGATCAAGGGTAGAGCGTATAATATAGGCTTTACCGTTTATATCCTGTTTTACGGCTATGGTAAAATGGGGCTTGTTTCTGAAGCCGAGATATATATCGCTTACATAATAGTTTTTTTCGCTTGTTATTAGGGCGTTAAACCATTTTTCTTTGCTGTAATCTTTATTTTGCAAATCACTGTATGGACCTACATACTCTTTTTGTATGCCCTCTTCGGTTAAAAAGCCGATATCTATAAATGAATCGTTGATTCGTCTTAGATTATCAAGATAATATCCAAGGCTATTTGTAGCCGGCGGGGTATTGCATTTACCGCTGTAAAATAGTCTGAAAAGGTTAACGACTCTTTCTTGTAAAAAAAGTTCTATTGTATTCATTTTACTTTTTGTAAGAGCCTCGAGGTTTATTTTTCCGGTATTTATAAAAGATTTGCTAAACTGTATATGAAAATATATGGAAAGAAAAAAATACGGTGCTATAAATACGAATAAAAGCCCTATTGTGAGCCTTATTCTTAAGTTTTTAAAATGGATAAAAATGTTTTTTTCTTTTGTATTTTCCGCATCATTATAAACGATTATATTTTTATCGGTATTTTTCATAATTTTTAACCATAGCTTATTATTTTAATCATACGGGTCATTGTCCGGGCAATGTTGTAAGATACGCCGCGACACTAAATAACTGCTTTACGCCGTTGCCTGTTTTCCCTCTGTTCATATTTTTATTATACAATTTCCCCTCGCTTTGTTCGTCGAAATAATACGGAAAAAAACGTTCTTCATGCCCTGTCGAGCAAAGCGAGAAATTCCTTTATTATTTTTATAATCATTCTTTTTTGTGTCTATAACATAGTGATGAAGGTTTTCTATTGAGATTGTTTTTTCTTTTTTAATATCAATAAAAGAAGAATTAGAAGAGAAAGTATGGATTGACGCTGCCTGCGGCATATTTATATTTTTTTTAAATTTCAGGCAGTTATTCGATATGTCAAGAGATGATTGTATATTGTTATTCTTATTTAAGAATTCTATAATATAAAAGTTGGAATTTGCTGTTAATATAGCTTTAACTTTTTTTGCATTCACGATTGTCTATCTTTGTTATGGAAATATCTCTCTTTTATCAGTCTTATGATCAATTATATAAAAAAGAGTTGTTTTCTCTTTTATTTTTTCGGTAATGTCTTCTATTCTTGTTCGATCAATATTGTAAACATGTATATAAACTCTACGAAAACCTTTTAGAACTTTTTCATAAGAAGTTAGTATACTTACTATTCTGCCGTTATACTCTCTTATTATATCTGCAATATCTTTGATGCTCCCAGGACGATCTTCAATTTGAAAAGCAAATGAAATCCCTCTGTTTTTTATTCCGGAAATAGATATTAATACTTTGAATATATCGGATTGAGTAATAATTCCTATAAGTTTTTTATTATGATCTACTACCGGAAGTCCTGATATTTTTTTCTCCAGCAGTATTTCCGCAGCTTCTTGAACCGTGTAATCAAAGGGTACTACAATAGGATATTTTGTCATAATATCTTTAATTTTAATGCGGGACATAAGATATAAAATCTCATGTATATCCAAGCCGTTGGCATCCGAAGCCGAGGCTTTAAGCAGATCTTTATCCGTAACAATTCCTACAAGAGATCCTTTTTTCATAATAGGAAGTCTGCGTATATTATTCTCTTTTAATAAATTTATGGCATCCTGCATAGAAGCGTTTATGTCTGCCGTAATAATTTCTCGGTTCATCCAATATTTTACTATCATCGTTGCTTCTCCCGTTAAAATAGTTCCCATAGAAAAAAAATTTATTTCTTTTGTTTCTTAATAATATTAATTTGTTATCTTATTCTAATTCGTTTTTTGTTATTATTATTATTTTTTTGCCGCAAATAATTTTTTGACATATCCAAACCAAATATAAACGGATAAAAAAGCGATTATAAAATTTGTTGCCCATCTTATTAACGGATGATAAGGAAAGTGGATTAAAAAGGCTGAAGCAATCTTTAAAACCTTTACAACAGGATACAAACATAATGAAAAAAAAACTGTTTCTTGGCATAGATGCAGGCTCCTCAAGAACAAAAGCGGTTCTTACAGACGAAAATAAAAAAATAGCAGGATATGCGGTTAAAAAATCCGGCGTAAATTTTTCAAAGGCTGCAAATCTATGTTTAACACAGGCTTTAAGTAATGCGGCGGCAAGTGTTTCCGATATTAAATCTGCGGTTTTTACAGGATACGGAAGAAATAATATCTTTATTGAAGTTCCAAAAGCCGTAAAAACCGAGATAAGCTGTCATGCAAAAGGATGTTACGCCTATTTTCCTTACGAAATAACCGTAATAGATATTGGAGGGCAGGATAATAAGCTTATTAAGATAAATAAAAACTCAAAAATCGAAAGTTTTAAAATGAATCGCAAATGTGCGGCAGGGACAGGGGCTTTTTTGGAAGAAATGGCATTAAGACTTGATATTCCTGTCAGCGAACTTAACAATCTTGCCGAAAAATCAGAAAATATGGTAAAGCTGGGAAGTTTTTGCACGGTTTTTTCGGCTACAGAAGTGTTAGAGAATATTCAAAAAGGAGTTAAAATTTTTGATATTGCAAAAGGTATTTTTCATTCCGTTATAAAAAGAGTATTTGAGATGGATTCTCTTACAAAAACCATAGTTATAACGGGAGGAGTTGTAGCTCATAATCCTTTTATTATTAAAATGGCGACGGGAGCCGCGCCGGACAAAAAAATTTTAACTCCGGCGCTGCCTCAGTTTACCGGGGCTTTCGGGGCTGCCCTATATGCCTCAAATTCAACTGCATAACTCCTGTTTTCTGCGTTAAAAACGAACAAACTACTTTGTTATACAACAGAATTTAAATATAACAAACGCCCATTACTATGTTATAAATACAAAAAAGAATGATTATAAAACGGGGACCGGAGGCGGGTTAAAAAGCATATGTCATGCTTTAAAAAAATAACCTGTTAATAAAAATGGACGGAGACGGTCAAATGAATCCCGAATACCTCGACAAGCTGATTATGCCGATTATAGAAAAAAAGGCGGATTATGCCAAAGGCAACCGCTTCTACGACTTTAATGCGTTACAATCAATGCCAAAAATAAGATTAATAGGCAACGGCATCCTCTCCTTTTTTACAAAAGCCGCTTCAGTGTATTGGAATATTACAGACGTTGTAAACGGTTATACGGCTATAAGCGGAAACGTTTTAAAAAATCTTAATCTATCAAAGTTAAACGAAGGTTATTTTTTTGAAATAAACATACTAATACAAATCGGAATAGCGGGCTATGTAGTATATGATATTCCCATACCGGCAGTTTATCGCGACGAAACAAGCAACATGAGAATTATGCAAATACTGGCAGCCTTTCCTTTTTTATTATTTATCGAATTATGTAAACGAATATTTTACAGATACTTTATTTATGATTTCAACATGGCTTCCATATACATAATGCTCGGTCTGCCCATGACTACATGGGGAATAGCATTCGGAATATATAGATGGAGCGTTGGAATAGCAACCGGAATACCAAACAGCGCCGGCACAACCTTTCTTTCGGTTCTGCCCTTAATATTAGGGGTTCAATTTTTACTACAGGCAATTAATATAGATATTGCAAA
Organism: Deltaproteobacteria bacterium; assembly: GCA_019306065.1. Taxonomy (GTDB): domain Bacteria; phylum Desulfobacterota; class Desulfobacteria; order Desulfobacterales; family JAFDMD01; genus JAFDMD01. Next base: position 154,052 of record JAFDMF010000002.1, read on the forward strand.
CATACCTTTTAAAAACCAATAAAAAACGGAGTATTAAATGTATAAAACCGTCATAATTATGATCTGCGTATCGATTCTGCTAGTTACCTCCAACCTACTATTAAAATCGACGGTTATCCATTTTAAAACCGGAATTCAACTAACCTCTATACTTAAATTTATATCCGATTACAAATTTTGGGGAAGTATATTATTTACGGGACTGGCTTTAATATTATGGCTATACATCTTAACCTATGAGCATATATCAGTAGTATATCCGCTTATTAGTATAAGCTACATCTTTATGACGCTTGCAGCTTATTATCTTTATGATGAAAAAATAACCTCAAACCAAATAATAGGCATAGGGTTAATCTGCTCCGGCATCTACTTTTTATTTAAAGAAACAATCAAGTTATGACAAATATAACAAAAAAACCCTTCTTTTTATTATGCAAAAAAGTTGCCGAGCGCTTAAAATTACGGCACATTATAATCATAGGCTTCCTGTTTAGAATCGCCGCTTTAACAGCTATGCCAAACAACCAGTTTCCGGATTCCCATACATACATAAAAGCGGGCGCGCAGCTATTTGAAAACGGCGTCATAGTCAAACATAATGTTATGCCCCTATATCCTATTTTATGCGGCATATTAAACAATTTCTTACTTATAAAAATAGCGGACATACTCTTTTCCGTATTAACAATCTATATAATATATCAACTATCCTACATAATATTTAAAAAAAAAACATCCGCTTTGTTAAGCGCATTTATAGCGGCGGTTTATCCTTTTTTTAATTTTTATGCTACCGCAGCTTTAACCGAAACCAGTTATACCCTTTTATTAGTCTCCGCTTTTTATATGTTATACAGGCAAAAATTTATAATAGGCGCCATCCTTTTAATTCTATCAATTTTAGAAAGACCCACATTAGACTTTGCCGCTCCGCTTATAATATTCATCTTTGCCTATTTTGTTCATAAGCGCTCATTATCCTACTCAATTAAAATCGTATCCTATTATATCGTCATCTACATCTTATTATTTTGCCCATGGTGGCTTCATCAATACAACAAATACGATAAATTCATCCGAATGAATCTCGCAGACGGAATAGCTTGGTACAGCGGAAACAATCCGCTGAATCAAAGCGGAAGCGGAGTAGCTTCGGATAACGGAAAACCCGCAGACGTTGATTTTTCGCTCTTTGCCAAAATAAAAGACCCTTATAAACAAAACCAAGCTATGAAAAAAGAGGCTTTTGACTTTATAATCAACAATCCGGATCGTTTTATAAAACTGGCGGCATTAAAATTTTGCAGATTATGGCGACTATATCCTTATGCCCCCGAATATGAAAAACCGCTTTATATAATCATCTCCGTAACCAGCTACGGCTCGGTTCTACTATTCTTTTTACTATCTACAGCCTCATTTATTTTTATCAAAAAAAACAGAGTGTTTTCAAAAAAACTGCTTCCCGTATTTTTTCTTATAACCTACTTTACCCTTGTTCACATGGTATTAATATCTTCTTTAAGATACAGATTTCCAATAGAGCCCTTTTTAATAATAATTGCCTCTTACGGCTTTATTTTTCTATTTAATAAAATTACAAAACATAATGACCAAAAAGCCGAATAATTAAAAAAAAAAATTTAAACAATTATATAAAAGGAATATAACTTATGAAAGCCTACATTTTTCCAGGACAAGGATCCCAACAAAAAGGTATGGGCGAAACCCTTTTTGACGAATTTAAACATCTAACCGAAAAAGCGAATCAAATGCTTAATTACGACATAAAAAAGCTATGTATTGAAGATCCGCAAAACCTGCTTAATCAAACCAATTATACCCAGCCTGCTTTATATATTGTAAATTCATTTACATGGCTTAAAAAAAAGGCGGCGGCGGAAAAACCGAATTATTTTGCAGGACACAGTTTAGGCGAATACAACGCTTTGTTTGCCGCTCATGCTTTTGATTTTGAAACGGGATTAAAACTTGTTCAAGAGCGCGCAAGATTAATGGCTCTTGTAAAAGGAGGCGGAATGGCTGCGGTTATAGGTTTAAGCGAAGCCAAAATAGCCAAAATTTTGCAGGAAAACGATTTTTCAGAAATAAGCATGGCAAATTACAATTCTTACGATCAGATCGTTATATCGGGAATAAAAAACCAGATAGAAAAAGCGGAAGCGCTCTTTAAAAAAGCCGGCGCAAAACTATATAGAATACTTCCGGTAAGCGGAGCGTTTCATTCCGAACAAATGATACAGGCAAAAAAAAAATTTGCCGAATTTATAGAAAAATTTCGGTTCAACCCGCTTCAAACTCCCGTAATATCAAATGTTACGGCTAAAGAATATGAAAATAAAAATATAAAAAAACTTTTATGCCAACAGATAATCTCTCCCGTAAAATGGAGCCATACCGTAGAATATCTTATAACAAAAGGGGAAATGCAGTTTGAAGAAATAGGGGTCGGCAAAGTTTTAACCAATCTTGTAAAAAGAATCAAAAATGCGCTTGCATCAAAATAGAAAAAAGTTTTATCTTCTCTTTTAAATTCAGCCGATATATTATATAAATATCTATACCTGCGTTATGAAAAAAAAAATAACAATGAAAGGATATAGTTTTTTTGCGAAGCGATAAGCAAGAAGCAAAGGGAACAAACTTGGACATCTCCCAAAACAGGAGCAAGTCAATTATGAAATATAAAAAAAGATATATTATTATTTTTATGCTCCTTCTTTTTCAATTCTTCGTTTCTTTTAAATTCGGATACTGCCTTACCATAAAAGAAGAAGAAGAAATGGGGGAAGAATTTTTAAAACATATCAAAAAAAGCGTAACATTTATAGAAAACCCTTTAATATTAAATTATATAAAAAAAGTCGGAGATAAAATAAGTTCAAACATAGATTCCAAACCTTTTGATTTTAACTTTTATATCATAAAAAATTCCGGTTATAATGCATTTGCCGCCCCCGGAGGACACATTTTTTTAAACAGCGGACTTTTTGAAGCTATGGATACCGAAGAGGAGCTTGCAGGAATATTATCTCATGAAATAGCGCACGTTACATGCAGGCATATATCTCAAAGACTGATCAAACAAACAAAAATACAACTTGCCACATTAGCCGGTCTGGCTGCGGGAATACTTCTTGGCAGCACAGGAGATTCGGAAGCCGCGGCTGCAATAATGCAGGGGACTGCAGCAGCCGGAGCTTCGGCGGCTCTTGCATATAGCAGAGAAGATGAAAGACAAGCCGATCAAATAGGGCTTAAATATCTTGAAAACAGCGGTTATACAAGCGGCGGGCTTATAAGCTCTTTAAAAAAAATCAGAGAAAAGCAGTGGTTTACTCCCGATAAAGTTCCTACATACCTTATGACCCATCCCGGCATTGACGAAAGAATAATATATTTAAGTTCCGCAATAAAAGATACAAAACCGGTTTCAGATATAAAAAATAACGATTTTGAAATGGCTAACATCGGGATTAAAGCTATATACGGCAATAAAACTCAAGCGGAAAAAGAAATAAGCATAAAACTTCAAAAAAATCCGAATTCTCCTGCTGCAAATTACGGATATGCCATAATATTGGAAAGAAGCGGGAAAAAAAAGGATGCGGCAGCCTATTTTAAAAAAGCTTTGGCTCAAAAACCTTTTGACCCTTACATACTAAAAAAATACGGAATCCTGCTTTTCGACATGGGAAGTTATCGAGAAGCGGATAAAATAATAGAAAATGTCAATTCAATAATACCAGAAGATCCGGACGGCTTATTTTATATGGGTAGGCTAAAGCTTATATTAAATAACGCCGAACAAGGAATAGACATATTAAAAAAATTAACCGGCAAACATCCGGAATATAAACAGGCTCATTACTATCTTGCAAAAGGTTATACCGAAATCGGCAATATTGCGGATTCTCATTATAATCTCGGAATCCATTCTAAAAACCAAAAAAACAAAAAAAATGCCGAGTTTCATTTTAAAAAAGCTTTGGAAGCGGAAAAGGATACAGATAAAAAAAAAAATATAGAAAAAATGATAGAAAGCCTTAATCCGCCTCCAACAATGATTATCAGACCTTAACTTTATGGAATCGTCTAAAACAAAAGGGCTTAAAATTACCGTTAACAAACAGGGCAGCCCTTATTATTTAAAAGTAAGCTATCCTCTTCGCTTCGGAAAATTTACCGAAATCGAAACCGAAGATTATATCTTCTGTTTTGACCTCAATAATCGCATCAAATTCATACAAGGAAAAAAAGAGACAATCGGCGAACAGTTTAAATTAAACTGCGCGGCAGATTGGATATACTATTGTGTGGCAGGATATAAAGGAGTTTATTCCTTTTTGGGAGAATATTATCTGCCCTGTTTCGGATATGCAAAAAATCCTTTATTTGATATTTACAGCTACAATACAAAGCTTTTTAAAAATATTTTCAACGCGTTTTTAAAATTAGTTCAACGCTTGGAATATATTATTAAATCCGATCCTTTAAACGAGATAAATCAAATCTTAAAAGCTATTATAACTGTAAATCATTCCGAAGCTATTAAAAAAAGAGTCGAAGAGTTTTATAAAATAACCTCCGGAGTTGTTACGGTTCTACCGCCGGACTGCCGACATGTAGATTATGAGGTTATTCCCCTTAATATAACTTACGGCTGCCTTTATAATTGCGGTTTCTGCTCTGTTAAAAAAGGAATAAAATTTAAAACTCGAAGCATAACCGACATATTATACGATATAAAAAGATTCAAAACTTTTTATTCCGCAGATATTGCCAATTATAACTCTTTATTTCTCGGAGAACACGACGCTCTTAATGCTGAAAGCAAAATAATTATAGATGCTGCAAAAACTGCTTATAATAAACTCGGATTTCAATATTCATATATGAAAAATCCGATGCTGTTTCTTTTTGGAAGCGTTGACTCCCTTATTAACGCCAAAAAAGAATTGTTTGAAGCCTTAAACTCGCTTCCTTTTTATACTTATATTAATATAGGAATGGAATCCGCAGATAATACCACTTTTAGGCTTCTTAAAAAGCCCCTTGTTTCTAAAAAAATAAAAGAGGCTTTTGACAACATGCTGCTCATAAATCAAAAATATATGAATATCGAAATAACCGCAAATTTTGTTATGGGAGATATGCTTTCAGACGAGCATTACCAATCAATAATTACTCTTTCAAAATCTGCAGGAAAATCTTTTTACGGCAAAGGAGCCTTTTACATATCTCCTCTTGAAAAAAGCGGCGCTCCATCCTCTTATGTACAAAAAAAATTCTTATGGCTTAAAAATTCCTGCGCTATGCCGACTTATATATATATTATCCAACGCCTTTAAGCCTACTGCATAGCTTCTAATTTTACCCATTTTCGGCGTTATGCTCAAATTTTAATCCTCTAAATACTTTAAGTATTCCTGCGGTCAAAATTTTCGCCTGCCTTGAGAATGAACAACATTATTTGCTATGCAGCAGTCTTATTTTCCATATCTATTTTCTCTTTTTCTCCCGAACGGACTTCTTTGAGTCTTTTTTTGTATAAATAATAAATAATGCACCCGGAACGAAATTTGCAGTAAAGATTAGGATCCCTGCAGGTTTCATCATCTATTTCCATATTTTTTTTCATACAAAGCATTTATTTTAATTCCAATTTATATTTACGGACTTTCGATTCCTTCCGATTTCAATAATTCTTGATACCAGCATGAAAAATCATACATTCCTTGAAATTGCAGTTCTTCGTTAATAATGCCCAAACATATCTCAAAAGCGCCTCTTGCATAAGAATTATTATAATCTTTATTATCCGCTTTACTTTGGAGAAACTCTCTTATCAGCATTTGAGAGGTTCTTTTTGTTTTATCTTTTCTTATATCTATCGGATCTTTCGGTTCTTGAAACGGATCCCATTTATCGTATCCTTTTTTTAATATGTATTTCTGCCTTTTTTCGGACATACTGTCAAAAAGAAATTTTTTCCTTTTCTCTTCTTCCGCTTTTTTATTTGTTTGATTCTCCAATTTGCTTTTCCTTTTTTTGCACAACTCCAAGTGTTTCTTTATTATATTCCATAAGCAGAGCCATTGAAACAGGTATCAGCATTTGAAAAAGATCAGGATATTTCGAGTTAATATCTTTGGTAATTTTTGCTGAAAGTTCATAAAGTTTTTGCTGTAATATTTCTATTTTTATGGTCTTATATTCTTTTTTTTCTTCAAAACCTGTTCTACCGCAGGCATGGGTAATGCCTCCTATATGTGTCGGGATGCCGTAAAGCCTGCATGTTATAGGTCTGTATTCATACAAAGAGCAGAGTTTATCTTCGGTAAGAAGAGGACATTCAATTCTTTGAAAAGCCATTTTTGCTATTATTTCCTGTTCATCTTTTCCCTCTTGAACATCTTTATAAGCCTGTTTTTTAAGTTTATAAACTTTTCTATCCGCTTTATTTGCTTTTGCTATAATAATATCTTTATTTGCTCCGCCTATTTTGTCGTTAAAATGCCGGTTGATATATAAAGCTTCAATTAGCCCTATATCAAATACGGCATGGCAGCAGTCTGCACAGTTTATTCTACAGCGCATACATTCCGAATATTCCTGTTTTACTTGTTCAAAAGCATTATCCGCCATTGCCGCTATTTTTTCATACTCTTTAAAATATTTTGTGAAATCCAAAAATCCTCCTTTATAATTATCACTTGTTGTGTCTGATATTAGTCTGGGACGTCTTTATTTTTTTGTTTTATTAATTCTACTGAACAATTGTCTATTTTATAAACTTTTTGGCATTTGGCAATTGTGCTTAATCTGTGCGCTATAATTATTAATGTTTTATTTGCTGCAATATCATAGATTTCTTCCATTATTTTTGTTTCCATAGCATCGTCAAGCGCCGATGTCGCTTCGTCTAAAACCAGTATGGTAGGATTGGAATATAAGGCTCTTGCTATTGCTATTCTTTGTTTCTGCCCTCCGCTTAATTTGATTCCGTTTTCTCCTACTTGGGTGTTCATTCCGTTTTGTTCTTTTTGCAAAAAATCTAAAATTTTTGCCTGTTTTAAAACTTCTTTTACTCTTTCTTCGTCGTATATTTCTCCTAACGCAATATTTTCCGCTACTGTTCCGTCAAAAAGATATATGCTTTGCGGTATATAGCCTACCTGTTTTCTTAAAGCCGCTATGTTACTATCGGTTATTTTTATGTCGTCTGCAAAGATTTCCCCTTTTTGTGGTTTGTATAACCCTATTATAATATCTACTAAAGTGCTTTTACCGCTTCCGCTGCGTCCGGTAAAGGCTATTTTCTCTCCTTTTGTTATAATAAGGTTTACTTTGTTTAAAATCGGTTTGTTTTGCAGATAACCGAATGTTATGTTTTTTAATTTTATCTCTTTTTCAAATGTTATGGAGTTCCGTTTTAAATTTTCTTGCGGCTGATTTATTTCCGAAGATATTATATCAAATGTTTTATTATAAAACATAAGTTGATTATAGCTTGTCATTATTCGGTTTGCAGAGGGTAAAAGTCTGTAAAGGGCTAATATAAACATTGATATTAAAGGCAGGATGCCGGATATATCTGTTTGGCTTTTATATATTACGAACATAGTAACGGAAATGATTATACAAAAACCGAGTCCTTCCAAAAATAATCTCGGAACAGCGGATAAACCGGTATTCGTAACATTTGCTTTTTTAAAAGCATTGCTTATTTTAAAAAATTTATCCGATATGCTTTCTATATTAGATTTAAGTTTTATGATTTTAAAATTGCCAAAAGAGCTATTGATCATTTCATAGATTTTTTTATGGAAGCTCGCTCTGTCGTCGCCGGATGTTTTTATTTTTTTTGAAATTGTTCCTATTAAAAGCAAACCGTTTAAACCAAGTACTAATGTTAATGCCAGCGATACCCGCCAGTTTACATAAAGCATAAGAGAATAGATAGATATTAATACGAATGCTTCGCTTAATATTAGCAAAACAGCCTGCAAAAACAGAGCAAAAAATAAGGTTTCGGTTGTAATGGTTTTGGTAAGATCGCCGCTGTTTTTATCTATGAAGTTTCTATACGGCATTTTCATATATTTATTAAACAAATTGGCGGATAAGCGGCAGGAAGCGCCGTAAGAAAACTTTGCCATAGCATAAGAATAAAAAACGTTGATAAGGCTTCTTAATGTATAAAAAGCAAGCAGGCAGAAACCGAAAGCAAGTATAAAATTGATTTTGTTTTCAAAATTAAAAAGCTTATAAAAATAATTATAATATTTATTTGTTTCTATAACCGTAAAATCGCTTGCCACCGCAACAAAAGGCATTATTAAAGATATGCCTACGGTTTCGATTAAAGATACTATTACGGAAAAAAAAACAAGATAACTAAAAAAAAGCTTATCTTTAAAGCTTAATATTTTTTTTAATTTGTTAATCATTGTTTAAAAAAATTGCGGTAGATTAAATATTTAAAGCCGTTTGATCCTCTTTATGGGTTTCAAATCTTTTGATATGCTCTTTTATATATTTTAAAAAATGTTTTATATTCTCTTTTTCCATAACATGCGGCACGAAAAACGGATCGTTTAACGTATAGGAGTATGAAACATTATATATCTTGGCTATCTCTTCGATTTTTTCCTCAAGCGAAGGCGGCTTATATTCAAAAATCATTTTATATAAATCGTTTTTGAAATTGTGAAAATCGCTAAAAGAATAGCATAGGCGATTAAAAAAATTTTTACCGAAAAGCAAGCAGGGTTTATTTGCCAAATAACATTCCAAACCTATGGTTCCCGTAACCGAGCAGACTAATTTTGCTTTTTTAACCAATTTATTAGTAGAAACATTAGGATCAACTAACAAAACGCCCGGTTGTGCTCTCATTTTTTTATAAAAAGAAGCGGGCCTTTCCCCTTCCATTACCGGATGTTCTTTAACCAGCAGATAAAAATTGCTCGGCATATTAAGCAGTAGCAGCTCAATTGCTCTTTCCTGTTTAACAAAGTATGGTTCCAAAGTGTTTATAGAGGCTTCGGGAGTTTTTTGCAAAGCGTAGAGTATGAAATTTTCGGGTAAAATATCCTGATCCGTTTTTATATGAAAAAGGTTTTTATGATAAGAGTTATATATTATCTTTCTGTATTTATAAATAAAAGGAGTTAAATTTCTTTTAATCTGAAGCGGAATCGAATATATATCCAAACATTTATTTTCCCCTTTAACAAACCTGCAAAAAAGACTTTTGATTGTTCTTTTTAAAAACTTTTCTTTTTCTATCTTAACCTTATCCGTATTTGTCCATTCTTTTACGGTTTCAAAAGCGGCTATATTGCCTTGATAAAAATCATCAATAAATTTCTTTGCTTCTATAGTATCTTTTTCTTCAAACCCGCCGTAATAAACCGGTAAATCCTGATATACGGTAGTTCCAAATATCTGTTTTCCGAAAACTCTGGTATGATAGCAATATATAGGCTCTATACCCAACTCGTAGCATAAATTTATCAATATAAAGCCGTCAACCGTTTCAAGAAGCGAAAAGACAATATAATCCGGTCTGTTTTTTAAAAGAAAATCTTTATATATAACGTAGGTTGTTTTTGCAATTTTAAGCTGTTTTTTAGAATCTACTTTTGTAAAGTTGTTTTTAGAGCTTTTTATTATTTTATAGATACTGTTTTCTTGGGTTTTAAATTCAAAATCAAAGCTGTCGGTTTTTTGATATATTTTATTAAAGTTTTCGTATAAATAGAGGATGTTTTTTTTTTTTACTATCTTATCAGCGCTTTTTTTATAAACCGCTTTCGGAAATATAAGTCCCCATTCTATATGCTCTTTTTTAAGCTGCGCTTCTTTTATAACTTCGTTAAAAAAAAGCGTTATATTTGTAAAAGCATAAAAGAATATTTTCATAATCATTTCCCTTTTTATCCGTAATTAAAAGATAATTTTTTAATCATTTCCAATATAACATGTCAATTAAAATTTAAAATCGGATTATACTTTTCTCTGTTTGTATTTTAATTAAGAGATTTCTCCTCGCTGCGCATTACAAGTAACAATAACATCTGTCAAAATAGCATAGCAGAAATAAGAAGCCTGTTTTGTCAAGCAGAGCGAAAAATTTCTTTATTGTTCTTATAATTATCTTTTTTTTATCTTCTTTGCCTTTTTGAATTTCTGTATTTTTATTTTTTTTTGTATTTTTGCTTCTTTAATGCTTATTTTATCAAATAAAATGTTTACCAAACAAATTTTAAAGATAAAATTCGTTATTAAAAGGCTTATTTATGTTGTTTGTAATTGCAATTGGCAAAATATGATTACAAATATGTCATTTGTAACTGTAAACGGGTAATTTACAACGGATGTTTATTGAAAATAGGCAATATTCGGTTATTTTTTACAATTGCTGTTAATTTTTTTATATATATAGCGATTTTATTGATTTGTGCAGTATTTAAAAATTTTAAATCGGGTATAAAGTAATTTGTTTGTTTACAAGGCGAAAAATTTTTTCAACGCCGTAAACGGGCAAACCAAGAAGTTATCCGACGAAATTCAAACAACCTCTTTGCCGCAATGTTTGCATATTTGGGCTCTTTGTTTGATTATTTCGGCGCAAAAGGGGCATTCTTTGGTAAAATATTTTTTATGTATTGCCGTAATTGAATCATCTACCTGTTTTTGTATGACTTTACTGCCGAATTTACAGCTTTTCATTGTATCGATTACTTCCGTAGCGCCTATATCTCCGAGCATTTCGGCGGCTTTTAATCTAACTCTTGAAGGCTGCGTTACGTCTGTAAGAATTTTTAAAGTTTCAAGCCAGTTTTTTTCGTTGTAGCATCCTGCAAGTATTAAAAATCCTTTTTTTATATTTTCTTTTAAAACTTCTTCCTGCGCCAGAGTTTTTTCGTCTATTATCTGCCCTTGTCCGCCTACGTTTGAAAATACAGGAATACATTCGTATTGTTCGGTTCCGGGATAGTTTATACATCTGTATGAAGCGTTGTGGGCGTATTCTTCATTAACATGCTCCCACCCTTGTTTGTATAAAGAACATTCGTCGTTAAAGCACATAAAAAGATAGGGGGTTCCCCATCCGAGTCCGTCTCCTACCGGCATTAGGGGAGTTTCCCATATTTTCATCTCTTGTTCGCAGTATTTACATTTCGGTTTTTTCTGGTTAAGTATTTTTTCCAAAACCTCTTCTTTTGTTTCCGAATAAAACATATTTTTTCACCTCGTTTTTGAAAATAAAGATATTATAGTTTGCTGAAGCATTATTTTTGGGTTCGAAGATCGACTTTTTAAATTAAAATCTAATCCCGTCAAATATTCAAAAGCCTTTATAAGCTCTTCTATGGTAAAATTATCCGATTTCATAAATATTTGATATGCAGGATAAGCTCTATTTTGCGCAATTGATAAAGAGCTTTTTTTTTTATCCTCTGTATTCGGATCTATTTGTAAAAAAGCCTGATAAAGCTTTTGGTCATAATCTGTTATCGCTGGCATTACGCTTTTTTGAAATTGATTATAAGTTAATCCTGTTTTCCAAACGGTTTTGTTTTCTTGTATAAAGTTTTTTACAATAAGCAGTTTTCTTACCTGATTTATAATAGCCATAAGTATTTGAAGCGTATGAAAACCAGAATTTAAAAGAGAATCTATATAAAAAAGAGCGCTTTTTACATCTTTTTCAGATATTGCGTTTGTTAATTCGTATATAGGGTCTTTTTTTGTTCTGTTTACAAGCGCTTTAACGTCTGCAGCTGTTATTTCGGCCTTATCCGCCGTAAAAATTATAAGCTTTTTAAGATGATCCGAAAATGTGGCAAGATCAAATCCTGTTAAGCCGTATAAATTTTTATACGCCTCTTTGGTTAGTTTTTTGCCCATGTTTGACAAAATATTATCCGCAACATCTAACAGGGTTTGGTCTTGAATCTTTTTGTCGGCATAATTTGTGCCTTTTGAAATAAAGCAGTCTATAATTACCCCAGCATTATTTATTGCTTTAAAAAGCTTTTTTCTTTTATCTATTGTTTCCGCGGTAATTATAAAATGATTTCCTTTACAAAAACCTTTTGCTATAAAATCTGTAAGAATCGATTCCGTATCCGAATCCTGTTTTATATCATTTTGACTTTCGCCTGCGCCAAGAAGATTTATCTCTCCCAATACGATTATCTTTTTTGCGCTAAACATTGAGTATGCAGACAACTTTGATATTACTTCAAATATATCAAACGGTTCCGAACAATTTATATGCTCGCAGCTTAATTCCTTGCCGTTTTCCGGAACAATTTTTTCAATAAGTTTATTCAAAGAACGTTTAAATAGTTGATTTTCACCGTAGATAAGATAAACAGGAGCATATTTATCGGTTGTAAGTTTTTTTAAATATTCTTCTAATTTTTTATAGTCTATAATCATAAATCTAACATTATGGATAATTCGATAATAATAAGAGATAAATTCGACTTTGAAGTCGGTTATATTATAAAAAGCCCTTGCGCTAAATGCCTTAAAAAAGAGGAAACCTTTCCGCTATGTATTGATAAATGCAATTTGTTAGATAAAATTCAAACAATTCTTGCAGCCGGCATATCCTGTTCTAAGCAGAATTAAACGCATAAGGTCAGTTTCATTATTCAATTTGTATTACCGCCTTTAATCTTTATTATCCGTAATCCGTTTTAAAAAAAGCCAAAGAGCCGCAGTAGCAAAAATCTTTTTATTTGCCAGTCGTTCTTTAAAAGGAAAATTGTATCTTTTGCCTATTACGGTTTTTAAATCCGCTATACCTATACATACTGTTCCTACAGGTTTTTCTTCGGTTCCTCCGGTAGGGCCGGCTATTCCGCTTACCGCTATAGCATAATCCGCTCCGGATATTCTCTTTGTCCCCGCAGCCATCTCTTTTACGGTTTCTATGCTTACCGCTCCGTATTTGTTTATTGTTTCCGGCAAAACTTTCAATACTTTTATTTTGGAATCGTTTGCATAAGTTACCCCGGAAAACAGAAAATATTCGGAACTTCCGGTAACGTCTGTTAATCTGCTTCCGATTAATCCTCCTGTGCAGCTTTCCGCAATCGCAAGATAAGCCTTTTTTTTTACAAAAATTTCGGCTATGGTTTCCTCTATGCTTTTGCCGTCGGTTGAAAATACATATCTGCCTATTTTTTCAATTACAAATTGTTCCCCTTTTTTTAATTCCTCTTCAATCTTTTCTTTATTATATCCGCTTCCGTATAGCTTAATATGTATTTCAGGAAAAACCGCTCTAAAACCGAGTTTTATATTTTTAAAATTGAAATCTTTTAAGGCTTCATTTACCAAAAATTCGGGCATTCCGAATGTTTTTATATTTATTGTTTTATTAAACATACCGGAGGCGGATAGATTTTTTTGAATATATTCGATTATCTGCGGCATCATCTTTTTCATTTCAAAAGGAACTCCAGGTAAAAAAAAGAAGAATGCTTTATTTATTCTAAGAATAAAACCACTCGCTGTTCCAGCAAAATTATTTATAAGTATCGAATTTTCCGGCAGCAAAGCCTGTTTTGCATTTAAGGGGATTATTTTTTTACCGCGTTGTTTTAAAAACTCTTTTATATGTTTTTGAGCAGTTATATTTAAAAAAAGCTTTACATTTGCAGCTTTTGCGGCAGCTTGAGCTGTAATATCATCTTCGGTTGGACCCAACCCGCCTGTTACAATTACAATATCGGCTCTTGCAGATATTTCTTCCAATATTGAGGCAACGGCATTTATATCGTCTCCTACGCAGTTGTGTCTTGCAACACATACCTCTGCGTTTTGAAGAAGTTCGGCAATATATGCGGAATTTGTATCAACAACAGCGCCGGTTCTGATCTCTTCTCCTGTTGATAATATTTCGGCTATCATTTTTAATCCGTTTACAACTCAATTAGGAGATGTTCAAGTTTGTTTGCTCCGCTTCTTGCTTATCGCTTCGCAAAAAAACTTTATCTCCTTTCATAATTATCTCTTATTGTATTTAAAACATAAAGCTATGCGTTTATTATGTTTGCATTGGCGTTCAGATACCTTTAAAATTTTTATCCGTCAAGCTTTATGCAAGGGTATTTGGGTTTTGGTTATAGCCGATTATAGATTGCAATCGTCTTTTCAACCACGCTTTCTATTTTAAAATCAGCCTCCGCTATGCTCCGTCCCTCTTTTCCCATTTTAATTCTCATCTCTTTATCATTTATCAACCGCTCCATAGCGCTGGCAAGCGCGATATAATCTTTTGCGGGAACCAACAAACCGTTTTTACCATGTTTTACTATTTCTTTACATCCCGAAACATCCGTAGTTATAATAGGTTTTCCGCATGAAGCCGCTTCTATCAAAACTTTCGGAAGCCCCTCTCTATAAGAAGGCAGACATACTACGTTAGACATTTCAAATATTTTTCGTATATCCTTTTTAAACCCAAGCCATTCCACTATATTTTTATCATGCCATTTTTTAAGCTGTTTTTCGGAAACCGACGCAGGATTGCCCGAATCGGTATCTCCCGCCAAAAAAAATTTTGCGTAAACTCCTTTTTCTTTAAGATATTCTGCAGCCGCAATAAATTCGCCTACTCCTTTATCCCATAACATTCTGGATGCCATTGTTATAACTGCCGGCTTTGTCTTCGGCTCAAAAGAGGGATAAAATTCGGACGTATCAACTCCAGAACCAAGAATCAGCTCCGCCTGATCCTTTTTTATAAGTTTTTTTTCAATAAACATATTAAGATCGTCCGGATTCTGAAATATTACCTTTAAATTTTTATGGCTTAAAGCAATACGGTATATAAATATTATTAAAAAACGTCTTATATTTGCAAAAAAGCCTTTTGATATAAACACAAAACCAAGCCCAGTTATCGCGCTTACAACGGCAGGTATTTTTGTTATCTTCGCAAGTATTCCGCCGTATAATACAGGTTTTATAGTTACATTATGAATAATATCAGGGCGGATTTCTCTGTAAAGTTTGTATAACTCAATAATTGTTTTTAATTCTTCAAACAGATTAACTCCGCTTCTGCTTAATTTTACGGGATAAAATGCAAAGCCTTTTTCGGTTAAAATTTTTTCCGCATCCTTATTATAAGGCGCTGCTATCATAACTATATACCCGCGCTTTTTTGCTTCAAGCGCTATCGGAAGTCTGTGAGATATAAAAAAAAACGGATCGTTTATTATAAAGAGTAGTTTTTTCATATTGCTATAATTGAGATACAAAGCAAATTAGAATGATAGAAAATTTTTCTTAATTACTTATCAATAAAATCTTTTATTATAAAATTAATATAACCTTTTAATTTTGCGATATTAAATGTTTTATATTTAAAGTCAATTCCAAATCTTATCATTGACAATCATAAAATATCGGATATGGTTTTAATAAAATTAATCTTTAACGCAAACGCCCATTACTATGTTATAGACACAAAAAAGGATGATTATAACCCTGATACAAAGTAACAAAAGGGTAAGGGGACAAAGGAACCGGTTTTAATTTTTTAATTGCAAGATATAAAGGACGCAAAAGACGTTGTAATGCAACGTCTCTACATAATAGGTATAATCCGAATAAATCTGTGCGCAAACAATTAAAAGACAGGATAAAACTTTGTATCTCTGTATCTTAATCATAAAAAAATGAAAAAAATTATTATAGGTATAACAGGAGCAAGCGGCGTTATTTATAGCATAAAGCTTCTTGAATTTTTTAAAAAAAACCGAATCAAAACCTATGTAATAGTATCTGACGCCGCAAAAAAAATAATAGATATAGAAACCGAATATAAGTTTGAAACAATCGTTTCTTTGTCCGATTTTGTTTATAACAATAACGAGATGGAAGCAAAGATTGCAAGCGGCTCTTTTTTATCAGACGGTATGATAGTTATTCCGTGCAGTATAAAAACATTATCTGCCGTTGCAAATTCGTATAACAACAATCTTATAACAAGAGCTGCAGACGTAACTTTAAAAGAGGGAAGAAAACTTGTTATGATGATAAGAGAAACTCCGTTTCATAAAGGGCATCTTAAACTTATGTTAAAAGTCGCAGATAACGGGGCATGTATTTTGCCGGCAATTCCGGCTTTTTATCACCGCCCTAAAACCATAGAAGATATTATTAATCAGACATTAGGGAAAATATGCGATTATTTACAGATAAATAATAATCTGTTTAAACGATGGAACGGAATTGATTTTAAAGCCGGTCAGCCAACCTTATTTGAATAAATCGGTTCTCAATTAAGTCTTTATGATATAACATAACCGCATTTTTTAAATTTTGTAACGCTTCTTTATTCCCCTTTAAGCTTTTCGCTAATAATTGTTTCCGCTTTTTCTATGTCGCAAGGCAGATCTATTTCAAAAGAATCGTAGTTTGTAACAACTATTTTGATTCTTAAACCGTATTCTAATGCTCTTAACTGTTCCAATCTCTCTCTTTTTTCAAGTTCTCCTTCAGGCAAAGATGTAAATTTTTCAAGAAATTCTTTAGTATAAGCATAAAAGCCGAGATGTTTATATTTATTATTAAGGGTTAAACCGTCTCTGTCATAAGGGATTGAGGTTCTGGAAAAATAAAGCGCAAAACCGTTATTGTCAAAAACGGTTTTTACGTCTTTAGGATCGGTTATCTCTTCAGGCTTGGTTATTCTGCATACAAGAGTGCTCATTCCGTCAAAACCTGTTTTAAACGGAGTAAGGATTTCGTCAAGGCATCTGAAATCAAAAAGCGGCTGATCTCCTTGAACATTTATTATTATATCCTCTTTTTTCAAACCTATTATATTTGTAGCTTCTGCCGCTCTGTCTGTGCCGGATTTATGCAGAGTTGAAGTAATAATATATTTGCCGCCGAAACTCTCCGCCTCTTTTGCTATCCGCTCGTCATCTGTCGCTATAAAAACATCCTTTATATTGGGAGACTTTTGGGCATTTTCATAAACTCTTCTTATCATAGATTTGCCGGAAATAAGGGCAAGAGGCTTGCCCGGAAATCTTGAGGAAGCATATCTTGCAGGTATAATTACGGTTGCTTTTACATCGGTATCACAATTCATCTTTATAATCGCTCTTTTTGGTGTCTATATTGTTTTATAAGATTTCTCCTTGCTGCGCTCGTCGAAATGACAAATAAAAAAACATTCTTTAACATTACAAACAAAAAAATACTTCCTGTCATTTAGAGCAGGGCGAAAAATCCCTTCATTATTTCCTTTTAATCATTCTGCGTTCTCCTGTCTGTGTCCTCCGTTAGAATTCTTATATTTTTTTAATTATTATTCTGAGTTTGAAAATTTTGCCGAATATAATTTTGCATACTTATCTCAAAATCTCTAATTAATGCAGACATCTTTTTATCTACATCCTTTTCTATCTCCTCTTTTGCATTTGCTATCAGATTTTCGGCATCTCCGGCTATGCGCAGAAGTTTAATTCTTATATCCTTTTCAAAAACTCCTATTCTTTCTTCAAGGTCGTTTTTTGTAAGACTTTGGCTTAACGAAGCATGTATAGAGGTTTTACGCTCTTGCCGAAACTCTTCCAATATTTTTTTAAAATCTGCAGAGGTTATTTTATCTTCTAACGTGTTTGTAAAACCCTCTGATACTTTTTTCAATTCCTCTTTATCAGGCTTATTTTTTAAGGCTTTTTCAATCTCTTCAATTTTTTTAAGCTTATTGACTATCTTATTAAAATCTTTTTTAACGCTGTTTGCCTCTTTTGTAATCTCTTCGATTTTTTTTGCCGCATCCCCTTTAAAATCGGAATTCAAAGCGGTTAAAGTTGCTATTTTGGCGTCAATCTCTTTAGAAAAATTTTCTATTTTTAAGGCTCCGCCGTCTTTTACTTCAAGCATTACCTCTGTCAAATTAAAATAGAATAACGCGGCGGAAGCGCATATAAGAATAAATGTAAAAAAGGCAACATAATTGATTCTTTTTTTTAACTTTACTATCTCCTCCATCTTTGTCTCTTCAAAGAAGATGGAATTTGTATTATCTTCTTCAAAATCAATTTTAGGATCAGATATTTTTTCATTCTCCATTTTTTTACTCCCATTCTATAGTAGCGGGGGGTTTGGAGCTTATATCATATACAACCCTGTTGATTCCCGATACTTCATTGATAATTCTATTGGATATTCTACCCAAAAGTTTTTGCGGGAGCTTTGCCCAGTCTGCGGTCATAGCATCTTTACTGGTTACCGCTCTTATGGCGGCTATATTTTCATAAGTTCTGGAATCTCCCATTACTCCGACGCTTTTAACAGGCAAAAGAACCGCAAAAGACTGCCACAGTTTCTTATAATATCCAGCCGAATATATTTCTTCAAGAAGAATAGCGTCCGCCTCTCTTAATATTTCCAAACGTTCTTTTGTTATTTCTCCTATTACCCTTATTCCAAGCCCGGGGCCCGGAAACGGCTGTCTCCATATAAGCTGCGGGCTTATGCCTAATGTTTTGCCCAATTTTCGGACTTCATCTTTAAAAAAATATTTTAACGGCTCAATTAATTGCAGCTTCATATCTTTAGGAAGCCCGCCTACATTATGATGCGATTTTATAACCGCAGAAGGCCCTCCGAAAGCCGAAACCGATTCTATAACATCAGGGTATAATGTTCCTTGCGCAAGAAACTTAACTCCTTTAATCTTTTTTGCTTCCTCTTGAAATATATCCGCAAATATCTTTCCTATTATTTTTCTCTTTTGTTCCGGATCCGTTACCTTTTTAAGCTTATCCAAAAATCTATTTTCCGCTTTAATAAATCTAACATTTATCTCAAGCTGCTCTTTAAATATCTTTTTTAAATTATAATCCTCATTTTTTCTTAACAAACCGTTGTCTATAAATATGGCGGTAAAATTCTTGTCCAAAGCTTTATTAAGCAGAATCGAAGTTACGGTAGAATCCACCCCGCCGCTTAATCCGAGTATAACTTTATCATCCTTAACGCGCTCTTTAATTTCGCTTACGACTTTTTTTGCAAAAGATTTCATCGTCCAATTACGTTTACACCCGCTTATATTTATCACAAAATTTTCAAGCATTCTTTTCCCTTTTGGAGTATGGGCTACTTCGGGATGAAACTGAAAACCGTAAAGTTTTTTTTCTTCGTTTGCAACCGCCGCAAACTCGGTATTATCTGTAGAAGCAAGCCGACTAAAGCCTTCAGGAAGTCTATATATAGAATCTCCGTGGCTCATCCAGCATTTTGTTGTTTTATCCACTCCGTCAAACAACCTATGTTCGCTTTTTATATCCAAAGATGCAAAACCGTATTCTCTTTTTTCAGCTTTTTTTACGCCTCCGCTTAAAGCGTATATCATAAACTGCAATCCGTAACATATTCCGAGTATAGGTATATTAAGATCAAAAATTCTCTCATCTACTTCGGGACTGTTTCTATCATGAATGCTCATAGGTCCGCCGGATAAAATAATCCCTTTCGGAGCGATTGCTTTAATTTTACCTATTTCGATATTACAAGGTTCTATTTGGCAATATACTCTGCCTTCCCTTACTCTTCTTGCTATAAGTTGGTTATATTGAGAACCGAAATCTATAACTAGTATCATTGGTCTCCTATCTTTAATGTTTTTATTATGAGATTTCTCCTCACTTCGTTCGTCGAAATGACATGGCAAAAAAACTTCCTTCCCGTCATTTAGAGCGAAGCAAAAAATCCCTTTATTATTCCTTTCAATCCCCCTTTTCAAAAAGGACGCAGAAAGGGATTGCCGGTTCTTTCCGCTTGCTGATTAAATCCGGCATATTAATTAATTTGAAATAGTTTTATACTACCCAAAAGTCAAGAAAGGAGAATTAAAATCTTCAAATCAAACAAAACAGGACTCTTTTATACGGCAGCTATATAATAAATTGACATAAATGCTTTATAATAATATTAGTATATAGCTTTCAGACCGTTATCGGAAAACCAATTTATATATTTAACTTAAAAAATAGAACCAACGGCTGAATATCTTCAAATCTTTATAAACAGGAGGTCAATTATGAAAAAATTAAGTCTTATTCTAACTGCTATTTTTTTCACTCTATTTGCCCTATCATCTTCCGGCTGGTGCTGGGGTAAAAAAAAAATAATTAAAATAGGCATTAATGCTCCTATTACCGGCGATATACCAAAAGTGGGAGAAAACACCAAAAATACCGCTAAAATGTGGCTGGAAGATATAGAAAAAGCCGGAGGAATAGAAATAGCCGGCAAAAAATATCCTGTGGAACTTGTAATAGAAGACAACGAAGCTCAAGCGGAATCCGCAGTTAAAGTTAATACAAAAATGATTACGGAAGACGAAGTTATAACAGTAATAGGTCCCCAGTCTTCAAAACAGGCAATACCTGCAGGAGGCGTGGCAGACAGCTATGCAACTCCGATGATAAGCCCTTGGTCAACCAATCCGGATACTACAAAAGACAGACCTTATGTGTTCAGAGGATGTTTTCTTGATCCTTTCCAGGGACCAATGCTGGCAAATTTTGTAAAAGAGGAATTTGGTTTTACAAAAGCGGCGGTTCTTTATGACGTGGCAAGCGATTATCCAAAAGGGCTTGCCGAATACTTTAAACAGGCATGGGAAAAAAATAACGGCGAAGGTTCCGTAGTATCTTATGAAAGCTTTACGACAAAAGATGCCGATTTTAGTTCTCAGCTTACCAAAATAATAAATTCCGGAGCCGAAGTTTTATTTGTTCCGCAGTATTACAACGAAGTTGCTCTAATAGTTAAACAGGCTCGCGAATTAGGATGGAAAAAACCTATACTCGGAAGCGACAGCTGGGGATCATCCGAGACAATTACCCTTTGCGGAAGCGACTGCTACGGCGCCTTTTTTAGCACCCATTATGCTTCTGCCGGAGCCGAAGGAATTACAAAAGAGTTTATAGACCGTTATAAAAAAAAATACAGTTACGTGCCGGACGACGTATGCGCTTTAACTTGGGATTCTTTAAAACTTGCCCAAAAGGCAATAGAAGCTCTTGTCGAATTTAGCGGAGATATAAAAAAAGACCGCGAAAACGTTAAAAAAAATCTTGCGGAAATAGCAAACTTTGAAGGGGTTACCGGAAACATGAGTTTTACTCCGGACGGAGACCCCGTAAAATGCGCTATTATCGTTAAAATAAGCGACGCAGGCGAGTTTAGATTCTATAAATCAGTATGCCCGTAATGGAAAACGGAAACGCGAAATTTAAACACAAAAAAAAATTATGATAAAAGGAGATGTTCAAAAATTTTTTGCGTAGAGGCTCTTATCGCCAAGGAAATAAACTTGAACATCTCCTAATGAATAAGAATAAAAAGACAAATAAAATATAAACAGAGAAAACCTAAAAACGAGATAAAATGGAATACTTTCTCCAAAACTTCATCAACGCGTTGCAATGGGGAAGCTTTTACGCTCTTATAGCCCTCGGCTATTCTATGGTATATAGCATACTTATGCTCTTTAATTTTGCTCATGGCGATATTTTTATGAGCGGTGCATACATCGGTTTTTGTATAGCAAGCCTTTTTATTTTTTTATTCGGAGGCGTCGGAGCCCCCGGCTGGCTTGTGATGATTTTAACAATTATAGTCTCTATGTTTTTAACCTCATTTATAGGAGTATTAATAGAAAAAATCGGGTACAGACCATTAAGAAATGCTCCGCGCGCATCCGCCGCAATTACCGGCTTGATGATAGGCATTATATTAGAAACCTCCAATATAGCCATATTCGGCACAAAAAGAATCGCTTTTCCTCCGCTTGTGGAAACAGTTACCTACAATATTGCAGGAATCTTTATTACCAATAAAAAAATCATAATAGTGGCAATCTCACTTTTTTTAATGGCGGGGCTGCATTTTTTTATAGAAAAAACAAAATGGGGCATGGCTATGCGGGCTATGTCTTACGACTTTTTTATAGTTCCCCTTATGGGCGTATCTTTAAACGTAATAGCTCCGTTAACCTTTGCCATAGGCTCCGCGCTTGCGGCTGCCGCAGGCATACTTTACGGACTTGCATATCCGGTATTAGACCCTTATATGGGAATACTTTTGGGATGGAAAGCCTTTGTAGCGGCAATATTAGGCGGCAGAGGCTCGATTTTGGGAGCGGCTTTGGCAGGATTTTTACTCGGATTTATAGAAATATTTACCGCTATGATATTTCCTTCCACATTAAGAGATCTGATAGCATATTCAATAATACTTATTATATTGACCATCAGACCTCACGGATTTTTCGGCAAAGCTCACAGTTCAAGTTTAAGACTTTAAAATAACAGAAAAAAACGACAGCCTTGACAAGACGGGAAGCAATTTTTCTCGGAGTATTCGATTAAATGAATATAAAGATTAACCCGAAAAAGAGGTTGCATGCAACCTCGCTACTTTGCAACTTTTTATCTTAATTATAAAAATATGAAACGAATTATCGGATTTAAAAAAATTCTCGGATTTTTTTCCGCAATGCCCGCATTAGGCTGGCTCTTCGGATTTTTTTCTGCGGTTATTATCGAATACCTGATAGGCAATAACATAGCTTGGCTGCTCGGGCTTCCGAAGATACCGGTTCTTTTCGGCTTTCTTATAATGCTAAAAAAGCCGCTTTTAATACCTGGCGCTTTGGCTTACATAATTATAGTATATCTTTTACCTTTAACATTAACAGCGCGTTTTTTCTCTGGTAAAATAAACAAACTTGCGGCAAAACTTTATAAACTGCCCCCGCCTGTTTATACCGTTTTTTATCTGATATTTTTATATATAATAATAGATATATGGGCGGGTATGAGCGATTACAGAATAGTTACGCTAAAGCTTACCTTTATAGCCATAATCTTAACTTTAAGCTTAAACGTCATAAACGGATACATGGGGGAATTCTCATGCTCTCATACCGGATTTATGGCGTTAGGCGCTTACTTCGCATCAACCGTAACCCTTATTTTATTTACAAACGATAAACTTTTCGGAGAGGCTTTGCTTCCTTCCTATTTGGCGCCTTTTTTATTTCCGATAGCTCTTATAATAGGCGGAATAGCCGCCGCGCTCGGCTCCCTTTTGGTTGCAATACCATCCTTTAGAACCAGAGGAGATTATCTTGCCATAATATCGCTGGCTTTTATGTTTATAGTAAAAAGTCTAATAGAAAATCTTGAAGTTTTGGGCGGGGCAAGAGGAATGGGCGGGCAGCATCCTTTGGCTAACCTTCCTACAGTATTTATATGGACAATATTATCAATATGGATAATCAATAATTTTGTTACATCAATAATAGGAAAAGCTACAAATGCCGTCCGAGATAACGAAACTGCCGCAAATGCAATGACAATTAATACAAGACGCACAAAAATAGTAACCTTTATGTTTGCGGCGTTCTGGGCTGGCGTAGCAGGAGGGCTTTTTGCTCATGTACTATGCTATGTAAACCCCGGAACATTCGGCATTAAAAAACTTGCGGAGATATTTACTATGGTATATTTCGGCGGATTAAATTCCATAGTAGGCTCAATTATAGGCGCGGTAGCATTTAATCTGGCAAGCGAAGCTTTAAGACCTCTCGAGCTGTTCAAATGGATTATAATACCGGTTATTATGATATTAATAATGATATACAGACCTACAGGGCTTGTTGCATTTAAAGAATTCGATATAAAAAAAATACTCGCTCCGAAAGGAGATAAATAAATAATGACTCCGCTGCTTAAAGTAAAAAATATGACCCATTTTTTCGGAGGATTAAGAGCAGTTTATAACTACAACCTTACTCTTGAAAAAAACAGAATACAAGGTTTAATAGGACCAAACGGAGCAGGAAAGACAACCGTATTTAACCTTATAACCGGAATATTTAAACCTTCCAAAGGCAGCGTAAAGCTTGACAACGAAGAAATAGCCGGACTTTTTCCGTATCAAATCGCATCTAAAGGGCTTGGCAGAACATTTCAAAACCTTTTGTTATGGAGACATTTAACGGTTTTCGATCATATAAAAATAGCTCATTATTCGCAGATTAGCTACGGACTTATCGGATCATTTTTCGGCACAAAAAAGCGACGCGAAGAGGAAGCAAAAATAAAAGAAAACTCTTATCGGCTTATGGAAATCTTCGATATATCCGATTTTGCGGATATGCTTGCGGTTAATCTTCCTTACGGCGCGCAGCGAAGAGTGGAAATGGCAAGAGCTATGGCTATAAAGCCCAAAGCGCTTTTTTTAGACGAGCCTACCGCAGGAATGACCCCCGAAGAATTAATCAGAATGATACAAATAATAAAAAACGTCCAAAAAAAATTTAACGTTGCAATATTTTTAATAGAACACAGACTCAAATTTGTAATGGAACTTTGCGAAACAATACAAACATTGGTATTCGGAGAGGTAATAGCCGAAGGAACCCCGGAGCAAATACAAAACAACCCGCAGGTTATAGAGGCGTATCTAGGCAAAGAGGATATAAGTTAAAAGGAGATATACTATTATGAAATATCAATCCTTAACAATTGAAAATTTCAGAGGAATAAAAAAGCTTAAAATAGACGACCTGAAACGGGTGAATCTTTTGGTAGGACGCAATAATTGCGGTAAAACCTCGATACTCGAAGCGGTTTTTCTGCTTTCGGGAATGTCTAATTCCGATTTGCCTTTAAATATACAAACTCGGCGAGGACTAGCAGTTCTCAATGCGCAGGATATGTTATCTATATTCAAAAATTTAACTTTTGAAAATCAAATCATTTTAGAAGGAAAACTTGATAATAAAAAACGAAGTTTAAAAATTAATCCTCTTTATGCCGGCGATAGCTCCAATCACTTAAAAAAACAGGAAGAGTTAATATCACTAAATCTTCTTGGCGGAATCATAGGAGACGATAAAGCTCAACGGTTAAAAAAACAGGAAGAATTAATATCTCCGAGATATAGTTATACGGATTCTATCAAATCGAATCGTATTATAGAAGGTATAAAACTTGATTGCTATAATCATAAAAACAAACTGGTTCATAAAGGACAAATTAATCTCAGAAGGGGAATATTAAATTTACCGACTTTATCCTTATACAAAGAGAGTTTGACCTGCGCTTATATGCTTCCCGATAAGATTATGCTTGATATAATCCCCAAGTTGGAAAATCTAACAGTAGAAAAAAAACTTGATGCAATTATTTCGGTTTTGCAAAAACTTGAATCTAACGTTATTGATCTCAGAATAGGAGCAAAGGGAATTATTTATATTGATATTGGCGGAAACAACCTATTGCCTATTAATATAATGGGGGACGGAATGCGTAGAATCCTTGCATTCTTAACTACCCTTGCGGAAACAAAAAACGGAGTGGTTTTAATAGATGAAATAGAAAACGGCTTGCATTACTCTTCAATGAACATAGCTTGGAACGCTATTTTAACGGCTTGCAAAGCATATGACATTCAATTAATAGCCACAACCCATTCTTACGAAGCCATTGAAGCCCTTTCAAACGCCTATACCGAAATTGAGCCGCAAGGAGACGATATACGTCTTTACAGATTAGATAAAGACGGCGAAAACCATAAAGCTTATTCCGCTTCCGCGCGGGAATTAAAAGCCGGTATCGAAAAAAATTTTGAGGCGCGCTAATGGATAAAAGTTTTAAAATAACATCGGATAATCTTCTTGCGGTAGAAGGTAAGGATGAATGTAATTTTTTTAAAGCATTATTAGAATATTTGGATATAAAAAAGGTTCAGCTTGTAGATATAGGCGGCAAGGATAAATTTGCCGACGAATTCGGCTATCTTTACGGCAGGGCAGGTTTTAGCTCCGTAAAACAGATCGGCTTTGTTAGGGATGCCGAAGAAAAACCCGCTCAATCCGCATTTCAAAGTATTTGCGGCATATTAAAGAAAAAAGGATTGCCGGCGCCGGACAAACCGAATCAAGTTATAGAAAAACAGGGTTTAAAAATAGGCGTTTATATAATGCCGGATAACAAAGGAACGGGAATGCTTGAAAACCTGTGTTTACAAACCATTCAAGGTAAGCCTATAAACGACTGCATTCAAAATTATATCCAATGCTTTAAGGAGTATCAAACAGAGGAAGAGAAGAAAAAGTATAACGATCCGAAAGCTTGCGTTCAAACATACTTGGCGTCTCGTTCTCCTATAAAAAACTCTTTGGGGCTTGGAGCATTAAAAGGATATTGGAATTTTGAGCATCAATGTTTTGAAGATATAAAAAAATTTTTAAAACGACTTTTTGAAGATACAGAGTAACAAAGGGTTTTTAATTTTTTAACTGCAAAATATAAAAATTAAACGCCCGTTATTAAAATTTTTAATCTTAAAACATAATAACAAAGTAATTTGTTTGTTTTCAAGGCAATGCGAAAATTTTAATCCTCGAAATACTTCAGTATTCCTGCGGTTAAAATTTTCGCATAACGCAGCAAACGGGCAAATTAGGAAGTTATCCGACGAAATTTATAAGGATTATAACCCGCAATGCAGA
Source organism: Deltaproteobacteria bacterium (assembly GCA_019306065.1). Lineage (GTDB taxonomy): Bacteria > Desulfobacterota > Desulfobacteria > Desulfobacterales > JAFDMD01 > JAFDMD01. The sequence continues at coordinate 180,669 of JAFDMF010000002.1, forward strand.
TGATAATAAAAAACCTAAAAGTAGCTTACGATAAAATAACGGCTTTGCACGGAATAGATTTTAATATAGAAAAAGGAGAGCGGGTCTGCATAATAGGAGCGAACGGAGCGGGAAAAAGCACAATTTTACGGGCAATATCCCGTATGGTTCCCGCGCTGCCCGGAACGGTTATGGAGTTTGAAGGGGAAAACCTTCTTTTATTTCAGCCGGATAAAGTGGTTTCAAAACTCGGCATATCTCACGTCCCTGAAGGAAGACGCCTTTTCGGTAATCTTACGGTAATGGAAAACCTTAAACTTGCCGCATTTGCGAGAAAAGATAAGGATAATATAAAAAAAGACATAAAAACCGTATTCGGAATATTTCCGAGATTAGAAGAAAGAAAAAGTCAAATATCAGGCACATTAAGCGGCGGAGAGCAGCAAATGCTTGCCGTAGGCAGAGCTTTTGTAAGCGCAAGAAAAATTATGCTTTTAGACGAGCCTTCTATGGGATTGGCGCCTATTTTAATGCTTTCTATGTTTGAGGCTTTAAAAGAGATAAATAAGGCAGGAACAACTATACTTTTGGTAGAGCAAAACGCGAGACTTGCCTTAAAATTTACAAAACGCGGATATGTTATAGAAAACGGGAGTCTTGTTTTGGAAGGAAAATCCGAAGATCTTTTATCCGACCCTGAAGTTAAAAAAGCTTATTTGGGCGGATGATTTTCGGATACTATCATAGTTCATTTAATAATTAAAGGAACCTGTTATGATGTCAGGACTTTCTCCGACAGGAGTAATAAATAAAGTAGCGGCATCTCTTGTCGTCAAACGGAAATATTCAACCGTAGAAGAAGCAATTTGGGAGCTGGCATTATCGTCTGTCCGAAGTAAAACAGCTTATTATCGCAGACGCATTCGAAAATTAGAAAAAAAATACGGGACAAGCTTCGATAAGTTTACCGCTCAATTAAAAAGTCAGGCAACTCCTGCCGAAGAAGATGACTGGCTTGAATGGAAGTCAGCTCAAAGCATGCTAGACGATTGGCAGAAAACCTATCGGAATTTGACTAATGAATCCCCTTGTTGAAAGCTTAATAGGAATACTTAAAAGGCATTCGGCGGTTCAAAGCATTCGTATTGTCAATTATGACGAAACGCCCGCAGGAAAACTCGAACTAAAGATACGTTGTAGTCTTGTCAAAAATTATAAGATGCAGATATGGCTACATCACGAACCGAAATTTCAAGACTATGCTTACCAATTGTTTACGGATCATCCTATTTTACGTTGGGACAATGCGCCGCACTATCCCGATATTGCTACTGCGCCGCGCCATTTTCACGATGCAAGTAATAATGTGAGCGAATCGTATCTAACGGGAACGGCGCAAAAAGATTTGAAAAAAGTATTGTAGGAAATTGAAAAATGGCTGAAGTAAAAAATTTTATCCTGTTAAATTTTTTTATAATTTATATTATTCTATAAGTAATTTTTTTGAATATTAAGTTTCAAACACAGAGTAAAACATGACAAATCACACATACTATTCAATTAGGACAGGTTCAAATCCTGCAAAAGACGGTTTAACTTTAAATAATTTAAAAAAGTTATTTAAACTATTATACAATAATATGAAGCAA